>NZ_CP040018.1:0-618194 GCF_005280255.1 Arthrobacter sp. 24S4-2 | reverse complement strand
CGTCAGGTGTTCCGGTCTCCCCTGGGGCCCGGGTGCGGTCCTCGCCGCGCGCCCGGCGGCTGGCGGACCAGCTCGGCGTCGACATCGGCACCGTGCCGGGGACGGGACCGGATGGCGCCGTAACGGAAGCCGACATCCAGCGTGCCGTGAGCGGGCCCGGGGCATCTGTTCCTGCGAAGGAGGCGCCGGGTGCGGTGCTGGCCCCGCCCGGGGAAGGTGCGCTCCCCGCGGAGGAGGCGCCGCCGTCGGAAGCGCAGGACCGCTTGTCCAGCCTCCGGCGGGCCATCGGCTCGCTGATGACCCGGTCCAAGAAGACCATTCCGCACTACTACCTCAGCACCACGCTGGACCTGCGCGCCGCCATCGCGTGGATGCAACTGGTCAACGAACAGCGGCCGGTGGCCTCGCGGCTGGTCCCCTCGGCGCTGTTGTTGAAGGCAACTGCTCTGGCCGCCCGGGAGGTTCCCGAAGTCAACGGCTTCTTCACCGACGGAGTGTTCCGGCCGAGCAGATCCGTGCACCTCGGCGTTGCCGTGGCCCTGCGGCACGGCGGTCTGGTAGCACCAGCCATCCACGACGCCGACACCCTGGCCGTGGATGTCCTGATGCAGCAGCTGCGGGACCTGGTCAGCCGGGCGCGTGCCGGGCGGCTGCAGCGTTCGGAAATGGCCGATCCCACGCTCACGGTCACGAATCTGGGCGACCTCGGGGTGGAGGCTGTTTACGGCGTCATCTATCCGCCGCAGGTGGCCATGGTGGGTCTGGGCAAGGTGGTGGAGCAAGCCTGGGCACACGACGGGATGCTCGGCGTGCGGCCTGCTGTCACCGCCACCCTGTCCGCCGACCACCGGGTCAGCGACGGGCTCCGGGGCGGCCGCTTCCTGGCCCGCATCGACGAACTGCTGCAAAAACCGGAGGAGCTATGAACGAGCAGGACGCACGGCAGGCCGTGCACACGGCCATCAGCCAGGTTGCGCCGGACGTTGACTTTGACGGCCTCGACGAGGATTCCCGGCTGCGGCAGGACCTTGAGCTTGATTCGCTGGATTTCCTCAGGCTCGTAGAAACCATCAACGAGGCCACCGGCGTGGACATTCCTGAACGCGACTACACCGCGGTGGCCACCGTGAAGGGCCTGATCGATTACGTCGCCTCCCGCGGCTGAGCGCGGCGGGCAAAAGCCGGCGCGTGCTCCGGCCGGGGTCCGAACGCGATGAGCCGCGGCATAAGCCGCCGCACCACCGGGGCGTGCCGGACAAAGAACAGCAGGACCGGCGGAGCACCCGGCCTTCTTCCGGCGAACAGCGGGACGAACACCGCCCGGTGCATGACGCGCTGGACGGTCTGGACAATAACGGTGGGCATCCGGCGCCGCCGTTCCACCGCTGCGAGGTCCTTTTTCGACACTTGCCCCCGGAGCAGTGCCGGCGCCAGCCTGGCCGCTGCGGCCACGGCGTCCTGGATCGCCAGGTTGATGCCCACGCCGCCCGCCGGTGACATGGCATGAGCGGCGTCGCCTATGCACAGCAGCCCGTCCACGTACCATCGCCGCAGCCGGTCCAGCCGCACGTCCAGCCAGTGAAGGTCATCAATCGATCGGATCGAGTCGACGCGGTCGGCCAGGTCCGGGCGCAGGGCGGCAACGCGCTCCCTGAACCGTTCAATTCCCTCGGAGCGGATCCGCGCGTCCGCTCCCTTGGGGCCGAGGTACCCCATCTGGTAGTAGTCGTCGCGGAACAGCGCGATCATGGCTTCGCGGTTCCGGAAGGCCGGAACGATGCCCGCCACTGCGCCTTTTTCCGAGGCGTGGCGCGGGAGCTTGAACCACCAGGTGTCGAAGGGAACCGGGTAGTCCTTCGGCCGCAGGGCGGCGGCCCGGCGCAGCACGGAATGGCGCCCGTCCGTGGCCACCACAAGGTCCGCGTGGAGCGCCCCTTCCGAACCGTCCCGGGTCCGGTAGCGCACGCCGGTGACGCGCCCGCCGTCGTACATCAACGACGTGGCTTCATGCTCCATCAGGAGCGTGAACGTGGGTTCGCGTGCGGCCTCGGTGGCCAGGAAGTTCAGGAAATCCCACTGCGGCATCATGGCGATGTAGTTGTACGGGGGCTTCAAGGAAGCGAAATCGCCCAGCGTGACCAGGCCGACGCCCGGGATGGGGAAGGCGACGTTGTTCAGCCGGCTCTGCGGGAGCTTGCGGAATCCGTCGCCGAGCCCGAGTTCGTCAATCAGCCGGATGGTTGAAGCGTGCACGGTGTCGCCGCGGAAATCCCGCAGGAAGTCGCCGTGCTTTTCGAGGACCGTGACCTCCACCCCGGCCCGGGCCAGCAGCAACCCCAGCATCATGCCCGCCGGCCCTCCGCCTACAACAGCGCACCCCGTTCGCTCCATGCACCCACGCTACGCCCCGCACGCAAAGGCCGCACGCGCGTTTGCTGCACGTGCGGCCGGGGCGTGCCGCCCAACCGCGTCAGAGCCGGGTGTCGAAGGAATCGCAGAAGACGTTCTCGTTGAACGTTCCCTGGAAGGCCGACTTGCCCATGATCTTTGCGATGGTCGCCCGAATGGCCTCTGGCGACCCGGCGTGGGCGTTGATGGCGGTCTTCACCATCGGCACGTCAATCAGGTGGTTGGGCTGGTTGAGCGAGACGAACACCGTGGGTACCTCGGTGACGTACCACGGGATCTCCGCGGCCATCGGCGAGGACCACTTGATCCGGATGGCGGCCTCCTGGGCGAAGCCCTTGACATTGGCGAACACGAACGCGGCGTCATACTTGTCCGCGTAGTCGCCGGTGGCTTCCTCGGAGATGATCGACATGAAATTCACGCCGGTCTCCCCCGCCGCCTCGCGCTGGTCCGCCGTCTTGAACAGGTGCACCTCGAAGCCGGCGTTCTCCAGCTCGGCCTTGACGGTGTCCAGGTAGGCCAGCGGATCAGCCCTGGTGAAGTCCGAGCCGCCGGAGATGCCGTACAGCCGGATGCGTTTGTGCGTCTCCGGGGTGATGGGCAGGTTGTTGGCTGTGTCCTTGATCAGTGTGACGGTCTTGTCCGCGATCCCGGCCGCGATGGCCCGGTGCGCATCGCTGCCGATCACTGCGAGTGCCTCCGCCGGCGGGACAAGCTCAGCGGCAGGCTTCAGGTGCAGTCCCAGGCTCGCCTTGAGGGCCAGGATCCGTCGCAGCGCGTCATGCAGGCGCTGGTCGGTGATGACTCCGGACTTGTAGCCGTCCAGCATGTACCCGAAGTCCTCCGAGGGGTTGCGGAAGAACAGGAACATGTCGCAGCCGGCCGCGATGGTTGCCGGCACCAGGTCCCTTCGCTTCATGGCCTGGGTGAGGCCAATCATCTGCGAGGCATCAGTGAGGATCAGCCCGTTGAAGCCCAGCTGGCCGCGAAGCAGGTCCTGGAGCAGTTCCGGGGAGAGCGTGGCGGGCAGGATGTCCTTGTCCGCCGTGCCCGGGCGGAAATGACGCGTGAGTTCCGGCGCGCCGATGTGCCCGACCATAATCGACTGCACGCCGTGCCCGATCATCTCGCGGTACACGTGCCCGTAGCTCCGGTTCCATTCCGGGTAGCCGAGGGTGTTGTAGGAGGTGACCACGTGCTGGTCGCGTTCGTCCACGCCGTCGCCGGGGAAGTGCTTCATGGCACAGACGGTGGGTGACTCGCTGATGCCGTCGAAGTACTCCTTGGCGCGCTCCACCACGATTTCGGGCGTGTTGCCGAAGGCCCGGGTGGAGATGACCGTGTTCCGCCAGTTGTAGTGGATGTCCACGATCGGCGCGAATGCCCAGTTGCAGCCAAGCGCAGCGGTTTCCACCCCCGCGACCTGCCCCATTTGCCGGGCGATGTCCTTGTCCGGGTGCGAGCCGGCCTGCAGGTGCGTCGACACAAATGTCCCGTCGTCACAGCTTCCGGCTCCCCCCATTTCCGGATTGGAGGCCACCAGGAGCGGGATGCGGGTCCTGGACTGCGCATACCGGATGTGCTCCTGCACCGCGGCCGAGGGGCCCGGCCGGTAGCGCATGCCACCCACGTGGTAGGTGTCCAGGACACCGTCCAGATACTCCGGGGAGTAGTCGTTGTTGTGGTTGATGAACAGCTGCCCGATCTTTTCCTCAAGGCTCATCCCGGCGATCGTGGAGTCCACCCACGCCACGGCGTCATCATCAAGGTTGAACGGCGCGGCCTGGAGGTCGACGTCGAACTGGCGCCGGTGGGTTCCCTGGGCACCGGCGCCGTTGGGCGCCGGAGTCCTGGAACCGGCGACGGCGGCACCGGCGACGGTTCCGGCGATGGCGGCAATGCCGGCCAGCGCGTCGGCCACCACCTGGCTGACCGGGGCGGCGATGTCCACCACGATTCCGGCTTCGTCGGCCCCGAGCGGTTCCAGCGTTGCGAGCTGCGAATCAAGCAACGCGGTGGGCATGAAGTGGCCGGAACGCCCTTCAGTCCGGGCCCTCAGCACTTCCTTGCTGCCGTGCAGGTGCAGGAACACGGTGTCAGGTGCCTGCGCCCGGATGGCGTCGCGGTAGCTGCGGCGGAGGGCGGAGCACGCGAGCACCAGTCCGCCCTGGCCGGCGTTGGCGAGTTCGGCGCCCACCGTGGCGAGCCAGGGCCATCGGTCCTCGTCCGTCAGGGGTGTGCCCGCTGCCATCTTTGCGACGTTCTCCACCGGGTGGAGCGAATCGCCGTCGAGGAACGGCACGCCCAGTTCGCGGGCCACGAGGTCACCGATGGTGGTCTTGCCGCAGCCGGAGACGCCCATGACGATCACCTGCGGACGGGCTGCGGCGGGGATTGGAGTCGGCTCGACGAGCGGCGCCTCACCAGTCATGGACGGTTCCGTCGACGAGGCGGTTGTAGGGCAGGTAGGCCTGCTGGTACGGGTACGTGGCGGCGGCTTCCTCGTTGAATTCGACGCCGATGCCGGGCTTGTCGCCCGGGTGCAGGTAGCCGTCCACGAACGTCATGGACTGCTCGAACACCGTGTTGGTGGCGTCCGAGTGCTGCATGTATTCCTGGATGCCGTAGTTGTGGATGGCCAGGCCCACGTGCAGCTGCGCGGCGAACCCGACCGGCGAGATGTCGGTGGGGCCGTGGAAGCCGGACTTGATCTGGTACTGCGCGGCGAAGTCCATGACCTTCTTCAGCGGGGAAATACCGCCGAAGTGCGTGGAGGCTGCCCGGACGTAGTCGATCAGCTGTTCCTTGATGATGGTCTGGTAGTCGTACACGGTGTTGAAGATTTCACCGATGGCCAGCGGGGTGGTGGTGTGCTGGCGGACCAGGCGCAGTGCCTCCTGGTTCTCGGCCGGGGTGCAGTCCTCGAGCCAAAACAGGTCATACGGTTCCAGTGCCTTGCCCAGCTTGGCGGCCTGTATGGGCGTCATGCGGTGGTGGCCGTCGTGCAGAAGCGGCAGTTCCGGACCGAATTCGTTCCGGACGGCCTCGAACACGGTGGGCAGGTGGCGCAGGTACGCGCGGGTGTCCCAGTCTTCCTCCACCGGGAACGCACCGCGCCCGGCGGGCTCGTAGTCGTAGCGTTCGCCCGAAGCCTGGGCCTGGGCGGCCACGCCGTAGACGGCCTTGATGCCCGGGACAGCGGTCTGGATGCGGACCGACTTGTAGCCGAGCTCCAGGTGCTCACGGACCGAATCGAACAGGGACGGGATGTCCGCACCGGAGGCATGGCCATAGGCGCGCAGTCCGTTGCGGGACGCGCCGCCGAGCAGCTGGTAGACCGGCATGCCCGCCATCTTGCCCTTGATGTCCCACAGCGCCATGTCCACAGCGGCAATGGCCGCCATGGTCACCGGCCCGCGGCGCCAATAGGAGCTGCGGTACAGGAACTGCCAGGTGTCCTCGATCCGGTGCGGGTCCTTGCCGATCAGCAGCTGCGCAACGTGTTCCTTCAGGTACGCAGCCACGGCGAGCTCGCGGCCGTTCAGGGTGGCGTCACCGATACCGGTCACACCATCCTCCGTGGTGATCCGGAGGGTCACGAAGTTACGGGACGGGCTGGTGACAAATACTTCTGCTGCAACGATCTTCATGAACTTCAGCTGTTCCTTCCGGGAATCAGGCGGGGAGGTGTGGCGATGGTGTCGGTGACGGTGAAGGTGCCGCACAGGCCCCCCACCACCGACACGATCCGGGCGTCGTTTCCCAGTTGCGGGCTGACCAGGCTGAGGAGGGCGGCAACCCTTTCCAGTCCCCGGGACCGGTTCGCCGTGCCAATGGCTTCGGACAATGGGTCCTGAAGCTCCTTGTGTACGGACACATAGTCGACCCACGCCGCCAGCATCAGGGCGCTGCCGGCACCGGAGCGGCCCTGGGATCTTTCGGCGGTAAGGACCGGCAGGGCCCTCATCCGGAGCTTGGTGGTGCCGTCCGCGGCAATCTGGGAGAGGTGGTGGGCGATGCGGCTGTTGCCGAACCGGTCCAGCAGGGCGAGGCGGTATTCGGGGACATGGAGCTCTTCACCGTGCAAGTGGGCCGCCGCTTCATCCCAGAAGGCCTCTACGGAATCCCGGCACAGAGGGTCCTTAAGTGCCTCGGCCACCGTAGTGTGCCCACGGACCTGGCCGGCGTATGCCAGGAGCGAATGGGCGCCGTTCAGGAGCCACAGCTTGCGGTTCTCATAGGGTTCAATGTCGTTTACCACGACGGCCCCGGCGTCCTCCCAGCGGGGCCTGCCTTTCGGGAAGTCCCCGCTGATCACCCAGTCCCGGAACGGCTCTGCCACAACCGGCGAGCTGTCCCGGTAGCCGCAACGCTCCTCCACTTCGGCAATGTCCGCGTCCGTGGTCCGCGGCGTGATCCGGTCCACGGACGTGCTGACAAAGCTGACGTTCTCCCCGATCCAGGCTGCCAGCGTCCCGTCCCAGGCTTCTGCCATTCCGGTGACTGCGCGGCGGGCAACCTCCCCGTTGCCGGAGAGGTTGTCGCAACTGACGACGGCGATCGGGCCGGCCGCGGCGTCCCTGCGGGCGGCGAGGGCGGACACCAGCCGGCCCAGCGGCGTCGTCAGCGTCCCGCCCGTGCCGGCGGAACCGGCCAGTACGGCGAGATCGCCGGCGACGCGGGGCGAATCCGAGTCGAAGCGGCCGTTGGGGGCCAGCCCGTAGGCGGCTTCCGTGATGGTCAGCGTGACGATGGCGGTAGCCGGCGCGGAGACCAGTTCGCGGAGGCGGCCGACGTCGGCGCCGTCCACCGCTTCGACAACGCTTCCGATGACTTCGAAACTGTCCCCGGTACCGGTGCGCTCGATCAGCGTGAACAGACCGTCCTGCGCCGTAAGTGCCACGGCCGCATCGGGCCGCCGGCCGGTGAACGCGGCAATCCCCCATTCCCTTCCGTCACCGGCATGCTGCGTGTACCAGGCCTGGTGTGAACGGTGGAAGGCCCCGAGGCCAAGATGGACGATCCGCACCGGCGCCTTGGGCAGCGGCCTGAGCGTCCGGTTCAGCACGGGCACGCTGTTGGCGCTCACAGCTTGAAAACCCTGCGCGGCGAGGAATCGACGATGTCCACGATGAGTTCGTGCGCACGGTCCTCGCTGATCCGGTGCTCGGCCACGAGGCGTGCCAGGAAGGATGCCTCGATCCGGCGGGACGTGTCGTGGCGCGCCGGAATGGAGCAGAACGCGCGGGTGTCGTCGATGAACCCGGAGGACCTTGAGAACCCGGCCGTCTCCGTAACCGCGGCCCGGAAGCGCAGCATGGCATCGGGCGCGTCCAGGAACCACCACGGGGCGCCGATGTACACGGACGGATAGAAACCCGCCAGCGGTGCCAGTTCCCGCGAGAACACGGTCTCGTCCAGGGTGAACAGCACCAGGTGGAAGTCCTTGGCGGTGCCGAAGTCCTGCAGCAGCGGCCGGATGGCCTCGGTGTAATTTACCGCGAACGGAATGTCGTGCCCCGTGTCCGCGCCAAAGGCCCGGAACGTGGGAGCGTGGTGGTTACGGTACGAGCCCGGGTGGATGGTCATGACCAGCCCGTCCTCCACGGACATCCTGGCCATCTGGTACATCATGTGGGCCTCGAAGGCCTCACGGTCCTCGGGAGTGGCCTTGCCAGCCCGGGCGCGCTCGAACAGCCGCTCCGCATCGGCGTCGTCCAGTTTGAGCGTGGCCGGAGTGCGGACGCCATGGTCCGCGGACACGGCTCCATTTTCCACGAAGTGGCGCCGTCGTGATTCCAGAGCGCTGATGTAGCCCGCATATCCGGAGGCACCCGAACCCGCGGCGGCGATGAGGCGTTCCACGTTGTGGTGCCACGCCGGATGGGCGATGTTCAGGTACTGGTCCGGGCGGAAGGTTGGCAGGACGCGGCCGGCGAAGGCAGGGTCCGCGGCCAGGGCGGCATGGCTGTCGAGGGAGTCCAGCGGATCGTCCGTGGTGGCCAGCACCTCGATGTTGAACTCCTTGAACAGCTGTCGTGGCCGGAATCCCGGCTCGGCGAGCTTGGCCGAAATAGCATCGAAGATCCTGTCGGCATTCTCCTCGGTCGGTTCGCCGTGCAGGCCAAAGACATACTCGAATTCCTGCCGGATCCAATACCCTGAGGCCGTGCCCTCGAAGTCAGGCCACGCGGCACAGAAGTTGCGCCAGACCTGGCGCGAGCCTGCGGCTGAATCGCCGAGGCCCAACTGGTCCATCGGGACACCCCCTGCGTGGATCAGGCGGGTCACGTAGTGGTCCGGTGTGACCAGCAGTGCGGCAGGATCGGGGAAGGGCAGGTTCTGCTCAATCACCGCCGCATCCACGTGGCCGTGCGGGGAGAGAATCGGAAGACCCTCCACCCTGCTGTAAAGCGAGCGGGCTATGTCCCGTACGCCGGGTTCCGCGGGGAGGAGCCGGTCCGGATGGGTTGCTATTGACTGCGCCATGGCCTCAACGGGCCCCGGCCCCTGCGGTGAGCCCGGCGAGGGCCGCCGTACGCCGCAGGTAGTCAAGGTTGGCGGCGGTTCGTTCGGCCAGGGGAAGCTCCGTGGAGAAGTCTTCAACCGTGACCCAGCCGTCGTAGCCATGGGCAGCCAACGCCTTGAAGTACTCAAGGACGCTCCCCTGTCCGGACTGCAGCGGTGCCCATTCGTTCTGGAACACTGCAGCACCGGAGGCGTCCGTCTCGTCCCGGCGGACCCACACGGCGTTCTTGACGTGGATATGCGCCAAGTACTCCCCCAGGAGTTCGAAGGCGGGAAGGTAGTCTTCCTGCCCCTCGATCAGGAGATTGCCCAGATCATGGATGACCCCCACATGCTGGGGGTCCAGGCCCTCCAGCAGGCGCCGGGCGGAGGAGGCTGACGCCGTAATGGTGCGGTGGTGCAGTTCCACCAGTGCCTTCACTCCATGGTGGGCGGCACGTTTTGCCACCCATTCGAAATCACGGCGTGCTGACTCAAAGAGGACGGGGTAGGGGATCCCGCTCCGCCCCTCGTTCCCCCATCCGGCAGTTCCCAGCGGAGGCGTGGTCACGCGGACCTGGCCGGCGCCCAAGGCGGCGGTTGCCGCCAGCATGCGTTCGACGTCGTCGTGGTTATCACACCGTGCATAGCCGCCGATCCCGGAGAACTCAAGGCCCGCTTCGCGGGTGATGGCGGCAATCCTTTCCAGGTTGTCTTCCATCCCCGTCAGCGGGATGGTGGCTTTATTGCCGGCCCAGAAACCCGGCTCCGGCGCCTCCGGCTGGTCCGTGATCCGCCATTCGATGCCGTCCCATCCCTGCGCGGAAAGTTGGGTGACGGCTTCCTCGGGAGTCCAGTCAGGAGTGGAGGCCGTGAATACTGAGAATTTCATCGCTTCAGGCGCTTTCTGTCGAGGTGTTGCCCGTCCGGACTTCAAGGTCGTTGTACTTGCCGGCCAGGACGTCCTCAAACAGGACTGCCTGGTTCAGCGTGGCCGACACGTAGACAGCACGCACAGTGGCCAGCGCGTTGACTGCATCGCTGACCGTCACGCCGGGCTGGCGGCCCTCGGCGATGGCCCCGAGGATGTCGCGGTACTGGCGTACGTGCCCCGCCGGATACACCGTGGGGTCCTTGGCCTCATAGTCCTCCGCCGGGTACTTGGCGAGTTCCTCCTGGGCCTGGTTGCCCCCGCCCTGCAGCCCCATGTCAGCCGAGGCGCCGCCGATCTCCTTGGCATGGAAATACTGCAGCTGGTCGTTGTCCACCACCGCGGAGCCTTCCGAGCCCATCAGCTGGACCCGCACCGTCAAGCCCGGGTAGGCGGCCGTCGTAGCATGCAGCACTGCCAGGCCGCCATTCTCGAATGTCACCGTGGCAACGGCAGTGTCCTCCACCTCGATCCGCTCGTGTGCCAGTCGGGCCGTGTGGGCGTGGATCTCCACCGGCCGGCCCATGAACCACAGCAGCAGGTCAACAGTGTGGACACCCTGGTTCATCAGGGCTCCCCCTCCGTCCATCGACCACGTGCCGCGCCAATCGCCGGAATCGTAGTAGCCCTGCCCGCGCCACCATGCCACAGAGGCTATGGCGGAGGTCAGCCGGCCAAAGCGGCCCTTGGCCACGGCATCCGCAACAGCCACGCTCGCCTGGTCAAAACGGTGCTGGCTGATCACGGAGGCGACGACGCCGCGGCGTGCCGCTTCGTTTGCAGCCGCCTCGATCTCCTGGGCACGACTCAGATCAACGTCGAGCGGCTTTTCGATGACCACGTGCTTGCCGGCCGCGAGGACTTCAAGGCCCTGCTGGATGTGCAGTCCGCTGGGAGTGGCGAGGGCCACCAGATCGATGTCGGCCGCCGCGAAGGCATCCTTGAGGGACGTATGCACGGAGGGCCTCGGCCGCCCGCTGGCCTCGATGAAATCCGCAAGGGACTCGGCCGCGTCCGGGATGGCGTCAACGAGCGCCACAACGCTGGCCCCGGGAAACTCCTGCAGGGCAACCGCGTGGGTGCGGCCGATGACGCCGCAACCCGTGATGGCGACCTTCAATGTCTCACTCATACTGTCTGTACTCCTGCTTCAGCTGCGACTTTTGCAAACGCCCTGGCGGCAATGCCGAATGCTGTGGGGCCGGAAAATCCGCCGAGGCCGTGGGCGCCGGCAAGGTGCGGTTCAAGGGAAGCGAAGCCGCTGAAGCCGTCCGCCTTGAGCGCTTCCACAGTGCGCAGCACGTCGCCGTCGCCCTCCCCTGCGGGAACCACATGTCCGTTGGAGAAAAGAGCGTCCTTGACCTGCAGGTACTCCAGGTGGGGACGGAGCTTCCCGTATGCCTCGTCAAACGGCTTCACGCCTACCTGCACGAAGTTGGCCGCGTCCCATGCCACTTTCAGCGCCGGCGAGTTCACGGATTCGATAATGTCCAGCACGCGGTCCGGAACGTCCCCGAAAATGTCCTTTTCGTTCTCGTGCAGCAGAACCACGCCTTCTTCCTCAGCGACGGCGGCCAGCGCGCTCATCCGTTCCATAACGGCGTCACGGATGCTGTCCACGGGCACGGATTCGCCGTAGTAGAAGGAGAAGATGCGGATGTACTTCGCGCCCAGGACCTTGGCGGCGTTGGCGGCACGGCGCAGGCGCTCCACCTCGTGTTCCACCGGAAGGCTGACGTCGACCTTCCCGATCGGCGAAGCGATGGCCGAAACCTTCATGTCCTTCGCTGTCAGCAGCTCGGCGAGTGTGCGGAGCTGGTCATCGGAGAGGTCCACGATGTTGGTGCCCCAAGCGCTGCGCACCTCGATGTGGTTGGCGCCGAGCGCCTGCAGCACGGCGATCTGAACGGCGGGGTCGTCGTCGATCTCATCCCCGAAGCCTGACAGCGGCCACGAAGCCTGAGTGGTTGAAACCATGGTTACTTAACTCCTCCGGCGGTCAGCCCGCCAACTAGATAACGCTGGAAAATCAGGTAAAGAATGACCACAGGGGCTGCGCAGACCAGGGCCGCGGCCATCATCTGGCCGTAGTACGGGATAGCGCCTCCTTCCTGGGACGCGCCGAAAATCTGTAGTGCAACGGCCGCGGTCTGGCTTTCGGGACGGGTCATGACGGACGCGAACAGGACGTCGTTCCAGCCCAGCAGGAAGGCGAAGATGCCCGAGACGACGATGCCCGGCCAGCTCAACGGCAGGATGATCCTGAACAGGACGCCCACATTGCTGGCGCCGTCGATCCGCGCCGCTTCCTCCAGCTCACGCGGAAGTCCGCGCAGGTAGGTGACCATGACCCACGTGGAGAACGGCATGGCGAACGTCAGGTACGTGACGAACAGTCCCCATTGGGTACCGATGACCTGGATGCCAAGGTAGGTGGCTGCCGAAGAAAACAGTACGAAGACGGGCAGCACCATGAGGGTTCCGGGCACGGACTGCAGTGCGAGGAGCCCCCGCAGGATAGTGAGGCGGCCGCGGAATGTGTAGCGCACCAGGACAAACGCTGTTGACACTGACATGGCTGCCGACACGACTGCCGTGGCGCCGGCCACCAGGACGCTGTTGGCAAGGCCCGTGGCCAGCCCCACGCTGGTCCAGATCTTCGAATAGTTCTCGAAGGTGACCGTCGAGGGCCAGAACTCACCATTGGCAACACCGATGTCCGAGTTCACCGATGCCAGGAAGATGTACAGCACCGGGATGAGGACAAGTGCGCCCAGGAACACCATGATGATGGCAAGCAGCGGACGGGGCAGCAGCCGCGTCACTTCGTGTTGCCGGGCCGAACCCGGGCGGGGAACAGAGGCCTCGGCGGAGCGGAGCCTGCTTGCTGCGGAGGTGGTCATTTCTTTCCTCCCGGTGTTTCAGCGTCGTCAAGCTTGACGGCACGCAGGTAGACGAAAAGCGGAATGGCGACCAGCACCAGGGAAATAAAGGCCATCGCGGCACTAAGGCCGAAGCGGAAGCTCTGGAAGCTAGTGACGTAGGTCAGGATGGGCAGAACCTCGACGTCGGACGGCGCCGGGACGCCAAAGAGGACGAAGGGAAGCGTGAAGTTGTTGATGTGGTGGAGCATTCCGATGAGGAATGCCAGCGAGAGCGGACCCTTTAGGTAGGGGAAAACCACATAACGGAGTTTGTTCCACCAGAGTGCTCCGTCCAGGGCCGACGCCTCGTGGACCTCATGGTCCACGGCCTGCAGCCCTGAGAGTGCCAGGAGGTAGATGAATGGCCAGGATGCCCAGATCTGCACCAGGACAAGCGTCCAGAAACTCTGGGGTCCGTTAAGCCAGAGTCCCGTGTCGATGCCCACTGTTCCGAGCGCCCGGTCGATGATGCCGTCCGGCTGGAACATGGTGCGCCACACGGTGGCCACCACAAAGGACGGAAGCACATAGGGGATGAGGAAGATGGACCTCACCACGGCCCGTCCTTTGAACGCGTTTTGGGTGGCGACGGCGGCAGCGATGCCCAGCGGCAACGTCACCACCATGGCGAGCAGCGAATAGCTGACGCTCAGCCAGACAGCGTGCAGGAGTGGCGATGCGGTTACTGCCTCGACAAAGTTTTCGACTCCAATGAACGGAGAACTGATCCATCGGCGCAGCGTGTACTGGTCCAGGTTGAGCGTGGACATGTAGATGCCCAGAACCAGGGGTACAACGATGATGATGAGCATCAGCGCGCCGCCCGGAATGAGCATCCAGAGCGGGCGGTCGCGCTCGCTCAGGCCCTTCCGGCGCTGTGTGGGCTCATTTACGGGTGGCTTCCCGGCTGGTGGCGCCACTGCGACGGCGGCCGCTTTCCGGGAGGTCCGGCTTGCGGCGGACTCCGCCGCAAGCCGGACTTCGTTTGAAGCGTCAGTAGACATTACTTATCCTTTTGAAGCGCGGTCGAGGGACGCCTGACCCTTTGTCTGCGCCTCCTTGATCCTTGTTTCAAGGGCGGACTCATCGACGCTGCCCTTCGACAGTTCCGGGATCGACTGCACGGTCACGTTCAGCAATCCGAGCTGGATGTCGCCCCAGGCACCTGTAAACGGGGTGGCCTTGGACTTGGCTGCGGCATCGGCGATTGGCTTGAGCTTGGGATCAGTGAGGCTGGCCAGTGCTTCGGCGTTCGCCGGCAGGTCGCCGAATGTCTTCTGGTAATTGAGCTGCTCGTCCTTGGAAGTAATGAGCTTGATGTAGGCGAACGCCAGGTCCTTCTGCTGCGAGTAGTCAGCGACAACAAGGTTGTCTCCCGAGAGGATGCTCGCGGCAGTTCCGCCATCACCCTTCGGGCTTGTTTCGCCCGGAGCGGTTGTGGGCATCAGCGCGTATTCGTACTTTCCGGCCACGGCCGACTTGTCCAGCGTCGGGATGGAACTCGACGTCGTCATCATCAGGTAGCCGGCTTTTCCGCTGGCAAAGGAGGCAACGGCGTTGCTGTTGCTCCAGCCGACGGAGGCAGGGTCCACAACTTTGTCCTTGGTCAGCCAGCCGAAGTAGGTTTCGTAGGCCTTCTTCACGGTGGGATCATCCATCTTGAGGTTCTTGCCGTCCACCAGGGGATTGCCGGCCTGGACAGACATGGCCCAGATGAACTTCCAAGGGTCGTAGGCATCTTTGTACCCGGTGGCAATACCGTAGGTGCCGTCCTTGGTCATCTTCTTGGCCTGCTCCGCGAGCTCATCCCATGTGGTGGCAGGCTTCTCGATGCCCGCAGCAGCAAGGACTTCCTTGTTGTAGGCCATCACGAAGGGGCGGCTGACGAACGGGATGCCGGCCTGGTGCTGCTCGTCCGGACCGGAAATCCCAAGAGCTGCCTTATTGAACCGGTCTTTGCCACCTACCTTCTTCCAGTCGTCGTCGGACAAGGTCACGAAAGCCTTGGTGGCGAAAGCAGTGGGAGTGAACGTGGTGCCGAGCCCGTAGATGTCCGGGCCCTGCCCCGACACCACGGAGGTCTGGATGCGCGTGAGCTCGTCGTTGGCCGAGGCAAAGGTTTCGAACTTCACGTCGGCCCCGGTCTCCGCCTTGAACTTGGCCGCAATGTCGCTCTGCCACTTCTTCTGCTGTTCCGGGTACTGGCTCAGGACGCCGGTCAAGACATTCAGCGTCTTGCCCGTGCCGTCCACCTTCCCGTCCGCGTTTGTTGAACCGCCGGTGGTTCCTGAGCCCGCACCGCAGCCGGTCAGGGCCAAAGCCGCAGCCGTGACGATTGCCGCAATCCCGGTAGACGATCTAAACCTCATTGTTTTCTCCTCTAGGACACCCACACGGCCACAACGTCATGTGGCGCACACCACTGCGGGCGATTCGGATTCAGTCTAGGGACGCTGCAATGTTGCGGCAAGCGATTGCCAAAAGTTGCCAAACATGTTGTGATGATGCCAGGAAGCCTCGGGTCGAAGGGCCCTTGGCCGAAGTCCGGGGCATTGCGGCGTCGGCGCCATGAAAGGACTGCTCCATGACCTCAGCCATCCTGGATGCAGGGGATGAGGGGTCCGTGGACCGCCGTTCTCCTGCCGAAAGAATGCCAACAATCAAGGACGTTGCGGAACTGGCAGGAGTGGCCACGTCCACCGTCTCACGCGCATTGTCCAAGCCGGACCGGGTAAACCGGCACACCAGGGAACGCATCGAAGAGGCGGCCGCGCAGCTCAACTACGTGCCCAGCTCACAGGCACGGGGACTCAGCTCGGGACGCACCAACACCGTAGCCGTCCTGGTACCGGACATCACAAACCCCTTCTACTTCGACATCATCCGCGGGACGCAGCATCAGCTCAAGGCCGCCGGTCTCACGCAGCTTCTGGTTGATACCGAGGAGTCAAGCGAGATGGAGTTGGAAGCCCTGCACAAAATGCGGCGGTCGGCGGACGGTTTCATCCTTGCGGCCTCGCGCCTGACTGATGCGCAGCTTGCCGAAGTGTCCGGGTCACAGCCGCTGGTGACCATCAACCGTGCGTCAGCGAACGCGCCCACTGTGGTGATCGATACGCCGTCGGCCATGATCCAGGCCCTGGAGCATCTTGTCTCCCTCGGCCATCAGCGGGTCTGCTACGTCAGCGGCCCGCCGACGTCGTGGTCCAACTCCCGGCGTTGGAAAATTTTCGAGGAAGACTCAGCCCAGCGCGGACTCGAGACCCATAGGGTGGGCCCGTTCACCCCGAAAACCACCTCCGGCGCTGCTGCCGCGGACGCAGCGGTGCGCACCGGGGCCACAGCGTGCATCGTCTTCAATGACCTGCTGGCCATCGGAATGCTGCAGCGGCTGCGCGAGCGGGGAATCCGCGTGCCTGAGGACATGAGCATCGTCGGCTGCGACGACATTTTTGGCGCTGATTTCTGCAATCCTCCGCTGACAACGATCTCCTCGCCGATCGAGCAGGCCGGACGCGTTGCAGTCTCCATGCTCCTTTCGCAGTTCAATCCGCTCCACGGCGGAACCACCAGGCGGCTGGCTGTGATGCCCACTCACCTCACCGTCCGGGGCTCCACCGGACCGGCCCCGGGGACGGCCTAGCGACGCTTCGCTGCGGCATGGTTCGGGCGGACACAGTTGAGCATGGTTGACACTGCTGACTAGTGTGGATCACATGCGCGAACTCCAGGCCAGGATCATTGAAGAAATGGGCGTCCAGCCCCGGATCGACCCAGCCGGGGAGGTGCGCAAACGCGTCACGTTCCTGAAGGAATACCTCAAGGCAACGCATACCAAGGGCTTTGTCCTGGGCATCTCAGGCGGCCTCGATTCGTCGCTCGCAGGCCGGCTGGCCCAGCTCGCGGTAGAGGAGCTCGCGGCCGAAGGGACGGACGCCAATTTCGTGGCGGTCCGCCTTCCTTATGGCGTGCAGCACGATGAGCATGATGCCCAGGCTGCCCTGGACTTTATCCAGGCCAAGACCGACTGGACCTTCAACATCTCCGCAGCCGTGGACGGCTTCGAAGACGAATTTGAAAAGACCGTGGGCAACGGGATCTCCGACTTCCACAAGGGCAACACCAAGGCCCGCACGCGCATGATCGCGCAGTACGCCCTCGCCGGCGAACACAACTACCTTGTCATCGGAACCGACCACGGCGCCGAATCCGTCACCGGCTTCTTTACGAAATACGGCGACGGCGGCGCGGACGTCCTGCCGCTGTTCGGGCTGAACAAGCGCCAGAACAGGGCGCTCCTGGCCGAGCTCGGCGCCCCCGCCCGCATCTGGGAGAAGGTCCCCACCGCCGATCTCCTCGATGGCAAGCCCGGACGGACGGACGAGGACGAACTGGGCATCACCTACGACCAGATCGACGACTACCTCGAAGGCCGCGAGGTGCCGGACGCCGTGGCCGAATCGATCGAGCAGAAGTACCTCCGCACCCGCCACAAGCGCACCGTTCCGGTCACGATCTTCGACACCTGGTGGAAATAGCCTGAATTGAGGAGCCCCGGGTCGGGGGCCGCAGGCCGAAACGGGGCAGTTTGAACCCTGGCTGGACTTTTTCAGCCGAAAATGCCGGCGTGTCCGCGTCAAAGTGCCCCACGACGGCCGGGCATCCACACCGCGTCCGACCGACAAGGCCGCGCTCAGGTTCCAGCTACGGGACCAGCACGATCTTGCCCCGGACATGGCCCGCACGGCTGATGCCCAGCGCCCGGGCGGCATCGGTGAGGGGAATCCGCTCCTGGATGCTGAAGCGGAGCTTCCCGTCGGCAGCCAGCCGGGCCGCCTCCGCTACCCGTCCGGCCAGCATCTTGACCGGTGCAATTCCGGCGGCATTGGCCTCCTTACCAGGCACCGTAGTCACCGCGGTGCCGTGACCGCCCAGCAACTGGACCGTCGCCGCCGTCGTACCTTCCCCGCCAAAGGTGTCCACGACGGCGGTGATGGTGCCCAGGGAGCGGACGCGCTCCACGAGCCCTTCGCCATAGGCCACAGGCTCGGCGCCAAGCCCGCGCAGATAGGCATGATTCTGTTCTGAAGCAGTGCCGATGACCCGGGCACCGAGGTGCCGCGCGATCTGGACTGCCGCCGAGCCAACCCCGCCCGCGGCACCGTGGATCAGCACCGTGTCCCCTACGCCAATGCCAAGCTGGACCAGCGCCGAATACGCTGCGCCGCCAGCTATCGCGACGCACGCCGCCTGCTCAAAATCCAAGCCTGCGGGTTTCAGCGTCAGTTGGCCGGCCGGGAAGTTGGCCGCCGAGCGGTAGCCTCCGGCGAAACCGTTCCAGATGACCTCGTCCCCCACCTTGAAGTCAGTGACGCCATTGCCGACGGCGGTCACCGTTCCGGCCGCTTCGCAACCAGGAACAGCTGGCAACTGCAACGGGAAGAACGCCTGCAAGTAGCCGGCAACGATCTTCCAGTCCATCGGATTGACGGCGATGGCACGGATTCCCACCTGGACCTGGCCATCGCCTGGCACGTCCACGGATTCTTCGCCCGCTGTGACCAGCTCGGGCTCCCCATATTCGGCAAAATACATTCTGGTGCCCATGGCCACATCCCCGCTCCCCGTTCAGTACAAACCGCCGGTACCGATCAGTCCCGGACTTCCACTGTGCCCTTCATCCCCATGAAGTCGTGGAGGGCGCAGATGTAATCGAACTCTCCGGCCTTGTTGAACTTCACCGTGAAGGTGCTCATCGGCGGCATCAGGCCCGAGCTCAGGTCGCCGCCGGTGAAGTCAGCGGGATCGCCCACTGCGGCGAGCTCGTCCGCCGGTTCCTCACCGAACGTGACAGTGTGCGGGGCGCCCATTCCGTCATTCACGAAGGTCACTTCGTCGCCAACGTGGACCACGATGTGCGCCCGGACGAACCGCATGAGCATGGCCGTCCCATTGTCGGCACCCGCGATGACGGTATGGTCATCGGCTTTGGCTCGCGCCGCGTCCCACTGTTCGTAGCCGTCGCGAAGGATCTTCCGCTCCTGTTTGTTTGTCTGACGGTCATATTGGGACTGGGTGTAGGGGTAGTCAGTACCCGCATCCCGAACGTGAACGGTCCCCTTCATGGCCATGCCATGAACCAGGCAGTAGTAGGTGAAGTCGCCCGCATCCGGGAATTTCAGCGCGTAGCGTCCCACCTCCTTGAAGCCGCTGTCTGACACGTTCGTCATGACACCGGAGTTGTAATATGTCTTTCCGTCATACGAGTTGCCGCCCTGGGGTTCGACGTACTGGGGATTGCCCGGATTGAACGGCTGCGTGGACTCGAGCGACTGGCCTTCGGCAAGGAACGTCACGGTATGGATTTCTGCCGCGTTCGCTTTCCAGGTGATCTTGTCCCCCGCATTAATGTAGATATTTTCAGGGAGGAAGGACATCCCCTGAATCGCCTGGTCCGATGACTCGGAACCGACCTGGACAGTCCAGGTCCTGGATGATTTTCCGCCGTCCGCGACGGCGGTGCCACTAAGTGCCACCGGCATGAGCAGCGCGATCGACGCCGCCACGATTGCGCGCATCAGGCGCGGTATTCGGCGGTCTTCTTTTTGGAGAGCCATAAGACTCATTCCTTCTGTATTTCTCCGTGAATTTGGGTGCGGCCGGGAGCCGGCCTCCAAGTGACTGCCGCCGTCGAGCGCGACGGCGGTCTGCAGCCGGGCTGGACATCGCCAGCCACGCTCCTTCGCCCCGCGCTGCCCAGGCTCAAGGCGGGAAAGAAGGTACTCTGATCGGACGCGCCAGCCCGATAGGGGCGTTGACGCGGTTACTTTTGTCTTCCCTAAGCGCTTTCAGCTCGCAGCTGCCGCGCTGCCCCCTCGCACGGTGCGGTGCCACGACAATTGGCCCATGCAATGTCCTCCCGTTTCTCGGAGGCTGTTCATTGTGGATCCGGTGAACTGTCAGAGTCCCGGAAGGGAACCGGCGCCGGCGGTCATCGCCGGCCGGTTCCACGAGCAGATATTCGATATCGCGGATACAGTTCCAATCGTGCTCTGCAACCGGGGAATTGTCGAGACGTTCGAATCATCTCAGGGCGCACGCGTCAGGAGCGTGGAGATCCGGTGCGCTTCTTCCATCAGGAGGCGGCCCAGGGTCTCTTGCCGTTCGCCACGGAACCGGGGCTCGATCCCGGTCAGCGACAGTGCCCAGGCGGGGCGCCCGCGCTGATCGAATACGGCCGCGCCCATGCCCCAGCTGCCCTCGAGCACCAGCCCGGGGTTGACCGAGTAGCCGGCCTGCCGTGTCTTGGCCAGGTTTTGGCGGACCAGGGCCTCGGTGTGGCCTGAGGCGAAGCTGCCGGCGTGGACGGCCCAGCCGGCAAGCAGCTCCTCCTGCTCGGCTTCCGGCAGGAACGCCATGATCGCTGTTCCGGCGGACGCCACCCCCAGCGGAAACCGGACGCCCTCGTGCAGCACAAAGGAGCGCACGGGGAAGCTGCCTTCCTCGCGGAGCAGGCACACCGTTTCCGCTCCGCGGCGGATGGAGAAGAAGGCGCTTTCGCCGGTCTCCTCAGCTAGCCGGCGCAGGCTGGGCCGGGCAAGGTCCTCCAGGGGAAAACGGGCAGAGGCCACGGAACCCAAGAGCAGGATTTCCGGGCCCAGCACCCAGTTGCCGGTTTGCGGGTCCTGGTCCAGCAGCCCTTCGGAGGCCAGCGAGCTCAGAAGCCGGTGGACGGTGGGCCGGGTGAGGCCCGATTCCCGGACCACTTCAACCAGCGGGGCGCCTTCC
Source organism: Arthrobacter sp. 24S4-2 (assembly GCF_005280255.1). NCBI lineage: Bacteria > Bacillati > Actinomycetota > Actinomycetes > Micrococcales > Micrococcaceae > Arthrobacter > Arthrobacter sp. 24S4-2. The sequence goes on along the minus strand of NZ_CP040018.1, from coordinate 597,635 downwards.
GGTTTCCGTCCGATAATGCGCAGCAGCGATGCGACCCGGCTGACCACCTGAGCGCCTTGAACCGGTGCTGAATTCATGATATTCCCTTCAGAGTATCCACAATATGGATACTTCCTAGCCTACCGTCCACACTGTAGAAATGCCCAAATTCCCGGCTAATGGTGGCCTTGACAGCGCCTCCAGCCGCCCCGTACGCTCAATTTTCAGAACAACAGTCCACAAAGTGGATAACCGGTCCCGCAGGGAACCCGCATGCCGGCCCCGCCCGCTCAATGAGGAGATGCAATGTCAAAGGTGAAATCCGGTGCGGCTGCCGCGCTGCAGGGCGTACTGCGGGACGGCATGACGCTCGCCGTCGGGGGCTTCGGGCTCAGCGGCATCCCTGCGGACCTGATCGAGGCCGTCCGCGATTCCGGCGTCAAGGACCTCACCGTGGTGTCGAACAACATGGGCGTGGACGGCAAGGGCCTCGGTGTACTGATCGAGGCCGGCCAGGTCCGCAAGGTGATCGCCTCCTACGTGGGCGAGAACAAACTCTTCGCCGAGCAGTACCTCGCGGGCAAGCTGGAGGTGGAGTTCACACCGCAGGGCACCCTGGCCGAACGCCTCCGCGCCGGCGGCGCCGGCATCCCGGCCTTCTACACCAAGACCGGCGTCGGCACGCTCGTCGCCGAAGGCAAGCCGCTCGCCGAGTTCGATGGCGAAACGTACGTCCAGGAGCGCGCCATCAAGGCCGACGTCGCCCTGGTCCACGCCCACACGGCCGACACCGACGGCAACCTGATCTACCGCTACACCGCCCGCAACTTCAACCCGGTTGTGGCCACGGCCGGTGCGGTGACCATCGCCGAGGCCGAGGTGATCGTCGAACCCGGCGCTCTGGACCCCAACCACATCATCACCCCCGGCGTCTTCGTCCAGCGCCTCGTCCAGGCCAGTGGCCGCGTGAAGGACATCGAACAGCGCACGGTCCGCCCCCGCACCTCCGCCGCAGTGCCCGCCTAGGCCCCGTCCGACGGCGGTCTGCCGCACCCTTCCGGCGCCCGCCCCACCACAGCGCGAACGAACACTTAACCCCAAGACTTCAAAAACCCAAGGAGAACCCCATGGCCTGGACCAGGGATGAAATGGCTGCCATCGCGGCCGAAGAACTCAATGACGGCGACTACGTCAACCTCGGCATCGGCATCCCTACGCTGGTGGCCAACAACCTGCCCGAGGGCGTGCGCGTGGTCCTGCAGAGCGAGAACGGCCTGCTCGGCATGGGCCCGTTCCCCTACGAGGGCGAGGAAGACGCGGACCTCATCAACGCCGGCAAGCAGACCGTCACGGTCCTTCCCGGCGGCAGCATCTTCGACTCCGCCACGTCCTTCGGCATGATCCGCGGCGGTCACGTGAAGGTGGCCATACTGGGCGCCATGCAGGTCTCGGGCAGCGGCGACCTCGCCAACTGGACCATCCCCGGCAAGATGGTCAAGGGCATGGGCGGCGCCATGGACCTGGTGGCCGGGACGCCGCGCGTCGTGGTCCTCACCGAACACAACGCCAAGGACGGCAGCGCCAAGATCGTGAAGGAGTGCACCCTCCCGCTCACCGGCCTGAGCTGTGTTGACCGCATCATCAGCGACCTCGCGGTGTTTGACCTCGAAAAGGCGGACGACGGCGTCCGGCAGCTCACGCTGACCCGGCTCGCCCCGGGCGTCACCGTGGAGGAACTCCGCGGGAAAACCGAAGCCCGCTTCGACGTCGCCCCGTCCCTCGACGCAACCCCCACCCTTGAAGGAGCCACAGCATGAGCCTCAAAGAACAGTTCGGCAAAGACGTCCTGCTCACCGGCTGGGGGCACAGCCGCTTCGGCAAGCTCACGGACGAGACCCTGGAGTCCCTGATCGTGCAGGTCGCCTCGGAGGCGATCGGCAACGCCGGCATTGAGCCCGGCCAGATCGACGAGATCTACCTCGGCCAGTTCAACTCCGGCATGATGCCGCTGGCGTTCCCCTCTTCGCTGGCCCTGCAGGTCTCGGAGCAGCTGGCCAACGTCCCCTCCACCCGGGTGGAGAACGCCTGCGCCTCCGGTTCCGCCGCCGTCCAGCAGGGCACCAAGTCGCTGCTGGCCGGCACCGCAAAGACCGTGCTGGTCATCGGCGCCGAGAAGATGACCCACGCCGGGGCGGACGTGGTGGGCTCGGCCCTGCTTGGCGCGGATTACGACATGGCCGGCAAGGCCTCCACCACCGGATTCACGGGTCTATTCGCCGAGGTGGCTAAGCACTACGGGAAGCGCTACGGACCGGTGTCCGACGTCCTCGGCACCATCGCGGCGAAGAACCACCGCAACGGCGTGGACAACCCCTACGCCCAGCTCCGCAAGGACCTCGGCGAGGAATTCTGCCGCACGGTCTCGGACAAGAACCCGATGGTGGCCGATCCGCTGCGCCGCACCGACTGCTCCCCCGTGTCCGACGGCGCGGCCGCCGTCGTGCTTTCTGTCTCGCCCACCGGCGGGGCAACCGCCCCGGTGCGGCTCGCCGGCTTCGGCCACGCCAATGACTTCTTCCCCGCCGAACGGCGCGACCCAACCGCTTTCGCCGCGACGCGCGTGTCCTGGCAGCGGGCATTGGGGATGGCCGGCGTCGGGCTCGGGGACCTGGACTTCGCCGAGGTACACGACTGCTTCACCATCGCCGAACTGCTGATGTACGAGGCAATGGGCCTGACCGAACCCGGCCAGGGTGCTCGCGCCATCGAGGAAGGCTGGGTGTTCAAGGACGGCAAGCTGCCTATCAACGTCTCGGGCGGACTCAAGGCCAAGGGCCACCCCGTCGGCGCCACCGGCGTATCCCAGCACGTCATCGCGGCCATGCAGCTCACCGGCACCGCGGGCGGCATGCAGCTCGCCAACCCCCGCCGGGCCGCCGTGCAGAACATGGGCGGCGTGGGCATCGCCAACTACGTCAGCGTGCTCGAAGCGGTCTAGGAAAAACCAACGCGGCCTCCGGGGCCAGCAACCCGCACGGAGGAGCTGCCAAAGGATCACACCTGTCAGTAATGCCGCCGTTCCCATAGGATTTCAGAGGGCCACATGCATTCCCGGCGACCGCCGGACCACAAGGAGGTGGCGGATGCCGACAGGACCACCCAGTGCATCAAGCAAGTTCCGCGCGCCCGAGCCGGTTGGCCAGTGGGTTCCCCGCACGCGCCTGACCGGGATGCTCCACTCGGACCGGAAACGGCGGCTTGCGTTGATCCACGCCCCCGCGGGTTTTGGCAAGTCGACCCTTGCCGCCCAATGGATGGAAAACCTTGCGTCCCAGGGCCTGATTACCGTCTGGTTGTCCTTGGACCGGGACGACAACAACACCATCTGGTTCCTTTCCCATCTTTTTCAGGCAATCCGCAAGGCCCGGCCCGGACTCGAGGAGGAACTACAGCAGTTGCTGGAGGAGCGGCCGGACGACGCTGAGCAATACGTGGTTCCCGCTCTCATCAACGCCATCGATGAGGGCGGCCAGGACATGGTCATCACCCTGGATGACTGGCACCTGATCACGGAGCCCAGAACCAGGGCGGTAGTGGAACGGCTGCTGGATGCAGGCGGCTCACATCTGTCCTTCATCATCACCAGCCGCACCCGCTCGGGCCTGCCACTGGGCCGGCTTATGGTGCGGGACCAGCTACTGGAGGTGGACGCGGTCGCGCTGAGGTTCGATGAAAAGGAATCCCAGGACTTCCTGGTCGGCATCAACCGGCTCGACCTGGATGCGGGAGACGTGGCCAGCCTCCACCGGACGACTGAGGGATGGATCGCTGCGCTGCAACTGGTCTCCCTGTCTCTCCGGGACCACCGCGAGGCCTCAGAACTGATCGGACGGCTCTCGGGCAGGCACGCGTCCATTGGTGAATATCTGGCCGAAAACGTCCTCGACACCCTCGACCCCCAAACGCTGGATTTCCTCCTGATGACGTCGGTCCCGGAGCGGCTGTGTGCGGGACTGGCGTCCGCACTCTCGGGAGTGGAACTGGGCCAGGCAATGCTGGAGAAGATTCAGGCACAGGATCTTTTCCTGCAGCCCCTTGACGAGGACGGCACGTGGTACCGCTATCACCACCTGTTTGAGGACTACCTGCGCCGCCGCCTGGAGCGCGATTACCCGGGCCGGACCAAGGAACTGAATCTGATCGCTGCCCGCTGGTATTCGGACAACGGATTCCCCAGCGACGCAGTGGACCATGCCCTCGCTGCCGGGGACGTTGAGCTCGCGATGGAGATCGTCGAATTCCGCGCAATGTGGCTGGTGGAACACTCCAGTATGTCCACCCTGTTGGCGCTTGTCGGAAAGATCCCGGCTGACCATGTTGCCGGGCAAGCGCGGCTCCAGACGGCGATCGCCTGGGCCCACACACTGCTTCACCAATCAGCAGCGGCGCAGGGCGCCTTGGACCGGGCCGAAGCCGTGATGCCCGCCGATGCGACCCTCACCGAACACGACCGTTTTGAGCTGGGCGTCGAAGGGCTCGTTGTGCAGAGCTGCATCGACATGTACGGGGACAGGGTAAATCACGTGGACGAACTGGACGGGAAGTGCTTCGCCCAGGCGGAGCTGCTCCGGCCCTGGATCGTCTCGGTGGCTGCGAACGTCTCAACGTTCAAGAAGATCCACGACGGCGACTACCCTCTCGCTTTGGAACAACAGCGCTGGGCCGCGAAGTTCCACGGCCTCACCTCGGGCCCCTTCAGTGGCGTGTACGGACAGTGTTTCGCGGGGCTTGCCGCCTACGCCCTGCTCGATCTGGACAGCGTGGACCAACATTTCACCGCGGCCGTGGAACTCGGCCGGCGGAAGGCAGGGCGATACTCGCATGCGGCGCGGCTGGCGGGAGCGATGATGGGCCAGCTTCTCTATGAACGCGGCGAACTCGACAAGGCCGAGAAGCTATTGGAAGAAACCCGCGAGCTGGGTTCCGAAGGCGGAGTGGTGGACTTCATGGTGTCCACATACGCCACGCTGGCAAGAATAAAAGCACTCCGGGGGACACTCCACGGGCCCGGGAAATACTCGACGAAGGCGATCTTGTGGCCGACAGTCTCGGCCTGGACCGGCTCAAACTCGTAATGAACCTGGAACGCGTGCAGTTGGGGTTCAGCCCCCGGACCAGCGACGCCGAACCTCACGGTGACTTACTGGGCGCGGCAGTTGGCCAGGAAGCAGCGACCACCGGGCCACGGCTGGAAGGGCTGGCCGAGACCAAGCACCAGATCCAGCTGGCCACGCAGCTGCGGTCAGCCATGGCTGACGCCGGGCACGGGGGCCCGGACTCCCCCGGCAGGCTGGACACGGTGAACGGCGCCCGCCGCTTGCTGTCGCGGGCTGCAGCCTATCTGGGGCCGAGGGCAGAACTTAATGCCCGTATCCTGCTGGCGGCCGCGCTCGAACAGGCTGGGAACCGCGAGGAAGCCGAAACGACGCTCTGGCCGGCCTTGGAGACGTGTTCCCGGCTGGGCCTTGTCCGACCCGTGCTCGATGGCGGTGCAGGCTGCCCGGAGCTGGTGCGCGCCATCTCGGCCAGGCTGCGGCGCGAGCCTGCCCGGGAAGGTGGCCACGAGTTACCGCGTTTCCTCAGTATCCTCATCCGGCTGGATTCCCAGGCCAAGACCAACCGCGACGCCGGGTGGTCAGCAGAGGCCGTCTCTCCCACCACCGGCGCGGGCACCACTGTTCCGGAACCGGGCTTGTCGCAGCGCGAACAGATGATCCTGCGACTTGTGGAGAAGGAACGGTCCAACCGCGAAATCGCCCAGGAGCTGCATCTGGGCATCAACACCGTCAAGTGGTATCTCAAGAGTCTTTTCAATACTCTCGGCGTCAGTGACCGAAGGGCCTGTGTCATAGAGGCCCGACGCCGGCACCTGCTCCCGCTGAAGTAACCAGTGGTCAGTTACCCTAGGGTTTCCAGTCTGGCCAGGACGCCCTCCGGCGAAGCGGCGCCAGGGATCTCGCCCAGGTAGAAGTCCCCGGCCGGGAGTTCGACGTCCGACTCCAGCCAGAACCCTGCAGGAATGTAGGCGCCAACCGCAGCGTTCCCATGCAGGCGCGCCCGGTCGTCGTCGAGCTGCCCCAGCGTCCAACGGTAGTTGCCGGCCAGATTGGCAATCGGAGTGTAGGCCTCCAGCGGAACGTGCACGCCGCGTGAGGCGCCGGCAGGCGTTCGGTTGTCCAGCAAAAGTCCCGCGACGGGCAGCCCCGCGAACGCCCGCAGCCAGTCACTGACATACATGGAGGCATTCTCGGCGTTGTCGGCGTCGAGGCCGCTGGAGTCATCCGCGCCCGAGAATCGGTGCGTTGCCATCAGCCACCTCATCGGCGACGGGATGCGCAGCACCACAGGCTGGCGGGCTGTCTTGGCGAACACGGTAACGAAGTCCAGCACCGCCCGGTTGAGGTCCTCGTCCCCCAGCAAAGTCCTCAGCGCAAACCCCGTCCGGGACCTGGCCGCCATGGCGGTCTCGAGCCTGGTGTTGCCGGTCTGCAGGTGACCGTACAACCGGTCCAGGTCCAGGAGCGCCACGTCCGGCCGGAGCAGCCCCTGTGCCTGGGCGAAGAAGGCCGCATACGCCGTGGCGTTGTCCCAAGGGACGGGCCGGCCGCGAAGAATCACGGAAGCTGCGTACTCGTGGTGGTCGAACACTACGGCTTTCGGCCGCCCCGACGGAGGGGAGGCAACAACGTTGGCGAGGGTGGTGGCGGTGGAAGTGGTCATGACGTCTTTCTCCATACTGTGGCTGATAGCGGCCTTCAGCGCCGCACCGTCCTGGATGGGGGATGCGGCGCTGAAGGCTTCGTGAGTTGCTGCGCCCCGGGCCGGGACGTGCCATAACGGGCTAGGACTTACGGTGGACAACTTCCCCGTGCTTCAGTTCGAGCTCGCGGATCCGGTCCTCCAGTGCGCTGATCTTGACTTCCCTGCGGTCCGGAAGCATGATCAGCGGCAGCTTGTCGATGGTCGCTTTGACCCGTTCCGGTCCGTTGTTGGTGAAGTGGGTGGCGGTGAGCTCCTCCGTGTCGTCGCCCCAGGACCCGTAGTAGAGCAGGTCCTTCGGTGGCTCGGATTTCACGTAGCCTTCAAGGAACTCCTTGTACGGCTTGCCGCGGGCGATCCGGGCCTGCCGTGAGTCGTGGCGCAACCGGGCGGTTGCTTCCTGGTCCACCACGAAGGTTTCGGGATCCCAGACGACGCCGTAGATGCTGGTGGCGACCTTCGGTGAAATGCGGCCGAGTTCCAGGTCCTTGGCCACCGCCTCCGGATCACGTTCCAGAACGTCGCCGTAGCCCCCGCCGGAGCCCTGGGCGATCATGTACATCTCGCCATCCTTGGCGACGTCGAACTGCAGTCCCATATGTGAAGTGGTGTACTTACCGCCCTCGTAGGGCTGCTCGTTCATGATCCGTTCCATGGACAAATCGAATTTGCTGGAGTCCTTGCGGATCACGTCGTAGATGTTGATGCCCTTGACCATGGCCAGCGGCGTGGTGCTGCAGCCGTAGCCGCCGAACATTCCCGTGACCGACGAGAACTTGGATCCCGAGGTGACGGTCATGAAGCCCCACATCGGCGTTCCCTCGGCGGCGACGATCATCTCGTAGCCCATGCCGCCGCTGTTCTTGCCGAAGCCCTGGTTGTCGCGGACGATCCGCTTGCTGACCAGCTGCATGAAAGGAACTTCCTCTTCCATGACTTCCTGTTCAGCGGTGTCAGCCATGGCACAGAACAACGGCGAGACGGCGTCTTCACCGTCGCGGAATGCCTTGGCGCCGCCGCCCATGCCGTTGAGGTCGGCACACAGGTTTCCCACCTGGTCGCCGTGCTGGGTCAGGCCTCCCCACAGGAAGGTGTTGATCTGGTTGAACCACGGAGCCAGGACATTGGAGAACTTCTCCGGGTTGGAGAACTGCATCTTGGCGAAGGCTGTCTGAAGGGCAGAGAATCCCCGGAACGAGGCCTGCAGCGACTGCCCCATCGGGGCATCGTAACCAGCGTCGGCCCAGGTGTGTTCGTCCGAGATGATGTCGATGGGCGACATCGCCGAGGTGCAGCGGGGCAGGTCCGGCCACCAGAACGCCAGGATCGCCTGCATCATCATCGACTTGACCGAGCACAGCGGGGAGTTGATGGCCCGGTTGAGGATTTCGGGCCCCGTGCCCCTGAGGTCCACCGTCATTTTGTCACCCTTGACCGTCACCTTACAGGCGAATTTGATCAGGATGTTCTCCTTGAGCGTGGAGTCCATGAACTGGTTGAAGGACACGGTCCCGTCCGGGAGTTCGCTGATGCGGCGCTTGACTTCCTGCTCCACGTCTTCGACGGTGACCCGCAGGGCAGCGACGAAGGTCTCCACTCCCACTTCGTCGATGATGCTGTCGACGCGTTCCTGGATGCGCTGGACGGCACCGATCTTGACCTTGAGGTCAGCCAGTTGCAGCTTGGGGTCACGGACCGAGTGCTGCAGGAACGTCAGCAGGTCCCGGCGCAGATCACCCTTTTCCACGATCTTGAACGGGGACATCCGGAGCCCGTCGTCGAACGGGGTCTCGGAGCCTGACGGCATTCCGCCGGGCTCGCACGCCCCGTTTTCGCCTTCGTGAATGGTCGCGGCGACCCAGGCGATGATCTTTCCCTCGCGGAAGATCGGCATGATCATGGACTGGTCCGTGTTGTGGACGTTTCCGTACCGGGCATCGTTGTGGATGAATCCGTCGCCGGGGTTGATCCCCACCGTCGGCTCGTCCTTCCAGTACTTCATGATGTAGCGGATCGGGTGGTGCAGGATCGCCGAGAACGCGATCACGCCATGGCATGACAGGTAAGTGACGTCCCCTTCGGCGGTGTAGATCGCCGTCGTCAGGTCCCCCCATTTGGCACCGGGAGCGGCACCCATGGCCTCGCACATTTCGTAGCCCTCATCCAGGGCGCCGGCCAGGCGCTTACGGATGCGGTCCACCTTGATGGGGTCCACGCCCTTGGAGATGCACTCTTCCTCGTAGGCGGAGCGGGACGTGATCTGGTGGCTTCGCATGATGGCCGGGTCCGGGCCGAGGAAGAGGGTTGTTTCGTCCATGAACTGGTCCACCCACTGCTGCTCCTGGGCAGTCAGCGGCTGGGAAACTTCTCCGGCTGGGCCGGACGTGCTGGGTTCATTTGCTGTAAGCGTCATTGCTGTCGAGCTCCTTCAATGGGAGTAGCTGGAAGGTCTGGAGGGGATCCGTGAGGCACGGGATCAGTCTTTGAGGAACCACACGGCTCCTTGCGAAGTCGGTTCCAGGCGCCAGCCCGGTTCAACCAGGTACGTGGTGTTTTCCGTGGTGACGATGGCCGGTCCATGGATGACGTGTTGGTGGTGGAGGGCCTCGGCGTCGTACACCGGAGTGTCGACGGCCCCGTCGATCTTCACGAAGTGGACCTGCCGGGTGCCGACCGGGCTGGGCATGGTCCTGTCATGCCCGGAGTCGATCGAATCAAACTTGACCACGTCCCCGTCCACATAGGACGACACCCGCACGGTCTGGGCCCGGATGCCGGCCTCGGGAGCCTGGCTGCCGGCACCGTAGCGCTTGCCATAGATATCCGAGAACGTCCGGATCAGGTGAAGCACGTCGGCGACGCCGTTCACGCGGTTGATGTCGAAAACAACGGCCGTAGTCACCAGCTGGTTTCCGTAGCGCATGTCCATTTCGAGGCTGTAGCGGATGTCGGCGGCGTCGTACCCCTGGCGGATCAGGTCTTCCTTGCCCTTGGCTTCCAGCTCCTGGATGACATTGTTCAGTTCGTCGTAGCTTTGGTAGAGGCTGCGGTCCGTGGGGTTGTACAGCACCACATGGGAGCCGCGTTCGTGGATGTGCAGGGGTTTCATGTTGCCGGCGCCGCAGGCCGAGAATACCGAGGAGAACGGCGGTGCAAGGATCCTGCGGATGCCGGCGTGATCGGCGATGCCGCAGGCGTGCAGGGGGCCGTTGCCGCCATAGGCCAGCATGGTGAAGTCTTCCGGAAGGTATCCCCGGACCCGCAGTTCTTTGGCCATTCCGATCGCCATCTGCTCGTCGACAGCATTCTTGATGATCTTGGCCACCTGGATGGTGTCCATGTTCAGGTCATCAGCGAGGACCTCGTCGATTGCGTAGGCGGAACGCTTCTTGTTCAGCTTGATGTAGCCGTTGGCGTAGTTGTCCGGATCCAGATACCCGAGGACCAGGTCGGCGTCCGTGACTGTAGGGCGGAGGCCGCCGCGGTCGTAGCACGCGGGGCCCGGATCCGAGCCTGCTGATTCCGGCCCGATCTGGACTGCGTGGTGGATGCGGTCATAACTGGCAATCGAACCGCCACCTGCACCCAGCGTCAGCAGGTGGATCATGGGAACCGATACCAGCCAGCGGCCGATTGTCGGCTGGAAGTCGTAGTGCTTGACGCCGCCTTCCGGGACCAGTCCGATGTCGAAGGACGTGCCGCCCATGTCCGTCGAAATCACGTTTCCCAGACCGGTGCTGTCAGCCAGGTGCTGGGCAGCGCCCACGCCGGCGATGGGACCGGAGTGGATGGTCTGCAGGGCATCCGTCGAGTTGGACTGCGCCATACCGCCCGAGTTGTGGATCACCAGCATGGGCTTGTCGTAACCGGACGTGCGCAGGTTGTTGGACAGCTGTCCCAGCGCGTGGAACATGATCTCGTGCAGGAACGCGTCCACGATCGTCGACGTCGCACGGACGTACTCGCCTTTACGGCCCGACACCTGGCTTCCCAGCAGGACGGGGATCGCCCCGAGCTCGTGCGCCGGGTACTCGTCCAGGATGATCTCCAGGATCTGCTGCTCATGAACGGGGTTTTCGGTCGAGTTGACCAGGGAGACCACGATCGCTTCCGCCCCGGCGTCGACGAGTTCCCGCACCTGGATACGGACATCGTCTTCCATTAGCGATACGACCACCTTGCCGGCTGAGTTGATTCGCTCCTTCACCGACCGGATCAGGGCGCGGGGCACGAGCGGATCAGGGCGGGTGGCGTCAGGCATGTTCTGCTGCTTGGAAGGATCCAGGCCTTCGCCGTAGCCACGGCCGCGGGAAAGCGGGATGGTGTCCTCGAAGCCGTGGGTGACCAGTGCCCCCACACGCGGACCTTTACCTTCGATCAGGGCGTTGGTGCCGAGGGTGGTGGCATAGCGGACGGAATCGACTTCCTTCAGGACAAGGTCCCGGTCCAGTCCGGCGCGGGAGCAGGCGAGGTCGAGTGCTTCATTGAAGCCCTGGGCCAGGTTGTGGTGCGTTGTGAGCGCCTTTGCTTCAACGTATTGGTCGTCCCAGGCAAAGAAGCAGTCGGTAAATGTGCCGCCGATGTCGACGGAGATTCGTTTCATGACCAGTGGTCTCCTTTATTCCAAGTACTAGCTGAACGAATGGGGGGAATGGTTGTGGGTGTTGTATGAGCCGAGGGCCGGGGTGAAATCGGCAACGGCCTCTTCGCCGGGTCCGTAGTTGATGACGGTCTCAGGCTTGGTGCCCCGCTTGATCCACGTTTCGCGGAGCGAGTCGATGTCCCACAGCATGTCCACTGTGGGCGGGTGTCCCGGCGGTACGTACTCGGTTTCCAGCTGTGTCCCGCAACCCGGGCAGTAGAACTCCAGAATCCGGCAGAAAGTGGGGTCCGGAGCGAACGTGAACTCGTACTTCTCCGGATCCAGGATCGACTGGTGGATTTCGGTGGGGTCCCGGTCGTAGACGAGTGTCCCCTCCTTGTAGTTGCCTCTGGCGTCGCCGAGGTCCTGGTCGCATACCTTGCAGTTCCACCGCTCGGTGTCGAGATCGATGATCAGATATTCCGTCATTGGAATTCGCATAGCGTGTCTCACCTGTTTTCTTGCTGGTTGTATGGGGTCACTTCTGGAGGGTGTCTGTGAGCATGAGGTCACCGGAGACCGTCACGTCGAAGACCCAGCCGTGCGGCACGCGGGCCGTGAAGTAGGGGCCTTCGACGATTGCGGGGCCCGCGGCCGATGCCCCGGCCGTTTGGCTGTCCAGCTCGAAGACCTGAACTTCGTCCACCTTGTCCACGGCGGAGCGGACTTTTCGCGTGGAGGCGGCGACGGCGGGCGACTTCGCCACCGATTCGGCCCGCCTGATCGATGCGTGCGGCAGTTCGTACCGGGCGGTCAGGGTCAGCATGGTGTTGTGTTCGCTGGTGCCGGGCTGCGGATCGGACGCCAGGTACGGCAGTTCCGAAACCAGCTGGCCTTCGGCGTCTTCCAGCACCACGTTCCACTCGAGCCGGCATTCGCCGATGTCGTGGCCCTCCTGGAACATGTCCCGGGTGGCCCGGGCCAGCAGCGTCTCCTTGGTTGCGCCGAAGTTTTCCGCGTCCATTCCCGCGACGTTCGCCTCGTAGGTCTGCGCAATGTCGGAAAAGCCGATTCCGAAGGCTGAGAAGACAGCGGCCATCTTGGGCACCAGGACACGGCGGACTCCTGCGATCCGTGCGGCACCACAGGCGCTCATCGGTCCGGCACCTCCGAACGCAGCAACTGTTGTGGCGTCCGCATCCTCGACGTCGGCAGCGAAGGACTGCGACATGCGTTCGAAGTAGGCGGCCTCCATCCGGATCAGGGCGTCATTCAGGGTGATCCCCAAAGGTTCGGCGATGACTTCGGTGATGACGGCGCGGGAGCGTTCCGCGTCCAGGCTGAAACCTCCATCGAGGTAGGTGTCCGGATCCAGCACGCCGAGCAGCAGATTGACGTCCGTGATGGTGGCCTGCTTGCCCCCAAAACCAAAACAAGCAGGCCCCGGTGCAGCCCCGACGCTCTCGGGGCCGACGGTGATGACGCCGTGGCGGACGGCGATGACGGAACTGCCTCCCACGCCGCTGGAGTGGACGTTGCTCATCTCGAATGACACCGGAACTCCCTGGATGGAGCCCCGGCGATCCGTCGAGATGGCCGAGTTCTTCACCGAGCCGACGTCCGTGGTGGTGCCGCCGACGTCGATCATCAGAACGTGTGCGAGTCCATACGCCTCCGAGAGGGCCTTGGTTCCTTCCAGCCCGCCGCGGGGGCCGGAGGAGTAGGTCTTCAACGCGACGGACTTGGCCACCCGTGATGATGCTCCGTCATTGCGGTAGATGAGGAGCGGGTTCTTGACCTTGTGGTCGCGCAGCCGGTGCTCGGTGTTGTAGAGGAACCGCTCCATGGTGGGATGCAGGAAGGAGTTGATGATTCCGGACCACACCCTGCGGGCCTGCACGGTGTCGGGCGTGAATTCCCACGAGAACAGCATGGGTACCGAACCCAGCAGGTGGCGGGGGAACTTCCGGAGCAGGACGCCTTTGACGGCCTTCTCCTTGTTGCGGTCCGCCAGGGCGATGACAAGCCGTGCGGCGCCGTCGGTCGTCAGCCGGTTGACATGCTTGACGATGTCCTGGGAGAGCTCCTCCACGTCCTGGTCAGCGTTGATGACTGCCACCCGGGTGCCGACGAGGTCTTCGAACAGCTCTGCCGCCGCCTCGCCGTCGCGGAGTTCGCCGGCCAGTGCGGGGCTGTCAGTGAGGATGCCGATCCGGGGACCCTTGCGCTCCACGAGGGCATTGGTTCCCTGGGTAGTGGAGTACCGGATGTGACGGGTTGAGTGCAGAAGCCCGGGGAGATCCTCTTCGCCGAAGATTTCCTTGGAAGCTTTGGCCATGCCGTCGAAGAGACACTGGGAGAGGTCAAAGGGCGTGGTGAGAGTCTTCGTGAACGAAAAATTCTCACCGTCCCAGACACAGATATCGGTCAGCGTCCCACCGTTGTCGATGTTAATGAGCCGTTCCATTGATACTCCTTTGTATGTTGAGGCGCGGTGACACCAGCGGCGGATTCCTCAACATGCGACTGTGATCCAAGCCACATTGAGGACTGACCTCAGTGTGGCTCAGCAGCCGGAGTGGCCCGCAACCACCTGACCGGGTGGACTATTCGGGGCCTGGACGGCCACCCGGGTGGGTGGTGGAGTGGTGGTTCAGGACCTGCTTCCCGGTCCCGGCAGCGATGGCGGCTGTTCTTCGGCGGCAGCGACATTGCCACGCTCCTGGGACGGCTGGCCGTGGGCGTCATGCTGACGCTGATATACGACCGCATCGACCAGGACGCCACCGAACAGCGCCGGCTATTCTCTGCCATCCGCGGCGCCGTCCAGGGCAGGAGCGTGATGAGCGCCCCGGTGGCTTCGCGGCTCTTCCATAGCTAAGGAACCCGGATGAGATCCTCACGCCGCGCCAGGCGGAGCTGCTGAGCCTCCTGATCGAGGGCCTCAGCAACCGTGAACTCGGCCAGCGCCTGTTCATCTCCGAGGCCACGGTGAAGACGCACCCGGCCCACATCTACGCCTAGCTCGGGGTGGAGACCCGGGCCGCCGCGACCGCCACCGCGATACGCCGCGAGGGGATGCGCTAGCGGATTCCGGCCCCCCGAAGCGTCGCCGCCAGCTCGGCCGCGGCATCCTTCAGGGTGTCGACGACGTCGCTGAGCAGCTGCTCGGTTGCCAGCTCCGTGGGAATCGAGCAGCTAATCGCATCCGTGCCGGGGATCCGATACGGAACCACGATTCCAACGCAGCAGAGTCCCACCGTGTTTTGCTCGCGTTCGAGTGAATAGCCCGTCTTGCGGAAATCTGCGAGCTCGGTTTGGAGCGCCGCGAGATCCGGCACCGAGTTCGGGGTGAGCAGAGGGTAGGGTCCCTCACCAAGCCTGTCCCTCACTTCAGCGTCAGTCAGTTCGGCCAGGATAGCCTTGCCCAGGGCCGTCACCTGCGCAGGAAGCTTGCGCCCCACCCGGGACGAAAGGCGCCGGCGATCCACGGCCTGCCGTGTGGCCAGGTAGATGACGTCCGAACGGTCCAGCCGCGCATAGTGCGTTGTGAACGTGGTGGCGTTCCGAACTTTTTCGAGTACGCCGGAGACGTGTTCCATGACCGGGTCCCTGTCCAGGTACGCCGTTCCGCACAGCAAGGCGTGCGTGCCGATCCGGTATCCGCCTTCGGGGCTCTGCTCGATCCAGTTCAGTTCAAGCAAGGTCAGCAGCAGCCAGTGCAGGCTCGAACGCGGGTAGCCGGTCTGCTTGTAGATCTCGGCTGTAGTCAGCGGTTTCGGTGCCGACGCAAGCATCTCCAAAATGGCGATTGTTCTTTCGGCCGATTTGACCAGCTTCACGTCTCCTGCTGCCCCGGCCGGCATGGCTGGCGCGGCATTTGCCGGCTTCATCACTGCGTTCATCTCCCCCACTCCGCTAACCTGGTCCGTTCACTTCGGCTCAAGCTCAGGATAATTGTCCACACCGAGACGGTGGCTTGAACTGGCCCAGAAGCCGCCCAGCAGGCCGTCCCAGTCTGCTGGAACTGAAGCCGCGGGGATTTGGTCAGCGTAGTCTTCCGCATCGTCCAGAGGCTCGAAGCCTATGCGCTTTCCCGCCGACAGGTCCGCCCAGCCCCTCGTGTTGTTTGAAACCGCCCAGACAACATGGTGCCCCGGCGCCCCTTTTTCGCTGAGGGTGGCCTCCACGAGGCGAAACGAGTCCCCGGGCGAAAGCCACGAGGACAGGCCCCTGGTGTTGCCCGGCCGTTCGCCTCCGGTCCCGATCCGTGCGCTGACCACCTTCATGCCGAACTTATCCGCATAGAGGCCTCCCAATGCTTCCATGGCCGCCTTGCTCACGCCGTAGAACGTGTCCGGCCGCGGCGGCAGCGCACGGTCCCCTGCGGCCTCCGCCGTGGAAGTGAACCCGACGGCGTGGGTCGAACTTGCGAGCAGGACCCTGCCGACGCCGTTGCTCCGCGCCGCTTCCAGTGTCACCTGGGTCCCGGTGATGTTGGTCCGGACGATATCGCCCCAAGGCTTTTCCCGGTGGATACCGCCGAGATGGACCACGCCGTCCACGTCCGCCAGGGCCGCTGTCATGAATGCACTGTCATCCACTGATCCGATCAGCGCGCATTCGTTAGGGGCCAGGCTGGCGGGCTCTGCAATGTCGATCAGCCGCACCGCGTAACCGGCGTTCCTCAGGTACGGACGCAGCAGGGTAGCCATCATTCCGGCGCCACCCGTCACAGCAATGGTGGTCGGCTTCGACTCTGCTGACATTTCTTCCTCCCGATATTGACAGCCTGTGATCCCGATCATACTCTCATGAAGTATGTTTCACATAGTAACACTCATTTACATATGTAAAAAGGGAGAATCAAAGTGGATTCCAAGATCAGGTTTCGAGCACGGGTTGCCGTGGCCCTGTCCATTGCCTCAGCGGCTGCACTGACCGGCTGCGCAGGCGGGTCATCAGCCCCGGCCGCCACTGACGACGGCCAGCCCATCGAGGTGTGGGCGCGCGCCGGCACCGACGCCACCACCACCTACTCCGCCATGTTTAAGGAATTCACGGCGAAGACCGGCGTTCAGGTTAATTTCCAGGGGGTTCCGGACCTGGACCAGCAACTGCAGACCCGCGCGGCCTCCAAGAAGCTGCCGGACATCGTCATCAACGACTCCGCTGCACTGGGGAACTACACAGCGCAGGGCTACCTCCAGAAGATCGACAAGTCCTCGGTGACCGGCAATGACCGCATTGCCGATTCCCTGTGGAAGGAGACCGAAGGCCTGGACGGAGCGAGCTACGGAGTTCCGTTCTCCCGCCAGACCATGGTCACCATGATCCGCAAGGACTGGCGCGAAAAGCTGGGGCTTCCCGTCCCCAAGACGCTGGAGGACCTGGCGAAGCTCGCCACGGCCTTCGCCACCCAGGACCCGGACGGCAACGGCCAGGCGGACACCTACGGCATGGCCGTTCCCGGCTCCACCGAACGCGGATACCTGGGCTGGTGGGCTTCCTCGTACATCTGGCAGGACGGCGGCAGCTACCTGAAGGACGAGGGCAACGGAAAGTATTCGTCCAGCGCTTCCTCCCCGGAAACCCGTGCTGGCGTCAGCTGGATCAAGCAGCAGTTCTGCACTCCCGGAAACACGCAGCCAGGCGCTCTGACCGCAGCAACCAGCGTCGCCTCCCCGTTCTTCCAGACCGGCAAGGCCGGCATCATCCTCACCGGTCCCTACAACTTCTCGTCGTTCGACAAGACTCCCGGCAAGGACGCCTACGAGGTCGTCGAAGCCCCCAAGGGCTCAAAGGACAACACTGTGCTGGCCGAGGGCGAGAACATCTACGTCACGGCCAGCAACGGCAAGAAGGACCAGACCAAGCAGGTCATCGACTACCTGGTTTCCGAGGACGGCCAGAAGGCCGGCATGACAGCCGGCAAGCAGCCGATCGTCCGCGTGCCGGTGAATTCCGACGTCGATGCTGCCGCCGTCTACAAGGATCCGCGCTGGTCAGTGGTGCAGGAGGCGCTGAAATCGTCGTCCAAGGCCTTCCCGTCGGCCATCAACTTCGTCCCGTTCCGGCAGGCCGCGGCTGAGGCGCTGAACAAAATCGTGGCCGACTGCCCTGCGGACAACGTTACCTCCGGCCTGCAGGCACTGGACACGGCCATCAATGACGAACTGAACAGCCAGAACGCCAAGTCATGACAGCAACTCCGACGAAAACCCCGGTTTCCCGGCCGGCGCCTCCCGCCCCCAAGGCGGCAGGAAGCTCCCGGAAGCGCAGGGGCAGCAAACAGGCGCTCGCCGTCTGGCTGTTCCTGGTGCCGGCTGCAGCGCTTGGCCTGTATTTCAAGTTCATCCCGATGTTCGAGGGCGTCCGACTGAGCCTCTTCAAGGTCCAGCCGTTCCTTGGGGACGTTTTCGTGGGCTTCGAGAACTATGCCAAGGTCCTCGGTGACCAGCGCTTCATGGAGGCCCTGGGCCACACCATATTCCTCGGTGTCACCCAGACCTTGGGCGCATTACTGGTGGGGTTCGTGCTGGCACTGCTTCTGGAGGGCCAGGCGCGTTCACTCTGGTTCCTTCGGACGGCCATCTTCCTTCCCGTCGTCACCGCCCTGGCCGTGGTGGGCGAAATCTGGCGGATCCTGTATTTTCCCACTGCCGACGGGCCGCTGAACTCCATCCTCGGCTGGCTGGGTCTGGGTCCGCTGCAGTTCCTCAACGGCACCGACACTGCGCTGTGGTCCATCGCGGTGGTGGGAATCTGGAGCGGCGCCCCGTACAACATGGTGATCATCCTGGCAGGGCTGACCGGGGTGGACCGCTCCCTCTACGAATCAGCGGGCGTTGACGGAGCCACTGTCTGGCAGAGGCTGCGCTACATCACCCTGCCTGCGCTGCGCCCCTCGCTGGTCATCGTCCTTACCCTCGCCGCGATCCGGAGCCTGCGCAGCTTCACGGAAGTGTACGTGCTCACCGGCGGCGGCCCTGCAGGATCCACCGAAGTCTGGATGACCCGGATGTACTCGCTCGGGTTCCAGCGCAACGACATCGGCGTCGCGTCAGCTGCCGCCGTGCTTCTGCTGGTTGTCACGCTGCTGCTGACAGTCGGAACCCAGTACCTTGCCAAACGGAAGGCCGATCGATGACCCTGACCCGCACAACGGCTGCTCCCGGGCGCCGGCCGTCCCCGTCAGCCCGGTTTGATACAGCGATTGGCTGGTCGCCGCAGTTCGGCGCCAACATGGCCCTGCGAATCGCCCTCTGCATCCTGGTGTTCTGCATCTTCGCCCTGCCGTTCGTGGCTATCATCTCGGCGGCTTTCGACCGGAACTCCAGCCCCACGGAAATTTCGCTGCTGCCGAAGACCTTCACCCTGCAGAACTTCGAGGTGGCGCAGCAACAGGGCCTCTGGGGCTACCTGCTGAACTCGCTGGTCATCGCGGGCGGCGGACTGCTGCTTCAGATGACGGTCTCGGTGTTCGCGGCGTACAGCCTGAGCCGGAAGAAATTCCGCGGCCAGGCCCTGGTGCTGCTGCTGGTCCTCATGACCATGATGCTGCCGGAAGAAGTCATCGGTATCCCGCTATCCCTGGTCCTTGGCGACCTGCCGTTGCTTGGCATCAGCCTGAAGGGCAGCGTCCTGGCCGTCATCCTGCCGGTGGGCATCTGGGGGTTTTCGATCTTCATCATGAGCGAGTTCATGAAGGAGATCCCCGGTGAAATCGAGGAGGCCGCCAGGCTGGACGGCGTGGGCGAATTCCGGATGCTTTTCACCATCATCCTGCCGCTCTGCAAGCCCGCGCTGGGCGTGATTGGAATCTTCGGTTTCATGATGGTGTGGGACCAGTACCTGCTCCCCCTGATCGCGGCCAACGATCCCAGTGACTACACGCTCACCGTGGCACTCTCCGTGCTTCGCAACGACACAACAGTTGGTCCCGGAGTCCTGGTTGCCGGCGCGGTGATGGCCATGATCCCCAGCCTGCTGGTGTACCTCCTCCTGCAACGATCCATGATTCGCGGCATCACCTCCGGCGCCACCAAGGGATAGGCTCCGCCGTCGCGGCAGCCTAGTCCCCTACCTTCCCCGAAAGAAGCTCAATGAACACCAGTACCACTTTCCAGGCCATCAGCACTCCCACAGCCGCGGACCTCAAGATCACTGACATCACCATCACCCCCATCGCCTTCTCCGATCCACCGCTGCTCAACGCCGTCGGCGTCCATGAACCGCTGGTCCACCGGGTAGTGATCGAGATCCGCACCGCAAACGGCCTGCTCGGCCTGGGCGAGTGCGCCGGCGGGCAGAGCCGGCTGGTGAACCTGGCAGTCGGGGCAAGGGCCATCACAGGCGCGAGCGTCTTCGATACCACCCTTATGGAGCTGCTCATCAATGAAGCGCTCGCTGCTGAGCCCTCAGTGTTTGAGCGGGCCGCCGTGTTCTCCGCCTTCGAAGTAGCGGCGCTGGATATCCAGGGCCATGCAACGGGCAGGAGCGTCAGCGAACTACTGGGCGGCACGGTCCGGGACGAGGTTCCCTTCAGCGCTTACCTCTTTTACAAGTGGGCGGAACATCCGGCCTTGGACGGAAAGCCCGCCATTTCCGACGAATGGGGTGAAGCCCTGGACCCGGAGGGCATCGTCCTGCAGGCCCGCAAGATGATCTCCGAGTACGGCTTCAAATCGATCAAACTCAAGGGCGGCGTATTTCCGCCCGACCAGGAAATCGAAGCAATCAAGGCGCTTCGCCAGGCCTTCCCCGGGCTGCCGCTGCGGCTCGACCCCAACACGGCCTGGACCGTGGAAACCTCGCGCTGGGTAGCCCAGGAAACGTCGGGGCTACTTGAATACCTCGAGGACCCCACTCCAGGCCTTGACGGCATGGCGGAGGTGGCCGCGACCGCCGGCATGCCGCTGGCCACCAACATGTGCGTGGTGGCTTTTGACCACATCAAGCGCAGCGTTGAACTCGGCGCGGTGCAGGTCATCCTCGGCGATCACCATTACTGGGGAGGCCTGCGGCATACCCGTGAACTCGGAGCGATTTGCCAGACGTTCGGGATCGGCCTGTCGATGCACTCCAACTCGCACCTGGGAATCAGCCTGGCAGCCATGGTGCACGTCGCCGCCTCGACCCCCGCGCTTACCTACGCCTGCGATACGCATTATCCGTGGAACGGCCACAACGACGTCGTGAAACCGGGCGCCCTGCGATTCGTTGACGGCAGCGTCAAGGTCCCGTCCGGTCCGGGACTGGGCGTCCAGCTGGACCGGGAGAAGCTGGGAGAACTCCACCAGCAATACCTTGACGCCGGCATGACGGCGAGGGACGACACCGGCTACATGCAGAAGTTCGTCCCGGATTACACAGCGGACCTTCCGCGCTGGTGAAAAATCCGAGAGTCAGCGTCACCGGCTACCTCTACCCCTGGGACGTGTTGGATGATCCCGGCGCCGCAGGGGACGTCGCTGCAATGGGCGTGGACCGGGTTGCCCTGGCTGCTTCCTATCACTCGGTGCGGGCAGCAACACCCCGCCACCCCCGCCGCCGCGTTGTGGACGCCCGCACGGCGGCCCTGTATGTCCCGGTGACCGACGCCTGGGAGGGCCAGTGCCTGGTTCCCGCCGAGGGCACAGGCTGGACGGGAACAAGTGACGCCTTTGGCGAAGCTGCCCGGGAGCTGCGGGCCGCAGGTGTCCCGGTGGATGCCTGGACAGTGCTGACCCACTCCAGCTCCCTGGGCGCAAGGCATCCGCAGTTGTGCGTCCGCAACGCCTTTGGGGAAAACTACCTCCATGCCTTGTGCCCCTCGAACGAGGCCGTCCGGAATTACTCGCGCATGATCGTGGGCCAGGTGCTCCGGCACGGAAATCCGGACGGCCTGGTGCTTGAGGCAGCCGGGCCACTCGGCTTCAGCCACCAGAACCAGCATGAAAAGACCGAGGGGGCGGACTATTCGCCCTGGGTCCAGGCCCTGCTCTCCCTTTGCTTCTGCGATGCCTGCCGCTGCGGGTACGGACGCCGGGGCATGGATGCCGGCGACATGGCAGCGAAAGTCAGATCCGCGGTGCTGTCCGTTTCCACGGGGTCCGGTGAGGATCACCGTCTGGAACTGGGAGCGGGCGGTGTGGCAGACGGGTTCGTGCCGCTCCTGGAATGCCGGTGGGATGCCACTGCCAGGCTCCTGGACAGTGTCCTGGCGGAGGCAGCAGCACGGCCGGACGTCCGGCTTTCGATCCATGCCTCCCCGGACCCTTGGGCCACCGGGCCGTTCGCGCCCCTGCGCGCGCTGGAGCGAAGCAAACTGTGGGACAGCTTTCCGGGCGCGACAGCGGTGCTCCCGTGCTGGGGCGCCACGACGGACAGCACCGCAGCGCTCAGGTCCTTCCGGAGCGACGCGCCAGCGGCCGCAACCGGCGCCTACGTGCTCGCGCTGCCACCGAAGTCCGCAGATAGCCGTGCCCTCTCGCAGGAATGGAAGGCGCTGCTGGACGGAGGCTGCACCGAGCTTCACCTCTATCACCTGGGGCTCGCCTCGACCCGTCGGAGGGAGGCAGCCGCAGGTGCCTTGGAACTGCTTCGTGGCCGGGAGGGGACCAGCCCGGAGGAATGACCAGGCGCTTGAGCCGGGTTTAGACTCAGTCCTGGCCCAGCACTCGTTCGAAGGAGCCCTCATGCGCGCCACCATCATCCACGGCCCTGGAGACATCAGGGTCGAAGACCGTGACTACCCCACCATCCAGCTACCCACCGATGTTGTGGTGAAAGTAACCGCATCGTGCGTCTGTGGCTCGGACCTGTGGCCGTACCGCGGCGTCAAGCCAACCCACAAACCGTCCGCAATCGGCCACGAATTCGTCGGCGTGGTGGAAAGCGTCGGCGACGACGTGACCGGGCTGGCGGAGGGCGACTTCGTGATCGCACCCTTCGTGGTCAGCTGCGGCAAGTGCCCGCAGTGCCTCAATGGCGTCACCGTCGCGTGCGACTATCTGGCCGGTTGGGGCGGGAAGGATGACACCGGCCACAAGATCGACGGCGGCCAGGGCCAGGCCGTCCGGGTTCCGCGGGCGGACAGCACCCTGGTCAAGGTTCCGGGCGTCAGTGACCCGGACGCCGCTCTCACGGCGAACCTGCTGACGCTGTCCGATGTCATGGCCACCGGCCACCACGCGGCGCTGTCCGCGAAGGTGGGACCCGGCCGCACCGTTGTAGTGGTGGGCGACGGCGCCGTCGGGCTGTGCGGCGTACTGGCAGCCAAGCGGCTCGGGGCGGAGCGGATCATCGCGATGTCCCGCCACGCGGACCGACAGGCGATCGCCCGCGAATTCGGGGCCACCGACATCGTGGAGGAACGGGGCGACGCCGGCGCAACCAGGGTCCGCGAGCTTCTCGGCGGCGTGCTGGCCGACTCCGTGCTGGAATGCGTGGGCACCAAGGAGTCCATGGAACAGGCCCTGCACTGCGTCCGCCCGGGAGGCGCCCTGGGTTTTGTGGGCGTCCCCACCGGCGGCGCGGAAGCCCCGCTGCGCTACCTCTTCGACACCAACGTTTCCATCGCAGGCGGGATGGCGCCCGCCCGGACCTACATCCCGGAACTGCTGCGGATGTGCTGGCCGGAAACATCAATCCCGGCCGGGTGTTCGATTCCGTGATGCCCCTGGAGGAAGCACCGGAAGCCTACAAGGCCATGGACGAACGGCGCGCCATCAAGGTGCTGCACACCCCCTGACCCGGCCGGATTGCCGCACCGCTTAACCGATTGCGGAGCTGGCGCCGGCGCCTACGGATGGGATACTAAGTCCACGCATGCACTGGTTCCGGGCCTGGTCCGGGATTTCGCATGATCGCGAACTGGGGGAATCCGAATGCACCTCGACACCTTAACCCTCAGGGTTGCCTTCGCCGTGGTCGCATTCACCCTTGCCCTCCTGTTCTACTTCGCGGCGTACCGGACCACCCGGTCCGCCTACAGCGCCTGGTGGTGCGTTGCCCTGACGCTCTTCCTCGCGGGATCCGCTGCGTACCTTCTCAACGGAACAGTCCATCAGGTGTGGGCGAACCCGCTGGGCAACTGCCTGGCCGTTACGGGCTCAGCCAGTGTCTGGGCCGGTGCCCGTTCGCTCAGGGCGGCTACGCCCAAATGGTGGCAATTGGCCGCTGCTCCGGCCGTCAGCACGGTGGCGGCGGCGGTGGACCATCCTGCAGTGAACATCTGGCCCGGAGGAGCAGTGTTCCTGGGCGCCATGAGCCTGATGATCGGTCTCGCCGCCCGGGAACTGTGGCGGCTCGAACCGGGCTACTCCCGCGTCCGCATACCTCTTGCCCTGACGGCCGGAATATTTGCCGCGTACTACTTTTGCCGGATGGTGGTGTTCATCTTCGAGGGCCCCGGCGGGCCGCTCTTTGCGGGCTATTTCGGGTCCGCCGTAACCACGCTGGTCACCATGGTGCTGCTGGTGGTGGTGTCTTTCAGCATGGCGGCACTCAGCAGCGAGCAGCAGACGCGCGCGCTGAGGGCCGTGGCCACGCAGGACGGCCTGACGGGCCTGCTCAACCGGGCGGCCTTCCTGGAGCTGGCCTCGGATGAGCTCCAGCGCCTGCAGCAAAACCGGGCCTCGGGGTCCCTGATCCTTGCCGACCTCGACCATTTCAAGGTGGTCAACGATACCTACGGCCACGCCGCGGGGACGTGGCGCTGCAGTCCTTCGCCTCCGCCTGCAACGCCACGGTCCGGTCAACGGACCTGGTGGGACGCTACGGGGGCGAGGAATTCATCTTTCTCCTGCCCGGCGCCAATGCGGACGGCGCCGAAGCCATCGCCACGGAGATCAACCGGCAGCTGGGGACGGTCCACGGTCCCGGCGGCGCCCGGATGCCCACGGCGAGCTACGGCATTGCTCCCATCGGCGACGACGCGTCCGGTCTTGACGAGCTGATCGCCACTGCGGACGCCGCCCTGTACCGGGCCAAGTCGCTGGGGCGCAACCGCGCGGTCCGGGGAAGTACCCGCGCCGTGGCACCCGGCACGGCCCCGCCAAGGTAGGGCACTTCTACCTGTTGCGCCGCACCGGCCCGGGGTCTAGCCTGATCCGCATCAGCATCCACCGCCGTCGAGGAGCCGTCATGGCCGGTTTTGTGCAGATCATCGAATTCCAGACCTCCCGGATCCAGGAGATAGAAGAACTGGGCCGTCCGTCAAGGACCGAGGGAAGCACCGCGCCCACGTTCCGGCAGATTGTGGCCACTGCTGACCGTGACAGGCCCGGGACGTATTACACCATCGTCCACTTCGATTCCTACGAATCGGCCATGGAAAATTCCAGCCGTCCGGAAACCTCGGATTTCGCTGCCAAGATGGCGGCCCTCTGCGACGCGCCTCCGGTCTTCCGCAACCTGGACGTGTTGTGGGAGGACACCGGAGACACCACGGATAACCCGTAGAAGCCCGACGATGGGTTCCACAAGCCCTGCCGCCCCGGACATTTCCGCCGGGGTCCCCGGGAACCTGGTTGTGGAGCTGGCCCAAACGGGTTCAGCGTCCCTGGCGCTGGTGGGCGGGAAGGCCCTGAATCTCGGCAGGCTTACCGCAGCGGGCTTTCCCGTGCCGTCCGGTTTCTGCCTGACAACAGCCGCCTACCGGATGGCCGCGCCACCAGAACTTGATGGCATGGTGGCCCGGCTGGACGCCCTGGACGGCCTGAACACCGCGGACGCCCCGGGCAGCCCGGACGGCTTGAACATCACGGCCAGCCACCGGGCAGAAGAGCGGGATGATCTGGCCCGGCGCGCCCGCGACGCCGTGGCGGCTGCGCCGGTCCCTCCCGACGTTGAGGCCGCCATCCGCGGAGCCTATGCGGCGCTGGGTGCCCGGCCCGTGGCCGTGCGCTCGTCAGCCACTGCCGAGGACCTGCCCTTCGCCAGTTTCGCTGGCCAGCAGGACTCGTTCCTGGACGTCGTCGGGGCCGACGCCGTCCTGGCGGCGGTCCGGCGGTGCTGGGCGTCGCTGTGGACGGACCGGGCCGTCGCCTACCGCGCCGCGAACGGGATCAGCCACGGCGAGGTGAGCCTCGCCGTCGTGATTCAACAAATGGTGGACGCCGGCATGGCCGGAGTGCTGTTCACCGCCAATCCCGTGACCGGCACGCGCACGGAGACGGTGATTGATGCCAGCCCGGGGGCGGGCCAGGCGGTGGTCTCGGGAGCGGTGAACCCCGACCACTTCGTGGTGGAAACCGCCACGGGCCGGATCCTGCAATCTCCGCCGGACCGGGGACGGAGCCTGGCCCACACACAGATTCGCGAGCTGACCTCCCTGGGCGATGACGCCCAGCGCCTCCTTGGGGCGCCCCAGGACGTGGAATGGGTGATCGACGCTGAAGGCAAAACCTGGCTCACGCAGTCCCGGCCCATCACCACGCTGTATCCGCTGCCGGAGCCGGCCGCCGGAACGGACCCGGCCGCCGGGACGGAGCCGCGCATCTACCTGTGCGGCACGCTGCTTCAGGGTCTCACCCGCCCCATCACTCCGATGGGACTGTCCGTTTTGGGCCTCATGAGAAACGACAACGGCCCGTGGAAATACGCCAACCCCGGGCTGCGGATGTACGTCGACCTGACGCCGATCGTGCGCAGTAAATCCGGCCGCCGGGCACTGCTGAGGATGATCCCGCTGGCGGACGGGAGGTCGGCAGCCATTTTGCCCGCAATACTTGAAGACCCAAGGTTCGGCATCGTCCGGTCTCACCGTAGGAAGCCTGGCAGGAAGGAAGCCTCGGGCGCCCGCAGGAAGCGAAGCGGGGGGACTGAACAAGCCCAGAGCCGTGCCCTGGCCGTCAAGCTCATTCCGGCCCTGGTCCGTGCCGCACTGCGGCCCGACGCGGAACTGCGCAGGGCGCGGAAGTTCCAAGAACGGCTCGAAGCCCGGCTGAGGCTGCCCGATCCGGCGACTCCGGCCAGTCGCCTCCAGCACGCGCGGGATGTCCTGGACGGAACGGTTGACGGGCTGATGCAGGCCACGCTGCCCGGCCCGGCGGTCGGGTACCTCATGCTGGCCCTGGCGCGCCGGCTGCTGCGCGGAATTGCCAAGCCGCGCGAGCTGGAGGCTGTCCTGCGCGGGCTGCCACATAACGTGACCACCATCATGGACCTTGAACTGTGGCAGCTGGCGGTTTCGCTGGGACAGGATCCCGAGGTGCGCGGTGCCTTCCTGCAGCACAGCCCCAGCGAGCTGGCCGCCCGGTACAGGGCGGGCACGCTGCCCGGAGCTGCCCAGGCCGGGCTCGGGACATTCCTGGCAGAGTACGGCCACCGCGCCGTGGCGGAGATCGACCTGGGGATGCCCCGGTGGTCCGAGGAACCGGACCACCTGCTGGGAATGATCTCCAACTACCTCAGGGTTGAAGACCCGGAACAGGCGCCGGACCGCCAGTTTGCCCGGGCAGCGGATCATGCGGAGGCGCGGGTCCAGGACCTGGTTGAGCGTGCGGGCACCAGAAGCCGGCTGCGCGGGTGGCTGGTGGGGCTCTGCCTCCGGAGGGCGCGACAGCTGGCCGGCCTCCGCGAGCTGCCCAAGTTCTACATCGTGATGGTCCTTGCCGAGATGCACCGGCAACTCGCTGCCGTCGGTGCCGAACTCGCGCGTTCCGGTGCCGTCGCTTCCGCCGCCGACGTGTTTTTCCTGGACTTCGACGAGGTGCTCGTGGGACTGCGCGGGGCGGACCTGAAGGGCATGGTCAGCGACCGCCGTCGGCTGTACGACGTTGAACTGCGGCGACGGCGCATACCGCGCCTGCTGCTCTCGGACGGCACCGACGTCGAGGCCGCCTTCCTGGCGAAAACCGCAGCGCTCCCCCAGTCCGCCGCGGCCGGGCTGGCCGGGACGCCCGCCTCTGCCGGTACGGCCACCGGGAGGGTCAGGGTGGTCATGAACCCGGTGGGCGCCCATCTGGAACCCGGGGAAATCCTGGTTGCTCCCTCCACCGACCCCGGCTGGACGCCATTGTTCATGACCGCCGGCGCCCTGGTGATGGAGATGGGCGGAGTGATCTCCCACGGGGCTGTGGTGGCCCGCGAATACGGGATCCCCGCCGTCGTCGGCGTCGTTGATGCGACGTCGAGGCTGCATGACGGCCAGACCGTCACGGTGGACGGGGCGTCCGGGACCGTAACGTGGTGAGTTCCTTGCCCTGGTCCGCAACAGCCGGGCCAGTGCGCCTATGTTACGAAGAATTTGGGGCGGCGATCCGCGAGCGCCGGGAGGCAGTCCGCCCAGCGTCCCCGCGTCATTCCGCGGCGGAACGCTGCCGGAAATATGGGCACGATCCCCGGACTATGAGGCGAAAGAGCACTTATACCCTTGCACCCGGGGCGTCTGCCCCGTACGTTGGGGACAGCGGGGGACGTTCTCCGCTCCGCGGGCCGTTGTGTCCGCGGAGAGAATCAGAGTCACATAAAGGAATGCAGCCATGGCAACAGGCACAGTTAAATGGTTCAACGCCGAAAAGGGTTTTGGCTTCATTGCCCCCGATGACGGATCAGCTGACGTTTTCGCCCACTATTCGGCGATCGCGAGCAGCGGTTACCGTTCACTGGATGAGAACCAGAAGGTCGAATTCGATGTGACCCAGGGCCCCAAGGGCCCGCAGGCAGAAAACATCCGCCCTCTCTAAGGCTTAGGGTAACGGCTCCGGCGCACAGCCGGGCCACCCTGTACCAGCACAACAGCCCCTCTGAAACGAAAGTTTCGGAGGGGCTGTTGTGTGTTGAGGCATGGCGCCCCGGTAAGCTTCCGGCGCCCGGCAGGACATCGCCGGCACCACAAAGGACTAGGATCCCGGTATGGGGACCATAGAGGAACTGTTCGAAGGGGAGCCAACCGGTTTGCCGGCGCCCGTGCCGCGCGGCAGCGCGCTCTACCAACAGGGGTCCGGCCCCTCGGCCAAGGTCAGGCATGCCGGAGGCTATGCGCCGTTCATCGACTTCTGCTCCGCGCGCGGTGTGCCTGCCGAAGATCTGGCTTCGGATATTGAGCGGCTCATTTGGTTCCTCCGCGAGGTGGGCCCGGAGATTGAACGTGACGCCCTCGCCGCTGCGGCAGCAATTTTCACCGGAAACGCCATCGCCCGGCTGAGGCCGGATGCCCACTGGGCGGCCTACGAAGACGGTTCCCGATTGGTCGGAAACCGGGTCAGGCAGTTCGAGACTGACCGACTTGTAGAAGGCCTGCGAGGTGCCCACGACGGATCGGTCCGGGGGCTTGTTTCCGCACTGTCCGAGTGGGCACAGGAAGAGGTGGACAGTACGCCGGCCGTCCGGCCCGTGCCGGTACCCCCGACGGCCAGACTGCCCCTCTACCTCCGGCCGCCACTGCCGGCAATGACCTATTACTCCCCCAACGGCGAACCTATTCCCTACGGCCAGCGGTGGGATCCCGACGGTCCCGCTCCTGATTCATACAGCGTGGACAGCCACCCGGAACGGTTCGGCGGGCTTCACACCGTCGCCCTGGCCCTTATCGATCATCTGGCTGCGGCCTACGATGTGGACGTCGACACGGATCCGGTCCATGCAAAGGAGCTGCTGGGGGTGGCCCGGAACGTGGTGGAAGCTGTGCGGGTAACGCCCCGAGGTCGCGGCGCAGCGCGTCTGACGTTTGTGCTGACCTCGTATCCGGGAGTCATGGTCCACGCCGGTGTGCTGCATGACTTCCCGTTTCCGGTGTGCGGTTGCGATGCCTGCGACGAGACGGCTGAGACAGCGGCGGACCGGATGGAGATGCTGGTGCTTGCCGTTGCGGCCGGCGGATACAGTGAGCGTTACCCGGCGGGCAGCCGGCGGTGGTGCGAGTACGCGCTGACCGCTGTCGACGGTTCCGGCTCTGAAAGTGGGCGGGGCGAACCTGGGCCCGTGGCCGCCGCCCGCCTCCGGGACGCCGAGATCCGGCTAAGGGACATGGCCGGAGGGTGGAGTCCGTGGCCGCTGCGCGAAAGCCCCGGGCGGTAGGCGTCGGTCATGTCACGAATGGGGGGAAGACACTGGATCGGGCATGCCGCGCTGATGCTGGCTGTAGTCTGCTCGGGCGCCGTCATCACCGGGTGTGAATACGCAGACGACATTCCGGATCCGACGGCGGCCCCGGCCAGATCGTCCCGCCCGGCCCCTCCTCCCCCGCCGGCTGCCGCCCCGAACCTCGCCAAAGACGAAGCGAAGAACCTGCGCGAACTGGACATACTCTTGGGCCCACGGCCCGGCGGGGTCGTCCTGACCGGGGCGGGCGGTCTCGCTGGCAGCGGGTTCCGAAAAACAGGCACGGCAGTAGGACAAGGTTCGTATACGGTCACGGCTGCGTGCATCGGCACTCCTAAGGCCACGCTCGTTGTCTCCCAGACAGATCGTCGAGGTGGAATCAGTCAGGAGTTGGACTTGAACTGCGGAACTACGGCGAGCATGAAACTAGACCTGGAAGACGGCCGGGTCCTTGCCCAGGGATTTCGCAGGACCATCGACGCCGGTGCCGGATCAGTGGTCGGCTTCTGGCTAACCCCTGCATCATAGGCAACCGGACAGGAGACGGAACATGCCCGGCGGTCAGCCGGGCAGCACAATCGAGGTTACTTCCGGCGAAGGTATCCCTCTTCCAGCTCATAGTTGAGGTAATGATTGAAGAATGGATCGCCCTGCCCTGGAACTGCATTCGAGGCTGCCGCGCTGATAAGCCAGTCGATTTGGTGCGGAATGGTTTCCGCGTAGCACCCTACGGGTTCATAGCCCAGTTCCAGGGAGGCCGCAGTACTCAGGACCAGCGGCGGACGGAAGTTCCACGGGTGGTCACCGAGACCAGCAGGGGCGCTGCTGTCCAGCAGGACTTCATCCCATTCGTGGCCGAGGTATTCGGCGATTGTGCGTGCGATGCCTTGGGCGTTCGGCGCGTCGGGATCGGCGCTGTTGAGGACGCGTGCCCCTGGTACGGCGGCAACGCGTTCCACCAGGGCGGCGGTGTTGACCGCCGCCGTCGTGTGGTCCCCGCCTTTGCCAGCACCGGCCAAGAATACCGCGGGCCGCCCATCGAGGATGCGCTTGACGAACATCCATTCCCGTGGCCTGCTTGCACCTTCACCGTGGACCTTTGACGCTCGGATTACCGTCACCGGGTGGCCGCTGTCCAGCAGGGCGCGCTCGGCGGCGACTTTGTTTGCTCCGTATCCTTCCGGGGAGTCATAGTCTCCGGCGCCGGGTTCCATTGTGGGGTTGCTTTCGGTGACAGCAGTATCAAAGCGCGGCGCGACGTCGGAGTTCACGTGGTTGCCGGCGGAATCGATATAGACCGCTTTACTCGAAAGCATCACAGCCGAGCTCACATCAGGCAGGTGCGGAAGGAGCTGCCGCGCATCCGTCTCGGTGAAGCACACTGCATCTACGAGAAGATCCGCTCCGGCACCAATTGCCCCGGCGAGCGCTGCAGGTTCACGCCGTTCCGAGGTGATGAACCGGGCCCCGGCAGCCGTTAGCCCCTTCGGCATCCTGTCCCGGTCCCGGCCCGTCACGTCCACAGCCCAGCCGGCTTTGATGAGCCGCCAAGCCATGGCCCGGCCGAGAACGCCAGTACCGCCAAGAATCACAGCCCGTTTCATCCGCGGGCTTAGGCGCCGTTGCCCGGGCCGCTGCCCCCGTTGCCCGGGTCCGGGGATTGCGACGCCTTCAGCTCCCGGATGCGGAGGCGTAGAAAGATGACGACCAGCACCAAGGCATAAACAGCCAGAGCGGTAATAGCGATCAGAACGGCCGAGTAAAGAATTCCCAAAATTCCGAAAGAAACCACAACAAATCCCCCAATGAAATGCGGCAGGTGCCGACACGAGCTTCAGATGCTAGCACTCTAAGCATCGGAGTAGAGGCCCTCGCCGGACGAGTCCTAGGGGCGTTCGCACCACTTAAGCCCGCGCGGCGCCCCAAGCGTGTTCCACCGGCTCGGGCGTCCGTCACGTTCTTCCATGGCGGAATGGATCGGCCCCGGATGCGGGTTCTCCAACCGCCAGGTGCCAGCCAGTCGAGCGCCTCCATCCCCACAAGCCAGCACGGGTTCAACCAAGTCCAAACCTGCGTGGGGCCAATCATTTGTTGCCGTGGTCCAACTTCGCCCGCGCCGACGTCCAGCCCTGCCGGTGGAACCGCTCGAAACCGTCGAGGAGCAGATCGAGGGCGAACTCGAACTCAAACTGATCGTCACAGCCTTGCCCCACCACCGACCCGTCGTCGTGGGTGGCCGCCGAGGCGACTTTCAGAATATTCGGATACCTCGCTGCCATCTCCTGGAACGTCGCTGCCTGGACGTCGGGCGCCACCTCAGCCTGCGATGCCTGGCCCGGGTCGTCGAAGAGCTCCTGGGTGAACCCCCACATGCGGCTGCCGAGGGCGTGCATGACGTGGTGGGTGAGATCCACGGCGAACCCGCCGGCGAAGAACATGCCGATGAACGAGTCCATGTACCCCAGCACCGCCGGTGTCGGGTTGGTGCGCGTCTCCAGCACCGGACGGGCCCACGGGTGACGCAGCAGCGAGTTCCTCGCCGAGAGGACCCTCAGCCGGACCGTGTTCTTCCAGTCCGTGCCGGGGACCGCAGGGGCGATCTCGCCGACAATGACGTCGACCATGCCGTCAAGCAGTTCCTCCTTGTTGGCGACGTGCTTGTAGAGCGCCATCGGCACGACGCCGAGCTCCTGGGCCAGCCGCCTCATGCTGAGTGACTCGATGCCCACCTCATCGGCAAGCACCACGGCGGCATCCAGCACGCGTTCCCGGTTCAACGGAAGTCGGCGCGTCGCCTCCGCCTGCTGAGTCATGTGGACATCCCTCGTTAGCTGCCTTCTTGGGACAAGTGTACTACGTACACCTTGTGACACGGGAAATCGCGTGCCCGGGCAAATCATGGTTGGCCCGTGCCCGCTGGCAGGGGGTTCCCGTTGGTGCCCTGACCGGGTTCAATGAACACCAAGGAGTCCGCAGAATGCGCTCAGGGGAAGCCATGAAGTCCAAGGGCCGGCTGCAAATTTCGTTGGGCAGTGTGCTGCTGTTTGGGACACTGTTTGTTTTACCGTCATCCGCTTATGACGTGTTGTCCGGCAGGGCGCCGGACGGTTCGCTAGCGCTTTTCGTGTTGGGACTCGCCCTGCCGGCCGGCGGCGCGGGTCTGCTGGGCATCGGGTTGGTCAGACGGTCGCGTGACCTCCGCGCCGCACGGACGTACGACTCGAGGGAGCCTTCCATCCCGGATCCGGAGCGTCCCGAGAACCCCTACGCGCCGCCACCCGTGTTCTCGCAGTATCAGGCGGGCGCGGGGCCGTCAGCCCAAACGGCACACGCGGACTAACAGGGCCGTCGATTTAACGGCACCGTCGGACCAACAGCGCCGCAGGCCGAGCGCCCTCGGACGAACGCATGTTAGTGGGCGTGATCCCCGCGGCTGTACTCGAAGACCCATCCAATCAGGGCAATCAGGGCGAACCCGGCACTGAGGTAGACCAGCCAGAATCCGATGGCCATGCCCAGGAAGCCGACGGCTGCGGAAAAGCCCAAAGCAATCGGCCACCAACTCCAGGGACTGAATTGGCCCTGTTCACCGGCGCCCTCATGGATCTCCGCGTCCTGTCGGTCTTCGGGACGCATCCCAATGCGCCTGCCGGTGTATCCGAGGTAGCCTCCGATCAGCCCGGCCAGGGCGCCCACCAGCCACAGCGCCAGGAAACCCACCGGCTCAGTCCAACCCGTGACGAAACCGTAAACCACGCCCACAGGGACGAAGAACATCGACAATCCTCCGAAAATCCAGGATTCGATCCGCATGGCTCCTCCTTTTCCGCGAATAAAGTCGGGGTTGATCCCGTCCGGTTTCCCCCTGAAACAACTCTGATCCCCGCCCCGCCCCGGCGGAAGGGCCCAAGGACCTCCTTAGGGCATCCGCTGGACCCGCCCGCACGCCGCCACGCTCCACGCGCCGATAGAGTCAGATGATGGATACGGATGCCACCACACTGATCGGCACTGTTCAATTGCGGGTGCTTCGGGACTCTGATGCAGGCCTCCTTGGTGCCGCCTACCAGCTAAACCGGGACCACCTCGCCCCTTGGGAGCCCGCCCGGTTCGACGAGTTCTTCACTACGGCCGGCCAAGGCGAGGCCATCGAAGCCAAACTCGCATTGCACGCGGCCGGCTGGGAAGTGCCTTGGGTGATCCTTGACGGCCACCGCATCATCGGAACGGTCACGCTGAGCGGGATTGTCCGCGGGCCCTTCCTGAACGCCCACGTCGGATACTGGATTGACCGGGAGTACAACGGCCGGGGAATCGGCACTGCCGCCGTCGTGCATGCTGCAGCGGCCGCAAGGGAAGAACTGGGGCTGCACAGGCTGCAGGCTGCGACGCTCAGGCACAACGCGGCGTCGCAGAAAATTCTGAAGCGTGCACGGTTCCAGGAGATAGGAGTGGCGCCGTCCTACCTGAAGATTGCCGGCTCCTGGCAGGATCATGTCCTGTTCCAACGGATCCTCGAGTGATTCACTGGAACCTATGACGGCGGCCACGCCCCGGCGGCCGCCCGGCCAAGGAGGTAGCGCCATGCGGAAGATCATCCTGATGATGTCTGTGTCCATTGACGGGTTCTTCGAAGGGCTGGACCGTGACATCAGCTGGCACCTCGTGGACGACGAACTCCACCAACACTTCAACGATGAGTGCAGGGCGATGGGCGCGTTCCTGGACGGCCGGATCACCCATGAGCTCATGGCCGAATTCTGGCCGACGGCGGACCAGGATCCGGACATCACGGCGACGATGGCCGAGTTCGCCAAGATCTGGCGGGACATGCCGAAGTTCGTCTTTTCCCGGACCCTCACCACGGCGGACTGGAACACCACGGTGATCCACGATGTCGTGCCTGAACAAATCGCGGAACTGAAGGCGCAGCCCGGCGGTGACCTCGCGCTCGGCGGCGCCAACCTTGCCGCAACGTTCATGCGGCACGGCCTGATCGACGAATACCGGATCTATGTCCACCCCGTGGTCCTGGGCGAGGGCCGGCCACTGTTCCAGTCGCCGGACGTCAGGATGAAGCTCAGCCTGACCGGGACGCGGACTTTCGGCAACGGCGTGGTCCTGCTCCAGTACCAAAAGGGCCAGGACTAAGGAAAGTACGACGGCGACGGCTCACCGCGTGCGCGGACGCGTCACGGCGCGTGAGCCCGGCCGCCGGGACGGGCCGCCGGGCCCTCAGACGAACGCCGACTTCCCCGTCACGGCGCGGGCCACGATCAGGGAGTTGATCTCGTAGCTTCCTTCATACGTGTAAAGGATTTCGGCGTCGCCAAAGAGCTTGCCCATCTCGTAGTCGCTGCTGATGCCATTGCCGCCCATCAGCGACCTGCCCATGGCCACCGAGGCCCGCGCCAGCCTGGTGGTGGTGGACTTGGCCATGGCGGCCTGCACCATTTCCAGCTTGCCGTCCTGCTGGATCCGGGCCAGCTGCGCCATCAGCGCCAGTGAGGCACTGGCGTTGCCCAGGATCTCGGCCAGCTGTTGCTGGATCAGCTGGAACTTTGCCAGTTCCTTGCCGAACTGCTTCCGTTCCAGCGCATACGACCGGGCGACGTCGAAGGCGGCCAGCTGGATCCCGGCACCTTGCCAGCCAACCCAGGCGCGCGAGTCGCGGAGGAGGTGGTTGGCCTTGGAAAAGTCAGTGGCGCCGGGCAGCAGGTTCGCTTCGGGAACGCGCACGTCGTCCAGCCGGATGTCCGCGTTCTGCATGATCCGCAGGCCGATCTTGTTGCAGATCTTCGTGGCGGAATACCCCGGGCGGTCCGTTTCCACGATGAACCCCTTGATCTGCTGATCAGCGACATCGCGGGCCCAGACAAGCGCGAAATCAGCGATGGTCCCCGCGCCGATCCAGCGCTTGGCCCCGTTGATCACCCATTCGCCGCGCTCCAGCCGGGCTGACGTTTCGAGGCCGCCGGCAATGTCCGAACCGTGGTCCGGCTCCGTCAGCGCGAAGGCGCCCAGCTGGGTGAAAGCTGTCAGCCCGGGAAGCCAGCGTTGCTTCTGTTCCTCCGAACCGAGCGCGTCGATCATCCCGACGATCAGCTCGTTGTGGATGCCTACCAGGGCGGAGAGGGAAACATCCGCGCGGGCCACTTCCACGTACATCAGGCCCTTGAAGAGCGCCGACGTTCCGTCCGTCTGCAGCCCGCCCAGCCCGTACTTACCCATTTCGGCCAGCAGCCCGAAAGGAAATTCCTCGCGGTTCCAGTACTGGATCGACGCCGCGCGAATGCGGGACTGCAGGAAGTCCCGCACCTCCAGATAGCGCGAGCGCTCCCCTGCCGGCAGCAGGTCCACGATGTACATAAGGTCCGCGTCGGGGAACGGCGGTTCCGGCCGCTTGGCAGCAATTTCCGCAGTATCGGGCGATCCGCTGGCACGTCCCTGTGTCTGCACGGGCATGTATCCCTTCGTCGTCCGCCGGCCGCACCCTCGCACCCGGCCCTTCCAAACCCTTGGATGTCCTAGTATATTGCACAGTGATGTGGATCACTAGGCGAAAGGGCCCCCATGACAGTCACCGACGACTTCCGGGCCGCGAGGGACAGGCTGCTTGCCCTGCGCGAGAACTACGGCCAGGCGCGAGATGAATTCCAATGGCCCCGCTTCGAGGAGTTCAACTTCGCCCTCGACTGGTTCGACCGGATAGCCGCGGACCCGGGCAAGGGCGCCAGGCCCGCCCTGGTCATCGTGGAACAGGACGGCAGCGCCACCCGGCGGAGCTTCGCGGAGCTTGCCGGGCGCTCCAACCAGGTGGCCAACTGGCTCCGGGGCCAGGGCGTCCGCCGCGGGGACCGCATGATCATCATGCTCGGCAACCAGGTTGAACTCTGGGAGCTCATGCTGGCGGGCATCAAGCTGGGCATTGTGATGATTCCGACCACCACCCTGATGGGCCCGACGGACCTGTTGGACCGGGTGGACCGCGGCGAGGCGGGCTGGGCCGCCGTCGGAAGCTCCAACATCGGCAAGTTCGCCGACGTCCCGGGGAACTACAAACTGATTGAAATCGCGGACGGCGATGCTTCCTCCGCCGAAGAGGCGGCCGCCCAATACACGGAGGCAGCCGGCGCCCCGGCAGACTTCACGCCGGACGCGCCCACCCGGGCGGACGAAACCCTGCTTCTCTACTTCACGTCGGGCACCACATCCAAGGCCAAACTGGTGGAGCACACCCATACCTCCTATCCGGTGGGCCACCTGTCCACCATGTTCTGGATCGGGCTGGAACCCGGCGATGTGCACCTGAACGTCGCCTCGCCGGGCTGGGCCAAGCACGCCTGGTCCAACGTGTTCACACCCTGGATCGCCGAGGCCTGCGTGTTCATCTACAACTACAGCCGGTTCGACGCCAAGGCTCTGATGGAACAAATGGACCGGGAAAAGGTGACCAGCTTCTGCGCCCCGCCCACCGTGTGGCGGATGCTGATCCAGGCCGACCTCACCGTCCTGAAGAACCCGCCCACCAAGGTGGTGTCCGCCGGCGAGCCGCTCAACGCCGAGGTGATCGACCAGGTCCACCGTGCCTGGGGCCAGACCATCCGGGACGGCTTCGGCCAGACCGAATCCACGGTGCAGATCGCCAACACCCCCGGCCAGCCGATCAAGATCGGCGCCATGGGCAAGCCGCTGCCCGGCTACGACGTGGTGTTGGTTGACCCTGCTACGGGCGAAGAGGCCGACGACGGCGAGCTCTGCCTCCGCCTGGACCCCCGCCCTGTTGGGCTGATGAAGGCGTACTACGGCGACCCGGAGAAGAGCGCGGACGCCTTCCGGGACGGCTATTACCACACGGGTGACATGGCCAGCCGGGACGAGCGCGGCATCATCACCTACGTGGGCCGCGGCGACGACGTGTTCAAGTCCTCCGACTACCGGTTGTCCCCGTTCGAGCTGGAAAGCGTCCTGATCGAGCACCCGGCGGTGGCCGAGGCCGCCGTCGTCCCTTCCCCCGATCCGCTGAAGCTGTCCGTGCCGAAGGCGTTTGTGGTCCTGGCCGCTGGGCACCAGCCCGGCCCCGAACTCGCGGAGGACATCCTGCGGTACTGCCGCGACCGTCTGGCCCCGTTCAAGCGAATCCGGCGACTGGAATTCGCGGAGCTGCCGAAGACCATCTCGGGCAAGATCCGCCGCGTGGAACTCCGGCACAGCGAAGAGCTCCGGCACGGCAGCGGCCCCCTGCCCGAGGGCCTGGGCGTCGAGTACTCCGAGTCGGATTTCCCGAATTTGAAAAGCTAGGCTGGAACAACCCACATGTCAGGAGGTGCCATGGGAAACCCGCTCCCGCGCGATCCCATCGCCGACGCCCAGCGCAACTGGGAACGGCACGGCTGGGGTGATGTTGCCGCGCCCATGGCCGCCATCACGGCCATCATGCGCACGCAGCAGATCCTGCTGGCCCGGATCGAAGGCGTGCTCAAGCCCTTCGGCCTGACCTTCGCGCGCTACGAACTCCTGGCACTACTGAGCTTCGCCCGCAGCGGCGCGCTGCCCATGAATAAGGCGAGCGCGCTCCTGCAGGTCCACCCCACTTCGGTGACCAACGCCGTCGACCGCCTCCAGGTCGCCGGCCTGGTGGTCCGCTCCCCGCACCCGACGGACGGCCGCACTACCCTGATCGAGCTCACCGCCGAGGGCCGCACCCTGGCCAAAAGTGCGACGGCGGCGCTCAACACCGAAGTGTTCGGCCAGTCAGGTTTCGCCAACCAGGACGTGGACCAGCTGATCCGCATCCTCGGGAAATTCCGACGGAATGCCGGCGACTTCTCGGACTGACCACCGTGTTGCCGCGATCAACGCGGCGGGCAGCCCTAGACTTCGAGGGACTAGGACCCGGTACCGAGGAGAGCGTGATGATTCCGGAAATCAACATCTGGGCCGTACTGCTGGCCACCCTTTCCAGCATGGTGGTGGGCTCGGTCTGGTACACCCCCAAAGTGTTCGGCAACTACTGGATGAAGGTCGCGAAAGTATCCCCCAGCGGCGACGCGAAGGACGCGGTCAAACCCATCCTGATCACGCTGGTGGTCAGCTTCATCAGCGCCCTGGTCCTTGCCGGATCCGCCGCCATCTCCCAGCATTTCTACGGCGGCAACTTCCTGGCGAACACGCTGATCACCGCTCTCATCCTCTGGGCCGGGTTCACGGCCGCCCGCTTCATCACCCACGACGCCTTCGAGGGCCGCCCGGCCGGGCTGACTGTCCTGAACTGCGCGCACGAACTGGTGACGCTCGTGGTCATGGGCCTGATCATCGGACTGTTCGGCATCAGCGCCGCCTAACCGCGCCCATGAGCCTGAGGGCTTGGCCATGACGTGCATCCCGTTCGCCTTGGCCCGAACAGGCTGATGAACTCCACCGGCTGCTTGCCCGGTCGGAGCGTGGACCGGCGTCGTGATCAACACCGACATCATGGCACAGGAACTGGAGGACGCCGTCACGGCGTATCGTGGCATAGTCGCGGCTTAGCGCGGGCCGTCCCTGACGGTACGCTGCCGGGACCGGAAGCACGGGCAGCGAGGAGACCATGGATGCAGTTTGACGAGTCGTTCTGGGATGAGCGCTACCGCCAGCACGGTTCGGTCTGGAGCCGCAATCCGAACCCCACCCTGATGGCCGAGGCCGCCGCCCTGCGCCCGGGCTCCGCCCTGGACGTGGGCAGCGGCGAAGGAGCCGACTCAATCTGGCTGGCACGGCAG
This sequence comes from Arthrobacter sp. 24S4-2, assembly GCF_005280255.1. Lineage (NCBI taxonomy): Bacteria > Bacillati > Actinomycetota > Actinomycetes > Micrococcales > Micrococcaceae > Arthrobacter > Arthrobacter sp. 24S4-2. The sequence continues at coordinate 558,464 of NZ_CP040018.1, read as the reverse complement.
GGCTGGCGGGTCACCGCCGTGGACATTTCCTCCGTGGCGCTGGCCCGGGCCGCGGAACGGGCGGCGGAGGATGCCGCGCTGGCCGGGAGGATCGTCTGGGTCCACCATGACCTCACCGCATCACCCCCGCCGGCCGGCACCTTCGACCTTGTGTCCGCCCAGTTCATGCACCTGCCCCAGGATCCGAGGACTGAGCTGTATCACCGCCTGGCGGCATCCGTTGCCCCCGGCGGCACGCTGCTGATCGTGGGCCACCACCCGGCTGACCTGGCGGCGGGGATTCCCCGTCCGTCGCAGCCGGGCCTGCTTTTCACCCCGGAGGAAATCGCCGCCGAACTTGACCCGGACGAATGGGAAATCGATGTCTGCGAAGCACGACGGCGCTCCGTGACGGACTCGGAGGGCGGCTCCGTCACCGTCACGGATTCAGTGCTCCGCGCCCACCGCCGGGCGCCGCGGCCTTAGGGGTCGAAGTACTCAGGGTCAAAGTCCGTAGGGTCACAGTCCTCAGGGACCGAAGTCCCTAGCGGTGCCTGAATTCCGGCCGGCGCTTCTCCGTGAACGCGGCCATGCCTTCCTTCTGGTCGTCGGTGGCGAAGAGCGAGTGGAAGATCCGCCGCTCGAAAAGCACGCCCTGCGCCAGCCCGGTCTCAAACGCCGCGTTGACTGCTTCCTTGGCCACCATCGCCACCGGCTTGGACTTGGAAGCAATCACCTCGGCGGCCTTGAGGGCCTCTTCGACCACGTCCGCCGCGGGCACCACCCTGGACACCAGGCCGGCGCGTTCGGCTTCCTCGGCATCCATGAACCGCCCGGTCAGGATCAGGTCCATCGCCTTGGACTTGCCCACGGCGCGGGTCAGCCGCTGTGAACCGCCCATGCCCGGCAGCACGCCCAGGTTGATCTCCGGCTGCCCGAACTTCGCGTTGTCCCCGGCGATGATGAAGTCGCACATCATGGCCAGCTCGCAGCCGCCGCCCAGGGCGAAGCCGGAGACGGCCGCCACCACGGGGATGCGCAGCCTGGTGAAGTCCTCCCAGCCGCGGAACCAGTCCGCGGCGTACATGTCCATGTAGCCCTGGGCGGCCATCTCTTTGATGTCCGCGCCGGCCGCAAACGCTTTGCCGGACCCCGTGACCACCACGGCGCCCACCTCGGGGTCCGTATCCATGGCCGTGACGGCAGCGACGAGTTCGTCCATGGTGGCCTTGTTCAGCGCATTCAGCGCTTCGGGCCGGTTCAGCGTCACCAGCCCCACGCGTCCCCGCCGCTCCACCAGAATGTTCCCGTACTGTTCCGTCATGCCTGACTCCTCACGTGGTTCTGCTCAAAATTAGTGCCGGCTCCGGGCGCCGCTGATGTGACCGGCCCTCCGGACGCTGGCCGGGCCTAGTGCGCCGACTTGTCCCGGATGTCCGTGATGATGCCGGAGAAGTCACGGCCAGCGCCGCCCTCCGCGGCAAACGTATCGTAGATCTCCGACGCCAGCGGCCCCATCCGTGCGGCCACTCCGGTGCTCTGCAGGGCATTCAGGGCCAGCTTGAGGTCCTTCGCCATGAGCGCCCCGGCAAAGCCCGGCTGGTAGTCCCTGTTGGCCGGGCTGGTGGGCACCGGCCCCGGGACCGGGCAGTTGGTGGTGAGCGCCCAGCACTGCCCGGACGCCGCGGACGCGACGTCGAACAGGGCCTGGTGCGTCAGCCCCAGCTTCTCGCCGAGCACAAAGGCCTCGCTCACGGCGATCATCGAGACGCCCAGGATCAGGTTGTTGCACACCTTGGCGGCCTGGCCTGCGCCGTGGGCGCCGCAGTGGACCACGCGTTTGCCCATCACTTCCAGCAGGGGCCGCACGGCGTCGAAGTCCTCGGGCAGGGCGCCCACCATGAAGGTCAGGGTTCCGGCTTCGGCTCCCACCACACCTCCGGAGACCGGTGCGTCCACGGCCCGGTGCCCGGCCGCCACGGCGAGCGCGGACGCCTCCCGCGCCTCGTCCACGTTAATCGTGGAGCAGTCCAGGAACATGGTGTCCGGACCGGCAACGTCCAGCAGTCCGGGCTGGCCGTCCGTTCCGCGGTAGGCATCCAGGACGTGCTGGCCGCTGGGGAACATGGTGAGCACCACGTCGGCGCCGGCCACGGCATCGGCGGGCGTGGCCACCGTTGGAATCCCGTGCTCCCGCGCGGCGTCCAGCGCTGCGGGCACCACGTCGAACCCAGCCACTGTGTATCCGGCCTTGACCAGGTTGACGGCCATGGGACCGCCCATATGTCCCAATCCCAGGAACGCGACGTGCCCCGTTTTCCCGGCGCGTGCTGCTTCAGACATTGTCGGCCTCCTTTGACTGCAGATTGAGCTCGCGCTCCCCCACCGGCTCGAAGAACCTCGCGACGTCGGCCGCGGCGACCTCGTGCAGGGTGGCAGGCTTCCACTGGGGGTTGCGGTCCTTGTCCACCACCTGGGCACGGATCCCTTCGCGGAAGTCCGGACCCGCCAGGCACCGCAGGCCCACGCGGTATTCCTGCACAAGGGCTTCCTCCAGCGTCAGGCCCCGTACCCGGCGAAGCGATTCCAGCGCCACCTTCACAGCAGTGGGCGACTTCGTTTCGATCGTGTCGGCAGCTTCAGCCGCCTCGCCAGCGGCGTCGCCGGGAGTCTCCCGGTCAAAGCCGCGCAGCCGGCGGAGGATCTCCTCCGCGTCGTCGCCTGTGTAGCAGGCGTCGATCCAGTCCCGCTGCCCGGCCAGGGCCGAAGGGGGCGGCTTTTCGCTGAAGCGTCCGACGGCGGCTTCCGCCGTTTCGGTCTCCAGCGCGGCCGCCAGCGCGGGCAGGTGTGCGGACGCCACAAAGTGGTCCGCGAGGCCCAGGAACAGGGCGTCCGCACCGGACAGGTGGGCGCCAGTCAGCGCCGCATGGGTGCCGGCCTCCCCCGGCGAGCGGGACAGCAGCAGGGTGCCGCCGACGTCGGGCACAAAACCGATGGTAGTCTCCGGCATGCCGCTGCGGGTGCGCTCGGTGACCACGCGCACCGAGCCGTGGGCGGAGATCCCCACGCCGCCGCCGAGCACCAGGCCGTCCATGAAGGCCACGTAGGGCTTGGGGTATCCGGAGATCAGGGCATTCAGCCGGTACTCGGTGCGCCAGAAGTCCGCCGTGGCATCACCGCCCGTCAGCATGTCCTCGTAGATGGCCACGATGTCGCCGCCGGCGCACAGCCCCCGCTCACCGGCACCCTGCACCAGAACGGTGGCCACGCCGTCGTCGTCCGCCCATTCGGTGAGCCGCTCCAGCATGGCGGCGGCCATGCCGGCGGTGAGCGCATTCACGGCCCGGGGCCGGTTCAGCGTGACGACGCCGAGGCGGCCGCGCCGCTCGAAGAGCACTTCGTCAGTGGGGCTTGCTGTGTTCGTACCTGCGGTAGGTCCTGCGGTCATCAGCTGCCTTCCGGCATCACGTAGCTGGCGCCTTGGCGGATGCCGGAGGGCCAGCGGGTGGTCACGGTCTTGGTCTTGGTGTAGAAACGGAACGCATCGGCGCCGTGCTGGTTGAGGTCTCCGAAGCCGGACGCCTTCCAGCCGCCGAACGTGTAGTAGGCGATCGGCACCGGGATGGGCACGTTGATGCCCACCATACCCACCTGCACGCGGCTGGCGAAGTCGCGGGCGGCGTCGCCGTCACGGGTGAAGATGGCCACGCCGTTGCCGAACTCGTGCTCGCTGCAGAGCCGGAGGGCTTCGTCATAGTCAGCGGCGCGCAGCACGCTGAGGACGGGCCCGAAGATCTCCTCCTTGTAGATCTTCATGTCCTTGGTGACGTTGTCGAAAAGCGTGGGCCCCACCCAGAAGCCGCCGTCGTAGCCGTCTACGGTGAGGCCGCGGCCGTCCGCCACGAGGGTGGCGCCTTCGTCGACGCCGGACTGGATGTAATTTTCAATCCGTTCCTTGGCCGAGGCGGCCACCACCGGGCCGAAGTCCGAGTCCTGGGCCAGGCTGTGGCCCACTTTGAGGTGCTTCACGCGCTCTTCCAGCTTGGAGACCAGGGCATCGGCAGTGTCCTTGCCCACCGGAACCGCCACGGAGATGGCCATGCAGCGCTCTCCGGCGGATCCGTAGCCCGCCCCCATCAGCGCATCAACCGCCATGTCCAAATCCGCGTCCGGCATGATCACCATGTGGTTCTTGGCGCCGCCGAAGCACTGGGCGCGCTTGCCGTGGGCGGCCGCGGTGGCGTAGATGTACTGGGCGATCGGGGTGGAGCCCACGAAGCCGATGGCCTTCACTCGCTCGTCCTCGAGCAGCGCGTCCACGGCTTCCTTGCCCCCGTTGATTACGTTGAACACGCCGTCCGGCACGCCGGCTTCGGTGAAGAGCTCGGCCAGCCGCAGCGGCACGGACGGGTCCCGTTCCGAGGGCTTCAGGATGAAGGCGTTGCCGGCGGCCAGCGCCGGGCCGGACTTCCAGAGCGGAATCATGGCGGGGAAGTTGAACGGCGTAATGCCGGCGACTACGCCCAGGGGCTGGCGCATCGAGTGCACATCGATTCCGGTGCCGGCATTGTCCGAGAATTCGCCCTTGAGCAGGTGCGGGGCGCCGGCGGCGAATTCCACCACCTCGATGCCGCGCTGGATGTCCCCTTTCGCGTCCGGCAGGGTCTTGCCGTGTTCGGAGGAGAGCAGTGCGGCGAGTTCGTCCAGGTGTTCGTTCACGAGGTCCACGAACTTCAGCAGGATCCGGCCGCGGCGCTGGGGGTTCATGGCGCCCCATTCCAGCTGGGCCTTCTCCGCGCTGGCGATGGCGTTGCGGACCTCGTCGGCACTGGCCAGCGGCAGCCTGGCCTGAACCTCGCCGGTGCAGGGATCGTAGACGTCGCTGAAGCGCCCGGAGGTGCCTTCTACGCGTTGTCCGTTTACATAGTGGGAAAGCTCGCGAACCATGGCGGAAATGCTCCTTTGCATGTGACCTACATCATTCCTGCTGCTGAATATACTCGGACTTCCTACTAAATTCCAGAGTGCGGGAGGGCGGCGCACGTGCCCTGCGCACCGCCGTCGGGCACCGCCGTCGCTTGCACCGCCGTCGTGGGGCACTTTGACGTGGCTTCCGTGCGCCGGACCCCTAACCGTCGGCGTTTCCGCGCCGAAGTGCCCCGTTTCCGCCGCACGAGCACGCTCCGGACGTACCGGTCCGCTATGCCTGACGCCCAAGTTCGGTAAGTTAGGAACTGTGAAGATTGCTACCTGGAATGTGAACTCCCTCCGTGCCCGTGCCGACCGCGTGGAGGCCTGGCTGCAGCGCAGCGACTGTGATGTCCTGGCCATCCAGGAAACCAAGTGCAAGGACGACAACTTTCCGTGGGAGCTCTTTGAGCGCATGGGCTACGAGGTGGCCCACTTCGGCGTAAACCAGTGGAACGGCGTGGCCATCGCTTCCCGCGTGGGGCTCGAGGACGTTGAACGGTCCTTCCTGGACCAGCCGGTCTTCGGCAAGAACGGCAAGGACCCCGTCCAGGAGGCCCGCGCCATCGGTGCCACATGCGGCGGCGTCCGGGTGTGGAGCCTCTACGTACCCAACGGCCGCTCGCTCGACGACGAACACATGCCCTACAAGCTAAGCTGGCTGGACATGCTGAAGACCCACGCCCAGACCTGGGTCGCCGACAGCCCTGAGGCGCAGATTGCCCTGATGGGCGACTGGAACATCGCCCCACAGGACGACGACGTCTGGGACATCGACTTCTTCCGTGCCAACGCAATGACCCACGTCAGCGAACCCGAACGCGCGGCCTTCCACGCCTTTGAAGCGGCCGGATTCACCGACGTCGTCCGCCCGCACACCCCCGGCCCCGGCGTCTACACCTACTGGGACTACACCCAGCTGCGGTTCCCCAAGAAGGAGGGCATGCGGATCGACTTCGTCCTGGCCTCCCCGGCACTCGCCTCCCGCGTGACCGGCGCCTCCATCGACCGCGAGGAACGCAAGGGCAAAGGCGCCTCAGACCACGCGCCGGTCGTAGTGGAACTTGCCGACTAATGGGTCAGCGATGACGGGCAACATCTACCGGGGCCAGGCCGGCCTGCCGTTCTCGTCTGCGCTGCGGATCTACGAGCCGCTGTCCGCTTTCCCGGAGGACCGGCGGGCCGCGCTGCAGGCGGCGGGTGCCAGGACGGCATCCCGCGCCGCGGTGGAAAACGCGGAGCTTCAGGCCTCCCTCGGCCGGATCACCCGGCCGGGCGGAGACCCCTTCCCCACCGGCCGCACCGATCTGGTGCGGGTTATCCCGGCTCCCCCCGAACCGGAGCAGCCCCGCAGGCCAAAGCACTCCGGCGCACCGGATGCCTCGGGTACGTCCGACGCCGAGGGGCAGGGTTCCGCCGTCGGCTCCCCTGCCGCCGAGAGCGGCCCGGCACTGCTGTACTGCCCCAGCCAGCTGGTACTGCGGGCGGGGCTTGCGGCCAATGCCCTGATGGAAGGCATCCACGGCCCCCTGGCCGAGCTCCTCATCCCGGAGGAGCAGCGGGACAGGCACCAGGAACGCATCGACCTGGTGAAAGCCCGCGAGGGCACCACCCGCGTCCACACCCGCGCCTCCACGTGGGGCATCCCGTTCAGCTGGTTCTCGCTGTTCCAGGAATCCGACCACCAGGACGTTGTGGAATCGGGCGGACGGATCGTCACGGTACGGGTCTGGGCACGGATCGGCGAAGCCCTGGAACGGGTCCGCTATGCCGTGGCCAACCTCGCCCTTGCCGCGCCCGACCTGGACATGCTGGATGACATGACGCAGCTGACCGAGTGGCTGGAGCACTTCCATCCCGGTTCCGTGGTGGAGCTGGACTATGGCGCCGTGGCGGACAAGGTCTACCCGGACGATTCACCCATGGATGTGAGGCTGGGCATCGAATGCCTGGCAGAGGGAGACATGACCGGGGCCGCAGCGGCCTACCGCCGGCTGGCGTCCCGCTGGATTCCCATCCGGCAGCTGGCCCGCGCATCCTAGGCCGAATCCGCTAAGTCCTAGGCCGAACCCGCCGAGGGTGGCGGCGCCGTCGTTCTCCTGACGATCAGCTGGTGCGGGGCCACGGTGGACTGGACCGCCCCCACGTTGCCGTCCAGTTCGTCCAACAGCATCTTCGTGCCGAGTTCGGCCTGCTCGTCAGGCCTTTGCCGCACCGTGGTCAGTCCCATGGCGTCGGAGAAATCGTGGTCGTCGATGCCGATGACGGACAGTTCTTCCGGGACGCGGACGCCCACTTTCTGGGCTTCGAAGATGACGCCCATGGCCATTTCATCCGAAGCGCAGAAAATCGCCGTGGGCCTCGGGCCCGGCCGGGCCCACATCCTGGTGAACGCATCCTGGCCGCTGCGGACGGTGAAGTCGCCCCACTCGTCCCACTCCGGCCGCACTGTGAGTCCGGATCCGGCCATGACGTCCTGGAACGCCTTGATGCGGACGCGGGGGACATCGAAGTTGAGGTCCGTTTCGTCGTCGCCATGCAGGAGTGCGATGTCCTTGTGGCCCAGGCTGATCAGGTGCCGCACAGCGGTGGCTGCCGCGGCGTAATCGTCGATGCCGATGTAGGGGCACTCCTCTACATGGCCGCCCACCACCACCAGCGGAATATCGATTTTCTGGAGGTGCTCAATTTCGTCATGCGTCAGCGCCATGCACAGCACCAGCAGGGCGTCGATCTGCTTGTAGACCATGGTCTTGCTGAACAGCCGCTCCCGGTTGCTCCCGTGGCCGCCGAGGTTGAACAGCGAGAGGTTGTACTGGCGGGCGTGGAGCTCCCGGTCCGCACCCTCAATGGCTTTGGAGAAGAACCAGCGGCTGACGAACGGTGCCAGCACGCCGATAGTCTTGGTGCGGCCCGTGGCCAGGCCGGAGGCTGACGATGACGCGACGTAGCCCAGGGCACCCGCCACCTCGAGAATCTTTTCCCGGGTGGCCGGTGAAACCCTGGGCAGGCCGCGGACTGCCCGCGAGACTGTAGCGGTGGAAACCCCGGCTGCGGCCGCGACGTCCTCAATGCTGACGCCGGAATGGCCGCCCCGTTGAGCCCTGTCTGTTGTGCGTGCCACAGTTTCCCCTTGTCAGCCGTCCGCAGATTGTTGCTACCTGTGCTTCCCTGCGGCGACAAGCCAGTCTATTCTGCTCAGCCTTTTGAGCTCCGATCAGCTCCTATTTTTGACGCGTAGCGGTCCTGGCTGGCAGGCGCCGGCGAAGCCGGACCATGCCATACAGTGCCAGCAGGATTCCCAGCAGGCCGACCGCCCAGCCGAGGGCCGGCTGGGCGGTCACCTCCATCCAGACGGTGACCACCAGCAGGACAGCAGCCCAGAACCCCAGGAAACCGATGATGATGTCGAAGTCTTCCCCGGAGCGGGCGCGTTTGTGCTCACTCCGGACGAACCCGTGGTTCTGGTCTTTGCCAGCGGCCGAACCTGGCACTTGACTGCTCACTGGACGCCTCACTTGACGGCGCCGGCGGTGAGGCCGGCAACAATCTTGCGCTGGAAGACCAGGACCAGGATCACCAGGGGAATGGTGACAATGGTTCCGGCGGCCATGATGGCCGTGTACGGAATCTGGTTCGGTTGCGCCCCGGCGAAGCTCGCGATGGCCACCGTGACCGGCTGGGTCGCGTCGCTGGAGAGCTGGCTGGCAATCAGGAACTCATTCCAGGAGGAGATGAACGCCAGGATGGCCGTGGTGAAGATGGCCGGCGCCGCCAAAGGCATGATCACCTTCCGGAACGCCTGACCCTGGGTGCAGCCGTCCACCCGTGCCGATTCCTCCAGCTCCCACGGCATTTCGCGGAAGAAGGACGTCATCGTGTATACGGTCAGCGGCAGCACGAACGAGATGTTCGGGATGATCAGCGCCTGGTACGTGCCGATCCAGCCGATGTTGGTGAACAGCTGGAACAGCGGCGTGATGAGTGCGACGCCCGGGAACATGGACGCACCCAGGATGAAGCCCAGCACGAGGTACTTGAACCGGAAATTCAGCCGTGCCAGGGCGTAGGCGGCGAACACACCGATCAGCAGCGAAACCACAGTGACGACACCGCCGATGAACACGCTGTTGAGCAAGGCCTGGCCGAAGTGGTTGCCGAAGGACGTATCGAACGCGGTGTTGAAGTTATCCAGGGTGACGTGGGTCGGCAGTAGGGACGTGTCGTAGGTGAAGCCGACCTCCCGGAATGCCGTGACCACCATCCAGTAGGCCGGGGCCAGGCACCAGATCAGGACCACGGCGGCGCTGATGTAGGTGCGGCCCTGCGTCCATTTCTCCTTGTTCTGGGAGGCCTTCCTGCCCTTGTCCTGCTGTGCCCGGAGTTCGGTCGCGGCGGTCATTTCTTCCCCTTACCGGTGGCTCCGCTTTGTTCCACGACATTCGCCCCGAGGAAGCGGACAAAGATGAACGCGACGAGGAAGATGATGATGAATGTGATGGTGGACAATGCTGCCGCCGCGTTGAATCCTTGCCTGATCTGGTTGATGACCAGGATGGAGAGCGTGGTGGTGTTGTTGGCACCGCCGGTGAGGATGTACGGGAGGTCGAACATCCGCAGGGCATCCAGGGTGCGGAAGAGGACAGCCACCATCAGCGCCGGCTTGACCAGCGGCAGGGTGATCATCCGGAACCGCTGCCAGGTGGTGGCACCGTCAACCTTGGCAGCCTCATAGACCTCGGCCGGGATCATCTGCAGTCCGGCGAGGATGAGCAGCGCCATGAACGGCGTGGTCTTCCAGACGTCGGCGATGATGACAGCCCACTTGGCCGGCCACTCGCTGCCTGTCCACAGGATGGTGGTGTTGAACAGCTTGTTGGCGATGCCTTCAAAAGCGAAGATGAACAGCCACAGCTTGGCGGTCACGGCGGTGGGAATGGCCCACGGAACCAGGACTGCGGCACGGACCAGGCTGCGGCCCCGGAAGGTCCTGGCCATAATGAGGGCCATCCAGAAACCGAGCACGGTCTCCAAGGTCACGGTTACCACGGTGAAGAAGAACGTGGTGGCCGTCGCGGACCAGAACTGGCCGCCGAGGGTCCCGGGCGGACATGCCACCGTTCCGCCTCCGGGTGCCGCGCATTGCTGGGCAAGCCAGTTGACATAGTTCTGGATGCCGGCCGGGCCGCCGGCCGTGAACAGCCCGGTGACCGGATCCAGCCCGGCGTCCTTCTGGAAGGACATAACGATGGCGCTGATAATCGGGTAAACGATCACGATCGCCAGGGCGAAGATGGTCGGGGCCAGCAGCCAGGAAGCCCATTTGCCCTGGCTCAGGATCTTGTTGTCCTCACCGACGCCCTTGGGGGCGTGGTGGACGGGGGTACCGCCCGACGCCGGCTTTACCGGCGTCGGGCCCAATTCGGTTGCCATGGCAGCGTTACCCCGCCGCGCCGGCGGATTCGATGGACTTCTGCATGTCAGACAGTGCGGTTTCCACGGTCTTCTCTCCCTTGATGGCGGAGTACGCATTTTCCTGGATGGCCTTGGTGACCGCCGGGTAGAACGGCGAGACCGGACGCGGCACGGCATTCTCGATCGACGTCTTCAGCACCGGCAGGTAAGGCAGCTTGGCCACAAGTTCCTTGTCTTCATACAGCGCGCCCAGGACCGGCGCAAGGGAGCCCTGGGTTGCGTAGAACTTCTCAGTCTCTTCCGAGGTCATGAACTTCAGGAAGTCCAGGGCGGTGGCCTTGTTCTTTGAATAGACACTCACGGCGAGGTTGTGGCCGCCAAGGGTGGAAGCACCCGGTCCGTCCTTGCCCGGAAGGGCAGTCATGCCCAGCACATCCTTCACCTTGGAAGACCCCTCAGTGGTGGCCAGGTTGTAGACGTACGGCCAGTTGCGCAGGAAGAGGAGCTTGCCGTCCTGGAAAGCCTGCCGGCTCTCTTCTTCCTTGTAGGTGATGGCTTCCTTCGGGATGTTCCCGTCAGCATACGCCTTCGCGAGGTTTTCCAGCCCTGCCTTGGCATCGGCGGTGTTCAGGCTGGGCTTGCCGTCCTTGTCCAGCACGGAACCGCCCGAGGAGTTGATGGCCTCGGAAGCGTTAACCGTCAGGCCTTCGTACTTGCTGAACTGGCCCGCATAGCAGCCAATGTTGTTTGCCTTGGCGATGGAGCACATGCCCATCATCTCCTCCCACGTCGTCGGCGCGGTGGGAACCAGATCCTTGCGGTAGTAGAGGATGCCGCCGTCCGAGGTCTGCGGGGCCGCGTACAGGGTTCCCTTGTAGGTTCCGCTGTCGACCGTCGGCTTGAGCATGGCGGAGGTGTCCAACGCCATCTTGTCCTTGAGCGGCTGGAGCCAGCCCTTGGCCGCGAACTCGGCCGTCCAGACAACGTCAACATCAACGACGTCGTAGTCAGCGCCCTTCGCCTGGAAGTGCTGGACCAGGTCATCGTGCTGCTGGTCAGCCTGGTCGGTCTGTTCCTTGAACGTGACCTTCTCGTTCGGGTGGGCCGCATTCCACTTTTCGATCAGGGGACGGACAACGTTGCTGTTGTCCTTGCCCTGGACGTACGTGATGGGGCCGCGGCCGTCGAGGCCCTGTTCGGCGTCGCCGCCGCCTCCGCCGCCTGTTGTGCCGCCGCCCCCGCCGCAGGCGGAGAGGGTTAACGCCAAAATGCCGGCGGCTGCGGCCGGCAGTAGGAACTTAGGGGTTTTCAAAATGAGACTCCTCGCTGAGTGACAAGCAAATCGGCGGTGCGGTTGAAGTGGTGCCCATCACACTAGTAACGTTGCCGTGAGAAATGCAAGCGTTTACACCGAAGTTTATGGAAAGGATATCTGTGGCATACAGCCCAGTCCCAACTGCCGGCTCCTCGATCCAGGCTTGGTGGGCCAGCGCCGTTGTGTACCAGGTCTACCCCCGGTCATTCGCTGATGCGAACGGAGACGGCATGGGCGATCTCCGCGGCGTTACGGCGCATTTGGACCACTTGCACAAGCTCGGTGTGGATGCCGTATGGCTGTCCCCCTTCTACAGATCACCGCAGGCCGACGCCGGCTACGACGTCGCGGATTACCGTGAAGTGGATCCATTGTTCGGAACCCTGGCGGACTTCGACGAAATGTTGCAGAAAGCTCACGGCATGGGGATCAGGGTGATTGTGGACCTGGTGCCCAACCACACCTCGGACGAACATGTGTGGTTCCAGGAGGCCCTCGCCGCGGCCCCGGGCTCGCGCGAACGGGACCGCTACATGTTCCGGCCGGGCAAGGACGCCGTGCCCGGTTCCGGCGACGGCAGCTTGGCGCCCAACAACTGGAAGTCGATCTTCGGCGGACCCGCCTGGACCCGTATCACGGAGGCAGACGGCAGGCCCGGCGACTGGTATCTGCACCTCTTCGACACCAAGCAGCCAGACCTCAACTGGGAAAACCCCGAGGTGCACGAGGAAATGCGCTCGGTGCTGCGGTTCTGGCTGGACCGCGGCGTGGACGGGTTCCGCGTGGACGTGGCGCACGGCATGGTCAAGGAAGAGGGCCTGCCGGACTGGGACGGGTTCGCGGCCATGGTGCAAGGTTCCACCGAACTGCCGGGCGATGCCCACGGCGGCCATTCCGAAACGGAGGAGCCGCACCGCGCCCACAGTGCGGCCGGGGGCACCGCCGTGGAATCCGGCGCAGCCACCGGCGACGAGCACCAGGCGGTCTCGCCGCTGTACCCGCCGTCGCCGTTCTTCGACCAGGACGGCGTGCACGACATCTACCGGGACTGGAACCGGGTGCTGGCCGAATACGACGGCGACCGCATGCTGGTGGCAGAAGCCTGGGTGGAACCGGCAGAGCGCCTGGCCCGGTATGTCCGGAAAGACGAAATGCAGCAGGCGTTCAACTTCGACTTCCTCCTGGCTGGCTGGAGCGCTTCACGGACCGCTGCGGCGATCGAAGATTCACTGCGGGCTGCCGCTACCGTGGGCGCAACCACCACCTGGGTGCTCAGCAACCACGACACCGTCCGGCACACCACCCGCTTCGGCCTGAAGGATCCCACCACGTTCCCGAAGGGAATCGCCGCCAAGGATGAGCAGCCGGACGCAGAACTGGGCCTCGCCCGGGCCCGCGCCGCGACCATGGTTGCATTGGCCCTCCCGGGTTCGGCCTACCTCTACCAGGGCGAGGAACTGGGGCTGCCGGAGCACACCACGGTCCCCGCCGAGGCACGCCAGGACCCCACGTTCTTCCGGACAAGCGGCGTGGAACGGGGCCGGGACGGGTGCCGGGTGCCGCTGCCGTGGAAGTCTGCCGAGCCGGGCTACGGGTTCGCCTCAGCATTCGGCGCCGGGGAAGCGGGCAGTGCAGGCGAAGCACCCTCCGCGCCCTGGCTTCCCCAGCCGGAGGCATTCGGCGGGCTGGCCGCAGACCGGCAGGACGGCGTCGCCGGTTCCACACTGGAGCTGTACCGCGCCGCGCTGGCGCTCCGGCGTGACCACGGTCTTGGTGCCGGAACATTCCGGTGGGCAGCAGCCCACTCACCAAAGGAGGGCGTACTCAGCTTCCACAACGGAGATGTTCTGGTGTTCGCCAACATGGGCATTGCCGCCGTCCCGCTGCCGGAGGGATTCCGGATTGTCCTGGCCAGCACGCCGGATGCGGTGGCCGGCGCCCCGGCTGGTTCCGGGAACGCTGGTGCGGCGTCGAAACTGGCGCCGAACAGGGCCGTGTACCTCCTCGCCAGCTGACACCCGCAAGGAAAAGGGGCGCCCCGTTCCGTTGGGAAGGGTGCGTCCCCTTTGCTGCAAGTGTTGGTGGCTGGCCAGGATACTGCCGACCCGTTGGCACCGACCGGGTTGCTACCGCCCGGCTTGTTGCTGAACGCCCGGCGCGGGCGGCCCGCTAACGGACGCGCTCTGCCCGGCCGAACCGGGAACGGGCCCCGGCTCCAATGTGGATCAGCACCGGTGTGCGCTTCCCGACGACGGTGTCCAAGGCCTGCACGAGGGCGGAGACATCCGCGGCGAGCAGGTGCGGGGCAACGCCCTGGCGGGGCTGCAGACGGACCTTGAGCGCGGGCTCGCCCCGGATCTCGTACGTTGCCACGGTGACGCCGGCGAGATCCGGCCGTTCAGCCAAAGCCGCCCTCAGGGCCTGCTCGGCCACCGCTCCGCCGATCAAGACATTGCCGGGGAAGTCGCCGGCGTCGTCCTCGGCGACAATCAGGTTGGAACGGCCTTTGCCCTGCTGGGCTACCCACGCGACCATCAGCGCAATGACCACGGCCAGCAGCAGCGCGATCACCGCCCACAGCCAGCTTTCCTGCCCACCGGGAATCGGCGTGCGCTGGAAGAGCTGGCTCATGCTGCTCCACACGCCGGCGGACCAATGCCGCCACCAGGTACCAACGGCCGGCACGGTTGCCAGCAGTACCAGGAACAGGCCGATGGCCAGCAGCTTCAGGCCGAGGATTCCGATCAGGATCCGGTTCAGGGTTCTGGGAGTGTTGTTCATGCCCCGATCACCCCTGACGTGGCCACGTTGACTCGCACTTCAGGCATGGGCGCCGGGGCCATCTCCCGCAACTCTTCGAGCACTGCGGCGAGGACGGCGTTTTCGCTGACCGGCACGCCCGACGTGGGACGCACGTTGACGGTCACCTGGCGCTGCGACACCACCACCATCACCTGTTCCTGCGTGACATTGGCAGCCAGCCTGGCCCGCCGGGCCAGCGCGGAGGCGATCACCTCGTCATCGACCACGACGCCGGCGCGGGGGTCCGCGAGCAGGTGCCGGGCGCGGCGGCCCGGGAGCACGGCGTTAAGGAAGAAGAAAAGTCCCACCATGGCGGTTACGGCACCGATGACGCCGAGCAGCAACGGCGGCATGCCTGCCGGGAGCGCGATGATGCGCTCCGCGGCGGTCTGCGGATCGATGAGCCAGGGCGGCTGGCCAACGGCCCGCACGGCGGATTCGAGGAGACCGTAGCCGCACAGCAGGACCACCAGGACTGCGGCAACTCCCGACACTCCGGCCCGGGAGGAGCGGGTCTCACGGTCCAGGATCCGGCGCATGCCGGCGCCCCGTGCGTCCGGTGAGTCCCGCTGGTCAGTGGCGGCAGGCTCCGAGGCACCGTTCCCCGCTGCGTGGCTCCCCTTCGAGCGGACGTCCGCGACGTTGTTCACCGGACTCTTCCCCCTTCGCTGATGGCGGCGCCGCTGATCCGGATGTCCACCCGGCTCAGCTGCGCCCCGCTGAGCTCCGCGACGCGGTGCAGGATCACGGATTTGGCCGCGACGGCGCGGTCCCGGATGGATCCGCCAAAGCCGGCAACACGGCCCGGGTCACGCAGAACCGTGGTTAGCGGCGGAATCCGGATGGGGAGGACGAGCGACAATGCCAGCAGCCCGTCGTCGTCGGACCAGTCGGCCCGGACATCGCGGGCCGGGATACCCAGCGCCTCGGCCGCAGCGGCCCGGGCGAGGCTGGTCAGCGCCTGTGTGCTGATGCGGTTGTGGCCGGCCATCACGGAGCCGCCGGCCACCGTCGCGGCCGTGGTGCTCATGAGGATGAGCGCCGGCCAGTGATGGCGTCGAGCACGCTGCGCAGGTCAAGTTTCCCTTCGGCAGCACGGCCGAGAAGGGCACCGATGCCCATGAACAGCAGCGAGACGAGGAAGCCCCAGACTCCGAACTGGAAGGACATAAAGGCCACGAAGGCGCCCACTGCGATTCCCACTACTGTCAGGCTCACTGGAGGGCCTCCCTTTCAGTCCGGGACTCCACGGGGAGGCCGGGCTTGGCCGGTCCTGCCACGTAGACGTCATTGATTTCCACGTTGACCTCAATGACCTGCAGGCCCACCAGCTCTTCCACGGCAGTGTATACGGCGGCGCGGACCTGGTCTGCGAGCGAGTGCAGGGGCGTCCCGTAGACGGCAACGAGGTTGATGTCCACGGCCACCTGCCTCTCGCCGACTTCCGCGTGGACCCCGGCAGCGTGGTCCGAACTGCCCACGGCGTCCCGGATGGCCCCAGGGCCCGGGACGGACCGGTGCCGAGCGAATACACGCCCGGAACGGCCCGGGCGGCTATGCCGGCGACCTTGGCAACGGCGGTTTCGGAAATGACGGTACGTCCGGCGCCGGCAGCGAGGACAACGCCCGCCTCAGCGTGCGCCCCCGGCGCGGGATGCGGGTTCTGGTATTCCATCAGGATCTCCCCCTTCTCTTGAACACCACCCTATCCCGTGGCCGTGACAACCGGCCGGACGCCGGCAAAATCAGCGGCGGACGGCTATTTGCAGTTGGTGGCGAGCCAGGCGGTGATCGGCGTCATGGCGGCGTCGAACTTTCCGCTGGAGTACACCGTCTGGTCGCTCAGACCGGCAACTGCCACTTCGTTGAGCTTGGCGAAGTCGGCCTTGAGTTCGTCCGGGACGCGTTCGGCGGTGTCGCTGAGTTCGGCTTTGAGCTTTTCCAGTTCCGCCGTTTTTCCCTGCGCCGCGGAGAGCGGGAACAGGGAGGCGCCGGTGGCCTGCTGGGAGATGGTGGTGCACGCCTCCGCTGCCGAAGGGAAGTCCCCGTACGGTCCGGAGCTTTTGCTGGGGCTGGGCGTGGAAGACGCGGTGGCCGTAGCGGGAGC
Source organism: Arthrobacter sp. 24S4-2 (assembly GCF_005280255.1). Lineage (NCBI taxonomy): Bacteria > Bacillati > Actinomycetota > Actinomycetes > Micrococcales > Micrococcaceae > Arthrobacter > Arthrobacter sp. 24S4-2. Next base: position 541,878 of record NZ_CP040018.1, on the reverse strand, counting down.
GGACGACGACGGCGCGCTGCCGGCCTCCGGTGCGGAGCATGCGGTAAGTGCCAGGGCGGCAAAGAGGACGGCTGCGGTCAGGGGGCGTGAAAGGTTTTTCAAAGGTCACTCTTCTGCTTGAAATTGCACCGCCGGACCGTGTCCGGCCAGTGGCGGCGTTGGCGTGCTGTCCCCCGGCGTGCGAGTCTAGCCCGGATGGCCTGCGGGATACCAAGCGGCGGACAAAGCCGGAGACCCCCGCACGCAGGCAGGCTTCCGTATTTTGTCCGTATATAGAGGTCTGAAAATGGACGGTTAACACAACCGTTCAGCACAGCAGGGGCGCCCGGATGAGTTCCGAACGCCCCTGCTGGTACTGCGGGTTTTTCAGTAGTCCGTTGCCGGTTACTTGTAGAGGCCCTCGCCGCCAACCTTGACGTTGGTGGGCAGGTAGCCGAACGGGCCGAGGCCGTTCTTGCCGAAGCTGCGGTCAACCGCCGAGACACCGTTGCGGAAGTTAATCTTCACGGTGGGTGACAGTGAGCCGCCGCGCACGCCGTTTACGTTGTCGATGAAGGACTGCACAAGGCCGCCCGGCTGCACGTAGTGCGAGTAGGCCTGGAACTGGCGGCCGTTCTGGCGCGGGTCCGGGCCCTCAGGCGCGTTCGCGGGCATGTTTAAGTCCGTCGGCGAGCCGAGGGACAGGCCGCTGTTGTTCATCGGCTGGTAGTCCGAGCGGACGCCGTTGCCGACGAAGCCGTAGACACCGTCAGGCCCGCGCATGCCGGCGGCGTAGGTGAACTGGTGGCTGATGGTGAACAGGTAGTACTTGTTCTTGCCGCCTTCGTTCTGGATGAAGATCTGCGGACGTTCGGTCTGGTCGTTGACGCAGTTGGCCGAGAGGACCGGCGGCAGGAAGGACCACTTGGTGAGGTCCTTGTTGTCTGCCACAGCCAGGCCCACGTTGGCGGTCTGGTAGTAGGCTCCGGTGCTGTTGACCTCGTTGAGCTTCTCGGCGTTGGGGTCGCCGGATCGGTAGCCGAGGTCCTCGGGCTTGCACTCGTATTCGCCGCGGGTACCGCCGGTGTTGCCTTCGAAGACCATGAAGGTCTTGCCCGGGTGGGCCGGGTCGGCGAACGTGTAGGGGTCGCGGAAGGCGAAGCCGGGGTTCTGGGCCTTGTTCTGGTACATTTTGCCGTCCGGCTCGAGCAGCTTGGTGTGCTGGAAACCGTCGAACGTAACGCCGTTCTTGTCGGCGTGGATGTTCCCCAGGGCCTTGGCGATGGCCGCGTCGGGGGCGATGCCGCCGCCGCCTGCGTTGCGCTCCTTGACGTCGTAGAACGTGGTGGCCGTGTAGAACACATTCACGTGATCGCCCTGCATCAGGCGGGTGGAGCCGGACCATTCGGTGTTGCCGATGGAGGTGTTGTCCAGGAACAGGTGTCCGCCGTAGTTCCACTTGTCCTTGGCCGGGTCGGCGTTGGTTTTGCGGAAGAAGTAGCCGATCCGGGCGTTCCAGTGGCGCTGGTCGAAGCCGTAGCCGGCGTGGCGGTCGGCGACCAGGGAGAAGATGACGTCGTAGCCCTTGTAGCTGATCTGGTTGGCGTTCTCGTCGGTCAGGGACCAGGTGTCCCAAACCCAGACGTCGTCGTTCATGGCCGGGAAGTCTTCAGGGATTTCCGGCATGGTGACGTCCGGGCTCATGGAGTTCTGACCGGGAGCCACAGTGGAATCGCTCTGCGCCATGATCTGCTTGGCGTCGGCACGGGTCCACTTTGAGGTGAAATCCGCGGCCGGGTCGTACGCTTGCTGGCTGTGCTGGGTGGGCAGGGGGAAGCCGGGGGTCGGAGCCGGCATCTGCTGAGTGGCGGGCGGGTCAGACGGCTCGTTGGCCTGGGCCGACGGAACCGCAAGGAAGACGGAGGCCGCCACGGCCGCCGCCAGTGCTGCGGCGGCAGGGCGCCACCGCAGCATCCGGGGGGTATTGGGGTGCTTGTGCATGTTTTGCTCTTCTCGCGGAGTAAGACCATTCGTGGAAGTCGGGCGTTTGCCCTCATTCCCCGAAACTCCGGCGCTCCCGATGACGGCAGGCGTCATCGGGACGCCTTTGTGTCGAGGGGGACGGGGCTTGGGTAGGGCCCCGGAAGTCGGCTCGGAAGGTGTTCCTTCCTGCGCCGACTTCCTACGCTAGGCGGGCCCGCAGCCGCTTATCAAACCGTGTTTCGGGCGTCCAAAAACCGAGTTTAACTCCATTTGTGCAAGCGCTTACATTGCCCATTGCGCGCGCGTGCCACATCCCTTTTTGTGAGTCAAATGTTGCATCTTAAATCAGATTTAGTGTGAAATGTCACGCGCCGGCCACCCGCTGTTCACCATCTGGCGGGGATCGGAACGGTTTCATCCGGAGCCGGGCACCAGCACATCCTGCTACGCGGCCCGGCCGTCCAGCACATTCAGGCCAACCCTGCCGGAGGCCAGGGAGGCATCGGCGGCGGCCAGGATCTTGGCGCCGCCGAGCTTCCCCACCAGCCGCTCCCCCGCCGCCTGCACCACCATCCGGTAGGCACGGCGGAGCCGGGGCGCGGCCCCGGGGCTCGCAGCTGGATTCGCTTTGGCCGGGCTAGGGGAACAGCGGGCGCGGGCCGCCGAAGACGCCATCCATGCACCAGGCGTCCAGCTGCACCAGCCGGACGGCACCGGCAGCGGAAAGCCGGACGGCGTCCCCGCCGAGGGTGGGATAGGCCCGGGCCGTGAGCGGCTTGCCGTTGGCGAAGATCTCCAGCGCCGAGCGGTCCACCAGCACCCGCAGGTGCAGTGCACCCCCGGGCAGGTCCACAGGGCCGGCCTTCTCCTCCGTGTCCAGTGTCTGGTCCAGGCTGCTGCGGGAACGGTCCAGGAGCACATAGGACTGCGAGAACCCGCTGCTTCCCACTTCGCAGCCAATTTCGATGACCGTTTCCTCGGCGGGTTCGGGGGTGTTACCGCCAGGATCCATGGCAGTACCGCCAGCGTCCATGGCAGTTCTGCCGGTGCCGGTGCCGGTGCCGGTGCCCAGGATCCCCAGCCGGAAGACGCTCCCGGGTTCCATTTCGAGGTCCAGTTCAAGGTCCAGCTGGTTACCGGACACCCCGGCAAACACTTCGCTCGCGCCAAGGGTCCGGGGGCCGATCCGGACATGGTCGCGGCGGGGCGACTCCAGTTCCGGCACCGGCGCGAAGGCCAGCTCCCCTTCCGCGTCCAGGGTGGCGACCCGCGGCAGGCTCATTACTCCGCACCAGCCGGCTTCCACCATGGCAGCCTCCGCCCGGCCCTCCTGCAGCCAGCCGAATATGATGCGCCGCCCGGCCTCGTCCGCAAAGGACTGCGGGGCATAGAAGTACCGGCCGCCGTAGTCCAGCCGGAGCAGCTCGCGGGGCGTGAAGGAATCCCCCGCGTAGCGTCCGGTCCAGTAGAGCGGGTGGCGGGTGTCGCCGTCGTGCCAGGCCGAGAAGACAGGCACGTCGGTGCCCGGCCCCTGGTCACCCAAAGCCCCGCCGTCCGCACGGAACAGATCCACGCACTCCCACATGGTTCCCTGCCAGTCCGTGGCTGCCGGATCGCCGGAGGCGGCGTCGCCGATGAACAGCGGGCCAATGTAGTCCCAGCGGCGGAGGTCGGCGGACTCGTACAGGAACGCCGTGCCGCCGCGGCCGCGGATTCCGGATCCCACCAGCTGCCGCCACACCGCTCCCTCACGCCACACGCAGTGGTCGCGGTAGGCGGTGATGTCCACACCGGCAGGCGGCGCCGGAATCACGGGGTTCTCCGGAGCTTTGGTCCAGCTCAGGAGGTCCCGCGACCCGACCGCCACGCACGGCAGTTCGCGCTCGCCGTGCCGGCCTGAATACACCAGGGTGGGCGTGCCGCCGTCGTCCACCAGCACACCGGACCAGCAGCCGTCGGCGTCCGGGCCCTCGGACGGCTCCAGCGCCACGGGCTTGTCGGTCCAGTTCACCAGGTCGGTGCTGGTGGCGTGGCCCCACAGGATGCGGTGGTGGAAGGCGCCCTCGGGGTTGTACTGGTAGAAGAGGTGGTAGGTCCCGTTCCACTGGCTCACGCCGTTGGGATCGTTGAGCCAGCCTGCGGGTGAGACGAAGTGGAAGCGCGGCCGGTGCGGGTCTGACTCGGCGCGTGCCACGAGTTCATCCTGCGGCACGGTAGCCAGGGGGTGGGTCAGTTCGGTCATGCTGAAGCCTTGTTTTTTGTGCGGGAATCGTCCGATGGCGACGCATCCGGGGGGTTTCAGGGGCTCGGGTTCGAGGGGCTCGGCGGACAGAGCATGGCTCGCCGCCGTGGCCGGAGGCCGGTACAGGTGGCAGCGCACCCAGTGCTCGTTGGCGGGATCGCCCACGAGGTGGCGAACGGGTTCGGCGGCGGAACAGCGCTGCTCCGGGTCGCCGTCGAACGCGCACGACGCCGACTCCATCACCGCGGCGCGCAGCGCCGCCCGCTCGCCCGGGTCGTAGGATCCGGTGCGGGCAGGGTCCGGCACCGCCGAGACCAGCAGCCGGGTGTAGGGGTGGGCCGGGTTGGCCAGCAGGTCCAGCGATTCGCCCTCCTCCACCAGTTCGCCGGCGAACATCACGGCGATCCGGTCCGCCAGGTAGCGGGCGGAGGCGAGATCGTGCGTGATGTAGAGCATGGAGATTCCCTGGCTGTCCCGCAGCTGGCGCATCAGGTTCAGGATGCCGATCCGCACTGAGACGTCCAGCATGGACGTGGGCTCGTCCGCGAGGATCACCTCGGGCTCCACCGCGAGCGCCCGGGCGATGGCCACGCGCTGCCGCTGCCCGCCGGAGAGCTCATGCGGGTAGGAGTTAAGCATGTCCGGGGTGAGGCCGACGGTGGTCATCAGCCCGTCCAGGCGGGTGCGCAGCTGGTCCGGGGTGCCGGCCTTTCCGTGCAGGGTCAGCGAACGGGTGAGGAAGTGCTCGATCCGGTGGACTGGGTTGAGCGAGCCGAACGGATCCTGGAACACCATCTGCAGCTGCGAACGGTATCCCCTCGACGCCTGGAAGCGGTCCCGTTTTAGCACATCCGTGCCATTGAGCAGGATCTGGCCGGCGGTGGGCTTCTCCAGCCGGGCGATGCAGCGGGCCAGGGTGCTCTTGCCGGACCCGGACTCCCCCACGAGCGCCACGATCTCGCCCTTCCTGATGGCGAGGTCCACGCCGCCGAGGGCCCGTACCGAGTCGCGGGAGAACAGGCCACCGCTGGAGAAGTCCTTGACCAGGCCCTTCACTTCGAGGGCGGGGGCTCCGAGCGCCGGAGCGCCGGCCGCTGTTTCCTTCGCTGGTGCGGCTGAAACGGGCGTGCTCATCACTGTGCTCCTTGGAGGACGGGAAGGGGCGAAACGAAGTGTCCGGGCGCGATTTCCCGTAGGTCGGCGATGTTGCTGAACTTCACGCCGTCGGCCAGGCCGGCCAGGGGAACCCGCGGGCCGGTGAGCGGAGGGAACGCTCCCATCAACGCCTGCGTGTAGGGGTGCAGCGGCGAGGCATGGACGTCCTTGGCCTTGGCCGTTTCCACGATCCGGCCGCCGTACATCACGGCCATCCGGTGCGAGAGCTCCACCATGAGGGACATGTCGTGCGTGATGAACAGGACGGAGAAGCCGAGTTCGCGCTGCAGCTCCCTGATCTGGGCCATGATCTCCTGCTGCACCACCACATCCAGCGCGGTGGTGGGCTCGTCCAGGATCAGCAGCGACGGCTTGAGGGCCACTGCCATCGCGATGACAGCACGCTGGCGCATCCCGCCGGAAAGCTGGTGCGGGTAGGACTTCAGCCGGGCGGGATCGATCCGGACGAGTTCGAGCAGTTCGGCTGCCCGCCGCAGCGACTCCTTCCGGGTGTAGCCGGCATGGGTGGTGTAGATATCCACGATCTGGTCGCCGATGGTCATCACCGGGTTCAGCGAGTTCATGGCGGACTGGAACACCATGGCCACGTCCTGCCAGCGGAACCGGCGCAGCTCTTCGGCCCGCATGGCCAGGACGTCCCTGCCGCCGAAGCGGATGCTGCCGCCGGCAATCTCCGCCGGGTCCCGCAGCAGCCGCATGATCGCGTTCGCGATGGTGGATTTACCGCAGCCGGACTCGCCGGCCAGGCCAAAAATTTCGCCAGTGCCGATGCTGAAGGAAACGCGGTCGACGGCGGCGGTGGAGCGGGTGTCGCCGCGGTACTTCACGGTGAGGTCCTTGATTTCCAGGACGGGTTCGTGGGACCCGAAGGAGGTCTGGGAGACGGTCATGCGGATGCTCGCTTTCCACGTGTTGCGGGTTTGGGGGCGGGCCTGGTTTTCCTGATCTTCCGCAGCCGTATCTTCCGCACCTGTATTTTCCGCAGTCGCGGGTTGGTGACCTCGTCCACCGCGTAGTTGATCAGCGACAGCGAGAACGCCACCAGCGCGATGCACAGGCCGGAGGGCACAAACACCCACCAGCTGCCGGTAAGCAGGGCGCCCTCGTTGCCCGCCCAGTAAAGGTTGTTGCCCCAGGAGACGGTGCTGACGTCACCTAGGCCCAGGAACTCGAGGCCGGCCTGGGCGCCGATGCCGTAGATGATGCAGGCCAGGAGCGTGCCCATCACGATGGAGGCCATGTTGGGCAGGATCTCGCGGAACATGATCCGCAGTGGACGTTCGCCCGTGACCACGGCAGCGGCCACGAAGTCCTTGGACCGGATGGACAGCGCCTGCGAGCGCAGCACCCGGGCGGAGCCGGCCCAGCCCGTGACCACCAGGACCAGGACCACGGTGCCAAGGCCCGGCGGCAGGAACGCGGCCAGGATCACCAGGAGCGGCAGCCCCGGCAGGAGCAGGAACACATTGGTGGTGAGGGAGAGGGCCTCGTCGATGAACTTGCCGAAGTAGGCCGAGGCCAGTCCCACGAGGATGCCGATGAAAGTGGAGGCGAAGCCCACGGTCAGTCCCACCAACAGGGAGCTGCGGGCCCCGTGGATGGTGAGGGCCAGGACGTCCTGGCCCTTGGCGGTGGTGCCCAGCCAGAACTCGGCGTCCGGCTCCTGCGAGGCCATCCCGGTGATCTTGGAGGGGTTGTCCGGGTACAGGACGGGGGCCAGGAGCGCCAGTGCGATGAAAACGAACAGGATGGCCGCGCCCGTCATGGCCTTCTTGTTGGTCAGCAGGCCGTGCAGCAGGCTGCGGTTGGGCCTGCGGACGGAGGCTCCGGGCGGAGGCTCCGGGCGGAGGCTCCGGGCGGAAGTCCGGTGCCGCCGTCGGGCGTTCCTGCCGTGTTTCCGGCCAGGGTGCCCGGCGGAGTGCCGCCGGCGGGGGTCTCCCCCGACACGGTGGAGGCGGTGGTTGCGATGGAAGAGGTCACGGTCCGTCCTTCCTAGTTGGCGCGCACGCGCGGGTCGAGGCGGACGTAAAGGATGTCCACGAGGAAGTTGGCCAGCAGCACGGCGGCGGTGATGGTCAGGAAGAGTCCCTGCATGAGCGGGTAGTCGAGGCCCTGCACGGCGTTGAGGAGCTGGTAGCCCACGCCGGGGTAGGCGAACACCACCTCGGTCAGCAGGGCACCGCCCACCACGAAGCCCAGGCTCATGCCGAAGCTGGTCACGGACGGCAGCATGGCGTTGCGGGCGGCGTAGCGGAACATGATGCGGCCCGGGCGGAGGCCCTTGGCTTCGGCCATGGTGATGTAGTCCTCGGCGTTGGTGGCGATCATGGTGTTGCGCATCCCGAGCATCCAGCCGCCCACCGAGACCAGCACGATGGTGAGGGCGGGCAGCACCAGGTGCATCCCGACGTCGGACATGAACTCCCAGCTGAAGCTGGGCTCAATGGTGTCGCTGAACGCGTGGCGGATGGGGAACCAGCCCAGCGTGACGCCGAAGAGGTACAGGGCGCCCATCGCGAGCCAGAAGTACGGGAAGGAGCCGATGAAGATCAAGAGCGGAGGCAGTGCCGAGTCAATGGCACCGCCGCGCCGCCAGGCGGCCAGGATGCCCAGCAGGTTACCCACGACGGCGGCAATCACCAGCGCGGTCCCGCCCAGCAGGAGCGTCCAGCCCACCTGCGAGGCGATCACTTCGGTGACCGGGGTGGGAAACCTTGAAATGGACACACCCATCTACCCGGTGACCATGTTGTGCAGGTAGTCGACGTACTGCTCCCAGATGGGCCGGTCGTCGACGCCGAGCAGCCTGCGCAGGGCCTCGATCTGTTCGGGCTGCATGCGGTCCTGGGTGCGGGCGAACATGCGGGATACGGGATCCCCCGGCATAAAGCGCGGGAGCAGGAAATTCAAAGTGATGGACACCCAGAAGGCGATCAGGTAAAAACCCAGGCGGCGCAGGATAAAGCGCACGGTTTCCCTCCATTCGGGAATTGCGGAAGTGGGGCGGCGTGCCCGGTGCCTTGGTTTTGGTGCGGGGGCACCGGGCACGCCGTTACTGCGGAAGGGCGGGCTGGTGGGCCAACGGCCCGGCGGGCCGGGTCTTACTTGGCCGGCTCCAGCGAGGTCAGGACCAGCACCGTGGTGGGTGCGCGGACTGACAGGGTGGCGTACGGGTTCTCCTCCGTGGGCCAGCCGGTGAAGCGGGTGTTGTTGTGGGCGCCCCATTCCGGGCCGGCGAACAGCGGGATGGCGGGGGCTGCGGCGCTGTACTCCTCCTGGAGCTTGTCCACGATTTCGTGCTGCTTGTCCTCATTGGCGGCGGCCGCGAATTCGGTCAGCAGGGCATCGGCCTTGGGATCGCCGAAGCGGTGGTAGTTCTCAAACGCCTTCTCCCCCACGGGCTTGACCGTTTTGGTGCCCATCATGCCGGCGAAGTACTTGTACGGGCTGGGGTCGTTGGCGCTCCACACGATGCCGGAATCGAAGTCGCCGGTCTCGTAGCCAGCAACCACGGCGGCCCAGTCGGGGGAATCAATCTTGGCCGTGACGCCCACCTCGGCGAGGTTTTGCGCGATCACGTTGGCCACGGAAAGCCAGTCGGAGGACGCGGCGCCCACGGAGATCTTGAACTCGAAGGGCTTGCCGTCCTTCAGCGTGCGCCTGCCGTCCGCACCCTTGGGGTAGCCGGCCTTGTCCAGGAGCTTGTTCGCCTCGTCAACGTTGAGCCTGGTCCAGTCGCAGTTGTCCTGGACTTCCTTGTTCTTCCACGTTTCATAATTCCCGGACAGCCCGGTGCAGTCCGCCGGCTTGGTGTAGCCGCTCATGCCGATCTTGGTGACCTGCTCTCGGTCCACGGCCATGCTGAGGGCCTTGCGGACGTCCGTGTCGTTGAACGGCGCCTTGGTGGTGTTGAGCTGCCAGTTGATCATGGAACCCGTGGGCGGGAACCAGTATTTGCGGTGGTCCGGGTCCTTGGAAATGAAGGTCTTCTCGATGTTGGGCATGTACTGCGGAGCCCAGTCCACGTCACCGTTCGCGGCGGCGAGGTTGGCGCCGTCGTTCCCGGCGAAGGCGAGCATCTTGATGCCTGCGATCTTCTGCTTTTCCGGCTGCCAGTAGTTGGGGTTCTTCCTGAGCACGAAGGACTGGGCCTGGAAGGTGTCCACCTCGGTGTACGGGCCGGTGCCCACGGGCTTCTCATTGGCGTCCTTCTCAGGGTCCGCGATCTTGGACCAGACGTGGTCCGGCAGGATGCTCAGCTGGCCGAGGTCGAACAAAGCCGGGGACCAGGCGGTCTTGAAGCTGAACGTGACCTGGTTGGTGCCTTCGGCCGTGACCGTGTCCAGGTAGTCGTAGCCGCCCTTGATCTTCTTCTGCAGGGCGAACGTGGTGACCACGTCGGCCGGGACCAGCGGCTGGCCGTCGGACCACTTCACGCCGTCGCGGAGGGTGAAGGTGATGGACTTGCCGTCCGCGCCCGCCTTCCATTCGCTGGCCAGCCACGGGGTGGTGTCACCGTTTGCCGGGTTGTAGACCAGCAGGGATTCGTAGATGGCCTGCTGGGTCATGGGGGCCACGGTGGGCGCGAACGGGTTGAAGTTACGGACGAACGTGCCCATGTCCTCACGGGGAATGGTCAGGAGTGCGGTTTGGGCCGAGGCGTCAGCCTTGGCGGAGCCGGTGTTGCCCGCGTTGGCGGAGCAGCCGGTGAGCACCAGGGCTCCCATTGCCAGGCCGGCCGCCGCGATCCGGGCAGACCTCAGGAATCGTGCTTGTGTCATGATGGATATCTCTTTGGGGTTGCCGTTCAGTAGTTGATTTGCCGTCAGACTGAATAGCGTTCTAGCAGCGGACAGTCGACCATTTGCTGATGTGCAATGATCGGCTGTCCTGCTGTAAGGCTTGCGAGTGTCTGGACACCCAGCGCACCCATCTCCTCGAAGGGCAACGCAACCGTGGTCAGTTTTGGCCTGAGGTAGGCCGCAATGAGTTCCTGGTTGTCGAAGCCGATCACGGCGATGTCTTTGGGGATGGCGAGCCCGCGCTCCTTGATGGCGTCGTAGGCGCCCATAGCCATCCGGTCGTTGAGGCAGAACAGGGCAGTTGGCCTGCCTGCCCCAGCCGAATATTTGTCAAGAATTTCGCAGGCGGCCTCGTAGCCGCCATCCGCCGTTGCGTGTCCCGAGACGACGAGTTCAGGATCCAGTTCCAGCCCTGCTTCGGCGAGCGCTTCGCGGCACCCCGCCAGACGCCCGACGGCGGCGGGGATGTCCGGATCCAGGTTGATGACCCCGATTCTGGAGTGGCCGGCTTGGAGCAAACGTTCGACGGCGACACGGCCCCCGCGCGCTCGTCCGGGACGATCGAGGGCAGCTTCCCGTCCGCGTCGAAGCAGTTGATAAGGACTGTGGGCACCTCGTTGGCGCTTCTTGGAACGTGCACGGCCCGGTGGTAAGTGGCCGCGTAGAGAAGTCCTTCCACCCTTTGTTCCAGCAGCTTTTCAACGGCTGCATCTTCCATGCCCTGGTTTGGTCCTGTTGCATCGGCCTGGTCGGAAGGGGCGATCAGCAGGAACCGGCGGTCCAGCCAGGCCTGGTCCTGCGCGCCCTTGATGATGTCGACGGCGAACGGTGCCGTGACGATCTCGGTGACGATGCCGTACCAGTCGCTGCGCTGGGAGGCGAGTGCGCGGGCGCCGGCATTGGGCCGGTAGCCGAGCGCCTGGACGGCTTCGAGGATCCGGGTGCGGGTTTCCTCGGAGATGCTGGCGTTCTCGCGGTTACTGAGGACGAAGGACACCGCGGTGCGGGACACACCGGCATGCTTGGCAACGTCTGCCATCGTGACCCCGCGGTGCACGGGGACGGTGGGTGCCGGCTCCGATGCTGCCTGTGTGCTGTTCGCCATTGAATGCTCCGAAAATTCTGCCGACACTGGCCGCCCTGGCCAGCTGAAAAGACTCCAACTAACGCGCGTTACTTGGAGCGTGTGATTTAGGTTACGCGCGTTACTTGGATCCAGTCAACGACTAATTTCGACGGCGGTTCCGACCTCGGCGGGTGACGGACCGGTGCTCCTAGGCTTGTCCGCAGATCCGAACTGGTAAGGCAACGTTCTGCCAACAAAGTTAGGTTTCCAGGCTGAAGGCAGGCCGTCCCCTGGCACGTGCAGGAACTCCCGCATACGGCCTTCTCCCCCGCGGCTTACGGGGGAAAGGACCACGTGACGGAAAATGCCGGGCGGGCGGCGAGTTTCGACAGGCGGGCGGGCGCCTCAGACTGCCGGTGTTGGCCTCAAGAGGGGGGCGCCATCTTGTGGATCGGCTCCGCGGACCACTACCACAGGGCATTTGGCATGCTCCGCACATGCCGAACTGACTGACCCCAGTAAGAGTCCGGCAAAGCCGCCGTGGCCGCGGGAACCCACAACAAGCATGTGGGCGCTGCGGCTTTCCTCGATCAGGACGTAGGCGGCGTGCCCCATGACCGTCCGCTGAGTGAGTCCCTGCGGGGGCTTGTCGCCGAAGGCTGTGGTGAGGGCTTCCTTGAGAACCTCCCTGGCGCCTGCCTCCGGGTCCCAGTCCGACGGCGTGGACCAGCCGAAACCGGTATCAACCGGGAAATGCCAGGCGGCAACGGCCGTAATCGTGGCGTCCAGGGCCAGGGCAATCCGGGCGGCCCAGCGCAGTGCCGCGACCGACATCGCGGAACCGTCCACACCGACGACGATCCGGGGTTTCTCTTGGTTTGGTGACGGACCCATGCCTGAGGATAGCGCCATCCATGGTACCGGGGATCGGGCCGAACGGCTCTACCGTCGAGAATGCGGACCACTGATTTTGACAAAGGCCTGATCCGCGCCCGGTCCGTGATTGGGCCCGGTCCACAGGCCGTTAAAGAAGAAAAGCACCAGTTCCGAAGAACTGATGCTTCCCAGTGGTGGCTCCGACCGGCGTCGATCCGGTGACCTTTCGAGTAAGAGTACTGCTCTGCCAGGGGTTTTTGCGGGCTATCGGCATCTTCGATCGTCCCTGGTCAAGGCTGTTTTCTGCTGTCATCCGCTTTCGTCGGTTGTCATCGAATCTGCGGAATAAATGCGGGGTTCCGTGACTGTCTCAGGCGCGCGCACGGTCAAAGATGGCGTGCCTTGCCCGCATCCAATGACGGTGAGCACATGGAGGAGGAGGATATCCACGTTTTTACGAGTTCATTTCTGTCGCTTACCAGCGATAAGGGACCACATCCGAAACCCACGTGGTCACGGTCGTCCCTTGCACAGCCTAATAATTTCGTCGTTCCCTCCTCCTGAAAATTCTTCCCCGGGACGGCAGGGTCAAACCGAGCAATGTCGCTCCTGCTGCAACGATGGGTTCAAATCCCACCGGCACCGCCAAAGAAAACCCCCGGTAATCCGGGGTTTTTCTGCATAATCAGGGCCTTCGTGGTGCATTTGTGGTGCATACTTCGAAGAATCACGGCCACATCGGGGTGCTACAACAGGTAGCCCCGGGCAACGCGGTTATAGGCGCCGCGGGTCTCCGCCGCCAGTCCACGTTCTGCGATTTCGTCGGACCAGGAGACCAGCAGGGCGATGAACGCCTGAGCCTGGGGTACCGCCGGTTCCTGACCGCGGCGGTTGAGCGAAAGGTCAACCGTCCCGGTGAGCAGACAGGAGTCGAACAGATCCCTCAGACGTCGGTGCGCTTTGCGCCGCTGATCGCTGAACTTCCCCGTGCGCGGGCTCGTCGTCATCGAAGCGAATTCGGCGCCCAATTCGGGCGTATAGACACCGGCCTGTCTTCGGGACAGCTCCTCCAGTCGTCGAATCCATTTGACGTATTCCAAGACCGTCAACCGCGTATAGCCAGCTGCTTCCAACGCGGCAACAACGCGCTCACCAATCTGCCTGACCGTCGCATCCATGACATTCCCCTTCCAACGGGCCTTACGGATACGACGAACGTAAACCCGTAGAAGGTAGCGGGCACTAAGCCGAGGAAACCATCCGGATTTCCCGCCAGTCGTGGGCAGCGGCCGCCCTCCTCGGCTTAGCGTTTTCCTCGGCATAATCCGAATCGATCCCCAGGATCGGGAACGGGAACGCCGCGGTGGCTTCCTTGATCGCGGCGAACACCCATTTCTGGGCTTTGAATCCTGACCGACCGGGTCTCGGTCCACCCCGTGGAAATGTCAGTGATTGTCAGGGTGAAGCAGAACTCACCCCTGGAATTGCCGCCCTCGTGTCCGACCAGATCAATCTCCACAAACCCTGGCACCGCATCGTCCCATTCGGCCCAGGTCCGCATCGGGATGGAGTCCTTGAGCAGTGTTCCCGGCTTGGTATGGGAGCGGCCCCGGGGATCCAGTTTCCCCCGGTCACCCTTGAGCCGGCGGTCGATGGTGGCCGGGGCGATCTTCAGCAGCAACGCCGCCGTTCCGTCCTCGATACTCAGCTCCTTGAACCGGCGCAGCCGCGGAACCAAGTCCGGCAGTGCTGCTGCCAGCAGGCGCCCGCACGGGGTGCCCTGGACGGCCCAGCAGAACCGCAGCGCCTCGATCACGTCATCGCCGTAGACCGGGGCTCTGGGCGGCCGGGGCTTGACCTGTTTGAGCACCAGTGCCTGCCGCAGCGCCTTCCGCGCGTGGTCACGGTGCCACAGCGTCAGGGCACACAACTCGTCCAGGATGACCTTCTTGGCCGCACGGTCCGACCGGGCATATCGGAGGGCGGTGGTCTTCGTGACGGCCTTGCGTTCGCTCATCGAAAGCTCCATGGCTCACAGTGCCGGGCCGGCGGATACCACCCCAGCAGACGCGCCGCTACGCGGGCATTACCAAATGATTCTTCGATAGCAGCTACGCGGGCATCTTTGATGAGTCAACGCGGCCTCTTGCAGGCTTGGGGGATGTGAGTACACTCACTGCATCAGGGTAAGAATAGAGACTTCCTGTTGGAGGTCTCTATCCGCCCTTTTTTTGTACCTGGAACGCGGCCTCTGACAGCGAAGTCTCTCGACAGAGAGGTCGAAAAATTGTCAAGTTTAGTTCTACGCGGCGTACATGATGTTGTTTCTTACATCGACGCCCGCCCCAGAATTGCGGGCCGTGCTGGCGTCATATGGTGGCTGGCATTGAGCGGCTTGTTTCTCGATGCTTTCTCCAACTCCGCGCTGAGTGCGGGGCTGGGGCCCATGACCAAGGACCTTCAGCTAAGCGCTATGCAGGTAGCCCTTTTGACATCTTTGGCCTCCTGGGTTGCCATCGTTTTCAATCCCATTGGCGGCTGGATGGCCGATAAATGGGGTCGCGTACCCCCATTGGTTTTTGCCAAGTTTCTGGCATTAATTGGGGCGGCACTTGCCGCTTTCGCCCCGGGCTTTGAGTTCGTCCTCGCCGGACGGTTTTTCGTAGGCGCCGCTTACGGCATTGATTTCGCTATTGCCATGGCGCTGCTGGCCGAGTTCACTCCAGCACGATTTAAGAGTCGCATTAACCGGTGGCAGGGCATCTGGTACACGGCGGTGAGCGCAAACCTCCTGTTGGCTGTGATGTTCTACAACATGGGTACAGGCGCCTCGATCTGGCGCTACGCTGTTGGCTCCGCCGGTATCGTGGCCATGGCCCTTTTTCTGGCACAGCTGCTGTTCATGGTCGAAAGCCCGACTTGGGCGGCCAGGAAAGGTCTGCTTGAACGTGCTGCCGTGTCGATGAGCAAAATCTACGGCGAAAAATTCACCGCGGCCGCTCCCGGAGACCGGACCCCGATCCTCAACCAGGCAACCAGAGGATTCGCCAACATTGCCTTGATCTTCCGTGGCACCTACCTCCCCCGCACCATCCTGGCGGGGACAGTCCAGATGGCCCAATCCATCCAGTACTTTGCCGTGGGCTGGTACCTGCCCATTATTAGCCTCACCCTCTTTGGCCAAGACTTCGTGGTCGCAACCCTGGGGCCTTAGTCTTCAACCTCTTCGGCATTCTGGGCGGCTTCAGCTCCCCAAAAATCGGTGCTCGCTTTGGGCTGCGCAAGGCCTCCGCGTTCGGCTTTGGAGCAGTATTCATCATGCTGGTGATTATGGGACTCTTCTATCAGACGATGCCGCTCTTACTGGCCTTCCTAGTGCCCTCGCTGTTCATCCTGTTCCACTCCGCCGGGCCCGGGGCCAACGGTAAGAGCCTGTCCACGCTGTCCTTCCGCAGTGAACTGCGGGCCGGAGCGAACGGTGTCATCGGTGCCATCGGAAGTACCGGCGCCGCTCTCGGCCTGCTCGTGTTCCCCCTACTTAAAGAACAGCTTGGCTTGGGTCCGACCTTTCTGATCCTGTCCGCGGTTCCTCTGACCGCTTGCATTGTCTGCAGCATCATTAAGTGGGACCCGACCCGGGCGGCACTTAGCCCCGACGAGGAAATGGATGCGCCGCAGTTCAAGAGTGACATCGCCAAGTCCACCCTTCCGGTCGGCTGACATATGACGAGGAACGAGGGATTAGGTGTTCCGGCCATTCTGGCCATCGATGAAGGAACAACGGGCACCCGAGCGGCTTGGGTAACCGCGGACGGCGATACGCATGCACTGGAGTACCGTCATCTGAACGTAACCAGCCCGCGAGCCGGTGTTGTGGAGCAGGACGCCAACGAAATCCTGGAGAAAACCATCAATGCGTGCCGTGCCGTGGTTTCGCAGGCGGCCGAGGAAGGGGTCCAGCTTCAGGCACTTGCGATCGCCACACAGCGGTCAACGGCGGTGCTTTGGGATAAAGAGAGCGGCCAGGCGCTGGTGCCGGCCATGGTCTGGCAGGACAGCCAGTATGCTCCGGAACTAGCGGCGTTAGCCCCGGAATGGGACCCGACCCTGACAGCCACCGTGGGCCGCCCAACCGGCGTACGCTCGCCATACCTCTGGGCGGCCCACCAGCTAAGGGAGTCAACTGCGGTTGCCGAAGCCTACGCCGGCCGCAGACTCGGCTTCGGCACCATCGAGACGTGGCTGCTGTGGAACCTCACCAAGGAACGCAGCTACGTTGCAACAGCCACGAACGCGACCTCCGCGGGAGCGTACATTCTCGGCGAACACCGCTACCGGACGGACTGGATAGAAGCCCTTGGCTTCCCTCTGGACCTGCTGCCACACCTGTGCCAGGACGCGGAGCTACTAGGCCATACGGATGAGCAAGCCATCGGCATCTCCGTGCCCGTTCTGGCGGCTATCGGCGATCAGCACGCAGGAACCATCGGCTTGGGCTGTGTCGACCCGGGTCAGGCGATGTGCGTCCATGGGACCGGAAGCTTCGTGGACCTCGTCACCGGGCACAACCTGCCCGCCCAACCTGGGCTTTTCGCCGGTACTCTGACTCTGACCGGCTGGCGGAGACTCCAGGAGACGGTGTTCGCAGTTGAAACATTCACCGCCACAACTGGTTCGGCTCTGGACTGGGTGTGCTCCACCTTGGGCTGGTTCGACTCGGCCCAACAGATCAGCGAACTGGCCGCAACGGTAGAAAGTTCCAACGGCGTGATGTTTGTCCCGGCCCTTACAGGCATCCGGACACCCGAAATGGAACCGCGGGTCAGGGCATCGCTAACAGGATTTTCCATGTCTACTACCCCTGCGGAAGTTGCATACGCGGTACTTGAAGGTATCGCTCATTCAGTCGCCAGCAGCGTCGAGGCCAACGCCGAAGTGGCCGGAATCGGTGTCACGGAGATCGTCGTGGGCGGTGGCATGTCCGGCAGTGATCCCCTGATCCAGATGCAGGCGGACCTGACAGGCATTCCTATGCGCAGACTCCCCGGCTCCGAGCTGGCAAGCCTGCGGGGGCCGCGTTCCTGGCCGGTTCCGAAGGACTGCTATGGAATTCCCTCAAGGACGCCACGTCCACGCTTAGCCGCGGAGACATTTTTCAGCCCCGCATCAGCCCGGAGCAGCGTTCCCGGCGGCGTGCCTTGTGGAAAGCAAGAGTCGACAGCGAGCTCGCTCTGGCCCGGGAGTAGCCCCGCGCGTTAGCACCTAACCCCGCACAGGTGGATGCGGAACCCCGAACACAAATCACCAGACATGAAGAGAGTTATACAAATGATTTCCATGCCCTCACGTAAGCCGAAGGCGGACCGGGCCCGGATGGTTTCGGACGTCCCGCTGCACCTCACCAGAGCGGAACAGGTAGACAGACTCGACGGCGGGACCTTTGACATGATCGTCGTCGGCGGAGGCGTGACCGGAGCCTACACGGCCATGGACGCGGCCCAGCGCGGCTACAAGGTCGCCTTGTTGGAAAAGGATGACTTCGCCTCCGGGACTTCCTCCAAGTCCTCGAAAATGATCCACGGAGGGTTGCGGTACATCGAACAAGGTAACCTCCCGCTGGTGCGGCATTCACTACTGGAACGTCAAAGACTGCGGAAAAACGCCCGACACCTGGTCCAGCGTCTGCCGTTTCTGTTTCCGGTGCTCTCCGAAGACGGGGTGTTCGACCGGCGTCTAGCGGCCGGTTTTGAAAGCCTGCTGTGGACCTACGATCTCGCCGGCGGTTGGCGGGAGGGTGTGCTTCACCAGAAACTCACACAAAACGAGGTTCTCTCGCACTGCCCGACGTTTAGGGCGGAGCATCTGGAGAGCGGCTTCATGTATTACGACGCACGGGCCGACGATGCCCGGCTCACCCTGGCGCTGGCCCGCACCGCAGCGTTCCATGGCGCGACCGTATTGAACGGTGCCCGGGTCTCGGATGTTATCAGAGAGGGAGGGAAGGTCCGCGGCGTGGCCGTCGACGTGGGCGACCGCGAGGTTAGGGCATCCGCCGGCGTCGTAATCCTTGCCACTGGCGTCTGGCTTAGGGACTGGACGGGGGCTGGGAAGGACGTAGACGCGCCGAGTATCCGCCCCGCTAAGGGAGTGCACATTGCGGTGCCGTGGTCCAAGATCCGCAACGACTGCACCGTGACCATTCCGGTCCCGGGTCGCAACCGCCGGGCAACCATTACCCGCTGGGGTGACACCTCTTACCTCGGAACCACGGATGAGGACTACGACGGCGATCTGGATGATGTGAACTGCAACCGTGAGGAAATGGATTTCCTCCTCGACGGTGCCCGTTCTGCCCTGAATATAGACATTGCGCCCGAGGAGGTGCTTGGCAGTACCGGGGGGTGCCGTCCGCTGGTGGCACCACCAGGCGGCAAAACGATCGAGGTAAAACGCAACCATGAGATCCGCATAGACCCGGATGGTCTGGTGACTGTGGTCGGCGGCAAACTCACCACATCCAGGCACATGGCCGAACAGACAGTCGACGCGGCACAGAGGGTGCTAGGCCAGCGCCGCCGGTGCCAAACGAAGAGCGCTTACCTGTTGGGATCCGCCGGATACGATGCGGAAGCGACGGTTGCTTCCGGCGGCTTGGCGGCGCATCTGGGTGAGCGCTACGGCACCGAGGCCCGGTTCGTCACCGACATTTTGGCCGCAGACCCGTCCCTCGGTAAACCTGTCGTCGACGGGCTGCCCTACCTCGAAGCCGAGGTGGTCTATTCAGCACGCCATGAACTGGCCCGAAGTGTGGACGACATCCTGTCCCGCCGCACCCGCGCCCGGATGATGGCCCGCGATGCGTCCGCCGCCGCGGCGGCCAGGGTAGGCGAGCTGTTGATGAAGGAACTCGACCTGCCTGCAACCGAAATCGAGGCCCAAGTGGCCGGATACGTAAAGCAAACTGCGCACGAACGCGCAGTCCTGATGGGAGAAAAATAGAAATGATCAGCAAAGAAGCACTTAAGCGCGGATACAACCGAGGCAACTACACCGTAGGGGCACCTACACAGCCGCATTTTGCCCAAGGGCTCGGGGTTCTTTCCGGTGAGCCGTACTTCTCCGAAAACCCGGTCACAGTCCCCTCTGGTCTGGTGGCCAAACTGGCCGCCGTCGCCGACAGGGTGGTGACGGACGCAGGAGAGGTCCTGGAAGGGACACGCGACTGGTGGGCGGGAACCATGATCGCCGAAACCAGCGGCCGGCCCGCAACTCCGCAGTCAATTATTGTGCACGTCTCCAGCACCGAACAGGTCCAGGAAGTCATGCGCCTTACATATGCAGAGGAAATCCCGGTAACCGTTTCCGCCGGACGCAGCAACGTCACAGGCGCTGCGCTGCCCGTCTCCGGTGGCATCGTTCTGGACGTATGCGGGCTGGACAAATTCACCGGATGGGACCCGGACAGCCAAATCGTTGAAGTAGAGGCGGGCGTCTTCGGTGACATCTTTGAAGAACGCATCCAAAGCGGATATGGCATGACCATGGGGCACTGGCCCTCCTCCTATGCCATCAGCACCGTGGGCGGCTGGGTAGCATGCCGCGGCGCCGGGCAACTGTCGACCCGATACGGCAAAATCGAAGACATGGTCTATGGCATGGACGTCGTTTTGGCCAACGGTGAACTGGTCAGTGTCGGCAACAGTGCCCGTGCCGCCGTCGGGCCTGATCTGCTTCAACTGTTCGTCGGTTCGGAAGGAACGCTGGGGATCATCACTAAAATCCGGTTTCAGCTCCAACGGCTTCCGGATTATGGGCGGGCAATCGCATATGGCTTCAACAGCTTCGCTGAGGGGCTCGAAGCGTGCCGTCAAATCATGCAGCAAGGAGCAACTCCCGCTGCCCTTCGTCTCTACGACAACTTGGAAAGCGGCGTGCAGTTCGGCCTCCCCGAAACCAATGTCCTCTTGGTGGCCGATGAGGGAGCCCGGGAGTCCGTAGAAGCCGGACTGGCCATCAGTGAGCGTATCTGCAAATCGACCGGGCAGAAGCTCGACGGAGATGCAATATTCGAGCGTTGGCTCGAGACCCGTTACCTGACCGGAAAGAGTGCCGAGGGCTTTACACCCGGTCCGGGTTTCGTGGCAGACACCCTCGAAATGATCGGCAAATGGCGGGACTTGCCGGCCATCTACGAAGAAGTCGTTGCAGCCATCAACGCCGTCCCGGGCACGCTTGCAGGCTCGGCGCATCAGTCCCATGCCTACGTAGATGGCGCATGCCTGTACTTCTCACTTCGCGGGGATGTGGAGCGTGACCAGCGCGCCGCATGGTACCGCGCAGCATGGGATGCAGCCAACAGTGTTATCCTCCGTCACGACGCAACCCTGAGCCACCACCATGGCGTTGGGCTCTTGCGGGCGCCCTACATGGAGAAGTCCCTGGGCGCAGGTTTCGAGGTCCTGCGCGTGGTCAAGCACGCGCTGGATCCCAAGAACCTGCTCAATCCGGGCAAACTGGGACTGTGAACCCGGCCCGTAGACGGCAGGGTCACTAAAAGTTAAAGGCGGCTGCACCTGCATGCCACATATGAAAGAGGCTCCTCGGCGTGACTGATCTTCCGCATGAACTGGACCAGAACCTGACCAGAAACCCGGTGATTGCCGCCGTTTTCGGTGTGGAGGCGATGGCCCGGTTTTTAGAATCAGATTGCCGCGTCTGCATTCTGGCTCACGTCTCCCTACATGAGCTGCAAGGTCTCCTCCGTGCCCTCGATAACGCCTCCAAATTCACCTTCGTGAACATGGACGCGTGTGCCGGCCTGGGCCAGGACCGCGGTGCCCTTGAGTACTTGAAAAATATTGGCGCCAGAGGTGTGGTGAGCACGAAAACAACCCTGATCCACCGCGCCAACACTATGGGCATGATAACCATGCAGAAAGTTTTCGTAACTGACCGCTCCAACCTGCCACGCAACTCCGCCGCTCTGGAACAGAGCAAACCCCATCTGGCGCAGGTGATGCCCTGGCCCGTTGTAGCGCATCTGACGGAGGGCGAAAAACGCAGCCTCTCCCCATTTATCGCGGCCGGATTCGTGCTCACCGGGGCAGACGTCGCGGCTGCGCTCAAGGAAGGCGCCAAAGGTGTTTCCACGAGCGCAGCCGAGCTTTGGGACTTGGCTGGCCGGTAGACAAGCTAGACAGAAAGAAGATTCGTAAATGACACAGAAATACTTCCAGGTGGTTGCCCACTACCAGGCCCAGGAAGACGAGGTCGACACGGTAGCCCAACTGCTGAGCGACCTCGCAAAAAAGAGCCGGGAGGAGCCGCAGAACTTGTCCTACGACTTCTTCCAGGGCGTGGAAGACAAAGCGCATTTCGTGATCCTGGAACGCTACGCGGATGCTGCAGGCTTCGCAGCCCACCGCGAGTCCACGCATTTCCAAACAATCGGCGCCGGACAGATCATTCCTCGACTCGTGCACCGGAGCGTCGAAAGCTACGAGGGAAGCGCCGATGCCTGACTTCATGCGCAGCGCTGTGCTGCGACGCTCCAGCCCCGAGCGCCCCTACTCGGCGAGTATGCCTCTGCAGCTCGAAAGCATCCCCGTTCCAGAGCCACGAGCAGGAGAAGTCGTCGTTAAGATTGAACGGGCAAGCCTTTGCCATTCAGACCTTTCTGTGGTCAACGGTTCCAGACACAGGCCCCTCCCGATGGCATTAGGCCACGAGGCAAGCGGAACCATCACAAAGGTTGGCCCCGGTGTCATTGACGTACAGAAAGACGATCGGGTTGTGGTCGTTTTTGTACCGAGCTGCGGACAGTGCAGGGCCTGCGTAACCGGTCGCCCTGCACTGTGCCACCGAGGAGCAGACGCAAACGGG
The DNA here is from genome assembly GCF_005280255.1 of Arthrobacter sp. 24S4-2. NCBI lineage: Bacteria > Bacillati > Actinomycetota > Actinomycetes > Micrococcales > Micrococcaceae > Arthrobacter > Arthrobacter sp. 24S4-2. Next base: position 519,872 of record NZ_CP040018.1, on the reverse strand, counting down.
ACAGGTGACCTGCTCCATGGCGAGGCGGTGCTCCGCTCCCGGACGGGTGAACGCATACACCATCACCTGGGCGTTTCCGCCTTCTCCGAGTTCGCGGTGGTGGCCCGCGAATCCGTAATAGTGGTAGGCAAAGACGTCCCCTTTGACACGGCCGCGATGTTCGGCTGTGCCGCCCTCACCGGGATCGGTGCGGTGCTGAACACCGCACAACTCGCCCCAGGTCAATCCATCGTAATCTTCGGTCTAGGCGCGGTAGGCCTCATGGCTGTGATGGCAGCGGCCCAGGTTGAGGGAACCACCGTTATTGCCATCGATCCACTCATTGAAAAACAGGAATTGGCGCAGCGCTGCGGTGCAGACTTCGCGGGCGCTCCCGAAGATGCGGCAGCGCTGGTGCGAGAACACGCTGATGGAGTGGACGTCGCCCTCGAGGCTGTCGGCAGCGCCAAGGTCATGGAGTCATGCCTCAGCCTGCTTACCCGCGGCGGCGCCTTGGTGTCCGTAGGGCTGCCACATCCGGATCAGATGATAACCACACAAGCTCTCCAATTCGCCGGACTGGGTCACAGACTTCTCGGCTCGTATATGGGCGATTCAGTCCCAGCGAGGGACATCCCACGCTACCTCCAGATGTGGCGCGAAGGCCGCCTGCCGGTCGAGCTCTTGCACACCGACACCAGGCCTCTGAAGGAAATCAACGAGGGACTCGACGCGCTGGCCGACGGTCAAGTAGTGCGGCGGCTGTTCATAACAGGGAAACCCAAGCTTTCCCCGACCTCCGAGGGCCAGGTAACGGAGCCGGCTAAAAGTAACACCAACCGTCACCAATAGTTGACCACTCCAGCCAACTGAGCTAGTCACTCGGATGCTGAACCGGAGGTCCACTAGCGCGCCGGTCTAGGGCACATCGCTCAGCTTTTCACCAACCAGCGGAAGGTCCCCGCGTCTTGTGTGTGCGGGGCCCTCAGCGCTCAAATCGTGCCAATCCACGGTCCATCCTAGGAGGCCTTTGGGCGGCTTACCGCAGGTAAACCTATTGTCTTGTCCTGCCACTTGGCCGAAATTTCTGCCGTCTCACATGCCCATAAACACTGCGAAGGTAAAAGTGAAACCGAAGTGACAAAACATATCGAGGTTGCTGTACAGAAACGGCAGGAGCTTGACGACGCCCTTCACAAAGCAGTGGACGTCCTCATGCCTGCAGCCCGAAAACAAAGAGTGGGCATCAGCGTGACTCGCATTGACGTTGGTCGATACGCGATTACTCTGAGCCGAGATGTCCCCTACGGCACCACGATGCAGTTTTGGGAAGCGGCAGACAGCCCGACCGCATAGCTTTTTCCCAGCCGAGGCCCGCGTGACCATGCATGGGGGCAAGCCTCAAACGACATCCTGATACCACCTACCGACCCGATCGGAAGATTACCGGCACTGATGTACCTGCCGGGAATATCATCAACGCATTAGGAGCCCCTATGGAGTTATTGCCGGAGGAAAGTGCCTCGTTCCGCCGGGTCGAAGACTGGAATAACTTGACGGGTGTGCAGGTTGAGCTTCGATTCAGGGGAGCCATCCAACGCACCGGCCGAGTCGAAGCCATAATGCCCGATGCCTCCGGCCTTTGGCTGGCCGCGCACGCATCCCACACACGAATCTACGTTGATCAGGCGAGCGGCTACGAAATTTGGGTGGTCGACCCCCCGAAGACGGCCCTATCGCGACCCTATAGGAACGCCGCAGCGAAACTGAATCAGGTAAACGGCGTGGGCGTTCCACTTCCTAGGAACTGAGGCACTCCTGGATTTGTCGTGCCGCAGATATTCCCTCGCGCTGTTCAGGCGGTCGAGGGATCTCTGCCGGCTGGGGTTATGCCGTGAGGAGGTTCTGCCACGCTGCCAGCTCGAAGTCGTGCGCGTCGCTGACGGACCGGTGTGTGACCTTTCCGCCGATCACATTCAGGCCTGAAACAAGGGCGGGGTCCGCCTCAAGGGCGTCCTTGACGCCACGATTGGCCAGTGCCACGGCGTAGCGCAGGGTGACGTTCGTGAGCGCGTATGTGGAGGTGTTGGGGACCGCTCCGGGCATGTCGGCCACGCAGTAGAACAGGGTGTCGTGAACTCTGAAGGTCGGCTCCTCGTGTGTGGTGGGTTTGCTGTCTTCGAAGCAACCGCCCTGGTCCACGGCGATGTCCACGAGGACCGATCCTGGCTTCATCTGCGCGACGAGTTCATTGGTTACGAGCTTGGGTGCCTTCGCTCCCGGGATCAGCACCGAACCGATAACGAGATCTGCGTCGATTACTGACTTCTCGATCTCGTAACTGTTGGAAGCAACTGTCTTCAGCCGGCCGGCGTACTGGGCGTCGAGCTCACGCAGCCGGTTGATGTTGATGTTGATGTCCAGGATGGTGACATCTGCGCCCAGGCCCAGCGCCATGGCTGCAGCGTTTGTTCCGGCCACGCCGGCCCCGAGTACGACAACCTTTGCCGGGCGGACGCCGGGGACACCGCCGAGCAGTACACCCTTGCCGCCGGCCGGGGCCATCAGCGAGGAAGCACCAACCTGCACGGCAAGCCGGCCGGCAACTTCAGACATGGGGGCCAGCAGAGGCAGTGCGCGGTTTGCGGTTTGAACAGTTTCGTAGGCGATGGCGGTGACGCCCGCCTCAACAAGGGCGTGTGTGAGTTCAGGTTCCGCCGCCAGGTGCAGATATGTGAAGAGGACCAGACCTTCCCGGAACCGGTGGTATTCGGCAGAAACCGGCTCCTTGACCTTCAGGACCATGTCCGCGCGGGCCCACAGTTCGTCGGCGTTCTTCACAATCTCGGCGCCGGCTACGGAGTACTCCTGGTCGCTGATGCCTGAGCCCAGGCCGGCTGCGGCTTCGACCAGCACTTCATGGCCGTTGGCCCGAAGTTCCTGGACACCGGCTGCCGTGATGGCCACGCGGAATTCGTTGTTCTTGATCTCTTTGGGAACTGAAACGATCATGATTTGCCTTTCGCAGAAGGGCGATGGGGGGATGTGAAAAAGGAACCTGGAGGTTTGGTGCCGGGTGCACCGGCGCTCGGAACCTCATTGATGTACGCGCGCGGCACGCGCGGACTGATGCGCGTGACGATCTCGTAGTTGTTGGTGCCGGCGGCCATAGCCCAATGGTCCGCCGTCGGGCCGCCGTCCAGTCCGTTGCCGAACATCACGGCCTCGGCGCCCGGCAGGCCGGCGCCCGGGCCAGCGGAGCCAGGGCCGAAGTCCAGCACCATCTGGTCCATGGCGATCCGGCCCACCACGGGGTAGTTCACTCCGTTGACGCGTACCGGCCCGCCGGTGGCGATCCGCGGAACACCGTCGGCGTAGCCCAGGGGAATCAGGCCCAGGGTGCTTTCGCCAGGGGTGTGGTAGTTCAGGCCGTAGGAGACTCCCTGGCCCTCGGGCACCACCTTGCAGTTGGAAACGAGCGTGCGCACTGTCATGGCCGGGCGCAGCCCGAGTTCCTCCGATGTCTGGCCGACGAAGGGTGAGAGGCCGTAGATGCCCAGTCCCACGCGCACGAGGTTGAAGTGTGTGTCCGGCCGGGACAGGGTGGCGGGAGTGTTGGCCAGGTGGCGGACCTCGGCGTCCACATCGGCGTCGGCCGCGATGGCGAGGGCTTCCCGGAAGGCACGCAGCTGCTCGTCCGTCTCGGGCCGTTCAGGCTCGTCGGCAACGGCGAGATGGGAGAAGATCCCGACGACGCGCAGCAGGCCCTTGTCCTGGTATTCCATGGCTTCGCCCACCACCTTGTCCCATTGGCCGGTGGTGGCACCGTTGCGCCCCAGGCCGGTATCCACTTTGAGGTGGACGCGGGCTGGGCGTTCCTGCGAACGCGCTGCGGCCACGACGTGTTCGAGTTCCCAACCGGAGATCCCGATGTCGATGCCGGCCGCGACGGCCGCAGCAAAGTTGCTTTCCTTGGTGTGCAGCCAGGCCAGGAGCGGGGCGTCGATCCCGGCGGCACGCAGGTCAAGGGCCTCGGAAATATGGGCTACGCCGAGCCAGCTGGCTCCGGCTTCCAGTGCCGCACGGGCAACGGGGATCGCCCCGTGGCCATAGGCATCGGACTTAACCACAGCCATGAGTTTCGCCGGTGACGCCACGGCCGCGAGCCGGCGGACGTTGTGGCGGATGGCGTCCAGGTCGATGACGGCGGACCTCTCCGATACCCGTGGTGGCTGGGCTTCCGTTACCGGCGTCGAGCTGTCTGCTGCTTGATAAGTCACCCAGGCAGCTCGATTCCGAGTGTCTGGAGCCGACGCTCGACGTGGGAGGTGGCGTTGGGAGTTTTCGACATCTGTTGGTGTTCTTTCCTGTGGTGGTGACGTTGCGGTTCCGCGAGGTGCTGCGCGTGGAGCGGGCATGGTGCTGTCGGGTTGGAGAATCTAAACGGACTTGGTGGCCGACTGATGAATGAACTCGGGCCCCAATGGACCCAGTCGAGTCCCTGCCCGGAGGTTCGTCCAGGGCAATGTGGCCGGCACGGCCGCCATGGGTCCCGGTGCGCAGGCGACAAGAATGTCCTCGGCGATGGGCTGAAAGTCCGCGCGGAAGTGGACTGAGCTCTTGAGGACGAGGACGTGCTGGTCCTCGGGAACTATTCCGGCCATTCGGAGCTGATTACGGTCCATGATCTGGGCCTTTTGTGACGTTACTATCACTTGAACATTGCCCGATCGAAGAACGGCCGTCGGGCCAAGTTCGAGTTCGTTGCCGTTCATCATGGGACCACCAAACCGGATATGGCCGTCGGAGAGGGTGACGACTTCAAAGTCCCCGGTAAGGGGAGAGTCCCCATGGGACGTGGAGCCGGGGAACGTGGCGGTGATGCCATTCCCTTCACCTGCTTCGTGGGCGGCTGCCGCGATCCCTGCGTCGAAGATAGAGGCCAGCACCGATTTTCTTGCATCAGCGTCCAAGAGCGCCCTGAGCATTCCGGTGGTCGTCGCATTACCGCCGGCACCTGGATTGTCCTGGGTGTCTGCGATGACGACGGGCCGGTTCTTACCGTCGGCCAGAGCGACAGCCTGCGCCACGGCCTCTTCGGGCGTCAGGAGGGTCTGGAAGAAGTCCGGCTCTGCCCGGTTGACTGCGGCTTCGAGTTCTTCGACGAGTTGTAAGAGATGATCAGCGTCTTCGCCGTAGCCGAAAACCACCGGGGAGCAGCATTGGATGTCGGCTGCGGGAAAACCTGCCGCGATGCTAAGCACCGCGGCGGCGGCGCGCGGTTCATCGAGGCTCTGGTAGAGCTCGCGGGCCGGGTCGAGCAGCGTGCACCCGGTGTTTATCGGGATCAGAAACGGGATGCGCCGCCACTGGCAGTGGAGCTTGTCGCCATTGAAAAGGGTGGTGAGCATTTCGGCCGCCCTGCGTCCGGTCTCAGCCATGTCCACGTGCGGATAGGTCCGGTATGCCACCATGGCGTCGGCCATCTCAAACATTTCATCGCTGAGGTTGGCGTGGAGGTCAAGGCTGATGACAATCGGGACGTTTGGCCCGACGATGCTCCTGACGCGCCTGGTGATTTCGCCGTCGCCGTCCTCGTACTCCTCGGTCACCATTGCTCCGTGCAGGTCGAGGTAGACGGCATCAGGATGTTCGGTTGCGCAGGCTGCCGTTATCTCTCCGACGATCCGCTCGAACGCTTCGGATTCCACCGGTCCGGACGGCGAGGCGGCCGCCCAGATGACGGGGACAAGTTCGTGCCCGGAGCCCTCCATGGCTTGCAGGAATCCTCCGATCGGGATGTTTACCGTTGCGAGCTCGAACAGGTGGGCCCCGCGGCGCATGCTGGGGAAGCCTTCGCCGTTGACGAAGTTTTCGTAGCGAGCGGGTGTCGGTGCGAACGTGTTGGTCTCGTGGAGGAGACCTGCAACCAGGATTTTCACAGGGTCTCGATTCTGTCTGCGGCAGGTGCCGGCGGCGTCTCAGCGGGGAGCTTCGTGCCTGACAGCGTGCGGAAGAGAACGGCAGCGCCGGCGAGGACCAGGATGACGATGAAGACGAGCCCGTATTGGGTGCTTCCCGTGGCGTCTTTGATGATGCCGATGATGAACGGACTGACGAAACCGCCCAGCAGGCCGATGCTGTTTATCAGGGCAATTCCGCCGGCCGCCGCGGTTCCTTTCAGATGGGCCGCCGGCAAGGCCCAGAAGACTGTGTATGCGCCCCAGAGGCAGGCGGTGGCAATGATCATTCCGACGAATGACACTCCGAAAATGGATGAAGTGAATGCTGCGGTCAGCAGTCCGGCAGCGGCAAGCACGGCTGGAGTCACGGCATGCCATTTCCGTTCGCGCGTTTTGTCTGAACTTCGTCCGATCATGACCATGGCGATGATTGTTACGGCGTAGGGGATGGCTGTCAGCCATCCGACCTGAAGGATGCTGGTGACGCCGTTGTCCTTAAGGATGGTCGGCAGCCAAAAACTGATGGCATAGATTCCGCTGATCAGTGCGAAGTATGCAAAGGAGAATGCGTACACTTTGCGGTCACGGAGGACTGCGCGGAAGCTGTGTGCTCCGTGTTTGCCGCCGGCGGTGTCTTCTGTGTTGCTGGCAGCAATACTGCGTTCCAGGATGTCCTTACTCTGTCGGGGTCAGCCATTTGGCCTGCCGAGGCGAATCGTCCAGGTACTTCCAGACGAGGAAAGCCAGGACAAGACACGGCAGGCCTTGGGCCAGGAACATCCACTGCCAGCCGGCAAAGCCGCCGACACCCTGGAATGATTCCATGAGGAAGGTTGAGAAAGGCCCCCGATCATGGAGCCGATGGGGCCCGCCAGCATGAAGATAGCCATGGCCCCGGCCATGCGCTTGGTCGAGTACCAGTACGTGAGATAGAAAATGATTCCGGGAGCGAATCCCGCTTCAAAGACTCCCAGCAGCAGACGCAGGACGTAAAAGGCTGTCTCGTTCTGGACAAAGGCCATGGCTGCTGCGGTCAACCCCCACAGACACATGATGCGCATGATGGTCTTCTTGATTCCGATTCGTACCAGCAGGAGGTTACTGGGCACTTCGAAGAGGGCATATCCGAGGAAGAACAGCCCGGCGCCCAAACCGTATGCGGCCTCACTGAGGCCGATATCTGTGGACATGTGGAGCTTTGCGAAGCCGATGTTCACCCTGTCGAGATAGGCGAACGTGTAGAGCAGAAGAAGAAACGGCAGCAGGCGCAGGCTGATTTTGCGGTAGACCGCGGCTTCAGCTGGTCGGCTGGCCACTGCAGGGGACTTGATTGGATGATTGGACACGGTTTTCCCTTTGCGAAAGGTGTGTTCGAGATCACGAACGCTTATGCGAGTAGACTAGATCCGTTTCGGGAGACGGCCCGGAAATGAAACTTTTGAACAAAATTCCACGAACTTTTGAAGGTTTAGGAGATAACGTGAAGATCCCGGATCCTCTGGATTCGCCTGTTCCGGACGAAGTCGATGCCGAACTTGTTGATGCGCTTCAGATAAATTCGCGCGCTTCCTGGGCAACGGTTGCACGGGTTCTGGATTCTTCCGCGCTCACGCTTTCGCGCCGCTGGCAGAAGCTGGTGGAGAGCGGCCTGGCCTGGTCCACCATTGCCCTGAGTCCGCAGAGCTCCCTGGGTGCTTTTATCGAGGTGCGGTGTTCCCCATCTCAGGAACTCGCAGTGGCGCGACGACTGGCCGAACGGCCTGATGTGATTACTGCCGGCGTGACCACCGGAGACTTCCAGGTGTATTGCATAGTTTTAGCTCCGGACACTGCCTCGATCTCTCACACGCTGCTCCATGATCTGGCTCTGGAAGAGGGTGTTCTCCGGGTCCGGACCAACGTTTTCGGCAGTATGTTCGGTGGTGTCGTCTGGCGTCAGGGAATTATTTCTTCTCGTCAAACTGGCGTCATGAAGCTGGTCTTAGACCCACTCCGCACCGGGATCCCTCACCTCGGTCTGGCCGATCGTCCGTTGTTCCTGGCCCTGGGCAAAGATGGAAGACGAGGCTATGAAGACCTTTCAGCGGAACTCGGCGCTTCCGCGTACGCCATACGGCGCCGGATCAGCCTGCTGCTCCGTTCCGGTGAGATCACCTTCCGCTGTGATGTAGCCCGTCCTCTGTTCGGCTTCCCCACTTCCTCGCTTCTGCTGCTGGAGGTGCCTGACGCGCAGGTGCAAACCTTCGGCAGGATTGTCGGCGAGTGGCCCGAGACGCGTTTCTGTGCTGCCGTGGCCAGCGCAAGCAACGTCATCCTGATTCTTGGAACCAACTCGTTGAGCCATCTTGAGCGGCTCTTCATTAGGCTAGGGGCAGATTTTCCCAGTGTTCGGATCAACGACCGAAGACTCGTCCTGCGCCCCGTCAAAGTCTATGGACGACTAGTTGAAGAAGACGGACGCGGGGGAAGAGTGATTCCGGTTGATCCTTGGTACAGCCAGACCAACTAGACGCTTTCAACTACGGACGTCAAGACGGTGAGCGTTTCCTTCATGCGATCTCCAGCCCCCGGAACGGCAACCTTGGGGTTCCGGTAACTCCGCAGGCCCATCGTCTGAGTTCCCCCAACGAACTCGAAGCAGCCAGGGCGTCTATGGTGTCGATGAGGGACTCGTCGATTTTCACGGCGGTCAGTGGCAGCTCCCGCAGCAATGACAGGGACGAATGGCCGGTCCCGTAATCGTCCAACGCTACGCCGATACCGGCGTCGACCAGTTCCCGAAGCTGCACGGCAGCCCAGGGGAAGTCCCGTAATTGACGATCTTCAGCGGCGTTCCTGCGTCTGTCCAGAGCCGGGCCTGTGCGCAGGCCTGGTCCACGACCCAGCTATCGATGTCGTGGATCTCCCCAGTGTGTTGGGCCACGGGGATAAACTCGGCCGGGGCTACGGGTCCAAGTTCGCTGTCGGTCCAGCGCAGAAGCGGCTGGACACCGCAGTCCCTTCCCGTCGCCAGATGCCTTATTGGCTGGTAGTGCAGGGTCAAAGCGCCCTCTTGAAGTGCATGGGGAAGTCGGCGCCGGATGTGTGCCTGGCGCGCGAACGGTGCCGATTCCCGATAGAGACGGATCCGTCCTCGGCACGAGACTCAACCCGCACATGCGCGGCTGTCCACTCAGCCGATTCCTCCAAGAGAAGCGCGCCGACGCGCAACGGCTGGCCAGCCGTGGCCCAACCAACCTCGGCATGCCAGCCATCCGCACCTGAAAGGACAGAGACCTCCGATCCGGTTGCTGTGCGTCGGCAGTTGTAAAGTTGCTGAATGGAAAGAACGCGGATCGCCGGGCCATGCCAGATCGTCACAGGCCGATGGAGGTGAAGGCCCTCGCGTATCCGCACCTCCGGCTCGACCGGGACGCCCTCGATCACAACATCGCAGTCATGGCCGCCTGGTGTGAGAGCCGGAATGTGGTGCTCGCCCCGCACGTCAAAACGACCATGTCTGCCCCTATTATTAGGCGGCAGGCGGACGCGGGTGCGAACGGGGTCACCGTTGCCACCGTTGACCAGGCCGGCACCCTTATCGACTGGGGCTATCGCAACATTCTGATCGCTAATCAGGTGGTTGACCGCCACGGCCTCAACCGTATTCACGCGTGGCTCACGGAGGATCCGACACGGCAGATCCGCATTTTCGTGGATTCCAAGGAAGGAGTCGCCGCTGCCGCCAGCCTCTTTGGTACTTCTGCCGTCGCCCTGGAAGTTCTCCTCGACGTCGGCGCTGCCGGCGGCCGGACCGGGCTAAGAAGCACCAGCGCGGCCCGGTCTGTTGCCGAACTGGTCTGCTCAACTGGCGGACTCCGCCTCGTCGGTGTAGCCGGCTACGAAGGTGTGGTTCCCAACAGTCGCGACCAAGAGATTGTGGTCGCTGTCGATGACCACTGCCGCAGTGTGCGGGATGTCTACTTCTCCGTCGCGGACCTGTTCGACACGCCGAACCCGGTCTACTCCATGGGCGGTTCTGCGTTCCCCGACCGCGTTATCGAGTTCCTTCCCACCGACTCCGATGTGCCCGGCACTGTCCGGTTGTTGCGTTCGGGCTGTTACGTCACACACGACCATGGCACCTACGCGGGCGTCAGCCCCGTCCCTGGACTCATCCCTGCTCTCGCCGTCCAGGCGGTGGTTCTGTCCGCACCGGAGGACGGGATGGTCATTGTTGGGGCGGGCAAACGCGACCTGCCCTACGACGCCGGCCTGCCAACAGTGTTAACCGTCCGGACCGCGGAAGGCGCCAGCAAACCGGACGCGACGGCTTGCGTCGCAAAACTCTTTGACCACCATGCCGTCCTGACCGGGGCCAGGGGAATCAACGTCACCGATATCGTGGAGTTTGGCATCTCTCATCCCTGCTCCGCGTTCGATCGGTGGCCCGAATACATGGTCACCGACAACACCGGTGAGACGGACGTGTGGCACACCGACTTCCACCGGGAATCGATAGAGGCAACCACAAGCGAAAAGTAGAGCCAGCGGACCCTCCATGCAGTCCGCCGGTGCCGCTTGGCCGGGAGAACTTGCGGTTGGGCGATTCCCTTAGCGGAGGCAGGCACCGCCGTCCCCGACGACAAACAGCGCGGTGGGGTGTCGGGACATTCCGGCGGCAGCCCACGCCATGCATACCCAGGCTTCCCTGTGGCTGGAGCGTCAGATTGGCCGCGCCGTGCACGGATGACCCTCCGGGCACGGGGGAAGATCGGGATGGAAACTCACGCCGCCGGTTCGGAGAACTGTAAATGTGCCCCCGACCACAGGTCGGGGGCACATGCCGGGACGACAGACAACCCACCCCAGCGACGGCAAGTAGGGCCGGCTGGACCTGTCTGTCCACGGATGAATCCGTCACCCGCAGGACACCGGAAGCCCCGCCGCCGAGAAACGTTAGGCGGAGAGGCAGCTCAGCAGCAGGGGGACAAGTTGGCCGGGCGTGAGCTGGGTGGGCCAGTCCGCCAGGGAGCCGCCGAAGCGGGTGGCTGCCACAAAGGATGTCCGCTCCACCTGGCTGTCGCCGCCGTGTCCGCCCTCATCCCGGTGGCCGTGGTCCGTGGTCAGCACCAGGATCCAATCCTCGCCCAGAACCTCAACCCGGTGTCGGATGGCGGATTGAATCCGCGCCAGATGGTTGTCCACCCGGCCCATTGCTGCCGCATACTCCGGTGTATGCGGCCCATAAACATGGCCCTCGTCATCAGCGTCGCAGAAGTAGATAAACGACGCATCCGGCCCGTAGCCCGAAATCCCGGCGACGGCATGTTCCGCGATCTCGGCATCCACGAGCTTGTAGCCGTAGGTCTCGCCGTCGCGGGCTATCACCCGGTGCTGTCCGGAGCGCTGCTGCTCGCGTCGCTCCCAGATCACCGGGCCGGTACCGGACGGGTCCACCAGCGGGGGCCAGCCTGCGGCGGCCAGGGTAGTGGTGCTTTGGTCAGCGAAGTAGGCCTGGCTGAGAAGATCCGGGCAGTGCAGCAGGGCATGGCCCACGAAGTGGTTGTCCTTGACCTGATGGTCTGCATGGGGGCGGCCTGTCAGCAGCGTGGACCAGCCAGGTCCGGAAAGCGTCGGCACCTCCATCTGCAGCTCGTTGAACACTCCGTCGGCGATCACCGCTTCTAGTGTTGGCATCTGGCCGCTGCCTCGCGCTATGTCCAGGCGCAGGCCATCGATGCCCACCAGACAAACTTTCGGGCTCACGCGGCGTCCTCTTCCTTGGCCGGCGCGCCGTGGCGGGCTCCATCCACCAGCGCAGTCCTGCGGCGGGGGGCAACGGCAACGCGCTGGGCAATGGTGTAGTCGGCCGCCAGATGCGAAGGCAGGTCCACGCGCAGGCAGGAGCCGTCAAGTTCAATATTGATGCTTGTCACGGCGCCGCGCAGCACCAGGGAACTGATGACGCCGGGTCCGTCACCTTGGGCGCTTAACTCCAGGTCCTCCGGCCGCACCAGAGCCTCCAATGCTGTGGCCGGCAAAGCGGCCTGGGCCGGGTTGGAAATGGTCAGCCGCCGGCCTAGCACCACCACCAGGCCACCTTCCCGGGTCGCCGGAATGCGGTTCACCGCTCCTACGAACTCCGAGATGAAAGCGGTCCGCGGGCGCTGGTAGACGTCCTCCGGCGTGCCTAGCTGCTCGATCCTGCCATTGAGCATCACGCCCACACGGTCCGCCACGGTCAGTGCTTCTTCCTGGTCGTGGGTGACCAGGAGGGTGGTGGTCCCTGATTGCGTCTGGATCCGCCTGATTTCCTCCCTCAGACGAACGCGGACCTTGGCATCAAGTGCAGAGAGAGGCTCGTCTAGGAGCAGCACGCGCGGCTCGATCGCCAGCGCACGTGCCAGGGCAACGCGCTGCTGCTGGCCACCGGAGAGCTGCTGGGGTACTTGTCCCGGTGCTCCTGCAGCCCCACGGTCTCGAGAAGTTCCGTGGCGCGCTCCGTGCGTCTGCCCAGGCTGGCACCGCTGATCCGCAGCCCGTACGCGACGTTTTCCACGGAAGTCATATGGGGGAACAGGCTGTACGCCTGAAACACAATTCCGATGCCGCGGTTGCGCACACTGGTCCGGGTCACGTCACGGTCGGCAATCCGTACCGTACCTGCGTCCGGGGACTCCAGGCCGGCCAGGACTCGCAGTATGGTGGTCTTTCCGCAGCCGGAGGGCCCCAGGAGTGCCAGCAGCTCTCCGCCGTCGAGGGTCAGATCCAGATTGTCCAGCACCGTCCGTCCGCCGAAACTCTTGGTGATTCCGGTCAATGAAACTTCTGCGGCTTCCCGTGTCATCGGGATCTACCTTTCGTAAAGGAGGGCGGCCCCGCGGGGGCGAACTCTTTGGGGGGCAGGTCTTTGGCGACCTGCCGCTTGAATTGTGTGGAGCGTTGTTTCTTCTTCCGCCTGGTGGACGCGCTTGAGAGTGTCATCAGCAGTAACCAGGTGACGACAATTGCCAGGAAAGACAGCGCGGCGGCGGCGCGGGGTTGATTCATACCCACCTGCACCATGAATACCGGGAACGTGGAGTGCAGCAGCAGGCTGGCCAGCGCATATTCGCCCAGTGCCAGCGCGCAGGAAAGCAGGCTTGCCCCCAGCAGCGCGGCGCGCAGATTTGGCAGAATAATCCGCACCAGAGTCTGCGCGGGCGTGGCTCCCAGGCTGGCGCTGGCCGCAAACAGGGTCCGGATGTCCAGCGAACGAATGCCTGCGTCCAGCGTCCGATACACCAGAGGCAGGGTCAGCACCACATAGAACGGCACCAACGAGTAGGTGCTCACCAGAAAGCTGGGTGCCACGCTGCGGAAGAACAGATTGGCGCCGCTCACCAGGGCAATAGCCGGCACGACATACGGGATCACGGAGAGCCATTCGGTGATCGGCAGCAGCTTGGGTGCCCGGAGGTGCAGAAAGAGCAGAGTCGGAACCAGAAGCAGCAGAGACGCCAGAGTGCTGAGCACGGCCAGCTGCAGCGTGGTGGACAGCTGCGACAGGAAGTCGGCGTTCTGCACCGCGGCGTCAAGGGAATCCAGGGTGAATCCCTTGCCCGGCAGCGTGAAGCCGAATACTGCGGAGGCCACCAGCGGCGTGAAGAAGAGAATCAGGGCGACGGCGAAAACGGTCACCTGGGCCGCACTCTGCACACTGAGCCGGCGTTGCCCGGGCAGGGGTTTCGATCCAGCAGATGTATCTAGCGCAGCCATTTGTTGGTTCTCCGTTCCAGCAGGGTCCGCAGGCCGATGGCCAGCACCACGATCACGATCATCCCGGTGACCAATGCGGCGGCGAAGCTGTCATCCGTCATGACGTTGCCGGAGATGAAGAATCCGATCAGGATCGGCACCAGGTTGACCCGCCCGCCAGCCAGCGCGTAGGCCGTGGCATAGGCGCTGAAGGAGTTGGCGAAGAGGAGTAGAAGCGCACCAATGGTGGACGGCCACATGATGGGGAAAGCGACATCCTTGAGATAGCGGAAGCGGCTGGCACCCAAGCTGTATGCCGCCTCCGACCACTGCCTTTTCAGCGATCCGAAAGCCGGTAGCATCAGAATGGCCATCAGCGGAATCTGGAAGTACAGGTACACAATTGCGATACCCCAAAAGGATGCCAGATGAATGCTGTCGCTGAGGTTCCAGCCGGTCAGGCTGAGAACCATCCGGGTCACCAGGCCCTGGACCCCGATAGCGGCTATGAACGCGAACGCGAGTGCCACACCGCCCATTTGGGAGGCCACCGCAGAGAAAGAGAGCACCAGATTCCGCAGCCAGTTGGGCCGCTCGCTGGTGGCCAACGCCCAGGCCAGAGTGAGGCCCAGCACGCCGCCGATTCCAGCCGTGAGCAGGGAAAGGTTGATGGTCTGCACAAATGCATCCCGGTACTGCGGCTCGAAGAGCCGTGACATGGAGGCCAGCGAAAAACTCCCATCCACCTGAAAGCTGGTCCAAATGTTGGTGGCGATCGGAGCAATGAGAAAGATTGCCAAGAACAGCAGGTACGGCAATGCGCCCAGCCAGCCGAGCAGACTGCTGCTGCGGCTTCGCGGTGACCGCGCCGCCGCCGGGCATTCAGGATCCGACGGCGGCAGACCGGCTTCGGGTATGACGCGTGCAGTTTGGATGGTCACTGCGCGGCGACCTTCTGGCCCCACTGGTCAATGATCAGCTGGCTGGCGGCAGTGCCCTGGGCAATGGTGGGGAACTTGATCTGGGCAATCACATCGGCGCTGGGCAGCTTGGCCAGCGCTTCTGCGGAGAGCTTGCCGGCGGCCTTGAGCTTGACGAAGCGGGCCGGTACGGCACCGCCCAGAGCAAACTGCTCTGAGCCTTCGTCGCTGGTCAGCCAGTCGACCCAGAGCCGGGCGGCGTTGGGCTGCGGGCTCTTGGCGGTGACCGGCTGGGCGTAGTAATTTCCAAAAACGCCGTTGGAGAACACCGTGGTTTCCAATGTGGCGCCAGATTTCGCCAGCTCCCCTGTCATGCCCAGGAAGTTGTAGTTCCAGTCAAAGACGACGGCGGCCTGGCCGGTGCTGAGGGCCGAGACGGGGGAGGTGATGCTCACCAGGTTGCCGGACTTGGCCAGTTTTTCGAAGAAGTCGATGCCGGGCTGGATGTTGTCCAGACTGCCGCCGTGCGCCAACGCGGCCGCGAAGACAGCCGCGATGGATGAGGCACCCTTGCGGGGGTCACCGGGGAGGGCGATCTTGCCCTTGTATTTCGGGTCCAGCAGGTCATCCCAGGATTTGGGGCTTTCGACGCTCCTGGTGTTGGTGCCCACCTGGACTACGCCGTAGTAGGCGCCAACCCACATTCCGTCGGGGTCTTTCAGATCAGCCGGGATGTCCTCGAAGCTGCTCGGCTTGTACGCCTCAATCAACTTCTGGTCGATGGCGGGCTGGGTGAAGGAATACCCGATGTCAATCACGTCCGGCTGGGTGTTCTGGCCCTTGAGGTTCTTCACCGCCGTGAGCTCATCGGCGCTGGAGCCGTCCGGGTTGGCCACCGGGGTCTCGATGCCGTATTTCTTCTTGAAGGCATCAAATTGGCCCTTGTAATTGGCCCAATCCCCCGGAACGGCGATGAGCTGGACCTTGCCTTCCTTCTTGGCGCCGGCGATGATGTCCGTCAGGCTGGTTCCGACACTGGCTACCGGAGCGGAGGTGCCGCCGCAGGCAGCCAGTGAGCCGCCAACTGCGGCCAGGCCAGCGAGCCCGAAAGCGCCACGCAGCATACTGCGGCGGGAAACTCCGGGCGAAAGCGATGCCGTAGAGATGGCTAAGGGATTCATTGTCGATCTCCAGGTTCGGGGTGGCGCCGGGTCCGGCGAGGAAACAACCGTTACAGCGCAGTGTGGCCACACGGTGAAGGCAAAGCATCATCCAAGTGAACAATGGTCTAGACCGAAAGGACTGAGTGTTCCGCGAGCCTTCCGGGGAGGTGTTCCGCCGGCTACTTGCCCGAAGGGTCCAGACGGCCCGAGACGATGATCCGTAGCCGATCGGTGCGGATGACGTCCTCTGAGTACTCGACCGGCCGGCCATCTTCGGAGAGAGCGGTTCTTTTGATGTTCAGCACCGGGGTGCTGGGGGTGATTCCCAGCAGCGTCGAATTCGCTGTTCCGGCCACCGAGGGGTTCAGCTCCTCGGTGGAGGAGAACGGGGCCAGACCGTATTGTTCGCCCAAAACGGCGTAAAGCGAGCCGGTGAGATGATGGCCGAGCAGCCCGGGGAACAGCTCCGCCGGGAAATGCGAGTCCTCCAGTACCACCGGAGTTGAAGCAGCGTAGCGGATGCGTCGAATCCGGTGAACTGAAGCACCGGGCGGCAATTGCAGGGCGTCTGCGGCGGATCTCCCGGCAGGGCCGGTTTCGGAGCCGAGCAGGCGGGAGGATGCGCTATGGACACTCTTGAGCAACTGGGCGCTCAGTCCCATCAGGTTGGAGATGTCCACGGAGGCCCTCGGCTCCGAGATGAAGGATCCGCCGCCGCGGCCAACGGCGCGGGTGAGGCACCCCTCATGCTGCAACGTATCCAGGGCCTGGCGGAGTGTCATCCGGCTGATGCCCAACGCCCCGGCCAGCTGCCGCTCGGCGGGAAGCTTGCTGCCGGAGGGCAGCAAGCCAGCCTCGATCAGCTCAGCCAACCAGCCGTGGATGGTTTGATGGGCCGGCCTGGCCGCGTCAAAAGTGAGCATCTGTGCCTGCTCAAGCAACTCGTCGATATTGATTTTCCGGTCCCCTTCGCGCAGCCCAAGTGAGATCTTCAGTGAAATGACTGACCCGAACCAAAGCATAGGGCCATGGCTGGACCAGTGCCCGGCCGGCTGGTACGGTGCAGTTCCTTCGGCGTGCGCCGTGCGTGGTTTATTGCCTATTGATCCGGGTTACACTTTCACGTGAAAGCCAGATGGTCTAGACCAAACATGGTTGTGGTCGGGTGCGCTGAACGGCGGGAAAGCCGCTGCGTTGTCCTTGGATCACACAACCACATGCAGATTGGAACCAAGTTATGGGCGCAGTGGCGGCCGGAGTCAAATTAAGCCTTACGAGTCTTGACGGTGTGCTCTTCGATTTTAACGGCACGCTCTCTGACGACGAAGGCGTGCTGCGGGATCTGTTTATTGAACTGGCCGCCAGCGAGTGTGGCGTCACCATCACCGAACGGCAGTATCAGGAGGATCTGGCCGGCCGCAGCGACCGCGAAATAATGGGGGCTATTTTGGCCCTCGCGTCAGGCCCGCCGCGGGAGGTGGATGAGTTTCTGCGCCTCATTGACGCTTCATACAATGCCCGTGTGGCGCACGAGAGCCTCATCCCACCTGCCACCAGGGAGCTGGTGCGCGCACTGCACACCGCCGGCCTGAAGCTGGGCGTGGTGACAGGGGCCAGCAGGCCGCAGGTGATTCCCGCTCTGGAGCGGGCGGGATTGCTGGACCTATTCGCCGTCATCGTTACGGACGAGGACGTTTCTGAGGGTAAGCCGCATCCGGAAGGCTTCCAGCGCGCTGCCGCGGTGCTTGGGTTGGAGAACCCTGCCCGCATCGCCGTATTTGAGGACTCGCTGCCCGGTCTGGGTGCCGTTGACGCCGCAGGCATGATTGCCATCTGCGTGCAGGGTACCCACCCTCGCGAAGTCCTGCAGCGGCACGCCCGGATTCTCATCCCAGCGATCGGCCCAGAGTGCCTGGAACTGGAGCTGGGGTAGTTTCGGATCGGGTTCCGCCAGGTTCTCAGGTCTACGAACCGGGCCGCGGAATGAGAGCAGGGGATTCCTTGAGTGTGAAGAGAAACTTCACCTGCCGCCGGCATCCCGGAATCCATCCCGTTCCGGACGGGGGGCAGCCGCCGCGCCCGGCATTGTTTTACAACGCCCCCGTCATGTTCGCATCAAATGCGAACATGACGGACCTATGAACTGGTAAGCGGGTTATCGGTTTGGGTGCATGCCCAAACACGTGGGGTGGAACTCGGGCTTCACGTGTCCGGGAACTTCTGTCGCGTTCGCAGGAACATGATTTGGTTCAGATATGTCGGACTGGGCGTTTCTGCTCTTTGCCATTGTTGGAGGTTTCGTTCTTCTGGCTGCTGTGCTTGCCACGATTGCAGCGATCCGAACCAATCAAGGGAGAGCTGGCTGTCGCCGGTGAAGTCGTTGGCTTTGGTGAATTCAGGGTAGAACAGCCCGGACGCCAGGCCGGCGATCAGGTAGGAGAGGGATCTTCCTCATGAGAGGTGGTCCTTGGATTGGTGGGGTGAAGGGCGGAAGCCTTCAGGGACGGGCCCGCGGGTTGGCGGGGGATGTGTGGTATCAGACCGACGTCCGCACGGGGGCGGTGAGTTTACCGTCGCGCATCGTGGCGACAGAGTCGGTCAGGGGGACGAATTCGGTGTCGTGGGTGACCATGACGGTGGCTACCATGAAGTCGTCGGTGACGCGGCGCAGGAGCCGGACGATGGAGTCGCTGCGTTCGTGGTCCAGGGCCGCGGTTGGTTCGTCCACGAGCAGGACCTTCGGATTCCCCATCAGGGCGCGGGCGATGTTGACCCGCTGGCGCTGGCCGCCGGAGAGCTGGTGCGGGCGTTTGTCGGCACTGGAGCTGAGTCCGACGATGCCCAGCAGTTCGGCGGCCTTGGACCGGGCAGCCTTGAGGGGTTTTCCGCGCAGGTGGTCGCCGATGATGAGTTGTTCGGCGGCGGTCAGGGACGCGAGCAGGTTGGGCTGTTGGAAGATAATGCCGATTTTCTCCCGCCGCAGCGCGGTGAGGTCTTTGTCGCCGAGCCCGGTGGCGTCGGTGCCGTCGATGATCACGAGGCCGTGGGTGGGGCGGACGAGGGTGGCGGCGGCGGCCAGGAGGCTGGATTTGCCGGATCCTGACGGGCCGACGAGGGAGATCATTTGGCCGGCCTGGACCGTGAGGTTCACGGTGTCGAGGGCTTTGATGGTTCCGTCCCCGTCCGGGTATTCGAGGGTGACGTTGACGAGGTTCAGTGGACTGGGGGTGGAGGACATGGTGGTACTTCCTTTGAGAATGTGCTCGGGGAGGATTCTGAGGCGGGCCTGCGGGCGGGGTGGTACCGGGCCGCGGGAGGGACTAGTTACCGCCGAGGGCGATGAGGGCGTCGACTTTGGTGACGCGGCGGACGGCCAGGGCCGCGCCAGCCAGGCCGAGGGCGATGATCCCGAGGATGGGCAGCAGGGTCGTCGCGGGGGTGACCAGGAAGGGGGCAGCCTTGGCTGCGAAGAATCCGCCAAGGACGCCGATCCCGCCGCCGAGCCCCGCGCCTGCGAGCAGGACGATCGCGGCCTGGGTCAGGGCGTCACGCAGGACATAGCCGCCGGAGGCTCCCATGGCTTTGAGCACCGCGATGTCGCGGGTCCGCTGCACGGTCCAGACCGTCAGGAAGGCCACGATAACCAGGGCGGAGATGCCGTAGAGGAAGGCCTGCATCAGGAGGGATACCGGGCCTATCTCCAAGGCGCGACGCCAAGCACATGTCCCTATGGCCTGGAGACGGACGAAGGTGCCGCTAAGCAGGACGCTTGGTTCCGCGGCTACGCTGCATCCAAGACAGACCATGCAAGAGCGAACAGGACGGCGCGAGACCAAGCGGAGAATGCCCCTTAGGTCTGAGACTCGATGAGCGAATGCCTTGGCAACGAGAAGACCCTGCCGCTGAACTTACCGGGCCTTTTTGTGCGTGCGGTATGCGCAACGGTGCGGGACTCGCCTGACCGGCACAATGCGACCGCTGGTTATGGCGCCCGTTTGCGCTATGGAATTCACATAGATCCCGTGACGACCGAGGTCTGGGGCTTTCTTAGTAAACAGGACTTGTCGAGAGGCATTGAGGGAGACGTGGCTTCAATACCAAACAGGCTCCACCTTTAGCGGAGAGCCCGTTCGGGATGTATCCGGTCAATGGGCGTGGTGGAATTTCCTGCCGTTCGCTCGTTCGGAGGCGCCTACCCGGTCCAGGTAGGGGGTTATGCCTCCGAGGTGAAGAGGCCAGCCGGCGCCCAGAATCATGCAGAGGTCGATGTCTTCGGGTCCGGCCACTACGCCTTCTTCAAGCATGAGGCCTATTTCCTGGGCGAGGGCGTCCTGGACGCACAGGAGTAGTTGAGTTGATGTGCTTGGGGTGTTCCCGAAGCGGAGGAGTTCGAGGGTGGATGCGGGGATGGATCTTGTTTCGGGGTGGTTTTGGTCCTGGAGTGTTTTGATGCCGTTGTTGATCAGGGTCTGCAGGTTCGGGGAGATCCGGAACCTGTCTCCGAAGGCTGCGTTCAGGGATTCAGTGACATGTTGCGCGACGGGGATTCCGACCAGGTCGAGCAGCTTGAAGGGGCTCATGGGCAGTCCCATGGGTTGGAGTGATTGATCGGCGATGTGGCCGGGCGTTCCGTCGTCGAATGCGCTGGTGATCTCACCGATCAGGCGCAGGAGGATTCGGTTCACGACGAATGCTGTCGAGTCCTGCACCAGGATGGGTGTCTTTTTCAGGTGTTGAGCGAGGTCAAAGGCGGTGGCCAGTACTTCATCGTTCGTCTTGGGCGTTTGGATGATCTCGAGAAGGGGCATGGCGGCGACGGGGTTGAAGAAGTGGAAGCCGATGACGCGCTCGGGGTGGCGCAGGTCTGAGGCCATGTCGGCGACGGAAAGCGATGACGTGTTGGTTGCGAGGATGCATTGGGGTGAAACGATTGCTTCTATGCCGGCCAGGACCTGTTTTTTGACGGACAGTTCTTCGAAGACTGCCTCGATGACAAAATCGGCGTCGGCGAAGGCGTCTTTGGTTGCGGTGCCGGTGACCAGTTCCTTGATGCGGGTGGCTGCGTCTGTGGTGATGCGTTCCTTGGCCAGGAGTTTGTCGACTTGCGCGTGGACGTGGGCCACGCCTTTGTCGGCCCGTGACTGGTCGATGTCTGTCATCACCACCGGTATCTGGAGCTGGCGGGCAAAGAGCAGGGCGAGCTGGCTGGCCATCAGGCCCGCACCAACGACGCCGACTTTGGTCACGGGGCGGGCCAGTGCCCTGTCCGGGGCGCCGGAAGGGTGCTTGGCGCGGCGCTGGAGAAGATCGAGGAAGGCATACACGGAGTCCTTGAACTCCCCGGTCTGCATGAGTTCGGCCAGGGCTTGCACCTCGGCCTCGGACGATTCCTCCCGGCTCAGGTTTCTGCCCTGTTCCAGCAGGTCCAGGACCCGGCCGGGGGCAGGAGTCGCCCCGGCTGTCTTCGCTTCGACAAAGGCCCGGCCTCGGGCGACGGCGGCGTCCCAATCGGCATCGTCGTAGCTGGCTTTCCGGTCGCGCCAGGTCGTCGCGCCGTCGATTGCGCCGGTATCGTCGGTGATGATTTTCCTTGCCCATCCCAGGGAGTCCTCCAGGAATGCCTTCTGGTCGAAGAGGGCATCGGCGATGCCGAGCTCGAATGCTTCCGGGCCGTTGAGAGCCCGGTTGTTGCTCAGCGGATTCTCGATCATGATTTTCACGGCGTTGGCGGGCCCGATCAGGCGGGGTAACCGGTAGACACCGCCCCAGCCGGGCACTAGGCCGATGAATGCTTCGGGCAGGGAGATGCCCGAAGCCGCCGTGGAGACGGTGCGGTAGTCCGCTGCCAGGGTCAGCTCGAGGCCGCCGCCCATGGCAGTTCCATTGATGAAGGCGAACGTGGGTACGGGAATGGCTGCCAATGCCGCGTACACCTGGTGTCCCAGCCGTGCCATCGTGCGTCCCATTTGCGGGTCTTTCAGAGTTCTCAGTACTGAAAGATCGGCACCTGCTGCGAGGCATCCGGGTTTGCCGGTAATGCCGACGGCGGCAATCTCGCCCGACTCGGCCCGTTCCCGGAGCTTCCCGAGCAAGGTGCCCAGCTCGATCAAGGACTTCGGTCCCAGCGTCGTGGGTTTGCGGTCGATCAAGTTGTCCAGGGTGACGAGGGCGAAGGTCCCAGCTCCCGGGAGTTGGATCTCGCGCAGCCTGGAGTGGGTGATGGTCTCGTGGGGGACGAGTCCGGCCAGTTCCCGGTAATCCGTGTAGCTCATTTTGTTGGCCTTTCCGGAAGCACAGCAGGGGAGGCTGGGTTTTCTGCTGCATAGTGGGTGGCGAGTTCCCGTTTGAGGATCTTCCCGCTGGGGCCCAGCGGCAGTTCCGTCACGAGTTCGATGATGCGGGGGTATTTGTAGGCTGCCAGCCGCTCTTTTGCGTAAGCGCCGAGTTCTTCCGCGGTGATGGTGCTGCCCGGGGCTGGAACGATTGCGGCGGCTATTTCTTGTCCGTGGACGTCATGGGGAACGCCAAAGACGGCGACACTGACTACCTGGGGGTGTTGGTTGAGAATTTCTTCGACTTCGCGTGGGTAGACGTTGTAGCCGTTGCGGATGATCATGTCCTTCTTGCGGTCCAGGATGCGCAGGTAACCGTCGCCATCCTTGGTGCCGAGGTCCCCGGTGCGGAACCAGCCTTCCACGACCGCTTCGGCTGTGGCGTCGGGGCGGTTCAGGTAGCCCTTGAACAGGTTGTGGCCGCGGATCACGAGTTCCCCGAGCTCGCCGCGGGGCAGCAGTTCGATGCTGTCGGTGATTTCGGGGCGGGCGATCTCGACGTCCACTCCCCAGATGGGGGTGCCGATGGTGCCCGGTCTCGGTGTTGTGCCCACGTGGTTGAAGCTGGCCACTGGGGAGGTTTCGGTCAGGCCGTAGCCTTCGTAGGCAATGAACACCTACAGGTGTACCTGGATGAATTCACGTTCCGCTACAACAGGCGCGGCACGCCCATGGCGGCCTTCCAGTCCCTGCTCGGCCTCGGCACTACGCAAGCACCGACGACCTACCGCCAAATCACTGCCCACGATCCGGGATCGGACCCCGTTACCTGAGCTAACCGGATACCCACTACCGACATTATGGTGTGGATTTAAGGCGTGTCTCAAAATCTTCGCATCGCCGGAAATATGTGTAGATCCTGCCGCTTTTCGCTTGACGTAACATGGCGTCCTGATGTAGGCATTTGCACGGCACAAAAAAAGAAGCCAAAGAGTCTTGAACTCTCTGGCTTCTCTGTTAATGTCCAGGGGACCTGTCACCCCGCACCCGGCAACGCAAATGGTTCAGCGACTTTGAGCCTGCTCATAGGCGTCGACGAGGCTGGACTGAATCGCACCGCGGCCGCTGACCTTAAATCCGTTATCGCGGGCCCAGGCGCGGATGGTGGCGGAACGTCCGGTGCGCCGCGTCCCCTTACCGGCAGGTGTCCTGGTCTTTCGGGAAGCTGCGATGAAACGTGAGAGGGAACCCCTCAGTTCGGCGGCATTCGCCTCCGTGAGGTCAATCTCGTATTCTGTTCCATCCAGTCCGAACCTGATGTTGTGGTCCGCGGTGCTGCCATCCAAATCATCGATCAATACCGTTTCGACTCGCCGTGCCATTCAAACTCTCCGCTCATGGATTCTTTCGGGACCATTCCTGGCCCAATGTGCGCGCTTTCTAACGGGCACAAATATTAGACTCCGTTTCATCGAATCGTGACGCGGAAAGAGCCGGCATTAGACGCAGCGCACTCTTCCCTTTTATGCGCGACGACCTTCAACTTGAAAAGTTGATTTACCCAGGGTGATACTGCGCTGTTTCCCGCCGATAGGTTCACACCAAGGATTGTTGAATGGGCTGAGCAGGCCATGGATCGCCGAAGCCAAAGACTCCGGGCGATGCATCCAACCCACGGAAACGACAAAGGGCCTTCGTGCCCCGCTTGTGGCGGGGCACGAAGGCCCTTTTACCTCCGGCTGCGATTCAGCCGGTCGGTGTTGTCAGTTACCCGTCTGCGCGTGTACGGCGTCGCAGGAACAGGGCTCCCGCTCCACCGATAAGCAGCACCAGGCCCAGCACGAGGAAGCCGGTCACGCCGTTCGCTCCGGTGTAGGCGAGCGGTCCTCCAGTGTTGGCGAGCGGTCCTCCAGTGTTGGCGAGTGGTGCTCCCGGGGGACCAGGGTGTGACTGGTTTTGCAGTCGGGGTTCTGGTCCGCTGCGGGAACACAGACCCCGCCACCGGGGGTGGGGGGCAGGACGTTGGCGATCGTGCCGTTGCCCCGTTCCGCGATCGGCTTGGCCGTGACCGAGTACTTGATGGTCACAACCTGGCCTACGGCCAGGTCACTGGTCCAGGTCAGGGTGTTGCCCTTGACCGATACTGTTCCGGCGGTTGCGGTGGCGTCACCGTTGTAGGTGGCGTCGTCCAGGACGTCGGTCAGGTCATCGGTGATCACGGCGCCGGCAAAGGCGCCGGGGCCGGTCTGGGACGCGACAACGGTGTAGGTGATCTTGTCCCCGGGCTTGACTGCGGTGCCCGGTGCCGGGTTCGAAGTCTTGGACTTCGTGAACCCGCCCACGTCGTGGTGTGTCGTGCAGTCCGGGGTTTTCCCGTCCTGGACGACGCAGCCGGGGCTGCTGACGCTGTTATCGATCAGGAGGTTCGCGCCGTCGGCTGTAGCTTTAGCGGTGTCCTTGACCTTGACCGAGTACGTCACGGTGGCTTTTCCGCCGACCGGTACCGTGCCGGACCAGGAGATGACCCCGTCCGTCAGTGTCGCGGTGCCGATATCGGCTGCCAGATCACCGTTGTATACGGCATCATCGCTCACACCCGCCAGGGCATCGGTGAATACCGCGTTCGCGGGTGCGGTGCCCTGCTGGGTCACGGTCACGGTGTATTTGATCGTGTCCCCGGCTTTGACCGCGGTGCCCGATGCCGGGTTCGAGGTCTTCGCTGTGGTGTAGTTCGCAACCTCGATACCGCCCGGGTCCGGGGGGATGGGCGGGGGGATGTTCGAATCGGGGGGCGTGTCGGCACGGGCTGACGCCGTGTTGATCCGGGTTGTAGGGCCCTCATTCGCCAGGGTGGCGGTGTACTCGTGGGTCTGCGAAGCGCCCGGAGCGAGGCTCGGGATGGTGAATCCGCCCTCCGTCGGGAACTTGTCATCGGAGACGACGATGTTCGTCAGGGTGCCCTGGCCGGTGTTGGTGACCACGATCCGGTAGGGAACGGTGTCCCCGATCCGGTATGTGGGGTAGTCCTCAACGGTGTTGGCGTCGTGCCAGGTGCCGGCCTTGTCCTGAACGTACTTCTTCAGTGAGGCCGAGTAGAAGTTCGCCACCGTGATCGGTGCTGAGGTCCGCATGATCAACTGCGTGTGGCCGTCACGGCCGTCGGCCCGGTTGACCAGCACATCCCCGCCCTTGGCGCCGTCCGTGCCAATCGCCACGGTGAACGCCTGCGTGCCGCCCGGTGCGAGGGCCCCGCCGATGACACGCACGGCGGTCGCGTTCGCGGGTTTGGTCGTGGTCCAGCCCACGGTGTTCCCGGTGACGCTGCCAGCCGAACCGTTCGCAGCTGCACCGGGATCATCCGAGAGCGACGCCGGGTCAGCAGTCGTGTAGTACACCGTGGATCCCGGTGCCGTGACTGAGGTCAGGGAGTAGGAACCCGAGTAGGACGTACCGCGCCCGTCACCCATGTAGGGCAGGATGTCGATGGTGTCCGTGAAAGCCTGCGCGACCGGGTCAAAGGACTTCAGCGTGACCGTCCAGGAACCTGCACCCTTCCCGTCACCGTTCACGTTCGGAATGAACGCCTCATCGGCGGTCTTCCCGATCGTCGTGTAACCATTCGTAGACACCGTGACCTGGGCTGTGGACGGGGCCGAACTCCGCCCACCCACGGACGAGACAACGGAGTTCTCCAGAGTAGAGCCCGGCGTTACGCTGGCGTCCGGAACCGCCTGGTACGTGAGCGTCTGCGGTGCGTTGACCGGAACACCGTTCAGTGTCCAGGTCAGGACCTGATTTCCTGACGCACCGGTGGTGATGACCGGCTCGGGTGAGGCAGAACCGGGAACATACGTCATCCCGGCAGGCAGTGTGTCCACAAGGGTAAATCCATCAGTGGTGTTGGTGGCGGTCTTGCCGGTGGCCTGGTAGTCCAGGGTGTAGACCGCAGGCACACCGGGGCGCACTGTGGTCCGGTCAACAGACTTCGTCACCGAGGGCGTCAGCCCCACAGTCCGCAGGATGTCCCTGGCGCCTGTCGTGTACAGGTACCGTGCGCTTGGTGTGAGTGTGACCCTGCTGGCTTGAGTTGCATCCGAGTCGCGCTGGGGGTTGATCCAGGCGCCGCCCTTACGGTACGAGGAGAACGTCCAGACATCCGTGTTGGGGTCCGTGGTCGGCTTGATGTTCTGCGTGACGAACATGCCGCTGTTCGATGTATCGCTTAGCGCACCGAACGGGATCTGGGCCCTGACAGCCTTGATGGTGCTCAAGTCAGCAGGACGAACAGTTGTCCATCCGAGCGCCCCAACATCAGCACCGCCGGCGCCACAGTCAAACGCGTTCGGGTTGTACAACGGGCTGTTGGAGTTGACCAAGGGGTCAAGACCGACATAGTACTCGTAAACGACGGATGCCGTCTCTGCGGGCGTGACGCCTTCTCCACCGTATGAAACGTTGGTGAACGTCGCGTAGCGGGAGTCAAGAACCGTGCACATACCGTACTTTGCCGCCGGGTCCTGGCCTTTATCCAAGACACCCAGGCCGACTACGGGTGCGGCCATTACCGTGGTTCCCGGGGCTACGCGGTAGGTGTCGTCCCAGCCGACGCCGCCGCTTCCGGTGAATGCCCGGTTCCATTGATTGGCGAATTCACCGAAGAAGTAGATGTTTTTGTCTGACTTATTGTTGCTGGCATCGTCCACGGATGTTTCACCCGTGGGTGCCGTGTAGGTGGGCGCTGAGGAGTTCAGGCTGACTCCCGTGGCGGTGGCTGTGGCAACCCGGACCCAGATCGAGCCGCTGGCCACGGCGGTTGTGCCCGGGGCAAGCGCGGTGTTGGTTGAGTCCTTGGTCGGGTTCAGCGCCGCACCGGAGTAATCGATCCCGGTCAGGGTGAGGCGGAACTGGTTGCCGCCCAACGGCACAAAAGTACAGGACTGCACAAACGGAGCCATCTGGTCAGCCGGGTGCGTCCCGCCAGACCACGGGTGTCCATCCGCGCCGCCAGTAGTAAAGGGGGCACACGCATCCGGAGCAACCGTCACCGTTGAACCGTTGGCCGCGGCGATGGTCAGGTCGTAAGACACCGAATTGGGACCCGCCGGTGAACCGGTGTTCAGGTTCAGCGTCCACTCATAATCAATATCAACGACGCCCGCGCCGTAGGTCGTGGCTGGGCTCGGCTGGCCCCAGAGCATG
Organism: Arthrobacter sp. 24S4-2; assembly: GCF_005280255.1. NCBI lineage: Bacteria > Bacillati > Actinomycetota > Actinomycetes > Micrococcales > Micrococcaceae > Arthrobacter > Arthrobacter sp. 24S4-2. The sequence continues at coordinate 492,657 of NZ_CP040018.1, read as the reverse complement.
TCCATCCCGAACTTGTTCAGGATGTTCAGCTGCGGTGTGGTCGCTGTCTTCCCGTCGATCGTGCCCGTTACCGAAACCTTGTCGCCGGTGTTTCCCTTCACCTGGATCGGTGCCTGGATTACAGTTGCGGTGCCCATGTTCTGGGTGCCCAGGTTACAGACCAGGGTCTTGCCGTCAGCAGAGATGCTGGAGGGCGGGTCAACGCCGGTTGTCTTGCAGATATCCGGGATGGTCTTGAAAACCCCGCCCTGCGCGACCAAGGTGGCAGTGACGTTGTCTACCGGTGCGTTGGAGGGTGCCGCGGCATTGTCGTTGATGTTCACATGCCACTCGGACGTCACCAGGTCACCGGAGGCTACCGTCGTGGGTGTGTTGGCTGCCCAGCCGCCGGTGATCTCACTGACAGGTGCAGCGAAAGCCGGAGCGATGCCCGATGCCAGCGTGCCGGTGAGCAGTCCGACCACCGCAAGCAGCGTCACGAGTGACTTACGGAAACCCCCCGGATACGGACGGGTCACATTCCGGCGCTTCCCCTTGCCGGCTGCGAACATCAGGGAAAGTAGACGTTGCTTTGAAGAGCCCGGTGGCGAACCATGCCGGGCAGTGAAATTCCACATACTCATCTCCTGCTTGAGACCGATACCCCCATCAATCCCATCGGCATTAACCGATCTTGGAGATGCGTCGAACTGTGTTCGGCAACCCAAGGAGGGGCAGGAAGGGGAGAACCAGCCGCCCCAACCACCCTGTATACGTGACTACCCGAAAATCGTGACGCGGGAATTCATAGCATTTTCAGGGCTGTCACATGGCTGTCACACAGAGAAACACGGAGACGCTGCAAAATCGCGGATCACGCGCGGCGAGTGGTCAGCAGAGTAACGATGAGACGAAGGCGGCCAGCCAGCATACGGATCCGTGACTGTGGCGTGGTTGCGGCAGGGACGAAGTCCCCGGAGTTGGGCAGGTTCTTGTAGTAGGTATTCACGGCTGTGGTCCTTCATCACGGGGAGGTATGGGTCTCATCAGAGGATTTATCAGGGCAAAGTTTGGGTTGAACACGATAAAGCGTTGAGTCAGGCTGCTACTCTCCTGCGCCTCTTGGCGGTGAGCGCTATGTCATTGCCGCGGGGGGTGTTGTTCAGCCATGCTTGCTGCTTTGCGCAGATGAAGTCAGGATTCCCGTCGGGCAATTGCACGGACACCCAGGACACAGCCTCAGCGACACCGCAATTCCAGGAAAGGAATTCGTTGTCGTAAACGTCACCGATGGTGACGTAACCCTCGGCGAGCAGATGCGCGAGGTACAGCAGAACAAGATGGTTTTTTTGCGCTGTTGGTGCCGGGCCGTGGACGAGGCAGCTGAAGAGGCTAAGGCTCATATAATCCCCGTGATTGTTTGCGAGAATTCTGGCGATCAGTTTCTTGTCGGGGCGGAAGTCACTGGCGCCGGGCAGTTCCAGGAGATCATCTCCCGGTGCCGGCAGAACGTCTGCCCTGGCCTTCATGCCGGAGGGTAGCTCGTATGTAGGGCTCGGAGATCCTTGAGTCCGCATGGCAGTGTCCTTTCTGTTCCGTGAAGGCCGGTTCCGATTCATCCGCGCTCCATGCGGGGCGATCCGGCCAAGGTCTCTGTACTGAGCGTTAGACGGTCTCGGAAGCTTTTCGTGACGATCGGGCAGAGAGCGCACTGTTGGCTGCTGGTCGGTTGCATTGCCCATTTTCCTTTCCGTTTTCGACGCGCTGCCGCGACCGCGATCAACGGCCCCATCAGCAGAATGAGGAGGACCCCACCCAGAAGACACACAACAACGATGGCGCCCACGGCAAACATGAGTAGAACCTGGACCTCGACGCTCTCGGGTGTGAGCAGGCTTCCCGGCACGGTCCTGTTGATAGCGCTCGGCATGTTCTCTCCTCCGGTCGTTTGCAAAAGGACGCGCTCAAGGAGTGGCAGAGGACCTTAAGCGGTGAGGGTTGGGTTGTGACCGGCCGGTTTGTTGGGTCTGGGCACGGCCGGCCACAGTGCCTCTCCGGGTCTCAAGCGGATGACACTCGTGTTCCACGCTCCACGGGGGTGAATGCGCGTGGCCCACGGTCCGGGGCTGAATCGGCGGACCCTTGTACTCGTTACTTGGGGAACGATTCCAAGTGCCGGATTCCAATCGGACACCTACCTTACGAGCGCTACGCGGAATCGTGACGCGCGGACGCAGAGTGGATATCGAAAATGCCCCTCCCCCACCGCTGCGCCTCACAATGGGCGGCATCGGATTCCCCAAAGATCGTGCCGCGCCGCGTCACGAAATCTTCCTGCGCCGGTAAGGTCGCTGACCCCGCCCAAGGAGAAGGCAACGGATGCAGCTGCTCAAGGCAGTCCTCCGGGCTCGTCATTTGACCCGATGATTCACAGTTGGAGGACCCCCATGATCGTCAAAAGCCACTTCCTGAAGGGCCGGAAAGCACCAGCGAAGAATAGACCTGCTGCCCGCAGGCGCCTCTACGACGAGCCCGTGACGCCGACAGGGCAGGCTCGATTATGGCGAGTTTTCCAGCCGGGCGATCGCATCGAAGTGATCCACAACGGGACCTACAGCCGCACCGGAATCGTCCATGAACGGACGCCGGACGGGAAGACGCTCTGGATTTTGCTGGACTCCGGGATGGGACGCATCTTCGTCACAGAGGGCGACCCGGTGGCGTTGGTGCCCTATGGATAAGTGGCTTGTGCCCTCAGTTCTGACTACACCGTCTCATCCATGTGCAACGTGTGCGGCCATCCCGGGGAGCTACACCCGACCGGCGCCGTACTCTGCACACTGTGTCTTCCGGTCCTCTACCCGGATCCGCGAAGGCTGTCCGGCCGTGCGGGGGTGCGCTGACATACTGCTTGATGACTGGAATTGGGGGACGTCTTGAAAATCGTGCTGTGCATCATCTGGGTGCTGTTCGTCGTGGCCGCCGTCGCAGCGTGCAGCCAAGCGGTACGGAAGTCGAAGCGCCAGAAACGGTTAATCGATGCCTGGCCGGAGGTAATTGTGCAAAGCAGCTTTGCACAATTGCCTCCGGCCAGTCCCATGCAGCGGCGAAGGCCCGCATGTAGAACAGGTTGCGGCGCGAGAACCCCTCATGTTGGGAAATGCCGATCGAGAATGGTTCGTCCGATCCCCCAGTGCAGCTCCAGCATGGGCCGCATTGACCACGCGCTGGACGCGCTGGACGCGATGCTGCGCCGAGCGCACTTGATCCGTCACAGATGCAAGGATCGGCGCCCAGGAACACAGCCTGGTAGTGGTCGATCATTTGGCGCTGTCCCCCCGGTACGGACTTCGTTTTTCCCGGGTGGCTAAGACGCGGGTCAGTGAGTGCGCGTCCGGCATCCTCATGCACGAAGGTGCCGGACGCGCTGCCCGTGGCCTGCCCAGATAGAAGAGTCCGTTGGGCGGTACACGGGCCCGTGACACGCTACGGCGGCCTCCCTGAGATCCAGGTACCCATTGCCGCCGGCATCACGAACGTCCATATCACTGGCCGGGAGGAGAATCGTGACGCGCCTGGCGGATCATGTCCTGTGTGCAGGCAGTTCCGTCCGCTGTCAGAGACGGCGCATGCTTGAGTGTGCTTCCCGGAGCCGGGCCAGTGCCCGGCTGCAGTCCTTGCAGCCGGGCAGGTGCCGGTTGAGTTTCGTCTGTTCCCGTGCGGATGCATTCTGCATGGCCTCGCGGGCCAGGAGTGTAAGGAAGGGCCCGCAGTCCTGGTCCGGGGCTTCCCCGAGGGACGCGATGAGGTAGGCCTCGCGGAGTCCGCGGCGTGCGCGGCGGATCAGCGCGGAGACGGCGTTGGGTTCGATGCCCAGGATGGGTGCTGCCTGCCGCGGGGGCATTTGCTGAACGTCGATGAGCTGCAGGACGTGCTGCCACCGGGACGGAATGGACGCGAAAGCCTTCCCGGCCAGCTGCCGGTCCTCCGATTCCTCGACCCAAACGAATCCCGGGTCCTCGGCCCGAGTCTCCGGGACAATGTCCGTGGGACGCTCGAAGCTGCTCCGCCTCCAGTGATCGACTGCGCTGGTCCGGATGGCTCGGTACAGGTAGGGGCGGAAAGGGCCGCGCGGACCATTCCCTGCCTTGACGGCCGAGAGAATCTTGGCGAACGAGTGGGACACCAGGTCTTCGGCGTTAGCGTGGTGCTGCACCAGGTTGTAGGCGAAGGCAACGCCGGCGTCCCAATGCAGTTCGTAGAGATCTGAGAAAGCGTCAACGCCAGTAAAGCCGCCGTCGTGCAGGAAGAGCTCCTCCGTATCCCCGCCCAGGGACCCCTGTGCCCATCTGCCGGTTTCTTCCACCGGGGGCGTGCCGGCCGGTGCGAGGGCTTCCGCCGCAGGCACCTTGTCCGCCGCGTCCGGCGTCTCTGGCTACCCGCGATGTTGCGCTGCGGCGGGGTTTGCGGGTTCTATGGCTACTTCCTTGGACCGGGAGGAGATTGCGTGGCCGGCCGGTAAGCAGTGACCGGCCACGCAAATGCCCGCTGCCGGGAAGCAGCAGGCCAGCGCACCGGCTCATTGGGGGAACATTCGGTGCGCTACCCTGGCACAAGACGCCGGCCCGAAAACGCAGTCCCCGTGCGTACATAGGCCAGCGCCGGGCAACCCGGGCACAAGTTCTACTGGGCGGTAGACGAATCGTGACGCCCGTTGGAGCCGAACGTGGTGGAGATCTCTCTTGCGCTAACGGGGAATCGGAAGGGCCTGCTTCTTCGGCCGCTATTCAGTCCAGGAAGCTTTGTTCAGCTACCCGTTTGCCCGTGTACGGAGGCGCAGGATCAGGACACCTGCTCCACCGGTGAGCAGCACCGGGCCCAGCAGGAGGAACCCGAGCTCCGGCGTGTGTCACGCCGTTTGGCCAGCCGAGCTGGAACGGGTGGCCAAGCGGTTGTGGCGGCTCGATCGAGCTGTAGGACGTTCCTGCTTCCAGCAGCACTTCCCAAAGAGCCTCGACGTAAAGCAGCCCCCGCACGTTTCCTGGTGAAACGAGCGGGGGCTGCTTTTCTTTGGGTGGCGTGGACGGGTTCTTTCGTTGTCCTTGTGCATGCTGCCGGCGATGGCAGCGCTGGTAATCATGACGATGAGGAAACCGACTACCACCAGGTACGACGAGATGGTGACACACCAGCCCATCACTTCGCCCAGGGTGGCCCGAGTGCCCAGTGCCTGGGCGCGGCCTGCCTAGCGCGAACCGGCCCGGCAGTCGGTATTTCACGCGACTGCCGGGCCGGCGCGCATGGACCTCGGAGGGTTTCTAGTGCACTGCGGCGGAGAATACCTTCAGTCGGCCATCGCTCGGGAGCGTGATGGACGCGATGGTCTTCCCGTTGGATGCTCCGGTGTCGACGGTCAGTCCGTAGAGGCCCACAGTGTGGGGTGTGTTGTTCCCTGGCCGCTGGTTCCATACGGTGGTCGCCACCAGGCTTCCACCAGGTGCTGGGTTGCTGCTGTACCAGTCAGCGACTTCGATCGGGAACTGCTCACTGCTGCCGTCGGTGTAGTTGACCCGAAGGAAGCCCAGGATGTCACCGTTGTTGGCGGCCGTGAGCAGAGTGATCTTGTGTCCGGAGCCGTCGACGCTGAGCGTCTGACCCTGCGATGCCACTGCGTTGGCAGTGCCGGGGCTCTGGGACGGGAACGTAAGCTGTGCCCCGTCGACAGTGACCTTGCCGCCTGCGGTGATGCCGTACTTGGCCAACGCGCCCGCTGAGTAGCTGTTGCCCGAGCCGTCGAAATCGCCGGCTCCGGGGTTCGAGTCATCGGATACGGCCACGTTGTTGACGGCAGAGGCGATGGACTGGGCGGCAGGGGCTGGCGGCAGCGGGCCGGGGTTATCTGTGCTGACAGAGAACAGCTTCATGTTTCCCACAGAAGGCATCGTGATGTAAGACAGCGTCTTGCCCTGCGGCAGGGGGTACACCTCGCCGTAGATACTCACATCATGTTCGCCACCGCCGGCTGCCGGGTTCCAGGGTCGGTCGCGACAATGCTGCTCAGGCCGGTCGATGCGTTGCTGTACCAGTCGGAGAAGTCGATCGGGGCCTGGGCTGAAGTGCCGTCGGTGAAGGTAGCTGTGAGCCAGCCGCGGGCTGAGCCGTTGTGCGCCGCACCGAGCACGACGAGCGACTTGCCTGTTCCGCTTGCCTTGATGACCTGTCCCGATGCGCTGACCGCGTTCGGTGTTCCGGGCGCCTGCGAGGGGAATACCGTCTTGGCTGTGCCAACGGCTACCGTGCCACCCGGGGTCACGCCGTCGGCGGCGAGACTCTGGGTTGAATAGCTGTAGCCGCTTCCGTCGAAGTTGCCGGCGGCGGAGTTGCCCGTGTCTGCCACGCCGACCGTGTCTGCCGCCGCGGCCATCGAAGCGTAGGGCACGACAGGATGTTGTGTCTGGGTGACCGACCTGTCCTTGCCGTTCACCTTCCCCGTCAGCGTGACCGAGAAGTCCGACGTGCCCGGCTTGGCGTCTGCCGGTATTGCGACCGTGAAAGTCTGTGTCGTCCCGCGTCCGGCAGGGATGGTTCCCAGGTTCTGGTTGGCCGGAGTAACGGACCAGCCTGCAGCCGCGGACACGTTGAGCGCGGCGGAGGTGAGGCTGGAGTCGGAAACGTTGCTGACCTTCGTCGTCACCGTGTAGGTCTTACCGGGTTCAACGATGCCGGGCAGACCCGAGACCTCTGCGCGAACGGGGCCGTCGGTCTTCTTCACGTCGTACTTGGTGCTCAGCGGCAAGGACGATGAGGAGCCGCCGACAGCGAGCGTGTAAGTGCCGTTCTGGACAGTGAATGCCTGCGCTGCACTGTCCCAGTAGGACAGCTCCCGCGGGTTGACCGTGAGGGTGACCTTCTTGGTCTCGTGCGGTGCGAGCTGGACCTTGCCGAAGGCGCCCAGTTCCTTCGGCGCCGTTTCTGCCAGGGTGCCCGGCTTGCTGACGTATAGCTGGGGCGCTTCGGCACCTGCCCGGTCCCCGGTGTTGGTGACGTCGAAGGACACGGTCACCGGGTCATCCGATTTCCCGGAGGTGTGGTCGAGGGTCAGCCCGCTGTAGCGGAAGCCGGTGTAGGAGAGCCCGTAACCGAAGGGGAAGAGCGGGGTTTCCTTGTTCTTGTCGTACCAGCGGTAACCGACGTAGATGCCCTCGGAATAGGACCCCTCGTCGTTGATACCGGGGTACTGGGCCTGGGTGTTCGCCGGCGTTTGCTTGTCGGTCGCGGGCCAGGTCTGGGGGAGCTTGCCGGACGGGTTTACGTCACCCCACAGGAGCTGGGCGGTGGCTGCGCCGCCGCGGGCTCCGGGGTACCAGGTCTGCAGAACGCCCTGCACGTTTTTCACCCAGGGCATCAACACTGCCGAGCCTGTCTGAAGCACGACAACCGTGCGGGGATTCGCGGCGGCGACCGCGCTGATCAGCGCGTCCTGAGTTCCGGGCAGTGCCAGTGACGGACGGTCGCCGCCTTCAGACTCGTCGTCCTTGACGAACACCAGGGCGACATCGGCGGATTTCGCGGCCGCAGCTGCCTGGTCAGCGTCGGAACCGTCAACGTACGAGACTGAGGCTGATGACCCGGCACGAGAGACGATGGCGTCGTATGCGTTGTCTACCGAGAGAGGATCGACCTTGCTGCTCCCGTCGCCCTTTGCGGAGTTTTTCGCCGGGGCACCGATGACGGCGATCTTCTGGGTCGAGGAGCCTAGGGGCAGAACGCCCTTGTCGTTCTGCAGCAGCACAGCGCTCTGGGTTTCAATGCTCTGGGCGGCGGCGTTGTCAGAGGCTTCGTCGATTGCGCTTCGGGCCATGCCGTCACGGTCGAACAGTCCGAATTTGAAAAGGACCGTCAGTGTTTCGCGAACGCGGTTGTCAATGTCCGCCTGCGTTATCTGTCCCTTCGCAAGTGCCGCCTCGACATTGGCTTGGGTGAAGAAGACGCCGGTCGGCAGTTCGACGTTGAGCCCGTCAGCGATCGAGGTCGTGGCATGGGTAGCCGGGTAGTCCGAAACCACAAAACCCGTGAAACCCAGCTGTGAACGCAGTGAACCGAGGGTGTCGCTGTTGTCGCAGGCGTACACATTGTTGATCTTGTTGTACGAACACATGACCGAGCCGGGGTCCCCGCCGGCGATAGCCACGGCGAAGTTCTTTTCGTAGATCTCGTGAAGCGTCCGGTCATCCATGTTGGCTGACACGGTCGTGCGATCGGTCTCCTGGTTGTTGCCCACGTAATGCTTCACTGTGGCGATCACGCCCTGGTCCTGGATGCCCTGGACATTCGCACCAGCCAAGGTGCCCGAGAGGAAGGGATCCTCGCTGTAGTACTCGAAGTTCCGGCCGTTGGTGGGGACGCGCTGAATGTTCTGTCCCGGGCCGAAGAGCTGCTGCTGCCCAAGGGCGCGGGCATCGGCGCCGAGCACGGCACCAAACTTCTTAGTCACCTCGGGGTCGAAGCTGGCTGCCGCGGCGGAGGCTGAGGGGAGCTGCGTGCTCTTGTCCGCACCTGTGCGAATACCAACGGGTCCGTCAGTCATAGTCAGGCCCGGGACTTTCAGCCGCGGAATGGGCGGAATGTACCCGATGGTGGGTATCGGTGACTGGGATGTGTCAACGCCGTGGAGCATGTTGACTTTCTCCGGGAGCGTCATCGCCGCGAGAAGCTCTCCGGCACGCTGAGCCGGGGACTGGGTTTTGTCCATCCACGGTTGTGCGGTGTCAGCAAACGCTGCCTGGGCAGGCGCAAGCAGCGTACACGAGGCGATTGCCGCACCCGCTACCGTCGCCATTAATCGGAAAGGTTTCGATCTGACCTTCATGTAGACACATCCTCATTGTTGTCTCCTCCGGACGCGTCTTCACGACCGGATTTATGCGCTTAGAGCACACGGATCCACAAAAGCTATGCGCATTGATGGTTCGGGGGTTAGCATATTTGGCAAGCGTTATTGCCGTCAAGAGGAAAGATTAGACCGCATTTTTGCCTTTTTATGGCAAAATTATGTGACGTTCCTCCCAACTCGAAGGACCTCTAGTGGATTCCTCTTTGTCGTCGGCCCGCAAGCGTCGAACGGCCGAACACGTACTCGGCGTGCTGACGGAACGTGGCCTCACCACGCGTGCTGAGCTGACCCAGCTGACGGGGTTATCCCGCAGTGCAGTCGGCAGCACAGTGGCTTCCCTTCTCGAGGACGGACTCATCCTCGAGCAGGCGCCCCCGGAGGAGGAGCAGAGCGGGCCCGGACGGCCTGCTACGGTCCTGGTCCCGCGGCGCCGGGAGGGAATTGTCTTGGCCCTCGATTTCGGGCACGGGCACGTCGCGGTCGCCGTCGCGAACCTGCTCGGTGAGGTGCTCGCCGACTCGACAAGGCTCCTGGACGTCGACGGAGAACCGAAACGCGCACTCGATATCGCGGTCGTCATGGCCCATGAGGCGCTGGCGACGGCAGGGCATGACGCAGGCGATATCACCGGCATTGCAGCCGGGATCCCCGGCGTTCTCGATACGCGGACCCGCATAGTGCGTGGCCCTACAATCCTGAGCGATTGGATAGGCCTCTGTCCCGAGGTCGAACTCAGCCGGCGATTCGGTCATCCGGTGGCCGTGGCCAACGATGCTGACATGGGGGCTCGTGGAGAGCACACTTTCGGGGCAGCAAGACGGCTGGACGACTTCCTCTACATCAAGGCCTCCCACGGCATCGGCGCGGGACTCGTCCTGGCGGGCAAGACATATCGCGGGTCTATCGGCATCGCTGGCGAGATCGGTCATACCACTCTTCAGGGAGCAACGAATTTATGCCGGTGCGGCAACCGCGGCTGCCTGGAAACCCTTGTCTCCGTCGATGAGGTCCGCAAGCAGCTTTCACAGGTCCTCCCACCCGGAAAGCTGTACGGCAATCATGCCGAGCTTCCCACTCTTGCGGAAATTGCATCCATTCCAGCCGCGGCCCGAGTCATCACCGACGCCGGCCGCACCATTGGAATCGTGCTGGCCGACATCGTCAACACTCTCAATCCCGCCGCCATTGTCTTAGGCGGGGAACTCGGCTCTGCGGGCGGGCCCTTCGCGGCCGGCGTTCGCGAGTCCATCGACCGATACGCCCTTCCGGTCAGCGCCGAAGCCGTGACCGTGCTGACAAGCGGGCTGCGACCGAGCGCAGAAATCCTTGGCGCCGTCGCTACCGCCATGCAACAACCGTCGCTCGCCCGCTAGTCACGTCAGCAGCCTGTGTGACCTCACCGGGGCCTCGCAAAGCAAAAGCAGCCCCCGCACGTTTCCTGGGGAAGCGTGCGGGGCTGCTCTTCTCTGGGCGGCGTGGACCGGCTCTTTAGTAGTCCTTGTGCATGCTGCCGGCGGTGGCGGCGCCGACGAGGGCGAAGATGATGAAAAGGACTACAAACAGGTACGAAGAGATGGTGACGCACCAGCCCATCACTTTGCCCAGGGTGGCCCGAGTGCCCAGCGCCTGGGCGCGGTTCGCGTTCACGATTGCCATTGGCCCGAAAACGAAACCAAGGACGAACAGCCCGATCACGGCATACGTCGTGGCTTTCCGCTCGTACTCTGCACCCTGGACGGACTCGGGGGAATTCTGGCCGTAGTAGGGCGGTGCCGACTGTTCGTACTGCTGCGGGGCCGGAAGCTGCTGGTCAATGTCAGGCTGAGTCATGCTTGCCTCTCGTAAGGGTTGATTCGCTGGTTTGCGCGGGAGGGTCCTGGTCATGCTGCTGTCACGGCGCATTGCGAATCCCCCACATGCACTGTTACCTGCGTTCGGACGGATCGTGACGGTGGGCCCAGCAGCAGTCCCTGCTGGACAAATACAAGTAACAGAAACATTCTTCCTGTCGAGCCAGCGCTTCGTGATAAACGTTGTTACAAGATTTGTCACGTTAGCGCTAACGGGACTTATCCCCGATCCTTGACTGTGGTGTAAATCACATGCGTTCCCGCGTCATGATTCGTGCCGGGCACGGTAAGTACTATGACGGTCGGGGTGGGCCGTCCTTTTGGGTTCAGAGGTTTCCGGCGCTTTCATCTAAGCGCTTAGGCGATCGTAGCCCGACTGAAGACGCTTGGAAGGTAAGTGGCGGTATGACAGGAACTCGGGGACGTCCCGGAAACTGCGACATCAGGTCAGTGAGAATAGCTGCCATCCAGGTAGTCCCGGGATGAGTACGAACAGTGTGGATGTATCGGACGAGGAACTGCTGCTGGCCTCCGCCCGGGCCGGGGAGTCTGACTTCATCGAAGTGCTCTACACGCGCCATAGGGACGCCGGCCTGGCCTTCGCCAAGCGAATCATTGGCAACAAGTTCGACGCCGAGGATGTCACTTCAGAAGCATTTATGAAGGTTTTCTCGGCAATTGACCGGGGCAACGGACCACAGGGACCATTCCGCCCCTACCTGTTTCGCGCCATCCGGACCTGCGCGGCCGATCACTGGGCCGCACAGTCCCGAGAAATGCTTACAGCCGAGATGGAAGCAACACCCCACGAGGATCCGGGGTATGACGCAGTCCTGTCCTCGGACGACCGCTCCCTGGCGGCCGCAGCGTTCGCCAAACTCCCTGTGCGCTGGCAGACAGTGCTATGGCATCTTGACGTAGAGGGCGAGCCGCCGCGGCGGGTGGCTCCCATCCTGGGTGTGGAGCCCAACGCAGTGTCGGCAGTAGCCATTCGTGCACGCCGAGGACTGCGGCAGGCTTTCCTTGAAGAGTATGTCTCGGCGTCCCTGGATCCTGAATGCCGGCCGACCCTGCCGCTGCTGGCAAAATCCATCGACAGCAGCCTCTCAACTAAGGACCAGTCCCGTCTCGACGATCATTCTGACGAATGCCTCAAATGCACCATGGCCCTGGCAAACCTGCGTGACGTCAGGTCGACCATGCGCCGGGCTATCGGACCGTGGTTCCTCGGCACACCTCTGGCGATGCCTGCTGCCGAGTCAGGTCACACACCCACATTGGACCGCTTTGTGAAATGGTTCCGTCGGCGGGCATTACAGCTGACCCGCCTGGCGCCACAATCGGCCTGGGCTGCTGGGGTCTGCCTGGTATTAGTCGTTGTCACAGGCACAGGGATTATGGCAGTGAACGACCAAGCCCAGGGAACGCAGGCGGCGACGACTCAGGAGCCAGCAACGGCTCCGTCCAGCACGGCCTCATCACCTGCTGCACCACGACAGACTGTCGTGCCCCCCATCCCTTCGACGGCCACCTCGACGCTTCCCGACAGGAAGGCAACACCGTCACCGGCACAAATCCCTGCACAGCAAGTTCCGGCACAGGAAATCTCCCCGGCACCACCGACGGATTTCGTGGGCAGCGAAGTCGCAGCACCAACGGGTGAGCCGTCTCCAACGCCCCAGCCAACAGCGCCGGCGGCACCCGCACCGTCTGCCACGGCAACTCCCACGGCATCGCCCCAGCCGACAACGCCGTCGTCCCCCCAACCAACTGGCACCGCAACACCAACTGACACCGCAACTCCCTCGCCCACGCCGACTCCGCCGGAGTGTGTCGATCTCCCGGCCATATCTATTTGCCAAGGCGGCTAGCACTCGAAGCATTGCCGACCTGACCAGCACCCTTGGATCTTTCCCTATTCCTGAAAGGTTACAAATGCGAATTGCACTTATTGGCGGAGGCCCAACAGCTGTCTGCGTTATGCATAGCCTGCTTCGGTCCCGGTCCGTCTTGGGTTCGGGCGAGCAACTGGATGTGACCGTGTTTGATCCGTCCACCGATCTCTGGTGTGGACCAAACTATGCTCCCGATCTTTCGGAGGCGCTTACCAACGTGCACGCAGCAGACATGTCGGCGCAGCACTGGAACGAGGATCACATCTCGGATTGGCTGAGGAAAAATCAGGTAGCGGAGCCAGTTGGCTCCACCTTCGTTTCCCGCCCCATGGTCGGACTCTACTTTCGGGACGCGGCTTGCGAGGCGGCCAATGATATGGAGCATTTCCGCCACGTTCTGTCAGCTGTGACCAGTATCCGCATGGAAGAGAACCAGGTTCACGTCGAGACGAGTGCGCAGAGCTATTCCTTTGACCATGCCGTGATGTGCCTGGGTACCAATACGTTCGCGGATCCTTACCAGCTTCAAGGCGTTCCAGGCGCTGTGGTATCTCCGTATCCCCTGAGCAAGACAGTCCTCCAGACCCGAGCCACTGATCGGGTCGCTATCGTCGGCACGGGCCTCGCTGCGATTGACGTGGTACTCGCGCTTAAGTCCTCGGGACATCAAGGGCCGATTACCATGGTCTCCCGGGGTGGCCTCCTGCCTCCGGTGCGTCGTCCCCGGCTTGAATACCAATTGCGGCACTTTACGGTCGACGCCGTTGAACGGCTGGCAGGGCTTGAACAACGGGAGCCCCGACGACGGGATGGACCTACTCGCGGGCACGTCCAGCTGAGGGACATGATCAACCTGATGTGGAGGGAATTCGGCGAGGCCGGCGCCTCAAGAGATGCCCGCTTCAGGAACTGTTTCCCCAGCGCTTCGGTCTGGAAAGGCTTCGGGACCAACTCCATCGCGTGGATGACGGCGAGATCGCTCTCCCTCTGGCCTTCAAATCCTCGCCACTACATTCGAAGACGTGTGGTACCTACTGGGGCCGGATGATAAACAGTTCCTTCACTCCAACTTCAGGTCGATTGTGGCCGGCCTAGCTGCCCCGATACCACAAAGCCGTGCACTTGAACTGGTCGATATGGCGGAAGCCGGTCAGCTTGGGGTTCACAGAGGTCTTCAATCCGTGCGGCCCACAGGCACCAGCCAGTTCGAGCTTTGCCTGGAGGACTACCCACCGCAAACTGTCGATAAAGTCATCTCGGCCACCGCGGTGGGTAGTCGGATCCCGCCAACTGCAGTTCAAATCATTGAGGCTTTGACCAGCTCCGGCCAGGCGCGTTTGCACCCCTTCGGCGGTTTGGAGGTGGACCGAACCACCAGCCGCATTCTTGACGACAGCATGACACCCCAATCACGGCTTTATGCCCTCGGGGGAACTGTCAGCGGCGCTCTCTACATTTTTAATTCCCTGATGTTGACCCGCCGACGTTCAGCCCACGTCGCTGACGCCATTATCGGTGGAGGTGAAAGCAGTCCCGACAGCCAACAGGACAGGACGGTCCAGATGGCGTAGCACGCTATCAGAACGGCAGCCACTCATACTTATTTGCCAATGCGGCTGAGCGGCGCATCGTCCATGAGTCAGTCGGCAGAGTCTGCCGCCAGTTATCGAAAGCAAGGAAGCAACCATTCAGTCCCGGATAGACCCGACAGCTGAGCACCTTCGGTCCATTGAAAGGATACGGCTGAACGCTCTCGTGACCGCCGACATAATCCTTGCCCGCCCCTCCACAGCCGGGACTTCCATCTGGTGACGCCGGACGGGGTTTCGATGACGCGGGATCAGTATCTCGGTGCGATAGAAAGCGGCCGCATTGACTACGCAATGTTCGAACCCGGGGAGATGTCCGTTCGCGTCAACGGCAACTTGGCGGTACTTCGATACCGGGCCGAACTTGAGGCGACCCATGATGGTCAGCCCGTCCCGCGCAGAGCATACTGGCACACTGCCTGCTTCGAGAGGGAGGGGCCCATCTGGCAGGCGGTGTGGTCTCAGGCAACAGCGGTCCGATGAGCCTTCGGAACTGGAACGGTTACCGAAGTCCCAATGTGCGCGCCAACCCATGCAGCACTGGCACGGCGGCCCCGAGAATCGCCTTCTTCACGTCCGTGAGGGTGCTCATTCGTTCCACAACATCGGCTACGCCGGAAGCGTGAAGGAACCCCTGGACGGATATGCCGGTATCCAAGTGCCCTGCCATGTGCATCGAAATCACTGCACCAAAGACCAGCGGCGTGCCGGCAGCCCGCATTCGTGAATGCACTTCACGCAGGCCCTGCGCGGCGGCTGTACAGTCCGAACAAACATGGCGGTGCAGATTCACCTTCAAAATGTCACGGCGCGAGGCGGTATCCATCACCATACGGGCCAGCAGTGGCAAATACTCCCGGCATCGTTCCCCGGCTGCACTCCCTACATATTCAACGAGGTAGGCTTCGCGCAGTCCACGGCGCGCCCTTCGCACCAACGCGGAAACAGCATTGGCCTCGATTTCCAGGATCGGCGCCAGTTGCCGTGGTCGGAGCCCAACCACATCCACATGCCAAAGAACTTGTTGCCATCGCCGGGGAAGTGCCGCGAAGGCCCGCGATGCCATGGCCCGTTCCCGCATCCCGTCAACATGTGCGTATCCACCGTCTTCGGCCGAAGTTTCGGGAACGTGTTCCGTGGCGTATTCGTAGCTTCGCCTGCGCCAGTGATCCGCTGTGCTGGTACGGATAGCACGGAAAAAGTAGGGACGAAAGGGACCTGTAGGGCCCTTCCCTGACCGCATAGCGGACAGGACCTTGAGGAAGGCATGTGCCGCCAGTTCTTCGGCGTCGTTATGGTCCCTGGTCAGGCTGTAGGCAAAAGCAACGCCGGCATCCCAATGTTCCAGGTGCAGCATCGTCATCGCATGAGGGTCTGCCGCGGCGCTGGCTCGGACAATTCCGGCCTCACCGTCCGGATCAGGGAGGGCCTGAGAGGCGCTCTCCCGGGTCTCGGCCACGTCGTGAGCGCTCACATCAGGGCCGTCATCACACTGAGGCGGATCTTTTCCACATGCCCTCCACGTTGAGACTGTGTCTTTCCCCCAGGTAGTGATCCTACTCACATGTAGACAATCTCCCGAATTATCTTCATAAATGACGCGACTCCAGCCGAACTGGAATCCTTATTCGTGGGGACAACAAGCCCCATCGCGCCTTGGATTCGGCGTTGGAACGGAACGGAGAGAGCAAGAAAGCCGCTGGAACCCTGCCTCTCCCCTGTCGTGCCAAAATATAAGCCGACTTGTCTTCGGCTATTTCGAAACGTTCGCATCCGGCCGGATGAAAGGAACAATGAACAACCCGCTGGCAGATCCAACAGAGCAGCTGCGCTCAGTCGAGCGAACCCGGATTCAGGCTCTGGTCTCGGGAGATATGGCTGTCGCCCGGTTACTTCACAGTCCGGCCTTTCAGATCATCACGGCGATCGGCGAGAACATGAGCCGGGACGAGTACCTCTCTGCGGTGGAGTCCGGAACCGTCCAGTATGTGCGGTGGGAACCAGGAGACATCGCTGTGCGGTTCCACGGGGACGCCGCCGTCCTGCGCTATCAGGCACGCAGGGAAGTGATTTTCGGAGGATCTCCGATGCCCCCAGCAAGCTACTGGCACACGGACCTCTATGAGCTGACCGACGGTGCCTGGCGGGCGGTCTGGTCGCACATCACCGAGATCTATTAGCCATTAGCCCGCACAACGCCAGGACGTTGCGCTGGCCGGCCTTCGTCCTCCCGGACAGCTCCGGCCCTCATGTCCACGGACAATCCACTCTGGGCCCCGGCCCATCCGCAACCTCCTCTTAGACCAGTGCACCGTCGTTCGCCTCGACGCCGTTCGGCTCCAAGCTGATCATCGGGGAGCGCTTTTCGAAGTACCAGAAGGTCAGCAGGCCCAGTGCGCAGCCAAGGAACCAGCTGTAGTTGCCGATCCATGTGGCGTTGACCGTGGTGGCTCCCGAGTCCAGCAGCATCTTGGGGATCAACACCGAAGCAATGGAGACGATGCCGCTGATGGCCACTGACTTGACCGCGTTGGGGTTGTAGCCGTTGCGGAACCAGTACTTGCCGCTGGGCTGCATCGTGTACATGTCCTCAACCCACACCTTCTGCTTGCCCACGAGGTAGTAGCCCGCGATCAGGATGCCGAAGAGGGGCCGATCAGTGCGCCGAGTACGCCGAGCGTGTAGTGGATGGCGTCGTCGTTCGAGTACCAGTTCCACGGGGTCAGGATGACGGATCCGACGGCGGCGATCATGCCGCCCATGCGCCAGCTGATCTTCTGCGGTCTGACGTTGGAGAAGTCGAACGCCGGCGAGATGAAGTTGGCCACGATGTTGATGCCCACGGTCGCGATGACAAAGGTCAGCCCGCCGAGCAGCACGGCGAAGACCGAGTCGATTTCCTGAACGGTCTTCACGGGGTCCGTGATGAGGTGGCCGAAGACGGGGATCGTGGCCGACGCCGTGATGACCGTCAGGAGCGAGAAGAACAGGAAGTTGACCGGCAGGCCCAGGAGATTGCCTTTCTTGACCGCCTTGAAGCTCTTGCCGTACCGGGCGAAGTCGCCAAAGTTCAGCATGGGTCCGGAGAAATAGGACACCACCAGCGCGATCGCGGAAATCGTGACCGGGATGGACGCCGCGAAGTCCAACGGCGCGCCGGCGGACAAGTTGAGGCTGATATTGCCGATGCCGGCCTTGGATACCAAGTAGATCGCCAAGACCACCATGACCACGTAGACGGCAGGACCGGCGAAGTCGATGAACTTGCGGATGCTTTCCATGCCGTTCCAGAACAGTGCAGCCTGGGCCACCCAGAGGATTCCGTAGCAAATCCAGCCCAGGGCGGAAAGGCCGAGGAAGCCGTAGTGCTGGACGTCGTACAACGGTTTCATGGCCGGGAAGAACTTCAAGAACACGATCACCAAGGCCTCGGAGGCCAGGAAGGTCTGCACGCCGTACCAGGCGACGGCAATCAGGCCGCGGATGATGGCCGGGATGTTGGCGCCCTTGACGCCGAAGACTGCCCGGTTGATCACCGGATACGGCACACCGGTCTTCTGGCTGGGCTTGGCCACCAGGTTGCAAAAGAACTGGACGATCACGATGCCCACCAGCAGGGCGACCAGGACCTGCCAGCTGGCCAGGCCGAGGGCGAAGAGGCTGCCCGCCGTCACGTAGCCGCCGATGCTGTGAACGTCCGACATCCAGAAGGCGAACAGGTTGTAGCTGCTCCAGCTCTGGTTTTTCAGGGGCGCCAGGTCTTCGTTGCTCAGCCGCGGATCACGGTGTTCGGCGGCTTCGTCAATCGGACTGCCAAGCAGGGTGCCGGGCGCACCAGTTTGCTCTGGGGCGAGTTGTGCTTCGGCCATCGGTTTCCTCGAATCAGGGTCATCCACGACAGGGGCAGTCGTTTCACTGATTCAATTGAATGGAACAGATGTTTCAGTGTCGTTTCCGGGCCGCTAATTCTTCTTTACGCTTTGCCCGCGCGCGGGGATTCACCGCCGCTCGATCTCTCCCAGCGAGTCGAAGACGCCGGTGATTTCCCTGACGCGGTCCCTTCCCGACCGGCCCCTCGCTGCCAGCACTCCGTTCGCGAGGACGCTCATGAGGCTCATCGCAGAGGCGTAGCTGTCGAAGGCGGCGCTGCTCTCCACGGGGCACTCGATCCAGAGGGAGGCCTCCGCTGCAAGCCAGCGGGCGCTGGGGTCGGCGATCAGGATGGTGCTCGCGCCGGTGGCGGTGGCGGCTTTCAGGACCTGGTGGAAGCCGTCCGGCCTGCGCCGGAAGCCGAGCAGGACGACGATGTCGTTTGCGTCCAGCCCTGCCAGTTCTTCACCCACGCTTTGGCCCGGCTGTGGAGCCAGATTTACCGAGGCACGGCATTGCAGGAGCTGCTGCCGGAGGTGGAGGGCTACAGGGAAGCTGTTGCGGAAGCCGATCAGCAGGACGTTCCGGGCCTTGGCCAATTGCTGCGTCACCTTGAGGAGGCGATCGTCGTCGAGCGTGTCGAAAAGCCGGTTCAGGTTGTGCTGTTCCGTTGCCGAATGCAGGGGGATTCGGCCGTCGGCTTCCTGCGTGGCGAGCGGCACTCCGCTGGACCGCAGGCTCCGGGTGTGTTCCTTGACCTCGTTGAAATCCGCGAACCCCAGGCGGCGGAAGAGCCTGCTCATGGTTGCCTTGGAGACGCCGCTCAGCTGGGCGAGCTCGGCCGCGTTGTAGACAGCCAGGTCGCCCAGGCGGTCCAGCAGAGTGTCGGCGGCCTTCTGCTCCTGCGGCCCTAGTCCCGAATAGTGTTGTTCGATTCGCTCGTCGATCCTCATGAAACAACCGTCTCACGGCGCACGGCAAGGTCAATCACCGGCTCCGCGAACAGTATCCATCCGGGGCATACTTCTGAGAGAGCAGCTTCAAACCCTCAACGCCAGACTGCAGGAAAGGAACCATGCGAATTCTCGTTGCCAACGTCAACACAACCCAGTCCATGACCGACACCATCGCCGCCCAGGCACGGCAGGTTGCGGCCGCAGGAACGGAAATCATCGGACTCACGCCCCGGTTCGGTGCCGATTCCTGCGAAGGAAATTTCGAAAGCTATCTCGCAGCCATCGGCGTGATGGACACGGTGCTGTCCTATGAGGGGCCGTACGACGCTGTGATCCAGGCCGGCTATGGCGAACACGGTCGCGAAGGACTGCAGGAACTCCTCGACGTTCCGGTAGTTGACATCACCGAGGCCGCTGCCAGCACTGCGATGTTCCTCGGGCACAAATATTCGGTGGTCACCACCCTGGACCGGACCGTGCCCTTGATCGAAGACCGGCTGAGGCTTGCCGGACTCGATGCCCGCTGCGCGTCTGTCCGCGCCAGCGGGCTGGCAGTCCTGGAGTTGGAAGAGGACCCGGACCGCGCAATCGAAGCCATCGTGGAGCAGTCGCTGCTCGCGGTAACAGAAGACAAGGCAGAGGTCATTGTCCTGGGCTGCGGCGGCATGGCAGGGCTGGACGAGCAGATCCGGCACAGGGCTTCAGTGCCAGTGGTGGACGGGGTGGCCGCCGCCGTCACTATCGCGGAGTCGCTCGTGCGGATGGGGTTGTCCACGTCAAAAGTCCGGACGTACGCCACTCCTCGCGCCAAGACCATCACCGGCTGGCCGTTGGCGGTAGCGGATGCTACTGCCGCGCCCTGACGCTCTCACCAACGGCGCTGAAGCCGCCCGATCCCAAAGGTTGGCAACAAAACCGTCATGGTTACCCTATGGGCCAAATAATCCTTGCCCGCGGATGCCCCACGTCTCCGCAGCACAACATTGGTACACCAGGGGCGTCAAATCGTGAAGCGAGTAGCTTCAGTCGGAAGCGCATTGCCTCCCTGAGAGCGAGCCGTCATACAAGCGGAAGCCGGCCGATAATCCCAGCATAGGGACTGCCCGAACATGACTTGCATCCCTTGTCCGGGCCGAACCCAGTCCGGGATTAATTACCCCAAGTCCTGCAGAAGAACGTCCTGACCGTCAGCGCCTTCAGTGAGACTCCATCTCTAGCGCGGTGTCGGGTCACCGCGGAGACGGCTAAAGATGATTTGATCGCGCCCTTCGCGTCGCGGAACTGGGCGTGGCGCAAGTTAGCCGTTGTTACCGTGTTCAGGGCAGTACGGATCCGTTGGTTTCGGGTACGCGGGGTGGTAGCGCCATCGCGGGCAGCTACAGCCGGGGTAGATGTTCGTGGCCCTCGTCCAAAAGGACTCCGCCCCTGTCCCGACTATCGGACCAGTCATGAGCGACCTCCAGTCGCATGCAGCGGCCAGTGGGGCATCGAGACCGCCTCGGGTGCGTTCGAGCCAGTGAGATCCACGATGCTCCCGGTGGCCGCGACTTCTTGAACGGCCCAGATACCGGCGATCGCGGCATCCTCCTGAGCGTAAGCCTCCGAGGTAAGCATCACCGAACCATCCACTGCGACCAACCGGAACCTGTGGTCCCCCTCCCCGTCCAAATACAATTCAAAGCCAGCGGCCATGGCGTTCTCCTAACCTGACGCGGGGCCTCCATGCCCCGACTCCAACAAAACCGTCTTGGTTTAGTACCGGCCGCGCCGCATTTCGTGACGCCGAACGGACAGAGAACCCCGTCCTTCCAACGCACAGCGTCACGAATCAGGCCCTGTCCGGTAATAGACAGTGATGCTCCTGCTTCAGCAGACTCCCCGAGTCGGCGGGTGCAGGGAATGAGAGGACAGACATGCCCAATGCACTGATCACGGCTCCTGTAGCGCCGGCCAACGGGGGCCGCGGGGCTGCCCTGCACGCGCTGAACGCCATCCGGCGTGCACCCAGGATGGCGATCCTCAGAAGCATCAAAGCCGGACATTTCTATACGGGCCAAGAGATCGAAGACCTGATCGGGTTTTCAGCACAGGAAGCCTTGCCGCACCTGGCTGTGCTCCAGGAACTTGGCATCCTCCTGCACGACGAAGGTCAATTCAGCCTCAACACCGAAGTCCTGCATTCCCTGCTTCTCCAGACCAAAACCATTTCCAAGTAGAGGTAAGGTCAGTCTGTTTTGATTCGGCATTGGAATAGGGGGATATCACCGTGGCAGGAAGATCATCCAGCAGCAACACCGGGCTGATCGACGCCGTCAATGGACGCCCCGTCCGCGTCCACCCGGCGTCGGGCACCTACTACGTATCAAAAGCGGGCTGGCCGCACTTCTGGGGCCGTGGACTGGATGCTGTGGTTGTCATCGTGGTTGGCGTCATCTTGATGGCCGTGCTGAACTCACTGGTCCAGAACCTTGCGTTGGGCTCGCTGTCCCTGGCCCTGCTTTCCAGCGGCGGGCTGTATTTCGCCGCCCTGGCTGTCATCTGGTTCGTGGTCCTGTTTGCCTATGGGATGGTCTGTGGGACCGTCGGTAGCCTTGGTGATGCTGCTGTGGGAATGAGGTCCGTCAGAATCGCGGACGGCACGACGTCGGGAGCCTGGCTCGGTGGGTGGAGGTCCGTCTGCTGGTCCTTCGCGCCCCTCTACTTCCTGCTGGCCTTCGCCTCCGCGCTCAGTGGAGGCAGCGGGGACACCTTTGACGAAAAGTTCAGGGCGGTAGATCTCCGGTCCGGTGTCGCCCAGGGGGCTGCTCCGATCCGGGATCCGGAGCTGGCCGGCCGCTGAGGCGACGCTGCCGCCGCTGATCTTTTGGTATCGGTGGACTAAGCCGGAGATGCTTCACTTGGCGAAGACCAGCCTGCCGACCCAGACCGAGTGCCGTTCGTTCGATTGCTCAACAACCGCTTCAGAGAGACTCAACGTGAGCCCAACAGACTTCGTCATTTTCCTCAACGGAACCTACGGCGTCGGGAAAACATCAACCCTGGACCACATTGGTGACTTGCTTTCACAGGCTCAGAAACCATTCAGCCTGATGGATGTCGATTGGTTCCATCGTTCATGGCCCCCAAGCGAAAATGACCCCACAAACACTGCGACCGAGGCCGCCAACATGGCCGCCGTGTGGCGCAACTACAAAAACACGGGCACACGGCAACTCGTCGTCGGTGGAGTCATTGCCACCCTCCAGGACCGCGCGCGCTACGGAGCCATATTCGAGTTACCCGTCCGGCCCATCCGTCTCATAGCCACCGAAGAAGAGACAGAAAAGCGGCTCCGCTGCCGTTACACGCCCGAGCAAGACTCCAGCCTTCAATGGCACCTCAAGCGCTATCGCCAGCTCAACTCCGCACTTACTGCGGCAGGCCTGGACGAAGCCATCATCGAAACAACCAGACGCAAACCGGTTCAAGTGGCAAGAGATGTCCTCAAGCACTTCGCCTTGTGAGGACCAGGGCAGCGCCCAAACACGTCGCGCAATTGCTAAGTGCCCGGCCGCGTACCGCCAGTCATGGCTTGCAGCTCCCTGGTGTGCGTCGTACTGAGGCCGGTTATTCGGCGGCGGGGACCTTGGGAAGATGTCCGAAGGCGCACTCGGTGCGAACTGGCAGCACTCCTCGCCCAGCGGCTGCCGGCTCTTCCGGACGTGCTGCTGGAAGCAGGAATATCCTACAGCTCGATCCCGAGTTCGTGCAGCCATAACCGTTTGGCGGCCTGCTCCAGCTCGGTCGGCCAAGGGGCGTGACACACGTCGGCGAGCCTGCCCTGTCCAGGTACTCCACAGCCAGAGCCCACTGCGCTTCCCGTAGTCCACCCTCGGTCAGGCCGATGGCTGGTAATCGCTCCAGGCAGTCCTGTTGCTCCCTGCTCAGATGCCTGGCAACACGTTTGGCCCCGGTCTCGTTCACGATCCCGTTCTCAGCCAGCATCAGCGGAACCAACAGACCATCGCGCATCATCACTGTTGTTTGTGAGAGTGCGATGAGGTCGCCCCGGTGTAGGGCAGCCACGGTGTTACCCATCAAATACAGGAAGATTTGGGCCTGCTGCGCCGGAAAAAGGGCGCCCCAGGAGACACCCCGGCCTTCGATGTGCTGGGGATCAGTGCATCTTTGTCCACCAGTACCTGTCGCGTTGTCTCCTGGCGTAGTTCTTCTTCCAACGAGTGAAGGTTCAGGTCGATATGAAGCCAATCAGGCGTTAGACAGATGAAGGCACCGGGTAACCCCGGGATGGCATCCGCCAGCACCAGAGGCATCAGCGATCCCAGCCATTCAACAGCGCCGAACGTCTCAGGTTCTTCAACAATGAGGTGCAAATCGATGTCGCTCCATTCGTCGGCCCCACCACGCGCAAAAGAGCCTTCCAACCATGCAGCACGCACTCGATGCTCATCGTTGCACGCCGCGAGCATTTGAAGGAGCGCGGGTCGAAGCCGGGCCGGGACTTCAGCAACTATCAGAGTCATCCACCGATTCTTCCAGTTACTTCCACTAACTCTTCCGGAAGACCGCCGGGACGCGTCCAAGTTTCTTGGAACCGAGACACCTGTCCCGGCTGCCTCGAAATGTATTTCCGAGTCTGTTGCACCGAAAGTCAGAAGCCGGCTGCACAGCCGTTTCCATGTCCGGCATAAGGAACCTTCACCGGGACACGCCCCATCTCATCCGTGAGAGCCTTGTCGAATGATTACTGAACATGCTCTGCTTCCCGTTGTCCCGGGAACGGAGACGGAGTTCGAGTGAGCTGCTGCGGTGATTTCGGACAGCGGAATTAGTGGATTCTTCTACGCTGCCAAGGCTGGCTGTTGATAACCATAGTGGACTTCGTTGGGCCGCCGGTAACCGAGCGCGGAGTGACGGCGCCGGCTGTTGTAAAACCCCTCGATGTACCGGATGACGTCGCTCCGGGCTTGTGATTTTGTCGCATAAACGGTCCGGTACACACGCTCGTTTTTCAGGGCTGAGAAGAACGATTCGGCCATGCTGTTGTCCCAGCACACGCCGGTGCGTCCCATCGAGGAGCGCATGCCGAGGCTGGCCACCAGGGCCCTGAACTCGGTCGAGGTGTAGACGCTGCCCCGGTCGGAGTGCCAGATCGCGTCAGGCTCGATCCGGGTTGTGGCGGCGGCGTTCTTGAGCGCGTCGGCGACGAGCTCGGTGCGCATGTGATCGGCGATGGACCAGCCGACGACTTTCTTCGAGTAGCAGTCGATGACGGTGGCGAGGTAGACGAATCCTTGCCAGGTGTGGATGTAGGTGATGTCGCCGACGAACTTCACCCCGGGACGGTCGGCGGTGAAGTCCCGCTTGAGGAGGTCGGGCATGCCCGCGGCAGCCTCAGCATCAGCCTCGGTGGTGATGCGGAACGGACGTGGTTGACAGGCTGTGTGTGATCGACTATCTGTAGGCCGTTTCAGCCGAGAAATCCTGCCGAGTTGGTGGCTGGTTTCCGGCCAAAAGAGCGCTAAGAATCAGGCCAGGCGGTTCCCGTTCAAATCATGGATTTGGGATTGCGCAGAGATTGAGATCAGCCGGTGGCCCGGGGCGGTTCCCAGTGTGTTGGGAACATGGGCCCGCCACCCCAGATAGGTTCCTTACGGCGCTGCTGTTGACAGAGCGATTGCGCCGGAAGGGCTGGAAAGCAGATGACGGTACCCATGTCCGTTCAAGAAAATATCAGAAGGCTCGATTCCCAGGGAGTCCCGGGGCGTGAGATCGCCCGCAGGCTGGGTGTCAGCCGTGATTCGGTGGCCAAGTACGCCGAGCAGCAGGACTTCTCCCCGGCACCGCCGGCGGCTTCGGCCCGGCCCGGAGGCTCGGTGTTGACCGGGTTCGAGCGCATCATCGAGGTGTGGCTCGCCGAGGACCAGCGCCGGCCACGCAAGCAGCGGCACACTGCCAAACGCATCTTCGACCGGCTCGTTGACGAGCATGGTTTCACCGGCACCTATTCTCCGGTCCAACGCCACGTGAAGAAGTGGGCTGCCCGCAACCGGCAGGACGGGGAGGGATATACCGAGCTGGTGTGGCCGGCAGGGACGGTGCAGGTCGACTTCGGGCAGGCGGAGGCCATCATCGCCGGGATCCGGCAGGTTCTGCACATCCTGGTGGTGACCTTCCCGTTCTCGAACATGCGCTTCGTCCAGGCCTACCGCGGCGAGACCGCCGAATGCGTCTGCCACGGACTGCGGACGGTGTTCGAACATATCGGGGCCGCTCCGAGGCACCTGGTCTTTGACAATGCCACGGGCATCGGGCGCCGGGTGGGCACCAAGGTCGTGGAGTCCAAGCTGTTCGCCGCGTTCAAGCTGCACTACCGCTCCGAATCCCGCTACTGCAACCCGTATTCGGGACATGAGAAGGGCAACGTGGAAAACGCGGTCGGGTTCCTGCGCCGCAACCTCATGGTCCCCGAGCCCGAGGCCGCCACCTTGGCCGGGCTCAACGAGGTTTTGCTGGCGCGGTGCGATGCGTTGGCAGCCACCACGCATTACCGCGAAGGCCTGCCCTTGGGCGAGCTGTTCGTCCAGGACCGGGCAGCGTCCCTGGCATTGCCCGGGATCGGGTTCGACCCGGTGCGCTACGAGTCACGCAAGGCTGATAAGACAGGGAACCTGCTCATTGACGGGAATACCTACGCCGCCGGGCCAGCCTTTCACGGGCGGATGCTCACCGTCGGGTTGCGCCACGACGTGGTGCAGATCCTCGATGAACATGCCGAGCCCGTCAGGTCCTTCCCGCGGGCCTTCGGGCGGCAGACCGAGACGATCTTCGAGCCTGCGTCCTTGCTGCCATTGCTGGTGACCAAGCCCGGTGCGTGGGGCCATTCCCCGCTGCGGGCCCTGGTCACCGATCCGGTGCGCGACTGGCTGGACAAGGCAACGGCCACCGATCGGCGCCGGCTGCTTAACGCGGTGGATGCTGCGTCCGGGTCCGCTGGCTTCGACGCCGCGATTGCCGCCGCCGACACGCTGATCCGCCGCGGAGACACCCCGGACATGGCGGCCCTGGGCATGCTCGCCCGCCGGCTGGCCCACGGCACCGAACCGGCCGCCGCAAACGTGGACTTAAGCGTCTATGACACCTTCACCACCCTTAACACGAGCACCGGAGAAGTCGCATGAACCCGATCACCGTCCAAGACATCCTCGAAGCGGGCAAACATACCTCACTGACCGGCAGCGTGCTAACCGAATGGGCCGAGAAAGGCACCCCGAAACAACGCGAATACCTCCACGAGGTCCTGCTCGCGGAACACGAATCCCGGCAGGAATCACGCCGCCAGCGGCTGCTGAAATCCGCGAGGCTACCGGCCATGAAAACACTCACCGGATTCGACTACACCAGTGTCAGGTTCCCCGAGGACTACGGCCGCGAACCCCTCGAATCCCTGGAGTTCATCACCCGGGCCCAGGACCTGGTCCTCTACGGAGACGTCGGCACCGGAAAAACCCACATGGCCACCGCCCTGGTGGCAGCCGCATGCCGGCAGGGCATCCCAGCCAGGTTCTTCACCACCTCCGCCCTGGTCATGATGCTGCGCCGGGCCAAGGACGAGGACCGGCTGGACAAGGAACTCGCCTCCCTGGCCAAAAACCAGCTCCTGGCCATCGATGAACTGGGCTACCTTCCGATCGACACGGAAGGGGCCAGACTCCTGTTCCAGGTCATCGCCGACGGCTACGAAAAACGCAGCCTCATCATCACCACCAACCTCGAATTCTCCCGCTGGGGAACGGTGTTCGGGGACGACAACATGGCAGCAGCCGTCATCGACCGGCTGGTGCACCACGGGCGCCTGCTGCAATTCCGTGGTGAGTCCTACCGGGTCAAAAATGCCCTGATGAAATAACCAAACAGCTGAAAGGGCCTGGAAACGTGCCGAGGTGGCCTGATTCTTAGCGCTGAAATGGCCTACTTAAAGTTGACGAAACACACAGGCCACCAGGCCCTGGCAGCGCATGATCTGCCGCACCAACTCCGGAGAACACTCGGTCTGTTCCGCGGCGAGATCGGCATGGATGCGCCGGTACCCGTACGTGCCCTCGGACTCCTCGAAGAAGTGCCGGACCCGCGCCGTCAGGCCCTGGCGGCGCCCCGAGGTGGCCGATTGCGGGCGGGTGGCCCAGTGATAGAAACCGGACGTCGAGACGGCCAGCCAGCGGCACATTCTCACGACCGAATTCAGATTGGCGGGCTCAGCTTTTTGGGAATCGATGAATTCATACTTGCTCACTACCGCTGCTCCCGCGCGAAGTAAGCGCTGGCTTTTTTCAAAAAGGCAGTCTCCGCCCGCAGCTCTTGAACTTCACGCTCGAGCTCCTTCAGCCGCGCCCGTTCCGACACCGTCAGATCCGCCTCCGTGCCGCCGTTGGCCGCGCGGTACTTGACCAGCCAGTTCCGGAGCGTCTCGGGGCCGACACCATACGCGGTGGCCACGTCCTTGATCGGCCTGGACGTGTTGATCACCTCGCGGCACAACTCGTCCTTGAACTCCTGGGTAAATCGCTTGCGTGATGCGGTCATGCTGATCTCTACTTTCGGTAGACCCCCATTTTAAGAGGGCCCGCTATCCGAAATCCCCGCGGCAGCTCAGAGCTTCTCGACGCGTGGGCGAAGGATGCCACCCTCGATCTTCAGTTCAGGCCGTCCCTTGTACCGCTTGGCATCGATCACCCAGATCCCACCGGGAGTGATGGCGATGTGGTCGATGTTGGCCTTCGAGCCGGGGATGCGTCGGTCATGGAGGACAGCCAGGCCATCGGCGGCCAGGGCATTAAGCCGAGCGCCGAGGCGTTCCTCACCGATCGCGCCCCGATCCCAGGACTTGGTGTGCGACCGCTCGTCAGAAAGAGCGACTGCCAGGCCACCGAAGCGACCCCACTTCTCGCGGAGCTTTTCCTCGTCCTTCGCCTTGCGGCGCTCATATTCGCGCCGGGCAGACGACCCGGCTACTCCGGACCCAGTGGACAACGACTCATCACAAGGTGGTTCCGGGTCGGGGACATAGTTTCCGTGGCCTCGGTGGTACACACCAAGCAGCGGATGGTCTTCGTCTCGCTCTCATAGATCGCTTCTGTCCCGGCCGGAAGAGAGGCACCACACAGGCGACACGCTCCGGCGTACCGGAGCCTCATCTGCTTCACGAGGAGGCACCTTGGATCATCGGCACGGACCCAGTCTGCATGTAGATCACAGCGGTTAGTCCGCGGATACCCATTGCCATGGCCCAATCTTCGCCCACGGCAAGAACTTTTTCGGGGTGAACCGCGCGTAGCGGCACCCAAAGACCTCGCGAACTGTCTCAGTAAAGGATCCTTTATCGAGACGGCACGGCCGACTGACGGCGTTTGGGCGAACCCGGCGCTGATTACGGGATCCCGGTCCCGGGATCGTCTCGTCAATGTGTCTCACGTCGGCTGTTCTCAACAAATCCGCACGTGGCCTTTGATGATCATTTGAGGAGTCGGCACTGGGAGTATCGGTGGAATCAGTAGGGGGACGCCTCCAGGCGCTCAGCCGCCGGGAGCGGCAGATATACTGCCCCGTCTGGTCGGCGGATCAGTACATCTGATAGAGCCACGGTTGGCGAAGCCTGGAAAAAGACTACTGGGGGTTGGCTCCATTTCGAGGAGTGCAAGGAGCGCCGGCGGTATTTCTCTCGACATAATGCACATCCTGCCGCCTCGTGGCCTCACTTCATGTCAGCCCCCACAGAACACTTGGTTTGAGTCAGCGAGACCGTAGCACGGTGTGCTGCTGTCAGCAACGCACTATCTTGGGGGACCTAGGACCTGCGCCCCTTATTGGCGACCTACGGCTACCAAGGGAATACCCGAGGAGAGCCCCTGACTCTAGCTGTTTTCGCCTGTTCCAAGCTGACTAGTCATCTTCGTCAAGAATGAAAAAACCCCGCTATTCCCTTGTAAACACTGGGAACAACGGGGTTCTAGCTGGTGGCTCCGACCGGCGTCGATCCGGTGACCTTTCGATTTTCAGTCGAACGCTCTACCAACTGAGCTACAGAGCCTAGGTGACATGTCACCATGACAGCCGGAATTTCTTCTGGCAATCAGAGCGACCCTGACGGGACTTGAACCCGCGACCTCCGCCGTGACAGGGCGGCGCGCTAACCAACTGCGCTACAGGGCCTTGCTTGTTTACTGCTTGTACTGCGTGCTTCTTGCTGTCTGCCGTATCGCTACCGCAAATTTTCAAGGCCTTTAGCCTACCAGACTTTTTGGCCCGGCTTGACCACTTCCTTGCGTACCCCCAACGGGATTCGAACCCGTGCCGCCGCCGTGAAAGGGCGGTGTCCTAGGCCGCTAGACGATGGGGGCCTGAACTCAATTCGGCGCATTCAGGGCAAAAATAAAGGGCCGAAGCCTTTCGCTCTTGCCCTTTTCGAGTTGCTCCGAACTGGACTATAAAAGTGTAGGGCAGACCTCGGGAATATCCAAAATCGGCCTCGCACGGGTGCAAGATCCGGTGCAACGTGGGTGGAAGATGGACAGATGGATGCCGTTGATGCCCTCAATGAGATCGCCTTCTGGCTGGAACGCGAACTGGCGCCCACTTTCAAAGTTCAGGCATTCCGGAAAGCTGCCGGGATCATCGCGGGCCTGGAGCCTGACGAGGTGGCGGCCCGCGCCCGCAACGGCAGGCTGAAGAGCATGAAGGGGATCGGGGACCGGACCTTCGAAGTGATCAGGCAGGCGGTCGACGGCGGCGTCCCCGACTACCTCGAAGGCCTGCGGCAGCGCGGACAGGAGCCGTTGGCCGCTGGCGGCGCTGAACTGCATTCTGCACTCCGCGGGGACCTGCACAGCCACAGCGACTGGTCCGACGGCGGGTCCCCGATCGAACTCATGGCCGACGCCGCCCGGGCTCTGGGCCGGGAGTACCTGGCACTGACAGACCACTCCCCCAACCTCAAGATCGCCAACGGCCTCAGCGCCGAACGCCTCACGGAGCAGCTGGACGTCGTTGCGGGGATCAACGACGGCGGCGGCGGCTTCCGCCTGCTGGCCGGCATCGAAGTGGACATCCTGGAGGACGGCACCCTGGACCAGACGCCCGACATGCTGGACCGGCTGGACGTTGTGGTGGCGAGCGTCCACTCGAAACTCCGTGCCGACCGGCGCACCATGACCGAACGGATGCTGGGCGCCATCAGCGATCCGCACATGAATATCCTCGGCCACTGCACGGGCCGCCTGTTGCAGGGATCCAGGGGAACCCGGCCCCAGTCCGAGTTCGACGCGAAGCGCGTGTTCGCGGCCTGCGCCGCACAGGATGTCGCCGTCGAAATCAATTCCCGGCCCGAGCGTCAGGATCCGCCGGACGAGCTGATCCAGCTGGCCCTCGATGCGGGCTGCCTCTTTAGCATCGACAGTGACGCCCATGCGCCGGGCCAGCTGGATTTCCTGCAGTACGGCGCGGAGCGCGCGGCCTCGAACGGCGTGCCGGCCGAACGGATTGTCACCACCTGGCGGCTGGACCGGCTGCTGGAGTGGGCGAGCCAAGGAAAATAGCGGCGGGAGCCGCCGCTAACGTCCGGAGGCTTCCGGCCCCTCGGGCCGCCATGGTTCGGGCCGCCATGGTGCGAGCCTGGGCAGCCAGCGCGGCACGTTCCGGCGGTACTCCTCGTATTCCGCGCCAAACTTCCGGGCCAGGGTGGGCTCCTCGTACAGCCTGACGAATGCCACCACCGGGACGGCGCCGATAACCAGTGCCGCGAAGAGCTTCGGCTGGCCAAGGAGGAGTCCCTGCCCGGCGACGGCGGCAGCTATGGACACGTACATCGGATTCCGCACGTACCTGTAGAGCCCGCCCACCACCAGTTGCTTGGGCGGGGCAAAAGGCGCGGGCGTCCCCAGGCCCTCAACGGCGAAATGCACGAAGGAGTTGGCGATCACGGCCGCGCCCCCGCCGATCAGGAGGGCGCCGGTGACCTGCACCGGCACTCCGCCGGGAACCGGCGCCGCCGCTTCCCAGCGGGTCAGGAGCCACGGCACCACACCTGCCGCGGTTGCGGGGGCAACGGCGAACACCGCCGTGCCGATGGCTGCCCGCCTTCGTTCACGCGCCGAGGCTGCAGATGCTGTCATACCAGCAATCCTGAACCCGCCGCGCTGAGCGGACAAGGGCCCATGGGCCCCCTAACGGCATTGCGGCCGCCGCGGCAGCCGCACCGGGAGACGGGCCCATAAACAGGCCCGATACGGCTCAGGCAACCAGCAAGATGGCCATCGTGACCATGACGGCGGCGATGGCGGCGTCAAGCATGCGCCACGCGCTCCGGCGCCGGAAAACCGGGGTCAGGAACCGCGCACCGATGCCCAGGGCCGTGAACCAGGCGATGCTTGCCAGTCCCGCCCCCGCGGCAAACCACCACCGGCCGTCCGGGCCGTGGGTGCTGGCCAGTGACCCGAGCAGCAGAACGGTGTCCAGGTACACGTGCGGGTTCAGCCAGGTGAAGGCCAGGCCGGTCGCCAGGACGGACATCCAACTGACGGGCCGCCCCGTGTTGAGCTGTTCCAGCGCCTGCCCGCGGACGGCCCGCCAGGCGGCAAGGGCACCGTAGGCGGCCAGGAAGACGGCGCCCGCCCAGCGCACCACGTCCAGTACTGCCGGCGCGCGTTCGATCACGATGCCGATGCCCGCCACGCCCAGCACAATCAGGACCAGGTCGGAGACGGCACAGACGGCAATAACGAGCGCGACGTGCGAGCGCTGGAGGCCCTGGCGGAGGACGAAGGCATTCTGGGCGCCGATGGCAACGATGAGGGACAGGCCGCTGGCCAGGCCTGAAAACACGGGGATGATCACGCTCCCAACGCTAGGAGGAAATCGATCATGAAACCAGTTAAACATTCTTCGAGTAGATAAGATGAGCTAATGATCGACATTCACCCGGATCAGGCCCGTACGCTGGCGGCCATCGTCACCCAGGGAAGTTTCGACGCCGCCGCCAGCCACCTTCTGATCACCGCTTCCGCCGTCAGCCAGCGCATCCGCGCCCTCGAGGTGGCGGTCGGCCGTCCGGTCCTGAGGAGAACCAGGCCGATTGAACTCACCGAATCCGGCCAGGCCGTGGTGCGGTTCGCCCGCCAGCTTGAAATGCTTTCCGCGGACCTCGCCGAGGAGCTGCAGCCGGGTACCGCGCATCCGGACGCGCGCCTCACACTGGTGATCAACAGTGATTCGCTGCACACCTGGGCGTTGGCGGGGCTGGCTGCGGTGGCCGGCACGGTCCAGCTGGAAATCCTGCGCGAGGACCAGGACTATTCACTGGAACTGCTCCGCAGCGGCGCAGCGGCGGCGGCCATCACGGCCACAGCCAAACCGGCTCCCGGCTGCACCTCCCGCCGGCTCGGCATCATGCGATACCTGCCGGTCTGCACCCCGGACTTCGCCGAAACCTGGTTCCGCGGCGGTGCGACGGCCGAGGCCTTTGCGCTGGCCCCCGTCATCATCTTCGACCGCAAGGACGACCTCCAGGACCGCTACCTTCGGCGGTTCAGCCGCAAACCTCTCCAGCCACCGCGGCATTATGTGCCCGCCGCCCACGAATTCGGTGAGGCCATCCGGCTGGGCATGGGATGGGGTCTGCTACCCGAGATTGAGATCGGCGACGACCTCGGGCATCGTGCGCTGACGACGCTGGC
This sequence comes from Arthrobacter sp. 24S4-2, assembly GCF_005280255.1. Classification (NCBI taxonomy): domain Bacteria; kingdom Bacillati; phylum Actinomycetota; class Actinomycetes; order Micrococcales; family Micrococcaceae; genus Arthrobacter; species Arthrobacter sp. 24S4-2. Next base: position 459,898 of record NZ_CP040018.1, on the reverse strand, counting down.
CCCCAAGTCGTTCGTGGACGTCCCGCTGCACTGGCAGCAGTGGCGCTATGGTTCCACCGTCCTGGACGGGGTCGCAGCAGCGATCCAGGACGCCGCGCGCGTCCTTCGGTAGGCCGCCCGTCAGCCGGGGGACAGCGCCCACCTAAATTCGTGATTGCCGTCCCTTCCTGCAAATAGCAGCACCGCAGCCCGCATCTCCTTACCGAGACCCCGACCTTGATACTCCTGGGAAAGCCACGAACAGGTGGTCACGGTTTCCCGGCGCATCCGTCCAAGACACTCCAAACGGCATCACGGCAGGTCATGGATGCCGGCCAGGGCGGCGTTGATGACACCGGGCAAATCCTCGTCCCGGACGAGCCGTAGTTCAAGCCGGGGGCTGCTGATCTTAAGGCCGAACATCGGCCACACATCGAACAACGGAGTCATGGCCCAAACCTACACACGGCCGCCCGGATTCCGCTTCCCAATCAGGTACGCCATACTGGCCGCCGTCGGCTGTCCGTCAGCCGACCCGTCAGAAAGACATCTCGCGCGCCCGGAGCCGAGCCGGCTTCGGGAAGGGAAGCGCGAAGTGCAGCTGAGGTGCGTCGGCGGCACTCCAGTCATCCTTCATTACTTTGATTGCCTCCGGAGAGACTTCGGTAAGGCGCACAGCAAGCCAGCGACCGTCATCGAGCTGAAGCTCATACGCATCAGCGAGGTAGCCCATGCCCGCTGCATCAAGCGTTTCCTCGGCGATCAGCCAATCGACAACATCAGTCCGCCTCCGGCCATGCAAGTCCATTCAGGGTGAACAGTCACGGCATCCGCTACCGCCCGGGAAGGATTTTCCCTGTGGTGATCCTCAGCCGGCCTGCACCACAACGAGTATGAAATCTGTCTGCAACAGTTCTGGGGTGTAATTGCGAGTCAGCTTTGAAAGGCAGCGGAATGAACGGCACAATCAACGGCACAAGAATCGCGGGTCCCACCGCTGGGGGCGCGCAGACAATCGAGCTCCGGCCCAACCCGGTCCGCGCCCAAATCGTGGACCATCTCGCACGGCGCGGAGCAAGCCGGATATCGGATATTAGCGACGCAGTGAACTCGCCCCGGGCCAGCGTGCAATATCACTTGCTCAGGCTGGAGGACGCATCGATGGTCAGGTCCAACATCCCGTCAGGCGAAAGAGCCAGATTCACCCCCTACTACTACCTGACAACCAGGGCCGCCACATGATGCAGCTGCGAATTCCGGGGCCATGATCGCACGCGCAAAACGGCAGTAACAGGGATTGCTGGGAGCAACCAGGCATGTTTATGGCAGGATCTCGACTAGACGTGACCGATTTCCGCCAGCCCCACACCGGCGCCAAGGGCTAGATTGGCAGCATGGCTACCACCGCCGAATCCGGCCCCAATCCGTCCGCAGCCCCCCACAAAGGGTCTCCGCACGCTGCCCCCGCACCCGCCCCGCAGCTAAAGCCGGCACTCATCCCGCCCGCTCCCAGGCCCTCGCCGGTCAACAAGCTCGGCGTCGCCGCCGTCGTCATCACGGTGGTCCTGTGGGCGTCCGCGTTCGTGGGCATCCGCGCCGTGGGTCCCAGCTTCTCCCCCGGTTCCCTGACCTTGGGACGGCTGGCGATCGCCGCCGTCGTGCTTGGTTTGGTGGTGCTGCCCAAGCTGCGGAACCTGCCCAAAGGCCGGGAGTGGTGGCCCATCCTCGCGTACGGCGTGATGTGGTTCGGCGGCTACAACGTGGCCCTCAACGCGGCGGAGCACACGCTCGACGCCGGCACCGCGGCCCTGCTGATCAACGTCAACCCCATCCTGGTCGCCGTGATGGCCGGAGTGATCCTCAAAGAGGGATTCCCGCGCTGGCTCATCATCGGCAGCCTGATAGCGTTCGCCGGCGTTGCAGTCATCGCGCTGGGCTCCGGTCAACGGTCGACGGCGGATGTGGTGGGCGTGCTGCTCTGCCTCCTCGCCGCCGTGCTCGCCGCCGTCAGCGTCATCGTCCAGAAGCCGGTGCTGCGGAAGTTCCCCGCGGCGCAGGCCACCTGGTTCGGAATCATGATCGGCGCCATCTGCTGCCTGCCGTTCAGCGGCCAGCTGCTGGGCGAACTGCAGCGGGCCCCGCTGCCGGCCACGCTGGGACTGGTGTATCTGGGGATCTTCCCGACGGCGATCGCGTTCACAACGTGGGCGTACGCGCTCTCGCTCATCGACGCGGGAAGGCTGGCCGCCACAACCTACCTGGTCCCCGGCACCACAATCCTCATCTCCTGGCTGGTTCTCGGTGAAGTGCCCACGGCGTGGGGCCTTGTCGGCGGCGTGATCTGCCTGCTGGGCGTGGGGCTGACGCGGCGAAAATCCCGCTAGAGTCTTGGTATGCCCGCCAACCTGCCGCCAGGTCTCCCCATCGTCCCGGACGGCGCGGATGACGGCACGCCGTTCCCCATGACCGAGGAAGATTTCGAATCGGCAGTCAGCGCCGCGCTGGAACGCATCCCGCCGGACGTGGCGCGTGCCATGGACAACGTGGCCGTGTTCATCGAGGACGACTACATCCCGCAGCCCGGCGAGGACCCGGACACCGTGCTGCTGGGGCTCTACGAAGGCGTTCCGCTGACCGAACGCGATGCCTGGTGGGGCGCCGGCTCGCTCCCGGACCGCATCACCATCTACCGCGGGCCCATCCTGGAAATCTGCTCCTCACGCGAAGAGGTCATCCAGGAAGTGGCCATAACAGTGACGCATGAGATTGCCCACCACTTCGGCATCAGCGACGAACGGCTGCACGAACTGGGCTGGGACTAGCTAGCCTTGTAGGCATGGGACACGACCACAGCCACTCGCACGGCATTACCGCCACCGGCCAGCACCGCAAACGCCTGATCGCCGTCCTGGGCATCACCCTTGCCGTGGTCCTGATCCAGATCGTCGGCGCCGTGATCTCCGGTTCCCTGGCGCTGCTGGCCGACGCCGGGCACATGCTGTCCGACGCGGCCGGCGTGTTCATTGCCCTGCTGGCCGCCTGGATCGCCACCCGGCCCGCGAGCGACCAGCGGACCTACGGGTACCTGCGTGCCGAGGTCCTGGCCGCCCTGGCCAATGCGCTGGTGCTGATCGTGATCTCCGTGGTGATCTTCACCGAGGCCGTCCGGCGGATCGGTTCGGCGCCCGAAGTCCAGACCGATGTGATGCTGTATGCGGCCATCCTGGGCGCCGTGGCCAACCTGGGGTCCCTGCTGATCCTGCGCGGCGCCCAGAAGGAGAGCCTCAACGTGCGGGGGCCTACCTCGAGGTGCTGGGGACCTGCTGGGCTCGTTCGCCGTCATCGTTGCGGCCGTGGTGATCATGGTTACCGGCTTTCAGGCGGCGGACACCATTGCCTCCATGGTCATCGCCGTGATGATCCTTCCCCGGGCGTGGCACCTGCTCCGCGACGTGGTGGACGTCCTGCTCGAGGCCACGCCCAAGGGCGTTGAAGTCCAGATGATCCGCGAGCACATCCTGTCCGTGGACGGCGTGGTATCCGTGCACGACATCCATATCTGGACCATCACCTCCGGCGTGCCCGTCTTCTCCGCCCACGTGGTGGTAGAGGACGCCGTGCTGAGCGCCCGCGGCGCTGACCAGGTGCTGGACAAGCTCACCACCTGCCTGGGCTCGCACTTCGACACCGAGCACTGCACATTCCAGCTGGAGCCCGAGAGCCACTCCGAACACGAGTCCCACCAGCACGCCTGAGCGGCTGAGCGGCTGAGCGGCTGAGCGGCTGAGCGGCTGAGCGCAGTATGGCCGGGCAAGCGACCGCCTCGTCAATGCCCGGCTAACAGCCATAGGTTCTCCCCGGTCAACCGCCTAGGAATCGCCCGGCGGCCGGTATGGCGCCAGTATCCGGTGCACCGCCTCACTCAACACGCTCCGAAGGGTCGCCGCCTCAACGCGGGTCCAGCTCGGGTCCGAGCCGACCGCCATGAGTCCGCCCCCGGCCAGAGCAAGCGCGACCCGTGCGTCGGGCGCCGGTTCGAGGCCGACGAGTAGCTCATCCAGGCGTGCCATGAGTCCACGGAATTCAGGATCGCCCTCGACCATCTCGGCAACCTCTGTATCGCGACGCAGTAAGGATGCGACCCGTCCCTGCTCGATCACCACATCGACCAGGCCACCCACCGCGACGTCGAACCGCCGCAGCGCTGACTCTTCGCTTTCGGCATTAGCCACGACGTCCGCAATCCGGGCCACTGCCGGAGCTATCACCGCAAGCACGATCTCGCGCTTCGAGCGGAACTGAAAGTACACCGCAGCCTTCGTCACGCCGATGCTGTCGGCAATCATCTGGAGCGAAGTCGCGTGAACACCGCGTTCCAGGAAGAGTGCCTGGGCCGCCGCCACGACGCGCGACCTCGCGGAGCCCTCGTGGTCAACCAGTGCTGCCATGCAGTTTCCTCTCATCGGGGGCGACGAAACCCGCGTAGTGACCTATACTAGCCGAACGGCTAGTTACTAGCCGTTCGGCTAGTTTGATTTTGGTCTTCCCTTCGGGCAGGAGTGGCAGGTCGCGGAGAACGAAAGGCATCAACAACCATGAACACACCGGATTCGAACACGCGTCCCGAGAGAATGAAAACAGTTGTGGTTACCGGCCCCGGGCAGGTCTCCGTGCTCGACGCTGCACGCCCGGCCCCCGGGCCGAATGATGTGTTGGTCAAGATCCGGGCCTGCGGGATCTGTGGATCAGATGCCTTCTACATCAGCAGAGGCGGCATCCCTCCCCGCGAAGGCAGTACGCCGCTCGGCCATGAGCCGGCGGGTGAGGTCGTGGAGGTCGGTGCGAACGTGACCGGGATACCGCTTGGGTCACACGTGGTGATCAATCCGATGGCGGCCCCGAGCGGGATCATCGGCAACGGCGGCGCCACGGGGGCGCTGGCTGACTTTCTGCTGATCGAAAACGCAGAGTTGGGCAAAAGCCTCGCGATGGTGCCCAAGCACGTCCCGTTCGACGTAGCCGCCCTCAACGAACCGATGGCCGTCGCCCGCCATGGCGTCAACCGCGTCGATCCGCGCCCAGGAGACCGTGTAGTTGTCTTCGGGGCCGGCCCGATCGGGTTAGGCGCGGCGATCAGCTTCAAACTTCGCGGCGTTGAAAGCGTGGTCGTCGTCGACATGATTGCTTCCCGGCTCGACACGGCGCTGCAGGTTGGTGCCGACGCGGTGGTCAACTCAGCCGAAGAAGACCTGATAGACAGGCTGGTGGAACTGCACGGCAACGCTCCGCGGCGGCCGGGCGAAAAACGCCCGGGCACGGATATTTTCTTCGACGCGGCCGGAGCGCCCTCGGTGATCGAAACCGTGCTCAAGACCGCCAAGCACGGCGCAACGCTCGGCATCGTCGCAGTGCACAAGAAGCCGATCGAAGTCGACTTTGGGGGCATCCTAAGCACCGAACTCACCATCGTGATGGCAAGCGGATATCCGACCGAGATCTTCCAGGTTACCGACGACATCATCGAGAACTGGGAGCGCTATGCGCCCATAATCAGCGACCGATTCCCGTTTGCGGACGTCGAACAGGCGCTAATCACAGCCAGCACGCCGGGAGCGGCCGACAAGGTCATCGTGACATTTCCCTAATGCCCACGACCGCTTACCAACGGTCTGTTTGAACAGGTCACAGTGGGGTTTGGCCGCGCCACGGGAAGTCCCGACAAACCGCAACACCAGGGAGAACCTCCATGTCCATAAGTGCGCTTGACGAACAGGCCGCCCTGATCGTTATCGACCTGCAAGTCGGCACCGTCGCCAACCCCACCGCGCACCCTGCCGGGGAAGTCGTAGCCAGGGCCCGCGAACTGCTTGCTGCCTTCCGCCGCCGAAGACTCCTGGTGGTGCTCGCCAACGTCGACGGAACGCCGGCAGGTCGCACGGAGTACAGCGAGGGTGCGCGTGATTTCCCGCCCGAGTGGAAACAACTCTTGCCCGAACTCGACCAGCAGCCCGACGACGTCACCCTCACGCGTCGAACCTGGAGCGCGTTCGCCGGCACCGGCCTGGCCGTCCTGCTGACGGAGGGTGGTGTAACCCAGGTGGTGCTCGCGGGGATGGCGACCAGCTTCGGCGTTGAGTCCACGGCCCGCGACGCGTACGACCTCGGCTTCAACGTGGTGCTGGCGCTTGATGCGATCACAGATCCAAACCCGCATGCCCATGACAACAGCGCCACCCGCGTTTTCCCCGCGTTGGGGCAGACAGGGCCGGTGTCGGAGATCATCACCCTTCTCGGCGAGCGCTGAGCAGCGCTTGCCATAAGCGCGATCCGCTGTGCGACAGACACGCCGCACCGCAAGGTGGCCAAATGGCCTTTTTTGTTGTTTGACCGGATCCGGCCTGCGCGGCTAACGCGGCATGGGTTTGTCCGGGTTGGTGAGCCGGTAGAGGAACGCAGCCATGGCTTCCCGCGAAACCGGGGCGCCGGGGCGGTAGCTGCCGTCTGGATAGCCGGTGGTAATTCCTGCGGCAGCGGCCCAGCTCACCTCCCTGTGAAAGGCGTCACCGGGTCGGACGTCGCTAAACGGCGCGGTGGACGGCGCGGTATAGGTGGGTGCCCCGGCCAATACTGTGGCGTACCGGTAGAGGAACGCAGCCATGGCTTCACGTGAAACCGCGGTCCGGGGCCGGAAGGTGCCGTCGTCGTAGCCGGTGGTGATGCCCTGCGAGGCCAGCCAGGTGATCTCCTTGTAGAACATGTCCCCAGGGCTTAGGTCCCTGAAGGGCGAGACAGCAGGCGGAACGAACGAGGCGGGAGATCCTGCCTTCCGGAAGAGGAAGGCGGCCATTGCATCCCTCTGAACAGATTCCAGTGGGCGGAACGAGCCGTCGGGATAGCCGGTACTGATCCGCGAGTTCCCGAGCCAACTGACCTCGTGGAAGAACGGGGCACCGGCGGGGACGTCGGCGAAAGCCTGCCGCCCGTTTCCTGTCAGGTCGACCCGCGAAACTTCCGAACCCGCGTGGACGATGAAGAGGGCTGAGCCGTCGCCGGTGGCGACGACGCCTTGGGGCGCTTCCCCCACCGGGAATGTCGCTGCGACGGATCTGGTGGACGTGTCTATGACCGAGACATGGCCGTATCCCCCGCTGACGGTGACGTAGGCCTTGCGCCCGTCCGGGCTAAAGGCGACGTCAGCGGCATGACCATCGAGCGGGACAGCGTGCTGAGCGCGCGTGGCGGTATCCAGAATAATAAGGCCCGTCGGATTTACGCCCTCCGGGGTTGCACATCCAGTCACGAACAACTGCGTGCCGGAGGGGTTCAGGACCAGTCCATCGAGTGCCCCGCAGAGAGCCCCAAGCCCCGTTTCAATGGTTTCCACCACCGCTTTCTCCCCGACAGAGACCACAAAGATGGCAACCGAAACGGCGTCCGCGATGTAGAGTGTGCTGCCGTCCGGGCTCACAGCAACACTGCCCCGATAACCGGGGACGGGGACTTTGGCGGTAATAGCGTTTGATGCCGTATCGATGAACGCGACGTTATGCCCCTGGTACATGGTGCCGTAGAGGGCGCGCCCGTCCGGTGATAGCGCCAGGTGCGCAGCGCCCTGATCAGTCTCAATGCTTGCGGTGACCGCGTTGGACCGGGTGTCCACGACCTGGATAACGCCAGCTGTCCCGGGATTGCGTGGCCTCCCGGTAATGCCACTGTTGGCGATGTAGAGCCTCGCTCCGTCATGACTGAGTACCACTCCGGCGGTGCCCATTGTTCCCGGAATGGTGGCTTGGACAGCGCCCGTGGATGGATCCTGGACTGTTACGTTGCCGGGGTTCCCGATCAAGGAGTGCGAGACGTAGATCCTGGAGCCGGACTGATCGACTGCCAGTGACGGTATGAAGCGGCTCTTACCTGCAGCCGGGAAGGACGCCGACACCCAGTAGCCGGACGGGGAGGCCGCGAGGGGTCCAGGCACACTGACCGCCATCAGGATCACTGCCAGCAGGGCCGCGGCGCGCGCCCCTCCACGCCGCGGGCGGGCGGAATGCTGTCGCCACCGACGAAGTTGCACGAGGAATCCCCCTGCCCGAAGTGAACACGTCCCAGTCCCGATCAGGCTAGATCCGGCGTCAATACGGCCGCTAGCGTGGCGACTACTTGTTCAAATCCTTTGCCGACACGCCGAACACCAATGTGACCAAATAACATCGTTGTTGTTTATGTTATTGGTGTGACCAGTGTTGCCAAAGTTGCTGCTGGCCACGTAGCCTCGGGTGTGCTGGGTCATCCGCAGCGGGGCATCTACTTGTGAAACCACGGGTGAATAGTTCAAACTCCTCGCTCATTCCAGCCTGACTGCTGCGAGGTTACTTGATGGGTTTGACTGGATCCGGCCGCAAAGCGGCTGTGCTGTGCACCGCCGTCGTACTCCTCGGATCCCTCACCCTGCCGGCTCAGGCCGCACCGCTTCCGGGCGCAGCGATGCCCGCCGTGAGCGTTCCGGCGTCACCGGAGATTCCGTCTCCCGAAGAGATTGCGGCAGCCAAGGCCAGTGAAAGTGCGACGGCGGACCAGGTCGCCCGGATCGATCGCATCCTGGCGGACGCCGCCGCTGCCCAGGAAGCCAGCTTCGCCGCGGCTATGCAGGCCAACAACGCCTACGGTGACGCCCTGGTAACCCTCGAGATCCGCCGGGACGCGGCCACGCTGGCGTCCGCGAAGGCGGCATCAGCCGAGGCGGAGCAGGCCAAGACCCGAAAGCAGGTGGGACAGCTCGCCGGGGACCTGTACCGGAACGGCGGGCTCAACCCTACCCTCACCACTTTTGTCAGCGGTAAGGGCGAAGTCCTGGAGCAGGCTGCCACCCTTGAAGCCATCTCCGCCAGCCGCAGCCGGGCTTTCGAAGCGGCCGAGAATGCCGCCTCGGCGGCCAAGTCCTTGACCGCCGCGGCGGAGGATGCCAACCACGCCGCCGATGACGCCGCCCGGGCCGCGGAAGACCGGAAGGCGGACGCCGAACGCGCCAATGCGGCCCAGGTGAAGGCCGTGTCCGAGGCCAAGTCCCAGCGGACCGTGCTGGTGGACCAGCTCGCAAACCTCAAGAACACCACCGTGGCCCTTGAATCAGCCCGGGTGGACGCCTTGGACCGTCAACGTGCCCAGGAGCGTCTTGCTGCCGTAACCGCTGCGGCCGCCGCGCAGGCCACCTCCCAGACCACCTCCCAGACCGAGGTGCAGGCCGCTGTGCCCCAGGGCCGGCCTGCGGCACAGCAGCCGCAGGCACCGGCGGCACCAGGTCCGGCCGCGCCGGCTCCTCCTGCTCCCGCAGCGCCGGCTCCTCCTGCTCCCGCAGCGCCGGCTCCTCCTGCTCCCGCAGCGCCGGCTCCTCCTGCTCCCGCAGCGCCCGCACCCCAGCCGGCTGCTCCCTCCCAGCCCGAACCGGTCACCCCTGCACCGGCCGTCCCGGCTCCGGCACCCGCCCCTGTTCCCGCGCCGTCGCCCGGTGGCTCAAACCAGACCGCCATCTCGGTGGCACTGGGCAAGGTAGGCTCCCCCTACTTCTACAAGTACGGCGGCTCTGGCCCGCTCGGTTTCGACTGTTCAGGCCTGGTGCAGAACGCATTCGCAGCAGCCGGCAAGTACCTCCCCCGAACGGCGGCCCAGCAGTACGCCCAAGCGCCCGTGCACGTGCCGCTCTCCCAGGCGCAGCCCGGTGACCTCCTGGTCTGGGGATCGGCCCCCGATTTCTACCACGTGGCGATCTACCTTGGCGGCGGGCGCGTGGTCCAGGCCCTCAACCCGGAGGACGGCATCACGGTGACGGATCTGGCCTGGATGGCCGGAATGCAGCTCCACCCCGTCGTCGCCCGGTACTGAGTCCTCCGATTTGATCAGGCCGCCGGCGTCCAGGACAACGCCTAGGACAAGATGTCCTTAGTGACGAACCGGCCGTAGGCGAGCGCGCCGAAGGCGGCGATGTATCCGGCCTGCAGCAGGGCATTGCTGCCGAAGGAATCCCAGGCAATCGGCTGGCGGAGCAAGTCGGCGAAACCGAACCAGTAGTGGCTGAACAGCCACGGGTGCAGCCACTCCAGCTGGGGCAGCTCACCCAGCACCTGGGACACCACCGACGCCACAATGGTGGCCGCCATGGCCCCCACCGGCACATCCGTCAAGGTGGAGAGGAACAGCCCGACGGCAGAGAGCCCCAGCAGCGACACGGTCAGATACGCGGCCACGAGCAGCAGCCGCACCACCGCTTCCGCCGGCGTGATCACATCCCCGGACAGCAGTGTCACTGGACCCACCGGGAACAGCACCGCACCGATGCCGGCACCGGCCAGCGCCACAACGAGCGGGGCCACCACGCAGAAGGCGGCTGCACCCGCATATTTGACCAGCAAAAGGCGCACCCTGCCGGCCGGTGCAAGCAGAAGATAACGCAGCGTCCCCAGTCCCGCCTCGCCGGCAATCGTGTCTCCTGCCACGACGCCCACCGTAAGCGGCAGGAACAGCGGCACGCAGACCAGCATCGCCGTGACACCCACAAAGAGCCCGTTCTGGGTGATCCTGTCGAGGAACGCCGGGCCACGGCCTGGAGGCACAGCCGAGGAGAGCCGCACGGCGACGGCCATCAGCACCGGCACGGCTGCGAGCGCCAACAGCATCGCCCACGTGCGGCGCCGGCGGAAAAGGACAGTCAGCTCCGACGCCAGCAGCGGCCATCCGGAGGAGGCTCTGCCCGCCGCTGGCTCCGCTCCGGTGTCATCTGCGGCAGCGCGGGTGCCGTCCACCGCTGCAGCCGCGACATCTCTATTGGGCAATGTCGAACCCCTCCCCCGTCAGCGCCACAAAGCGGTCTTCGAGGCTGCCCTGTTCCACCGCAAAGCCGCGGACCCGCACCCCGGCAGCGACCAGGGCAGCCACCACGGCTTCCGGTTCCACTTCACCGCCGCTTGGGACGCCACCGGCGGCCGTTGCGGGGCCGGCAGCTGCGGGACCGGTAATCGCGCCACCGGCGGTTGCAGGAACGGCTGCGGCTCCGGCGCCGGCGCCGGTCCCTGAGGCCGCGAACAGCAGCGCGCCGTTGTTCCGGCCTCCCACAGGAGTCATGCCCAACGTGGCGAAGACGCCCTCGGCCAGGCCGGCGTCGGGCGTTACGAGGCGGATCCGGGCGTTGCCCGCGTCGCGCAACTCAGGGAGCGTTCCCTGCGCCACCAGCCGCCCTGCGCTCATCACGGCCGCGTGCGTGCAGATCTGTTCCACTTCGGCCAGAAGGTGGCTGGAGACGAAAACCGTGGCACCGTCGGCCGCGAGCGAGCGGACCAGGGAGCGGACTTCGCGGGTGCCCTGCGGGTCCAGCCCGTTGGTTGGTTCGTCGAGGACCAGCAGGTCCCGGGGCGAGAGCAGCGCGTTGGCGATGCCCAGGCGCTGCTTCATGCCCAGCGAATACGCGCGGACCTTCTTCCCGGCGGCGTGCGTGAGGCCCACCCGCTCCAGGGCGGATGCCACCCGGGCCCCGCGCGTGGAAGCCGCAGCATAGGGGTCGGCCGCATCGAGGCGCCGAAGATTGGCCGGCCCGGACAGGAACGGGTAGAACGCCGGGCCTTCCACCAGGGCGCCCACCCGCGGCAGGACCTCGTGGAAACGGTCCGGCATCTCCAGGCCCAGCACCCGCACGGAACCTTCCGTGGCACCGGCAAGGCCCAGCATCATGCGGATGGTGGTGGTTTTGCCGGAGCCGTTCGGCCCCAGGAAGCCAAAGACGGATCCCCTCGGAACGGTCAGGTCGACGCCGTCCACCGCCAGCTGGTGGCCGAACCGTTTGCTGAGGCCGCGCGTTTCTATGGCAAGGTCGCCTACGGCAAGGTGGGCGGTTCGGCCGGCGGCTGTCACCGCGCGGCAGCAGCGGTAAGCAGGCGCTCCGCGGGCACAGAGCCGGCGAAGACGCGGCCATCATCGGTAAACAGGACATTCACGACGGCGGTGCTGAACAACCGTCCGCCTGGCACCGCAAGTGCGGCCTGTTGCAGCAGCGGATCACTGGACAGCATGGCGCCAGCTTCCGCGGTGGCCGGGCTGGCGGGGATTTCCACCACGCTCTCCCATCCGCTTCCGGTAACCGTAGGCCGCGGGAGCCCGCCATTCGGATCCCGGTGACCAGGAACCACTGCGTCAGGAACCACTGCGTTGGGAACCACTGCGTCAGGAACCACTGCGTTGGGAACCACTGCGTCAGGAGCGACTGCTTCGGGAACGGTAGCCTCAGGAACCGTAGTGTCCGGCACAATGCCACTTTCCGTGCTAGGGTCGGGCACGCGTCCCGGCAGGTGTCCCGTGCCGTGGGCGGGGACTTCCGCTTCCTTCACCATGGCGCCCGGCGGCGGGCTGAACGCGAACAGGGAAGCGTCCGGCGCCTCGAGCGACAGGCTAGTGAACGCCAGCCTGAAGGCCGGCTCTGCCTGTCCGCGGGCCTTCAGTTCGACGCTGAGCGGCAGGCCGCTCTGGCCATCAACCGCAATGGCCACAGAGCCGATCAACGTGCCCTCCGTCCGCGGCGTGATCATCAGGTTGTAGGCGGCCCGGCCAGCAACGTTGACCTCCGGGAGGACCGCAATTTCAGTAGTAGGGTCAGCGGCGGCAAGCAGACGTGCGGCCAGGTCCTCCGGCGTGGGCATCACACCGTCGGTTCCGGTTTCCAGATGCTTGTTCTGGCCGGAACTCATGTGTTGCCCGGGGTCTGAAGGGAGCGTCAGATGGGTGGCGGTGTTGTCCTTGGAGTTATACAGCCACACCTGGTCACCGTTCCGCACGGCATTGCGCTCCGCGAGGCGGTCCAGCACCTGGATGCGCATCTTGCTGGTTCCGTCCAGGAACACCCGGGCCGTGTGCGGGCCGCCCAGGAGCTCCAGCGCGGCTGCTGCGCCGCTGCTTGACGTGGGGCCGGCGTTCGGGACCTCGGGTAGGCCGATCTGGGATGTCTGCTCCAGCGTCCCGGAAAGGGACGGGGCAGAGTGGTGCGCCACCAGCGCCAGAACCTCTGCGGGGCTCTTGGCGGGCAACGGGTCCCCTGCGCTGGCGGGCACGGACCCGGCCAACGCGGCGGCGGCAATAACGGCGGGGACGGCCACGGCGGGCATCCACCGCAGCCATTTTCTGGTCATGACAACACTCCGCTCCAACAATGCAGCTTATTGATTCCAGAGTACGCCTCGGGCACCCGCGGTACACCCCCTTTGGGGAGCACGCCGGAGGCCTTTCAGGTAGCCGTCCCGGCAGTCCTTCAGCCTTTGGCGGGCGTGACGGTGCCGGCCCCGCCATCGACCGTAATAACCTCACCGGTACTGATGGCCACAGTAGCGTCGGGGACGCCGACGACGGCGGGAATGCCGTACTCGCGGGCCACGACTGCCCCATGGGAGTTTGGGCCGCCCATCTCCATCACGAGCCCGCCGGCGGTGAGGAACAATGGCGTCCAGCCCGGATCCGTTGAGGGTGCCACGAGGATTTCGCCCGGCTCCAGCTGCGCACCCTGCGGGTCGAGAATGACACGGGCCTTCGCGGTGGCGGTGCCGGACGACGCCGGCGTTCCGGACAGCAGGCCGGCGGCTGCTTCCGCCGCTGTACCTCCGCGGGGCTGCAGCGCTTCAGGTTCCGTTCCGTCCGAAAGCAGCACCCGGGGAATGCGGCGGCGGCCCAGTTCGGCGTCGTAGGACTCCCGGCGCTCGGCCACGATCCCGTGGAGCGCCGCACCGGCCAGGCCGCGGTGGGCTTCGGCGAAGTCCAGGAAGAAGATGTCATCGGCGTCGGTGATGCGGCCGGCCGCGGCGAGCTCCGCCCCCACTGCCGAAAGCTGTTGCCGCACGAAGGCCAGGCCCTCCACAAGGTGGTATTTCGGCAGTTCGCGCAGGCCGGCAAACATGCGGGTCCGCTTCAGCGCGCCCCTCACCAGCCGGGCGCGCAGCCTGCCCATCGGCCCGCCCTTCTCCCCCGCCCTGGCCACAAGCCGTTCGATCTGGGCGTCCGCCTCGCGGGCAGCCTTGGCGAACTGCCTGTCAGGTGCGAGGGCCGGATCGTCGAGTTTGAGGTAGTTCGCGAGGACTCCGAGGATGTGCCCGGAGTCCTCGGACCAGCGGGGCAAGCCGAGGTCGATTTCAGCGACGGCCCTGTGGCCGTACCGTGCCAGGAATCCGGCCAGCCCGGACTGCACGACGGCGGGCAGCTCACCGGCGCGGTAGCGCCGCGCCAGTTCCGGCGGCGACGACTCCTCAAATACTGCGACGGCGGCAGGCTCGGTGCGGATGTCCGTGGCCAGCTGCCACAGTGCAAGGTCCATCTCCGTGGTCACGTTGTTGGGGAGCCCGCGCAGCACAGCCTGCAGGGCACCGGATTCGGGGCTCCTCCCGGCCAGCTTCCCGGCGACCGCCAGCAAAGCAAACCCCAGCGCCGGCAGCGGTAGCACGCCGGGCACGATCCGGAAGAGCTCGCCGCCGAGCACACGTTCTGCGTGGTTCAGCCGCTCCGCCGGTGTGGCGTTGGCTGGAACCACGAGGGCAGCCCTGAGCTGTTCGCCGATTCCGTCCGCCCTGCGGAGCGCCGCTTCCGGGCGGATCAGCGCACGCAGCAAGGACTCCGGCACCCTGGCCTTCGCCGCCACCGGACCCACGTGCTTCAGGACCCGCCACGGGGACCTGTTGGTGACGGTGAACCTGGGGTCGTCAAACAGCCCGCGGAGCACCGCGGCAGACCTGGCTTCCATAACGTCGAAGACACGGGGTACAAAGGCGCGGCCCACACTGCTGCGGATAACCGCTGTGAGGTCGAAGAAGAGGCGCAGCCCTGCCTGCCGGTACGGGGCCGGTCCGTTGCGGGGATCCGGAACGTCGAAACCTGCTGCGCGGGCCGCCGAGGATGCGATCAGGCGGAATCCGGCCATGCCCATCGGGGTGAGGGGGCGCGTGAGTCCTTGGGCCAGGCTGAAACACAGGTAGAGGCGAGTCCCCTCCGGTGCCGGCAGGTCCGGACGGACGTCCGGCAGGGGTACAGCGTGGTGATGGGACGGGACTGCGTCAGCCAGAGCTTGTCCGCGCCGTCGATGGCCCATTCAATGTCCTGCGGCGCCCCGTAATGCCGCTCCACACGGCTGCCCAGCGCCGTCAGTTCCCTGATCTGGGCGTCGCTTAGGGACGGGGCGGAATCCGCGGCGAGGCTGATCCGCTCGGTGCCTCCGCCAGGCAGCGGCCGGATGGCGATGCGTTTGTCCCCCGGCCGGCGCTCCAGGATCTCGTTGGTGGCTGCGTCCACCACGAAGTGGTCCGGGTTCACCGCACCGGAAACCACTGCCTCGCCCAGCCCCGGGCTGGCATCGATCACGGCCTCGCGGCGTCTTCCGGTCACCGGGTTCGCCGTGAACAGGACCCCGGCCACGGAGGCATCCACCATGCGCTGGACCACTACCGCGAGCGCCACCGTTGCAGGGCTGATGCCGTGCGTGGCCCGGTAGGCCACCGCCCGGTCGGTCCACAGCGAGGCCCAGCACTGCCGGACAGCCGCCAGCACGGCGTCCCCGCCCACAACATTGAGGTAAGTGTCCTGCTGGCCGGCAAAGCTTGCGAACGGAAGGTCCTCGGCCGTTGCCGAGGACCTCACGGCGACCGGAACGTCGGTCCCCAGCGCCGCATAGGACGTCCGGACGGCGTCGGCAATCTCCGCCGGAATGTCCACGCCGAGGATGAGCTCACGGGCGCGGGCGGCGAGGTCCGCCAAGGCCTGGAGGTCACCGGACCCTGTGGCCGCCAAGCCGCGGTGCACGTCCTCCAGCCCCGCGGGGACAACAGCCCGACGGTACGCGTCCGTGGTTAGGCAGAACCCGGGCGGGACGGGAAGTCCGGCACCGGTGGTCTCCCCGAGGTTGGCAGCCTTGCCGCCCACGCGGGCCAGCATGCCGGCGTTGATCAGCTCCAGGCCCAGCACCAGCCCGTCCTGGGACCCTGCTGGGATGCTGGTCTGGTTCACCACTGGCCTCCTGATTTGGGGACGGTATTGCCGGGCGGACCAGGCAGGGCCCAGCCAATGTGTTAAGCGGACGGACTAGGCTGCGCCGAGCATCGGACCGAAGCTGGCACGGTCCGCGAGCCGCGGGTCTTCCCTGTCCGGTACCACCAGCACGGGCGCCTTGGCGTGGTGAAGAATGCCGTCCGACGTCGAGCCCAGCAGCATCCCGGCGAATCCGCCGTGGCCGCGCGTTCCCACCACCACGAGTTCCACGTGCCGGCTTTCCTGCACGAGCACCTCAACAGGGGAACCGTCCACGAGCCGGGTCTCCACAGTCAGTTTGGGGTAGTGGCTCTTCAGCCAGGCCACTCCTGCCTCCAGCTGGACCCGGATGTCCGCGAACAGCGCTTCCCTGTCCATCGGCGCGGGGACCCACGCCAGCGACCCGCTGTACTGGGGCACGGCGCACACCACGCGCAGCGGCGCACCGAGCCGTTCGGCCTGGTCCGCCGCCTCCAGCACGGCCACGCGGGCCTGCTCGGAACCGTCAACGCCCACTACCACCACGTGCTCCACCGCCTGGTGGCCGGACTTGGCCTGCTCGGCCTTGATATGTTTGTCGTCCGTGGTCTCCCCCAGGCGGTCTGCGCAGATCAGCGGCACGGTGACCGTGGGGCATTTCGCGTGTGCCGGCAGGGCGCTGCTGACCGATCCCAGGAGCCTGCCCACGAAACCGCCGCGGCCCCTGGTGCCGAACACCAGGAGTTCCGCGGTTTCGGACATCTCCAGCAGCACGCCGGAGGCGTCGCCGTTCTCCACGGAGGCGTCAACGTCGATGTCGTACGGGGCCACCTTGTCCATGGCCTGCTTGAGGATGGCCTCGGCGCCCTCGCGGATCACCGAGTCATCAACCGTGGCGTAGCCGCCGTCCAGCCCGGACGCGGCGAAGATCGGCACGGAGTATGCGGTCACGATGTGCAGGGGCCGGCGGCGGCGTTCAGCTTCGCGGGCGGCCCACACGAGGGCGCACTGGCTATGGTCGGAACCGTCCACGCCCACCACAATCCCTTCGGGGGCGGCAGAACCGCCGTCGTCATCCCTTGACGGGTGCACCTGATCTCGGCCCATGGGGTCCGCCTCCTCGCGATACTGCCTGATGTTGCCGCTATTCTGCCAGAAGTGTCTGCTCCCGGCGTGATCCGGGAGCCAGGTCCCGCTGCTGGCTGAAAATCCGCTCTTTCTGATAACTATTCTCGGTTGCCGAACTCTAGGCAAGCAGGCCAAATCTGCGGCGAGGAAACACCCCGGACACCGACTCTGCTCCCATTTTTTACAGTCCGGAAACATAGAGATCCCACCTCCGATGAGCAAAATTACAGGTGTGAGATTGTTGGGGTAGCCAATGTCCGGCAAAGGCTATCCAGAGCCCGAAAAGTTCTGTATTGTCGAGGCGTTGCGAAACTGAGATATGTGTTTCAGAACACAGTTCCGGGTTTCATGCGATGCGGCCGGACTTTGGGGGTTTCGGAAAGTGCAGAAGGACCAGATCTGCACAGTGAACCATTCGAGGAGGAACCAGCAGTGTCGAGCATGCCAATTTGCGGCGGGACCGAACAGACCACCACGGTGATCATCGGATCCGGACTGCCGGGCCTGGCTGTTGCCAGCGAGCTCCGGCGGCGGGGCGTGGACTCCATCACTGTGGACGCGCTCGAAACCCTGGGCGGGATCCAGTCCCCCAACACCGTCTCCCTGCCCCGCTGCGATGCCCCGAATTCGGCCACCATGCAGGAACGGAACGAAATCCTCCGGCATCTGCGAAATTACGCCACCAGCCACAATCTGGACATCCGCAACAACACCCGCGCTGTGCAGCTGAACCTGCTGGGCACGGAACTCTCCGGACCATCCATGCACCAATGGGCTGTCCACACCCCGGACGGCATCCTGCTGGCGCACCACATCGTCCTGACCCGCGGCGCGCACAGCCAGCTGCGCCGCTGGCTCGCGGACCTTGGACTGACCCTGGGCCAGAACCTCGCCGCCGCCATGCGCGCCATCGGCATCTACCTCGTGGGCGTTGGCGAACTGATCACTCCCACGCCAAAGGAAGTGCTCCGCCAGGCAAAGGTAGTGGGCCAGGCCATCTCAGCCAAGGTCTACCCGGACAGCGTCCCGTCCGTACTCACCGGAAGCTTCGCCGCCCTGCCCTCGCCGGCGTAAGGCTGCGGCCCCGCCAGGGCGGGGCTCACTTCCCGTCGCCGGCTTTATCCTCGTCGGCCTTCCCGTCGCCGCCAGTGTCCTCATCGGCGTCGCCGTCCGGCGACTTGAGGTTGCGTTTTGCCAGCACACCAAGCGCCACCAGAATGCCAACGGCAGTCCCGGCGAACAGCACCAGGCTCCAGGGGAATGGTTCCGACGCGTCGGGCGCCGGCTCGGGCGCCGTCGTGGTTCCGGGCTGGGCGGTGCCGGCCGTCGGGACCTGGCCCGCCGTCGTCGGGCTGCCGGTTGACGGGCTGCCCGCCGTCGAACCCGCCGCACCGGCCGTGGCCGTGAACGTGAAGGTGCCCTCGATGGGGTGCGAATCGGAGCTGACCACGCGCCACACCACGGTGAACTCCCCGGCGGGGGCCCCATCGCGAAGTTTCTGCGAGGCGACGTTGTCCACGATTTCCACGGGACCGTCAGCCCAGTTGGTGCCTGCCGCATCCTTCACCTGGATCTGGGAGCCGAGTGCCAGCGGGTCCTTGTTGAAGGTGACGGACACCTTCTCCGGCGGCGTGGCCACGGTGGCGCCCTGAGCGGGACTGCTGGATTCAGCGGCGTCGTGGGCTGAGGCGGGTGCCGCGGCAAACAGCACCGCGGCCGCAATAAAGAGGGCGCCGAACAGGGCGCTCAGCAGCTGGCGGATGGGACGCATAGGGGGACTACTCCTGTGTGTTGGCTTCCTTACAGACTAGGCGAAATCGCAGGGGCGCGGCCCGGCAACCTACTAGGATTCAAGTAATCCCCAACACTCTCCCCGGAGGACTAATGCTTAAGCAGGGCTCTGCACTGGACCGGTACTTCAAGATTTCCGAGCGGGGGTCAAACTTCTCCCGCGAGATCCGGGGCGGCTTTGCCACGTTCTTTGCCATGAGCTACATCGTGGTGCTGAATCCCCTGATCCTCTCCGGGGCCGACTCCAGCGGCGCAACCCTCGGTTTCCCGGCCGTCGCGGCCACCACCGCGTTTGCGGCGGGCATCCTGACCATCCTGATGGGCGCCTGGGCCAAGCACCCGTTCGCCATGGCCACGGGCTTGGGCGTGAACGCCTTCGTGGCCGTCACCGTGGCAACGAATCCGGGCCTGACCTGGCCGGACATGATGGGGCTCGTGGTACTTTCCGGCATCACCATGCTGGTCCTGGTCCTCACAGGATTCCGCACTGCGGTGTTCAAGGCTGTCCCGGACGGGCTGAAAACGGCCATCGTGGTGGGAATCGGCTTGTTCATCGCCCTGATCGGCCTGGTCAACGCAGGCTTTGTGCGCCGCATCCCGGACGCGGCCGGCACCACAGTTCCGGTGGGACTCGGTTTTGACGGCAAGCTCCTGGGCTGGCCCACCCTGGTGTTCGTTTTCGGACTCATCCTGACCATCGGGCTCCTGGTACGCAAGGTCAAGGGTGCCATCCTGATCGGCATCATCGCTTCCACCGTCCTGTCCGTGATCCTGGAATTCACCCTCCAAATCGGGCCCAGCTTCGACGGCAAGAACGTCAACCCGCAGGGCTGGTCCCTCGTGGCCCCCAAGTTCACCGAATGGGCGGCGCCTGACCTGTCCCTGATCGGCAAGGCCAACCCCATCGGCGCGTTCGAACACCTCGGTTTCGTGGCAGCCACCCTGCTGGCCTTCGTGATCCTGCTCAGCATCTTCTTCGATGCCATGGGCACCATGGTGGGCCTGGCCAACGAGGCCGGAACAGTGGATAAGGACGGAAACATCCCCAACGTGGACCGGGTGCTCCAGGTTGACGCGCTGGGCGCGATCGTGGGCGGCGGCGCGTCCGTCTCCTCCAACCAGATCTTCGTGGAATCCGGAGCGGGCATCGGCGAGGGCGCCCGGACCGGCCTGGCCTCGATCGTCACCGGCCTGCTGTTCCTGGTGGCCATGTTCTTCACGCCGCTGATCAACCTGGTCCCATTCGAGGCCGTGGCTCCGGCGCTTGTGGTGGTGGGCTTCATGATGGTCTCGCAGGTGGGCAAGATCGACTGGCAGGACTGGGGCATTGCGCTCCCCGCGTTCCTTACCTTCAGCCTGATGCCGTTCACGTACTCCATCGCCAACGGCCTGGGCGCGGGGTTCATCGCCTATGTGCTGATCCGCACCTTCGAAGGCCGCGCCCGCGAAATCCACCCGCTTATGTGGGTCGTGGCTGCCGCGTTCCTCCTGTTCTTCGGCATTGGCCCGGTCGAACAGGTCCTCGGCGTCCTCTAGCCGGCCTCCCCCCGCTGTCTTAACCGAGTGTCCGGGATTCGGGACAGCCCGACGGCGGCGGGGCTGGTTTTCGGGGCTCGGCTGCGGTGAGCTTGGAATATGCCTCACACAGCCCTCACTGTCGATATCCCGCCGCTGACCTGGACGGGCAGGTTCGACGGCGACAGCGCCGAGCACCGCCGCTGGTGGCAGGCCATCAAGCCGTACCGCCACGAGCCCGCTGCCCTCCAGCCCGAAGACGCATCGCCCCGCACGCGTCCCGCCGTCGTCCTCGGTTTCAGCAGCGACGCCGGAGTGCTCCGCAACAAGGGCCGCGTGGGTGCCGCCGCGGCCCCCGCCGCCATCCGCGCCGCCCTTGCGCCGCTCGCCTTCCACCTCCCCCGCGAGGTGTTCGACGCCGGCGACGTCACTGTCAGGGACAATGCGCTGGAGGCCGGCCAGGTCCGTGCCGGGCTGGCAATATCTGAAATGCTCGACGCCGGCAACCTCACCGTGGTGCTGGGCGGCGGCCACGAAACAGCGTTCGCCAGTTACCTCGGCGTGGCCGGTTCGGCAGCCGTGCGGGACGGCAGGCGCCTGGGCGTGCTGAACCTGGACGCGCACTTCGACCTTCGCGACGCTCCCGAGCCGTCCTCGGGCACGCCGTTCCTGCAGATGGCCCGCGCGGAGGAGGCCGCCGAGCGCAAGCTGAACTACGCCGTCGTCGGGATTTCCGAGCCCAACAACACCCGCACGCTGTTCAACACCGCCAAACGGCTGGGGGCGAAATACCTTCTCGACGAGGACTGCTCGGCGGAGGCCACCCGGAACTTCGTGGCCGATTTCCTGGACACCGTGGACGTCCTCTACCTGACCATCGACCTGGATGTGCTGCCCGCCGCGGTGGCGCCGGGGGTCAGCGCTCCGGCGGCCTACGGCGTGCCGCTGCCGGTGATCAGCGCCGTCTGCCGGCAGGTGGCTGCCAGCGGAAAACTGCTGCATCTGGACGTCGCCGAGCTGAACCCGAAGTTCGACATCGACCAGCGCACGGCCAGGGTGGCAGCACGGCTGGTCAACACGCTGCTGGGTTAGCACAGCAGTTCCCTCCGGTGCACACTCCCCACACGCACGGCGGAAGCGGGACACCACCGCTGCTGCCGCGAGCATCACGTGCCCCAACGACTCCCGTGCCAGCAGTGCCAGCGGTGCCAAGAGGAGTCGACCGGAGTGTCTAGGATCAAAGTATGCAAACTTCGGCGCCCGTAAAGGTCACCAGCAGCGCGGCTTATCTTCTTTTTGGGACCGTAGTCACGGACGGAAGCGTCCTTGCCGATTGGGCAGTGGCCGTACGTAATGACCGGATTGTCTACGCGGGCCCACGAGGTGATCTCAACACCGACGAATTGCTTGGCGCTGAAGTGATCGAGGTTCCCCCGGGCAGTTTCATAATTCCGGGGCTAGTCGATCTGCATTGTCATGGAGCAGTCGGTGGTGATTTTCCTGCCGGGGAAGATGCAGGATCCAGGGCAGCAGTCGACTTCCTGCACGCACACGGCACGACAACGTTGCTTGCAAGTCTGGTCACGGCTCCAAGCGCGGATTTGTTGGCTGCGATAACTGCTTTGAAGCCCATGGAGGCTGAAGGACTCGTCGCCGGAATTCATTTGGAAGGACCCTTCCTGTCCCATGCTCGATGCGGCGCGCAAAACCCGCTGTGGCTTCGGGAACCTGACCTTGAGCTGCTCGGCGAATTGCTGCGAGCCGCTGCTGGAGCCCTGAAGTCCATGACTTACGCTGCGGAGTTGGAAGGGGCGGATGATTTGGTCGACATGTTGGCAAAGCATGGTGTGGTGCCGTCCCTGGGCCACTCGGATTCTGACGCCAAAACGGCTGCTGCGTCGCTGGAACACGCAGCCAGAAAGCTGGCATCGTCCGGCCAGCATAAAGCTTGGGCCCGCCCCACGGTGACACACCTTTTCAATGGGATGGCGCCCATGCACCACCGGAACCCGGGTCCCGTAGCGGCCTGCCTCCGACTGGCACGGGCAGGCACCGTGGCCGTGGAATTGATCGGCGACGGCGTACATCTCGATCCGCAGACAGTGCGGATGGTTTTTGAGCTGGTTGGGCCGAAGAACGTCCTCCTGGTCACCGATTCGATGGCAGCGACAGGGCTGCCCGATGGTGACTACGTCCTGGGCCCGTCTCCGGTCTCCGTCCGCAACGGCGTGGCAACATTGCGGAGCACCGGATCGCTCGCCGGTGGTACGGCGACATTGTTAGACGTTGTCAGACAGACCATTGCGGCAGGCGTGAGCCCCGGTGACGCCGTCGCGTCAGCTACTTCTGTGCCAGCACAGATTCTCGGGCTCGGGGCCGAGGTCGGCAGTCTGCGCGCGGGAATGAGGGCCGACGTTATCGTTGTGGATGAGGACTTTGGGCTTCTGTCGGTCCTGCGGGGCGGCGCAAGAATTCCTCGGAGGGTTCCCGCGACGGATGCCTTGTGAAGGCGCGTGCCGACAGATACCGCTGCCGAGGCTAGCGCTGCCCACCATCCCGTAATGTTCCGGACCTCACCAGGCAATGGCATCCAGAGGCCTTTCTTCCACCGAGGGTGGCCTTGACCTTCACCCCGGTCTGCGACGGCTCGCAGCTTCCGTTGCAGATCCACGCTGGTTGTGACACGCGCTAACCATGCTGCGTCCATGGAGTCCGCCAACCTGCCTGCTTGAAGTCCCGCAGCGAGCCCGCGAAGGGGCTTTCCGGGCTTGCCCGGAAAACGGCGCCACATTCTTAGCCTGGCGCCCCGCCTCCCCTGCGGTTCAAGCCCCCGAAGAGCGATAAGCGCATGCGATGCAGGAACCTGTTCGTGGCGAGAATTGGCAACCACCGTCGCCGCGGTTTTCAGACTGCGAACGCAACGGCCCAGTGACGCTTGTAAGATTGTTTGTGATTGTTTAGACTGATTAACAATCAATAAACGTCATCGGTCGGTCCGGGGACGAACCGCGGCACGCATGGCGCCGTCATAACCACGCGGCACGCATGGCGCCGTCATAACCAAAGGAGCAGATGCTATGACTGAGGCCATTCTCGGTGCGCACATGGATCATGAACTCACCTCCCAGCCAGCCGTCTGGACGCGCGCCATTGCCCAGGCCCGGGAGGAGCACTTGCTGCCTGCTGACGGGCTGCGGGTCGCGGTGATCGGGTGCGGCACGTCCTGGTTTATTGCGCAGAGCTACTCCGCTGCCCGCGAGAGGGCAGGCAAGGGCCTGACGGATCCGTTTGCGGCGTCGGAGGCCTTCCTTAACAGCAACAGCGCCGCCCGTGATTACGACGCAGTCGTAGCCATCACGCGTTCCGGAACCACCACCGAAGTGCTGGAGCAGTTGGCAGCCCTTAAGGGCAACGTGCGGACCGTTGCACTGCTCGGGGACGTCGAATCACCGGCTGCGGCGCTTGCGGACTCGGTGATCGGGCTCCCATACGCGGACGAGAAGTCTGTGGTGCAGACGCGGTTCGCTACGGCTGCGCTGGTGTACCTCCTGACAAGCCTTGGAATGGACCTCACCGGCGCCGTTGAAGAAGCCCGCCACGCAGTGTCGGATAAGGTTCCGCTGGAGCTCGTCGAGGCTGAACAATTCACGTTCCTCGGGCAGGGCTGGACTGTGGGCTTGGCCCACGAGGCCGGATTGAAAATGCGCGAAGCCGTCCAAGGCTGGACCGAGTCCTACCCGGCCATGGAGTACCGGCATGGCCCCATCTCGATTGCCGCGCCAGGACGAGTCACCTGGCTGTTCGGCGAGCAGCCGGAAGGGCTGGACGATGACATGGCCAAGACCGGTGCACTTTATCTCAACACCGGCCGGCACCCCCTCGCGGAGCTGGCCCGGGTGCACAAGGTGGCACTGGAGCGCGCCAGGGCCCGTGGCCTGGACCCCGACCGCCCCCGCAACCTCACGCGTTCGGTTATCCTCGACGTCGCCGCACCCTAGGACGGATCGTATGCCCACCGCACCGGCCGCAACTGACGGCCCAAACCTCGGGCCGGCACCTGCGGCTGTATTTGCCTTCGATGTCGGCGGCACTGATTTGAAGGCCGCCGTGATTGATTCGTCCGGCGCCATCATGGGACTGCGTCGCAGCAGGACACCTCTGGACAAGAGCCGCCCTGCCGAAGCTGTGCTGGACCGGGTGGAAGATCTGGTGAGTCAACTTTCGAGGGACTTTCCCAAGATGAGGCCAGGAGCGGCCGGATTGGTCGTGCCGGGTCTGGTGGACCCTGATGCAGGGATCGGCATCCTGTCGGCGAACCTGGGCTGGCGTGACTATCCGTTCGCCGTAGAGGCTGAACGCCGGTTGGGGCTGCCGGTTGCTTTCGGGCACGACGTCGGATCCGCCGGCTATGCCGAGGTGCAGTTGGGAGCAGCTCGGAGCCTCAGCGACGTCGTGGTGATGATCCTTGGCACCGGGATCGCCGGAGCCGTCCTGACAGACGGCCGGGTCGTGACGGCGGGCGGCTACGCGGGAGAACTGGGACATGCCCTGGTGCCTGCCCCAGATGGGCAAGCCAGCTGCATCCTTGAGTCCGCGGCCTCCGCCGGCGCCATTGCCCGACGTTACACACAGCTCAGCGGCAACATGGTGCACGGTGCCCGCGCCGTCCTGGAACTGGCCAGGGCACAGGACGGGACCGCCCGGCAGGTGTGGGCCGATGCCGTCAACGCTTTGGCCTTCAGCATCGTCCAATTCGTCAACATTCTCGGCACCGAAGCCGTCGTGATCGGCGGCGGGCTGTCCGAGGCCGGCGACGAGCTGCTGGCTCCGCTGCGCCTCAGAGTCGATGAGCTACTGACCTTCCAACGGCGCCCTCTGATTGTGAAGTCACAGCTAGGCCAGAACGGCGGGCTTATCGGCGCAGCCCTGAAGGCCCGGGCGCTCCTGGCGCCACTTGGAATGTCCACGTGAAGCGCATTATCACCGTTACTCCCAACCCCGCGGTGGACGTCACCTACACCGTCAAGGGCGTCAGCATCGGCGGAAGTAACCGCGTGGAGGCGCCCCTGGTCCGGGCCGGAGGCAAGGGCGTCAACGTCGCCAGAGTTGCCCATCAGCTGAACGTCCCCGTCCTCGCCATCGCCACAGCCGGAGGCGCCTCCGGCGCAGCATTGGCCGCCGAGCTACAGGCCAGCGCGCTTCCTCACAGGCTCGTGTCCACAGCGGTGGACACCCGCCGCAGCATCGCTCTTGTGGACACCGTGAACGGCCAAACTTCCATCTTCAACGAGCACGGGAGTGCGCTGGAGCCTACCGAGTGGCTGGCCCTGAAGAGCGCCGTCCGGGAGAGCCTCAGCGATAGGGATGCACCGTCGCCCGGCGTACTTGTGGGCTCGGGAAGCCTTCCGGAAGGGGGGCGCCCTGACTTCTACGCGGAGCTGATTTCTTTGGCTCATAGTGCGGGCATCCCGGCAATTGTTGACACTTCCGGTCCCGGGATGCTGGCTGCGGCCGAAGCCGGTGCGGATCTGCTCAAGCCCAACAATCATGAGCTGCTTGAGGCCACCGGAGAGCGTGACGTATTCGCCGGCGCCGTTAAGCTCATGGCCCTGGGGGCCCGCCGGGTGCTGGTCAGTGCAGGTGCGGACGGCATGATGGCTTTCCAAGCCGGGCAACCGGACAGCTACTGGCATGCGCGCCTGCCCTTCGCCTTCTCCGGCAATCCCACCGGAGCCGGCGATGCCTCGGTGGCCGCTGCCGCCGTCGCCTTCTGCAACGGCCCCACCGAGATCGAAAACATCCTCCGGGCAGCCACCGCATGGTCGGCGGCTGCCGTACTTATGCCGGTGCGGGCGAAATTTCGCCCAGACATGCGGAGCTGGCCACCATGCTCATCGTTACCCAAAAGGAGCTGCCATGACCTTGGTCAAAACCCGGGACCTGATGAACCGCGCTTTAGAGCGGGGCGTGGGTCAGGCGGCCTTCAACATCGTTCACCTGGAAACTCTGGAAGGACTCGTGGGTGGCGCGGAAGCGGCCGGACTTCCAGTGATCCTGCAGATTTCGGAAAACTGCGCCAACTTCCATGGCGGACTGGAGCCGTTGGCCAGCGCAGCCATGGCCGCGGCCCGGCAAGCGTCGGTTCCGGTTTCCATCCACCTGGATCACGCCGAATCCGAAGAGCTCGCGCTGGAGGCCATCGGGCTGGGCTTTGGTTCCGTGATGTATGACGGCGCCCATCTGCCTTACGACCTGAACGTTGCCGCCACGCGGCGGGTCACCGAACACGCGCATAAGGCAGGCGTCTACGTGGAAGCCGAACTTGGCAAAGTGGGAGGCAAGGACGGCGCCCACGCGCCCGGAGCCAGGACAGATCCATGCGAAGCAGCCGCCTTCGTCGCCGCTACCGGCGTAGACGCGCTGGCCGTTGCAGTCGGATCCTCCCACGCCATGACCGAGCGTAAGGCGGTCCTGGACCTGCCGCTGATCGCCCGGCTGAAGTCCGCCCTGGACGTGCCGCTCGTGCTGCACGGAAGCTCAGGCGTGGCAGACGACGCAATCGTCGCCGCTATCGGCTCGGGCATGACTAAGATAAATGTTTCCACCCATTTAAACGGATTCTTCACCCGTGCGGTCCGGGACTACCTGGCGGCCAACCCTGCCGTGGTGGATTCCCGCAAGTACGTGAAGGCCGGCCGCGAAGCCCTGGTTCCCGAGGTGTCGCGGCTCCTGGCTCTGTTCGCCAGGGCGACGTAGTACCACTTGAGAGGTATGTTCATGACCCGCACCGATCGACTGGCAGCGATCCTTGACCTGCTTGCTGACACAGGGCAGATCGAGGTGGAGGACATCGTCGCAAAATTAGGTGTTTCACCTGCCACCGCCCGCAGGGACCTGGACAGTCTCGCAAAGCAACGGTTACTCAGCCGCACCAGAGGCGGTGCTACTACCGGCGCGGTGGCTTATGACCTCCCCAGCCGATACAACCGCGATGACCATGCCGAAGCCAAGAATCTCATTGCGGAAGAGGCGTCAAGGCTCATCCAACCCGGTGCCGTAATCGGCCTCAGCGGAGGCACCACCACAACGGCGCTGGCCCATGTGCTGTCTACGCGGGAAGACCTGAACACCCCATCGGACCGGCCCACCCTGACTGTGGTCACTAACGCCATCAACATCGCTGCCCAGCTCGCAGTTCGGCCCAACATCAAGATCATGGTCACCGGCGGCATCCTGAACCCCCGCTCCTACGAGCTCGTCGGACCCTACACGGACATCGTCATGCAGAAAGTCGCCCTCGACTTCGCCTTCATCGGTGTCAATGGAATCGACGCGGAGGTGGGGCCGACCATCACCGACGAAGGCGAGGCGTCGGTCAACACCCTCATGGCCCGGCGAGCCACCGAATCCTATGTACTTGCGGACTCCTCGAAGGTGGGGCGCCGCGCCTTCGCCACCATGGCCGGTTACCCCTTTCGCAGACTGATTACGGATTCCGGGATCTCGCAAAAGGACAAAGCTGCCTTTGAGGCGAACGGCACGGAAGTCATCGTGGCGATGGGCGCTGCTGCGGTCTAGCCAAGCTCCGGCTCGGTGCGCAGCTCTATTGAGCTGCCCCACTTCTCCAGCTCCAGGATCTTGATCGAGTTGCTGCCGGTCCGGATCAGCGGAGCCGGTATGTAGAGAGTGGACTGGGGCCCCACCTCCCAATAGCGGCCGAGCAGGAAGCCGTTGATCCAGACGAATCCCTTACCGAAACCGGGGAGGGCCAGAAAGGTGTCCGCGGCGGCATCCGTCCGGAAGCTGGCTGAAGCAAGGTGTTCAAGTTCCCGATCCCCCCAGTCGCTGAGCGAGTGGGGGGTCTGCGTCCAGTGAAAGGTGTGGCGCTGGTTTACTAGGACTCCCCCCAGAATGCCTTTCCCCTGACCCGTCAAAGGTCCGTAATTAATCCGCCCCTGGTTTTCCACGAGGATGTCCAGTCGCACGGAGGCCCCGGTTCCCTGGACCCTCAATCCCTCCCGTGCGCTCGCTCCATCCAGTATCCCGGCGTGACGGCCGTCGATCCAAAGGTGGGCGCGGTCATGGAGTTCCATGATCCGGATCCGCGATTCGGTCGGGGCGTGAGGGAGCCCTGGCAGCGTTACCTCAGCGCCGTACAGCATCAGGCCCGAGTCGAGGTCCATCTCCTCAAATGTAAGAGGCCGCACGCTGGATCGCTGCCGCGTACCGGCACGGAGTAGTTCTAGCAGCTCGACGCCAGGCTCCACGTCAAGGGTTCGGCCGGGCAAAACCGGGGCAGGCGCCAACAGCTCCGGATCCAGCTCGGGAGGTTCCACAGTGCCCTGCGCATGGAAGAATGCCCTTCGCAGGGCATGGTACTTGGGCGTTAGGTCGCCGTTCTCCGCGATCGGGGCATCGGAGTCATAGCTGGTAACCGTTGGCTGGAGCTTTTCACCATCGTGGTTGCTGCCGGACCAAAGCCCAAAGTTCGTACCTCCATGGGCCATATAGATGCACACTGAGCCGTCCAGATCCAGGATTTTTGAGACTTCGGCCTCCGCGTCCTCCTTCTCCCGGACGTGGTGATCCTCATGCCAGTGATCGAACCAGCCACCCCAAAACTCGACATTGAAAAACGGCTCGTCCGGCCTGCGTCGCCGCCAAGTTGCCACTGATTCCTCCCCGCGGCTCCCCAGGGTGGCCGCAGCCAAAGTTCCGTCCAGTGCACCGCCGTCGAGGTGGAAATCGGTTCCGCCGTCCGCGGTGAACAGAAGCTCCAAGATGCCCCGGTCCATGAGCGCCCGGCGGTTCCAGCGTAAGTACGCCTTGTCGTCGCCGTAGCTGCCGTACTCGTTCTCGATCTGCACCGCGACCACCGGCCCGCCCCGGGCCGCCTGGCGGGTTGCGATGATGGGCAGGAGGTCGTCAAACCATTCCTCGACCGCGTCTGTGAAGACCGGATCGGAACAGCGCAGACCGATCCCCGGCGTGCCCGTCAGCCATGCAGGGATCCCTCCGTTATCCCATTCCGCACATATGTACGGCCCGGGACGAACGATCACATCCAGGTCTTGGGCTGCGGCCAGATCGATGAAGCGGCCCAGATCCCGCCAATGTGTGAAATTGGGGCGCTGCCCGCGCGTCGGCTGATGGAAGTTCCAGGCAACGTACGTATCGACCGTGTTGGCTCCCATGGCCCGCAACTTGGCCAAGCGGTCCTCCCACTGACTCGGGTGCACGCGGAAGTAGTGGATGGCACCCGCCAGGATGCGGTGCTGTTTTCCTGAACGGTAAAACGCATTGCCCCTGTAGCTCAGGATGGGTGGCTGCGCTCCAGATGCACGGGGGCCTGTTCCAGCCGATTGGTGGGCCGTTTGTTCGGGCGGTCGCAGGTCCATGCATTGTCCATTCCTGATGTGATGGTCTTGTTCAAGGATTTCGGTTCGTTCGTAGTCAACAATGGCTTGAGTCACGGGCAGGTTGGCCGGCTTCAAAATACCCGACCAGGTCGGCGGGCAATGCCGGGACTTCGCGAGCAGAGCCGTCACCGCGTAGGGATTCTGTGGCCAGCACACCCGCTGCCACTGACTGGCGGGCGGCGATAGGGCTGGTACGGGTCTGCCCGCCGCGGGCGGCGAACTCCAGGAACTCGGCGATCAGGCGAGGATCGGCGCCGCCGTGGCCGCCATCGCCGTCGGGAATCCCGATCACCCGGTCCGGCTCAGCGAAACCGGTGGATGTCCTCGACGTCCAGACGCTGATCTTGCCGCCCGGGCCGTCGCCGAAGTTCTCGATCCTGCCCTTGGTGCCGATCACCGTGTAGTTCCGCCAATAGTCGGGGGTGAAATGACACTGCTGGTAGGAAGCCAGCACCCCGTTGTCCAGCACCATCTGCATCATGGAAATGTCTTCCACATCGATCAGCGGACTGAGCGCCGTTTGCTCCGTGGGCGGCCAGTTATCGAGCGAGAACCAGTCCCCCATCCGGCGGCCGGCGTTGTCCCGGCGGTCCCGGACATCACCGTATACGGCGAGGTCCCCAATGGCAGACACCCGCTTGGTGTAGCCGTTCGCCAGCCAGTGGATGACGTCGATGTCGTGGGCACCCTTCTGGAGCAGCAGCGACGTGACGTTCTTGCGTTCGGAGTGCCAGTCCTTAAAGTAGTAGTCGCCCCCGTTGCCCACAAAGTGCCGGCACCAGATCGCTTTGACGTCGCCAATCACACCGTCTTCAATCAGTTGGCGCATCTGCACTACCACTGGCATGTGGCGCATGTTGTGACCGACGTACAGCCTCGTTCCGGTTTCATAAGCCGTCTGCAGGATCAGATCCGCTGCCTCAAGTGTGACGTCCAACGGTTTCTCGCAGAAGGTGGGAATGCCGGCCCTGAGCGTCTCGACGGCCACTAATGCGTGCTGGTTGTCCGGCGTAAGAACCAGGACTGCGTCAATGCCGCTGGTGAGCAGCTCATTGAGATCCGCCGTGACCCTGGCCGTAGGGATCTTTTCGGTAGCGTCCGCGCGGCCGCGCGCGCTGGTATCGCACACGATGGTTACTTCGGATCCCTGGCCCGGGTTGTGGACGTGCTTCCACAGACTCGCCCTCAGACCGAATCCGACCAGCCCGACCTTCATATCAACAGTTCTCATTGCTACGCGATTCCTCCTGCTTGGTTGCAGCCCTTAGGCCGCCATGTAGCCGCATGCCTGCCCGGATTCCCGGAGGCTGCGCGGCACCGTAATTGGTTCAAAACCTAGTGTCTTGCTTTCTTCGCCGGTGCTGATTCACGGACGAACAGTTCCCAAGGGAAGTCCAGGACGCCGGGATCCTCGTCGGATCCCAGGGCACGGTCCATCAGCTTCCGCGCCAGGCTGTCAAAGAAGCCCACAGGGCCCACGCTGCTCAGCGACGGGGACATCCGTTCGCCCTCCACCGTGTTTCCCACACCGATGATGTCAATGTCCGTGCCGACTCCGAGCCCCATTCGCTGCGCCGCGTTGATAGCGCTGACGGCCGCATAGTCCGTAGTGGCAAAGATGGCCGTTGGCGGATCCTCCAGGGAAAGCAGCCGCGTAGCGGCGGCGTAGGCGCCTGCCGAACTTCCATCGAAAGTCCCCACGTAGTCGTCACGGACCGGCAGCCCGGCCGATTTATGGGCGTCTGTGTATGCCTTGAACCGCGGCCCCGCAAGGGAGCTGCCGGCGGCAAGGCACGCTATCTTCGTATGACTTGCCAACAGATGTTCCACGGCCAGGACACAGCCGGGTCCTGCAACGGAGCGTACGACGTCAAAGCCTTCCGGCTCCAGGGACTCGTGGAACACCACCAGCCTTGACCCCCGGCCTGCCAACTCACGAAGTGTCTGTTCGTTGTGCTCCCGGACAGCGTCCACAAAGACTGCGTCGGCACTGTGGCTCTGGAGAACCTTGGCCCAGTCAGCATCGGCAAGGATCATGGGCGTGATGCCCAAGGGAGCCGCCGCACGCTGGACCGCCTCGATTACTGCAAGCGCCCACGGGTCCGAAAGCATGGTCAGGGACAGGATCACAGTGTTCGTGCGCCCGGTCCGGATGGCGCGTGCCGCCTGGTTGGGCCTGTAGCCCAGCCGTTCCGCAGCAGCCCTTACCCTGCTCACAGTGGCTTCCGAGCAACCCGGACCGGCTTCACCTCGCCGGCCGGACAAGATGTAGGAAACAGTTGCCGTGGACACACCGGCCTCCGCCGCGACCATCCTGATGGTCGGGCGCTGTGCCCTGCGATTTGTCAACGTCATGAATCTCCTCCGTGAACCTGGCGACCTGGGACTGTCGCCAACTGGTGTTGCTGAACATCAGGTTGTGGCGACAGTGGGCAGACCCCCCGCCGCCACAACCGTCTTACTACGAGCTGAAGATCGGTACGTCCGCGGGCAAGGCCGCCTGATACTCTTCACGGATCTTGTTGCCGCCCTCTGACTGCCAGCGCTTCACTGCATCCTTGAGGACTCCCACCTTCTCGCGTCCGGTGATGACGTCAATGACCTTGTCGCGCAGTTGCTTGGTGACCTTTGCACCCACCTTGGCGTTGGTGTCCGAGTAGCTGCCGTTGGTCGGGTTACGCCAGGCAATTTCAAGTAGCTTCTTCTGCTGCTCATTGACGTATCGCGTGTCATCGTCGTAGCCCGGGTTGAAAAGCACATTCTCCGGGCTGGACATAATGTTCAGGGCCGAAGCGAGACCTGGGATGTTGGTGGCACCGGACTCGCTGAGAACCGGGTTGCCGGCATCGTCCAGCGTGTAGTCCTGCCCGGTCTCGCCGTAGTTCTTCTGTATGTACTCCGCTGTGCCGAAAGGGGCGGAAAGGTAGTTGATCAGAGCCAGAAGCTCGCGGATCCTGCCTTCCTCGGCTTTCTTGAACGGTGTGAAGCCGACGGTGCCATAGCCCATGTCGTAGACCGGTTTGATCTTGCCGTCGGCGCTGAAGGGGACCAGAAGGTCGAACTTGGCGGTCTTGTTCAGGCCGCGGAAGCTGCGGATGTCGTGCGGACCCACCAGAACCTGTGCAGCAACAGTGCCGTTGGCCACACGGGTGCGGATGTCGGACGCCTTGCTGTCCGGGTAAAACACTCCAGCTGCAAACATCTTGGCAGTGAACTCCACCCCGGCAGCGTACTCGTCCGTCTCGAAGAGGTGCGTCAGGGTGCGGTCCTTGTTCACGGCCCAGCCGTTTGGGGCTCCATACCATTCAGTGACCATGTGGAGAATGTTGGTGTAGGCCGGTTCCAGCGCATACTTCTGCTCACCGGGGCGGGTCAGTTCCTTGGCCTTTTCGAGGAACTCATCGGCGCTGGCGGCGTTGAGCCCGTCAACTGCCGCCCATATGTCACTCCGCCCGGACGTGATCTGCCCGAAAGGCGTGCTGGGGATCGGTGCTCCCCAGATTTTGCCGTTGACGACGGCGGTCTTCCAGGAATCCGGCTTCAGGGCGGCCAGATTGGGGTACTCGAGCACGGCGTCCCCGGAGAGGTACGGTGTCAGGTCCTGGAATTTGGCTTCCAGCATGGGACCGATGTTGGGGATGCCTTGGTTCGGCGGAACCCACATCATGTCAGGGAGATCGTTGCTGGCAAGGACGGTGGCGAACTTCGCCGGGTAGCCGTCTCCGATGTCCTCGGCAATCTGGAGGTCCAGCTCGCCGCCCAATTTGGCATTGAGACGCTGCCAGAAGGGGTTGTCGTTCATAGCTGGACTCATGGTGTCGAAGGTTTCCGTGAGGCCGGTCACCTTGCCCTTGAGCGGCGCGCCCTTGACGGACGTTGCTGCCTCGGGGAGCTTGAAGAAGGCTGCCTGCAGTCCCTTTTCGTTACCGGGAATGTCCGGGGCGAAACCGGTGAATTCCTTGTATGTGGGCAGCTTGAGTGCCGAGGAGGCGGCGGCGCCGCCGCTGCCTCCGACGCCGGCTCCGCCGGTCCCGCAGGCGGACAGGCCGGCAGCGGTGACCGTAAGGCCTGCAAGGCCGAGGAAGCCGCGTCGGCTGAATCCGGGCTGTCCGTAAGTAGCGCTCGTCATGGGCGTAGACCTTTCTGGTTTTTCTTGCGGAGTTGTCTGAAAAGCGGGCAGGAAGGCTGCATCAGCCTTTGACCGCGCCGGTGATAACGCCCTTGGCGAAGTGCTTCTGCAGGAACGGGTAGACCATGAGGATAGGGAGGAGGGCAACCACAACGACTGCCATCTGGATTGACTGTGGCGGAGGGGTGGTGGTGATCCCCAGCCCGTCGGCCGCACCACTGCCCTGGACGACGAAGTTGCGCAGGAGGAGCTGGATGGGCCATTTGCTGTGGTCGTTGATGTACAGGAGGGCGTTGAAGAAGGAGTTCCAGAAGCCCACGGCGTAGAACAGACCCACCACAGCGACCACAGCCTTGGAAAGGGGCAGGACGATCTTCCAGAGGATTTGCCAGTCGCTCGCCCCGTCAATGCGGGCACTCTCAATGAGTTCGCCCGGGATGTTCATAAAGAAGGAACGCATCACCACGAAGTTGAACGCACCGAAGATACCAGGCAGGATCAGGGACCACAGAGAGTCCAGCAGATGGAGTTCGCGAATCATCAGGAAAGAGGGAATGAGTCCGGGGGCAAACAGTAGCGTGAATAGGACTGCAAGGATCACGGGGCGTCCGAAAACGACCGACCGGCTGGTGGCATAGGCCATGGTGATAGTCACAAACAGCGCCAGCAGGGTGCCCACCACGGTGATGAAGAGGCTAACTCCGAGCGATTGCAGAACCATGGGGCCTCGGAAGATGGTCTGGTAGGCCTCCAGTGTTGGCCGCTCCGGCCACATCACGAAGCCGCCAGCGGCCGTCAGCTGTTCATTGTCGGCCAGCGAGGTGGACACCACGAGGAGCATGGGAGCCAGGATGGAGATGCTGAAGAGCACGAGAACGACAGCTTTAATGCTCTGGTAAAGCAGAGAGGGCTTCTCTTTCCAGACAGGACGCTTGGAATCGCGCGTCAGCCCGGGGGCTTTTTTGGTAAACAGTGTTGTAGCCATGTGAGTCTCCTTCGCGGCGGCCGTTCCGGCTAGCCGACCTTCTTGGCAAAAATTCCGTCTTCGCCGAACTTGTGGGCCAGTTTGTTGGCTCCCCAGATCAGCACCAGACTGACGACACCTTTGGCCAGGCCTGCCGCTGCACCGGAACTCCAGCCACCGCCAACAACACCCGTGTAGTACGTGAACGTGTCAAGGACTTCGGCTGCGCCTGCGCCCACGGCATCTCGCTGAAGGATGAACTGCTCAAAGCCAACGGATAGGATGTCGCCGATCCGGAGGATCAGCAGCAGGACGATGACGGGGCGCAGCCCGGGCAGCGTGATATGCCAGACCCTGCGCCAGCGGCCAGCGCCGTCGGCTGCGGCAGCCTCGTAGAGTGAAGCGTCAATGCTGGCAAGGGCTGCCAGGAAGATGATCATGGCCCAGCCGGCGTCTTTCCAGATCATCTGGACAACCACCAGCACCGGGAAGGTGTCCGCGTTGGTCATGAACGGGATGGTGTCCATGCCCACGTGCCGCAACGAGTTGTTGATGAACCCCGCCCCACCAAGCATCTGTTGGAAGAAGGCAATGACGAGGACCCAGGACAGGAAGTGCGGCAGGTAGGCGATGCTCTGGAAGATCTTGCGAATTCGCGGGCTGATCAGCGAATCCACGATGAGGGCCAGTACGAGCGGCACGGGGAAGAGGAATACCAGCTGCCATGCGGCCAGATACAGCGTATTCCAAAAGGCATTGACGAAGTCCGGGTTGATAAAGAGATCCAAGAAGTTCTGCCAACCCACCCAGAGGCTGTCGCCGATGCCGAGATACGGCTGGTAATCCTGGAAGGCGATCACATTGCCCAGGATGGGAACGTAGAAGAACACGAGAAGAAACAACACACCCGGCAACATCATGACCAGCATTTGCTTGTCGCGACGCAGCCTGCTCACGAGGCTCTTGCGTTCCCCGGGTTTCGCTCCGGACCTGTTCCTGCCAGCTCCGTTCGGACCCCCAGGCTCGTGGGGCCTTCCTCGTCTGTCCCCGAAGCCTGCGCATGCTGTTGTGCCGGCGATGCCGGTACCTTCTCCGTTGTCGGGTTCACACTTTTTCCTCCATGCAGACGCTCGAAATCCGATTAGGTCATGTAGAAGTCATGTGACGTGCACCACCTCCTTAACCGTTTAACAGATCCTAGAGGCCTCGACGGATTTATGCAAGAAGTTGATTGTTTGGGCGTAAAAAAGTGCTCATTTTTTCATTCTGACAGTAGTCCAGATGCTAAGGAACAAGCCGAGACCAATGTGGGCGGCCGCGGCCGCCCCGATTGGCCGCCTCGCCGGGCCCCAACCACAGCCGCGGAACGCAGGCGACAAATACATTTGTCCAAAGGGATCTGCAATCCTCACAAAAATGCAACAATCAGCGGGCGAAACTCCTAACGGCAAAGTCCAATCCGCCTTCATGCTGGAGTCATGATCACTTCGAACGGGTATGTCCTTGACCAGTCCCCCGCACGGTTCGCGTACCTTTCTCCGGTACCAGCCAGCGAGCGTGCCGACAGGGACGCGCTGTGGCGCCGGTTGCGCGAAGACGGCTACCTTTACCTCAGCAACCACCTAGATCCCGGCGTGGTGAACAATTTCCGCGAGTACTACTTCACGAAGTTGGCCGAGACGGGGCTAGTCCGGGTCGGGACCGAGCCTTCCCTGGGAGTCGGGGCACCGGGTGAGGTCAACCGCGCGTCCCTTCGCCGCATACTTTTCGATGAAATTGTTCCTGGTGCCGCGTATGGGGGCCTGACGGCGCACCCGGACATCAAGGACTGGTTCGCCTGGTTACTGGGTGATGAGGTTCATCTGCATAAAAGGAAAATCATCCGGCATGTTCGACCTGGCGAGACGGGCATCGGGACTGCAACGCAGGCCCACTATGACCTGGTGTATTTGAGGGAAGGCAGTGAACATGTCCTCTCGATGTGGATCCCGCTTGGTGATACACCGATCGAAATGGGCGGTCTGGCCTATCTGGAAGGAAGCCATCATTGGGCGCTGGCCGCCGAGCGGAACGGCACCCGGAAGCATCCGGCCGCTTCCATAACAGCCGACCTGCCGGGTCTGGCTGACACCCATGATGCACGGTGGCTGCTCAGTGATTTCCACGCCGGCGACGTCATGGTGCACTCTGCCTTTGCCGTCCACGCTGCAACGGACAATGTGGACCCGGAAAACAGGATCCGGCTCTCCACCGATATCCGCTACCAACGGGCCGGCGAACCCATCGACTGGAGATGGCAGGAGCACTGGTCTGATCGGGACGGACTATGACGAGGGTGTTCTCCGGGCTTTGCTTCGGACACCAGCCGATCGGTTCTTCTCCTGATCCGGGTGGCTGGGGTTCAGTCCAGGGAACCGCCTCCGCCCGAGCGGCGGTGCTGGAGGCGGAAATGTGACGGGGATAGCCCGACGCGCTGTGAAAACAACCTACTGAAATACGCGCCGTCGTCGTAGCCGGTCAGCCGCGCAACGCGTTCAATCGGAAAGTCGGTGTCGGCCAGCAGTGACTGCGCCCGGGAAGTCCGCAGCTGCAGGACAAATTCCTTGGGGCCTACTCCGGCTGCGGCCTGGACGATCTCTCGCAGGCCTTGCGGGGTGAGTCCGAGCCGTGCGGCTTGCTGGCCGGCGCCGAGGGGCAGATAGGCCAGTTCGCGCAGCCGGGCCAGGGTTGTCTCGGCGATTCCGGCAGTCAGCTGACGGCCGCGCCGACTGGCGCCCACGATGATCTGCTGAGCCGCGACCGACGAATCAAGGTCGCCACGCGGACCCTCCACCGCAAGGGCGTGCCGCAGGTCGGTGAACAGGGCCAGCATCCCGTCGTCGCCCTGCAGCGTGGCCAGCGGCCGGTCGCGGCTGTAGCAGCCAAGTTCCTCGAACGCCCGCGCACTGGCACCGGCAAAAAGCACCCAATGCTCCCGCCAGCCTGATGTGCCCGGACCGTATCCGTGCTCAACTCCGGGAAAAATCCAAATCAATGATGGCGCCGTGACAGAAGCGTTCTGCCCCGCGTAATTAAGCCACCCGGTTCCCTGCGACACCACGACGAGTGCATGGCACGACAGGGTGCGGCGGGAAACCGGTGGCAGCAGCCCTTCCTGCTCGCCGGCGCCGAGACACGCCAGGCCCAGCTCACGCAGCGGCGGTGAGGCGCGGCGATAATTCGTCCACGTTTCCATCACAGTCCAATCCGCGGGGAGGAAAAGTCCAAGTACAGCTTATCCGCGGCGAGCTAGACGATGACGGGCCCGGCGGAGTTGGCTGATTCGGCGGTGTAGTGGAGCGGCTTTTCCAGGGTGGCCGACACTGCATCACCTTCCAGGAGATGGACCTCGAAATTTTCACCAATTTTCAGTACTGAATATTCGCTCTTGAGGGGTCCATGTGTGGTGCGGGTTAGCGCCGGGGTCCGAGCCCACGATTTGCGCTGGTCAGCGCCAGTGTTGGTGCGGTTGAACGCCACCTGAAAAGCTCCTTCCACCGCGTGACGGCCACGTGGTGGAAGGAGTACCGGTAATGGTACGGAAGATCAAGGCGAAGCTCGTCTTGCAGTTGCGTAACCAGGGCCTGTCCGGCAGAGCGATCTCGCTCGCTCAGGGCATGTCCAGGCACAGCGTTCAGGCGGTGATCGATGCCGCGAATCAGCTCGGGCTCGGTTGGGACGACGTTGCGGAGAAGTCTGAGGGCGAGGTGTATCTGGCGCTGTTTCCCGGTCGCGGGGTGCGGGAGAGCGTGTTCGCGCAGCCGGACTGGGTCCAGGTGCACCGCGAGCTGGCCAGGGTTGGCGTGACGTTGAAGCTGCTGCACCAGGAGTATCTCGACGGGTGCAGTCGGGCCGGGCAAGCGGCGATGAGTTATGACCGGTTCTGCAGGCTTTACGGCGATTACGCCAACGTCACTGGCGCGTCGTCTCGGGTCGGCCATAAGGCCGGCCGCAGCGTCGAGGTCGACTGGTCCGGGCCGACGATGCAGCTCGTTGACCCGGCAACGGGAGAGATCTCGAAGGTGTATTTGTTCGTCGCATGCCTGCCGTTCAGCAGATATGCGTTCGTGGAGGCGACGTTGGATATGCGGCAGGAGTCGTGGCTGCGCGCGCATGCGGCGATGTTCGCATTCTTCAGCGGCACGGTCCCGCGGATCGTCCCCGACAACCTCAAGACCGGGGTGATCTCTCACCCGCGCGAGGGCGAAGTCGTCCTCAACGACGCCTATCGCGAGATGGCGGCGCATTATTCGGCGGCGGTACTTCCGGGCCGGGTGCGGCACCCGAAAGACAAAGCCAGCGTCGAAAACACTGTCTCCCACGTCGCCACCTGGGTGATTGCGGGTCTGAGGCAGGAGCAGTTCACCAGCCTGGTGCAGCTGCGGGCCCGGATTCGGGAGCAGATCGATGCCTACAACCGACAGCCGTTCCAGAAGCGGGAAGGCTCCCGGCTGAGCGTGTTCACGGCCGAGGAGAAGCCGCTGCTGCAACCGTTGCCGGCGGTGACTTTCGAGATCAGCACCTGGACATATGGGCGCAAAGTAGGCCGGAACGGACACGTGGTCTGGGCAAAAAACTTCTACTCCGTCCCGTTCACCCACATCGGCGCGCATGTTGATCTTCGCGTCACGGACACCATGCTCGAGATCTATCGGGGTGATGAGCGCCTGACCAGCCACCTGCTGCTGCCCGTGACGACGACAAACCAGTATCGGACGAACGAAGCCGACCTTCCCGAGGGGCACAGCTGGCAAGCCTGGGACCGAGCCCGGATCGACGCCTGGGCGTTACGGATGGGACCGGCGACCGGGACCGTGATCGAGAAGATCTTCGAGTCAGTCCGCATCGAGGAAGCCGGCTACGACCCAGCACTGGCGGTCCTGCGCCTGTCTCGTAGGTTCTCACCAGCCCGGGTGGAAGCCGCATGCCGGCTCGCGCTGCGCGGTCCGATACGATCGCCCCGTTACGCCCACCTGCGGCCGATCCTGGACACCGGGCAGGACAAAACCGGGCACGTCGAGGAGCCTGATGACGAAGATGGCGGATACGTGCGCGGCAGCTCCTACTACGCAGGAGGGACCCGATGAGCCGCCTGGACACGGAAACCAAACGCAAGCTGCGGGAGATGAACGCGGGCGAGCTGCTGGAGGCCATAGATACTCAAGACGAGACGCTGAGCATCAGCCTGCCGTTCGAAGATCGTCTCCGGCTGGTCGTCGATGACGCCTACGCGTCGTTCACCCATGCCAAAGTCACCGGCCTGATCCGGCGGGCGGGGCTGCGCTACCCGAACGCTGACCTGCGCCGCATCGACCTCCTCGATGAGCGAGGTCTTGACCGGCCGCTGCTGAGCCAGCTCGGCACCTGCTCGTTCGTGGCGCGGCAGCAGAACGTTGTCTTCCAAGGGTTCACCGGGTCGGGGAAGTCCTACCTGGGATGCGCGATCGCTAAACGCGCATGCGAACACCGTATCCGCGCGCATTACGTCCGCATGCCCGACCTCGAGGAAGCCTGGGTCGCCGCCCAAGACACCCTTGGCGGATCCGGCAAGTTCCTGCGCAAGTATGCGGCATTCACCCTGCTGGTCATTGATGAGTGGTTGCTGGATCGGCCCACGGAATCGATGCGCACCATGCTGCTGGAACTGATGGAACGCCGCTACGGGGAGACGTCAACAGTGTTCTGCACCCAGTACTCGCAGAAGGACTGGCACCAGCGGCTCGGCTCCGGCGTTCACGCCGACGCGATCATGGACCGGATCATCCACAACACGATCTGGATCGAGACAGGCAATTACAACATGCGCGAACACACAGCACTCGCAACCGCCTAGCAACCATCACGGAGGGCGTCAGCGGCGCCAAGGCCACGCGACCGCTGGCGCTCTCTCGTACGAACCCCGGCGCTGAACCGCACGAACAGGTGGCGCTCAAAGCTTCAAATACTCAGTACACCTGAAACAGACCAGGCGGGTTCAATTCCACCGAAGTTGTCGCGGATTCTAACAACTCCGTCCTTGCCCCCACCACCGTGAATGATGTGGTGGCGTTGTTTTCCCGCCGTGCCGACACCCAGTGTCCGCCTTCGGCTCTTAGGTCGGTAAAGCTGACGTCGTGCCAGCGCCAGGGCACGGCAGGAAACAATCGGATGACCTCGGTGTCGCTCCGGCCGGGTGTTGGACTCCAGCTTTGCAGGAGCATTTCCTGGGCAACCTGCATGGCGGCAAAGTTTCCTTCCAAGGTGAACGGGCGGTACGTGAAATCAGAAAAGCCCAGACCGGATTGATCGCCGTTGATATGGAAGCCGTTGCGCGAAACGAAAGCGCGGGTGAAAACATCCAACTGGCGGACAGCTTCCTCACCATCGCCAACACGGGCCCGCAGACACCCCATCCACGCCCACGAGAAGCCGCACCATTGCCCGGTGCCCAGCTTGTCCCATGCCCTGATGGAGGCTTGAATGCGTTCGTTGTCCTTCGCCCCGCCGTCAACGGAGATCAGGTTGAAGGGGAAGATTCCGATCAAATTGGACAGGTGGCGGTGACTTTCGCGTAGCGGAGTTTCGCTGTCGAGCAAGAGTTCGCCGTCCCCGGATGTGTGAAAATCTCCCAGTCCTGCGGCCAAAAGTGCCCATTTCCGGGCATCGGCCGCCATGTTCTGAGCGGCTGCCATTTCTTCGAGGGAAAAGAAAAGCATCTTCATGCACATAAGGTCATAGTTGCTGTTGGGCCTAAGCCAGGCTTGATTGCTATTGTCGAAGATCTCCGGTGAGGACGACCTTGGCAACACCAGAACGCCACCCTCATCTTCTGCGAGCAGTTCTTCCATGCACTGGCCAACCCCGCTGCACCACGGATATGCGCGTTCCGCCAGGAAAGTGCCGTCTCCGGTATAACGCCAGTGCAGGTAGAACAGGTGCGCATTCCAGGCGCTCATGGTGGGGACATGGCATATTGGCTCCAGCCGCCCAGGGGCTGGCCGGCCAATGACATGACACCCGGGGACGCGAGGCCGCATGTTCCATAGAAATCCTGGGCGAACTGGCGGAAAGCCGGTGTCAGGCTCCATAGAAAATCCAGATAGCTCTCGCCGGCCTCAAAGTTGCCGGCTTCCTGGTACGCGGAGTAGGTCAGCTGTGTATTGAGGTCGTTGTGGTAGTCACCCTTCCACGGCGGCAGACCGCCATGGTCGGCAGTCCACACACCTTGCAGGGGCATTGGCGGTGCCCCTCTGCGCGAACCGGCACCGTAAAGGTAGCGGGTGAACTGGTAGTTGCGTTGAATATGGGGCTCAGGTATTTCGATCGATGATTGTGCCCAGAAGCCGCGCCACCAGGAGACATGGTCGGCAAGCATTCCCGAGTAGTCCTTGTCCATTGCCCGGCTGCATCGAGACTTGGCCAGGGCGAGTAAATCTTGTCCGGGCTCGCAGTCGTTGGTGGAAGTGACTGCTATGGCAAGGAGTGTCCCATTCTCGGAGCGCCGGATCCGAACACAGGCGCAGTATTTGAAGCCATCGGCAGCATCCTGAACGTACCATTGCAGGTCCGTGGACTCTCCGGACATTGCGGGCGAGTAGCCGAGCGCGGCCACCGCCCCGCCGCTCTTGGTGTTGGCGGAGGAATCCCCGCTGCCATCGGCTCCACCAGCCGGGATCAAACTCAGGGCAGGCACTGACCTGCCGGTAACACGCAGCATTGCCACAGGTTCCGTTGCGCTGAAGAAAGCTGTGGCGACGGTGCCGTCGTCTAGCTCGGCAATTGCTTCGGCGTCGGCCAGGTTCAATTCGAAGGAATTGATGCTCTGCGCCGGATCGAGCCTTAGTTCCAGCCGGCCGGCAGGCAGCTTGGTCGGCGTAAGTCCTTCATAGTATTTGCCCCAGGGATCGGCCTCGCCCCGCGTGCTTTGCCACGGATGCTTCTTCCACCATTCGGCTTCGCCGGTGGTTCGCTCGTCCCAGAGATCGCCACGGTCAAGGGATAGGCGCAGGGTATTCCCCTCGCCCCACAGAAGCCCTCCCATCAGGCCGTTGCCGAGTGGAATGGCGTCCTCCCACGAGGTGATGGGGGCGATAAGTCGCAGGTTGTCCTTCGTCTCCGGTGGCATGTTCGTCGGCGCCGCCAGCGACCGGCGCAAAGACGAGCTAGTAGGTGGGTGTGGTTTCATCACGTTCCCTCAGACCTATCTTCGGTAGACCTATCAACGACCGAGGGGTCCTGTCCACGGCCGGACTACGATTTCATTCTATGCTTTTTTTTGATTCTAAAAGATATTTTTCAATCAACTATTGTCATCTTGTCGGCGCATGAGGCACCCTTGAACTCGTCCGCAAGAACCTGGCTGATATCCCCAAGGAAGAGGATTCCCCTATGGCAATGAACACGCGAATGCGCGGAGG
Organism: Arthrobacter sp. 24S4-2; assembly: GCF_005280255.1. Classification (NCBI taxonomy): domain Bacteria; kingdom Bacillati; phylum Actinomycetota; class Actinomycetes; order Micrococcales; family Micrococcaceae; genus Arthrobacter; species Arthrobacter sp. 24S4-2. Next base: position 416,521 of record NZ_CP040018.1, on the reverse strand, counting down.
GCTGGCCCTGCTGACCGCCGCGGCCCTGGTCAGCGGAACAACGGCGGCGTCCGCAGACCTCGGGAGCTCGGATGGAAACTCAAGCGGTTCCGTGGCCGCGGCCTTCAACAACGTGGGCATCACAGACGCATCTACCCTTGCCAAGGGCCAACTGGACGCCGCGCGGAGTTCCTTCAGCGCCGCCGGACTGACTGCCGCCGGCTACCCGCCCGGCGGCACCGTAACCGCCGCCGGCATCGACTTCACCATGCCGGACACCGCACCCGGAGAACCGGACAACATCGCACCCAACGCGGAACCCAGCAGGATCAAGCTCCGCGGCCAGGGCAACGCCGTCGCGTTCCTCGCCACCACCACCAGCGGCAGCCGTCCCTTTAACGTCACGGTGACGTACAAGGACAAGAGCACGCTCCAGACCTTCGCGCTGACCAACACCTGGACTACGGCCACACCAGATCCGCTGGAGCTTGTCCACGATGCTTTCCGTATTTCCGGCCGCAACACCCCTGCCGGCGCAGACGTGGACACGTCCAAGCAGTACGGCATGTTTGTCAGCGGCATAAACATCGATCCCGCCAAGGAAGTCAAGGAAATCGCCGTTAGCGGCAACGGCCTGGCGCATATCTTCGATGCCCGGATCGTCACCGTGCCTACCCTGTTCAAGGTTGACTCCCGTGGCGGACGCACCCCGCAACCCAACAGCTGCGACCCCCTGGTGTCGGGACAGGGAATCTGTGACGCCCAGGCCGCGGGGATCTTTGAGAAGGCTGATCCCTCGGCCCACCTGAGGTACACCACACAAAACGGCGTGCTCCCGGCGGATGCCAACGCCTTCTACAACGAGGTCACGCCGCTCAGCAGTGCTCCCGCGAGCTATTTTATGACCAACGGTTTCAACGCCGGCTACTTCGGTATCCAGGAGCTGGAGGACCGTTCGAAGATCGCCATCTTCTCCATCTTCGGTCCACAAAAGGGACAGGTGCCGGATGGCAGACTCACCTCAAAGGTTCTTTACGCTATCCCCGGTGGCAATCTGGTGATCCACGGCGAGTATGCCGGTGGCCCCAGCATCCGCATTCCGTTCCACTGGGAGCTCGGCAAGAACTACGCCACCATGATCACCGAGCAGACGGATACCTCGGACGGCCACGCCAAGATCGTCACCGCCTGGATCAACCTGAAGCCCACCGACGAGGCGCCGGAGTGGACCCGCCTGATGACCGTCCGCACCGAACGCCCCGCGGCGCAGACCAACCTCAGCGGCCTGTACTCCTTCATCGAGGACTTCAAGCGGGACAACCTGTTTACCGCCGGACGCGCCCGCACGGCGTCCTACGGCAACGCGTACACGTTCTCCCCCGCCAAGGATTCCTGGGTTCCGCTAAACAAAGTCTCCTTCACTGGCCAGATGTCCAGGCTCTTCACCATCCAGAATGATGCCTTCCCCACCGCAGGCCAGCCCTGCAAGGTGACGGAAACCGTCACCGGAAGCAGCATCCCGTTCCGGGAGGCCCGCTCCAACGTGAACTCCATCTGGAATACGGCGTCCAAATCCTGCCGGAATCCGGGTAGCGCGGCGCCCATCGCCGCCGCGAAAAGAGATGCCCCGCTGTACGTCCAGGAGACCTTCGCCAGCATCACGGCAACGGTCAGCGGCACCGCCCTGGCCGTCACCGGGTCCCCCTATGCCAACGACGAACCCCTGCACGTCAGCGTCGACGGCACGTCGGTGGCCACCACCGCAACGGCCGGCGAGGACGGAAAGCTGGCCAGCACGGCCATCACACTAGCTGCACCACTGTCCGCCGGCACCCACACGGTAACCGTGACGGGCAAAAGCAGCGGACTGAGCGGTACTGCCACGGTCACTGTTCCGTAGCGGCAAACTCAGGAGCACTACGACGGCGGCCCGTTCACCTACAGGTGACCGGGCCGCCGTCCGGTCTCGTGGAAGAAGAGCCGGCCGGTCAGTCCCCGAAGGTGACGACGGTGGTGGACCACGGTCGTAGCGTGACCGCGGTCGCGCCGTCGTCCGCGGGATCCGCAACCGCGGTGGCGCCGGCCGCGGCCCCGATCACCGTCACCTCTGCCGCCGCATTGGCGCCGCCCGGCAGGGACAGCACCGCTGTGGCTTCGCGCGGGCTGAGGTTGCCTAGGAACACCTGCAGGCCGGCGGCTGACTGCACCGGGTAGACAGTCACCAAGCTCTTCCCTGCATGGCGTTGAACCCGCTGTTGGGTAGCGGCCAGCACAGGTTCCCCCTTGCACGCCGCAAGCTTTTGCAGCAGCTCCCCAACGGGATTGAGGGTGCCGTCTGCTGCAGCGATGCCCCGCGGAGATCCGGCTTCGAAGTACGTCACGGAGGCAACGCCCTCGGAGGTCAGGGCGTGGAGGCTGGCCAGGGTCCACGCTGCGGTGAAGCTGTGGTCCTGGAGCTCATCGCCGTCGGCGTGCTGGCCAGGGGCGTGGAACCGGGGCTTGAGGGTAACCGGTCCCACGTGGACAGGGCGCCCTTCCCCGAGCCTTACGGCATTGGCCGCGGCGACCCCATGGATGGGTATGGTCTCCACGATGTGGGGAATCTCCGTGCTGTGGACCTGCGGCGTGAGGCTGAAGGCGAGGGCATCGGCGTCCTGCGGGACGGGGGTGCCGCCGCCGGCAATCCACCGGTTAAGTTCGGTGAAATGCGAGCGCGTGCCGGCCAGGAGCTGCCCGCTGAATCCTGCGAGCTGCAGCGGCTCCTTCAGCGCTGTCCACGCCGCCGGATCCGTGCACTGCGTTTCAGGGTGGAACAGTCCCAGGCGGACGACCCGCGACAACTGCCCGCCGAGGGCTCCGCTGAGGGCTTCCGCCACGCCGTCCGCGGACGCCGAAACGACCCGAACATCCAGCGCCGCGCCGTGGCGGTCGGCTTCCCGGGCTGCGGCGGCAAGCTTGCCCGGCCAGAGCTCCCGGGGTTCGTACAGTTCCACCAGGACGGCGTCGAGGCCGGGAAGCTGCACGCCCTCCCCGGCGTTTGCGGCAGCCGCTCCGGCAGGGTCCGCGCCCGTTGAATCCGCGCCGGCTGGGTCCACGGAGAGCGCCAGCGCCGGGACAGTGCCCACCGGCTCGCCCACCGTGAAGGGCACGCGGTCGTAGCCGCCGGCGGCGGGGTTGTCCGGGGTCTCGATGCTGAGGGCCTCAAGGCTGACCGACTGGTGAACGGTGTCCCCCGCGGCAATGTCCACCGGGATGGGCAGTGCGGACGGGGTGCTGTAGGTCTTGAAGGAGCCGTCGCTCCAGTTGCGCTGGTCCTCGGTTTCGAAGATGTCCCCGGAGAAGCCAAGGTCGAAGGCGGTACCGGCGTCCGCCCATTCCAGCGAGGCGATGTCCTTGAAGACCAGGTCCGGCCTGATGTCCGCGGGGAAGGCGCCGGCTGTCACGTTGCCGTCCGGGGAAACCGCGCTGACCTCGCGTCCGGCCTCGCTGGTGGGGTGGAGGACCACCAGGCCGATCCGGTTCCGCCGGAACGCTGTCTTCGCCCGGCCCGAGAACGATACCTCCACTATGGCCGGAGTGATCCGGAGCATCAACATGGCTTCGAAGGCGGGTGCAGCGGCGTCCGCCGAGCCGGGTGCCGCATAGTCGACGTGGAGACGGAGGCTGACGCCGTCGTCGTCCTTCAGTTCCGCAAGGTCCCGTACCGACGGCGCAAAGGTGCGCCATTCGTGGTCCCGCACCACCGCTTTGATGGCACGAAGGACGGGCCTGCCTCCGTAGCTGATGTTCGCCAGTTCTTCCCCCACCAACTCCGCCGTCCAGACGCCCACGGCGAGCTTGCGGATCTGCGGATCGAGGCGCCGTTCGAGTGCGGGGCGCTGGTCGGCTACCGACTGGGCGGACAATGTTGCGGAGTGCAGTGTTGCGGAGTGCTCGGTAGTCACGGAAGGCTGCTCTCTGGTGGCTGGCGACTGCACCCAGCTGACCCAGGGCGGTCCTGTCGCCTTGACGATATCCGATGGGGCGCGGCGGCTCAATGGCCGTCCGCCAGTGGTTACTGCGCGGCGTCGTACCCGGCCAGCAGCCGGCGCGAGGCGGTGTTCATGTGTGAGGCCATGGCGTTCGTGACAGCCGCGGCGTCGTGCGACTCCAGGGCCTCGAAAATGGTTCGGTGTTCCGCGAGCGCTGCGGCGGCATGGCCTTCGTCCGTCAGCGCGCGGTCAACCCAGATCCGCAGTAGGGAGCGGATGCTCTGCAGAAGCTCCTGCAGCACCTGGTTTCCGGAGCTGGTGGCGATCTCCTTGTGGAAGGCGGCGTCGGCTTCGACGAAGGCTGCCAGGTTGTCCAGGTTCTTCTCCATAGCGTCGAGGTTGGCGCGCATCCGGTCCAGGGCCTCGTCCGTAATCCTGGCCGCAGCAAGCTGCACGGCCTGAACCTCCAGGCCGCTCCGCAGCTCAACGAGCTCGCGCGTCCTTGGCTCCCCCAGCATGAGCCCCCAGCTGAGCGTCCGCGGCAGGAGTTCGGAGACGCCGTCGCGCAGATACGTCCCGGATCCCGGGCGGACGATAACGATGCCGAGGATTTCCAGGGCGGCGAGTGCTTCGCGCACCGCCGAGCGCCCCACCCCGAGCGAGGCAGCCAGCTGGCGCTCGGCAGGGAGACGGGTTCCGGCGGCGATGTCGCCGCTGGTGAAGTAGGCCATCAGCCTCTCGGCCACCTCGGACACGACGGAACCCTGCCCCATGGAACCGAGGGCGGCACTGATTTTGGCCGTCGAGGCGGCGGAGTTAGCGGACACAGTCACAGCGTAGCAACCGGAGGCGGCCACGCACGGCGCAGCACTTGCCGGAAAGTTAACCAGTCAACCGGTTGACCAATTTACGGAACAGTCTTATGGTGGAAGTCACAGGCCTAGCGGACCCGATACGCACCACGGCGCTAAGCCTCGAAACCAGCCCCACGCCTCCAGCGCAGGATGCGGCCGGGACACCAACATCTAGGAGTCAACGTGGACACCACACAATCGGTGGTCGAAAAATCAGCAATCAGGAAAGTGGCGATCCGGCTGGTGCCGTTCGTTGCCCTGATGTTCTTCATCAACTACCTGGACCGGACGGCCATTTCGTTCGCCGGCCCCAACGGCATGAACACGGACCTTGCCCTCTCCGCGGCCCAGTTCGGCTTCGCGTCCGGCGTTTTCTTCATCGGCTACATCCTGCTCGAGATACCCAGCAACCTGGCACTGCACAAGTTCGGCGCCCGCCGCTGGCTGGCCCGGATCATGGTCAGCTGGGGCATCGTGTCCCTGCTGTTCACCTGGGTGGGCAGCGTGGAGCACCTGTACATCCTCCGCTTTATCCTGGGCGTCGCCGAGGCCGGCTTCTTCCCCGGCGCCATCCTCTTCCTCAGCCTCTGGGTTCCGTCCCGGCACCGCAGCAAGATCCTGGCCCTTTTCTACTTGGCACAGCCGCTGACCACCGTTATCGGGGCCCCGCTGGCCGGCCTCCTCATCCAGCAGCACGGCCTCTTCGGCCTCTCGGGCTGGCGTGTCATGTTCCTCGGCGTAGCCCTGCCGGCCATCATCATCGGCATCATCGCCTGGTTCTACCTCGCCGATTCCCCCGCCAAGGCCAAATGGCTCACGGCTGACGAAAAGATCTGGCTGACCGGCGCACTGGAGAAGGAAAAGTCGGAAACGGCCGCCGGCAACAGGCACGTCAGCGTCCGCACCGTCTTCGGCAACGGCAGGGTCTGGATGCTGTCCGCGATCTACTTCGGCTTCATCTACGGCCTCTACGCACTCGGCTTCTTCCTCCCGACCATCATCGCCGGCTTCGAAGGCCTCTACGGCACCAAGTTCGATGTACTCCAGAAGGGCCTCATCACGGCCATCCCGTACCTGCCGGCCGCCTTCGCCCTGTACTTCTGGTCCAAGGACGCCACCAAGCGCGGCGTCAGGACCTGGCACATCGCCCTTCCTGCCCTCATCGGCGGCGTCAGCATCCCGCTGGCACTGTTCGCCGGTTCACCGGCCGCAACGATCGCCGTCATCACCATCACGGCCATGTCCATCTTCGCCGCACTGCCCAACTTCTGGACCGTGCCCACGCAATTCCTCACCGGCGCAGCAGCCGCAGCCGGCATCGCCCTGATCAATACGGTAGGCAACCTGGCCGGCTTCAGCGCCGGGTACATCACGGGCTGGCTCAAGGACTGGACCGGCGGCTACACAGTGCCGATGTTCGTCGTCGGCGGTTTCATGCTCCTGTCCTCCGTCCTCATGGTGGTGCTGAGCCGTTCCGGCAAGGTCAGCGAAGGCGTCCCGGCCGAGGCCCTGGACCCCGCCGGAGCCGGACACCACGCAGAGCCGTAACAGAGCCAGAGCCGTAACTGACCCGGGGGTCCCCCTTACCGGGGACGCCTCCGCACCAACGCACCAAACCGGCGGTTGAGCCTGTCGAACCGATTCCGCTCCCCAACCGCCCCCTAACCTCGCAAGCTCGGTCAGGGAACCCGGCGGCCGGGGCCCCAGGCTCAACCACCACCGCCTGCCAAGCCCGCCACCGCATTCAGCCCACCCCGACAGCACGACTTCCCCTTAGTTAGGCCCAGGAGCTCCCCATGACCCGCCTGTTCAATGAACCAGCAGCCTTCGCTGACGAGATGATCGAAGGCTTTGTCGCCTCCCACGGCCGCTGGGTAAAGCGCGTCGCCGGCGGCGTTGTCCGCAACACCAAGAGCACCCCGGACACGGTGGCGCTGGTGATCGGCGGGGGCTCCGGCCACTACCCGGCATTCGCCGGCCTGGTGGGGCAGGGCCTGGCGCACGGCGCCGCGATGGGCAACCTCTTCGCTTCCCCCTCGGCCCAGCAGGTCTACAACGTGGCCAAGGCCGCCAACAACGGCGCGGGCGTACTGCTGGGCTATGGCAACTACGCCGGCGACGTCCTTCACTTCAACCAGGCCCAGGACCGCCTCCGCAAGGAAGGCATTGACTGCCGCAGCATCGCCGTCACCGACGACGTCTCGTCCGCCCCGCTGGCCGAACGCGCCAAGCGGCGCGGCATCGCCGGCGACCTCACCGTCTTCAAAGTGGCCGCAGCAGCCGCCGAAGCCGGGCACGCCATGGACCGGATCATGGAAATCGCCGAGCGCGCCAACAACCGCACCCGGTCTTTCGGCGTCGCGTTCACCGGCTGCACCCTGCCGGGCGCCGACCACCCCCTGTTCTCCGTCCCCGCAGGCCGGATGGCCGTCGGCATGGGCATTCACGGCGAACCCGGCATCGGCGAAACGGACATTCCGACGGCGGACGAACTCGCCGAGCTGCTCGTCGCCAGGCTCCTCACCGAAATCCCCGACGGCGTCACCGACGAGGCCGCGGATGGCACCCCACGCCGCGTGGTCCCCATCCTCAACGGCCTGGGCAGCGTCAAGTACGAAGAGCTGTTCGTGGTCTACCGACGCGTCGCCCAGCTCCTGGCCGAAGCCGGCCTCGAAGCCGTGGACCCGCAGGTGGGCGAACTCGTGACCAGCTTCGACATGGCCGGCACCTCCCTTACTCTTTTCTGGCTCGACGACGAACTCGAGTCACTCTGGAACGCACCCGCCGACGCCCCGGCCTTCCGCCGCGGAGCAGTCACCGCGGCGGCCCTGGACGCCGGTGCCGGAGGTACGGACAACAACGAGCTGGCCGACGTCGAACTTCCCATCCCTGACGCCACTGCGGAGTCCCGCGCCGGCGCCGTCCGGGTCCTGGCAGCGCTCGGCGCCGCGAAGGACGTGGTGGTCGCCAACGCCGATGAACTGGGCAGGATCGACGCGATCGCCGGCGACGGCGACCACGGCATCGGCATGGAACGCGGCGTCCGCGCCGCCGTCGACGCGGCCCGTGCCGCCGTCGCCCGCGGCGCCGGGGCCGCCACCACTCTGCATTTCGCCGCTGACGCCTGGGCCGACAAGGCCGGTGGCACGTCCGGCGCGCTCTGGGGCATGGCCCTGCGGGCCGTTGGTGACGCCGTGGGCGATACCAAAGCGCCCGACGCCGGAGCTGTCGCCGCCGGAGTCGCCGGCGCCGCGGCCGCGATCATGGACTTCGGCAAGGCCAAGCAGGGGGACAAGACCCTGGTGGACGTCCTCGTCCCGTTCCGCGACGCACTCGCAGCCGGCGTGAACGCGGGGCAGCCCCTCACCGAGGCCTGGGGCGCCGCCGCCACCGTCGCCCAGCAGGCCGCCGAAGACACCGCCCAGCTGCTCCCCCTTATGGGCCGTGCCCGCCCGCACGCCGGGAAGAGCCTCGGCACCCCCGACGCGGGAGCGGTATCCATGGCACTGATCGCCCGGGCAATCCACAACACCCTCAGCGAGAACACTTCCGCCGAGAACAACACAGTCAAGGAGAACGCATGAGCGCCAAACTGCGCCTGGTCATCGGAGCCGACGACGCCGGCTTCGAATACAAGGAAGCCCTGAAGGCGGACCTGGAGGCCTCCGAGCTGGTCGAATCCGTCACCGACGTCGGGGTGGATGCCACCAGCCACACCCCGTACCCGTCCGTGGCCATCGCCGCCGCCGAACTCATCGCCGCCGGCAGGGCCGACCGCGCCCTGCTGGTCTGCGGCACCGGCCTCGGCGTGGCCATCGCCGCGAACAAGGTCCCCGGCGTCCGCGCCGTCACCGCGCACGACAGCTTCTCGGTGGAACGTTCGGTCCTGAGCAACAACGCGCAGGTCCTGACGTTCGGCCAGCGCGTCGTGGGCCTGGAACTGGCTCGCCGGCTCGCCCGCGAATGGCTCACGTACACCTTTGACGAGACTTCCGCCTCGGCCGAAAAGGTCACCCTGATTAAGGACTATGAAGGTGTCACTTCCTGCTAGCACAGCACCAAATAGCACAGTACCAAAACCGAAGGCCATCATCGGCGTCAGCCTGAAGATGTACTTCGGCTACGAACGCACGCTCGAATACTGCCGCGAAGTGGCCACCATCGCGTTCGCCCACCCGGCGGTCCAGAGAGGCGACATCGAACTGTTCGTGCTGCCCACCCTGCCGGTACTGCCCGAAGCGGCCCGCATCCTGGGCACGGCGGGAGCCGCCACCGGAGCCCAGGACATCTTCTGGGAAGACGAAGGCGCGTTCACCGGCGAGGTGGGCGGCAAGACCGTGGCCGAAATCGGCGGCCGCTACGCCGAAGTGGGCCATGCCGAACGCCGCCGGATCTTCGGCGAGGACGACAGGATCATCGGGCTCAAGACGGCCGCCGCCTACCGCAACGGCCTCACCCCCGTCCTGTGCGTCGGCGAACTGCAGCAGGGATCCGTCGAGGAAGCCATCGCCCGGTGCACGGCCGAGATCGACGCCGCCCTCAACCGCGCCCAGTCCCTGGGACCGGCCGGCCGCACCATCGTGGCGTACGAGCCGCAGTGGGCCATCGGCGCACCCGAACCCGCCGCCCCGCGGTACATCAGCGCCGTCATCACCGGCCTGGACGCGCACCTGCGCACCCTGCCCGGCCAGGCGGACAGCCGGGTGATCTACGGCGGCAGCGCCGGCCCGGGCCTGATCACCCAACTGGACGCCGCCGTCGCCGGCCTCTTCCTGGGCCGGTTCGCCCACGACCCGAAGGAGCTGAAGACCATCCTGGACGAAACCGCCGCACGGCCTGCCGCGAAGAAGGTGGCCGCATGAGCCGCATCGGCCCGGGCTCAAAAATTGGATTGAGCAGCTACGCCTTCTTCTGGCAGCTTTCGGACAAGGTGTCGGAACCGCTCAGCATCCACCAGGCCCTGGAACGTACCGCGGCACTGGGCGTGGAACTCTTCCAGATCTGCGACTACGCCCCGCTGGAAGCCATGACCGACACGGAACTGGAAGCCGTGCGGGCCACCGCGGACCGCCTTGGCGTCTCGCTCGAGCTCGGCACCAAGGGCATCCGCCCGGAGCACCTGCGGAAATTCCTGCACATCGCCGGGATCCTGGGCTCGCCCCTGCTGCGGACCATGTTCAACGTCCCGGGCCACACCCCGACGGCGGAGGAAGGGGTGGCGATCTTCAAGGAAGTCCTGCCGGAGTTCGAGGCCGCCGGGGTGAAGATCGCGGTGGAAACCTACGAACAGGTACCCACGTCCCGGATCCTGGACGTCATCCGCGGAGTGGACAGTCCATCCCTCGGTATCTGCAGCGACCCGGCCAACACGGTCGCGGCGCTGGAGATGCCCCGTGAGGTGATCGACGCCGTCGCGCCTTACGTCCTGAACATGCACATCAAAGACTTTGCGTTCAGCCGCAAGGAGGGGTGGGTCGGGTTCACGTACTCCGGCGCCCCCCTCGGCGAAGGCCTTCTCGACTATGACTACATGGCCGGGAAGTTTCAGCCCAAAGAAAGAAACATCAACCAGATCGTCGAACACTGGCTGCCGTGGCAGGACTCCGAGGCGGAAACCATCCGCCTCGAAAACCAGTGGACCCAGCAAAGCATCGATTTCCTAAGGAGCAAGTGAAATGTCAGCAGAACAATTGACCGTCGCCGTCATCGGAGCCGGTGGCAAAATGGGGATGCGCGTTTCCCGGAACCTCCAGAAGAGCGCCCACACCGTCTTCTACAGCGAGAACTCCCCCGCAGGCCAGGACCGCGTCCGCGCCGAAGGCCGTGAGATCACCTCCACGGACGACGCCGTCAAGGGTGCCGACGTGGTGATCCTCGCCGTGCCGGACACCGTACTGGGCATCGTGTCCGAAGGCGTGGTCCCCCAGATGAAGGCAGGCGCGATCCTGCTCACCCTGGACCCGGCCGCCGCCTACGCCGGGCTGCTGGCCAAGCGCGACGACGTGGTCCAGGCTGTTGCGCACCCGTGCCACCCGTCCGTGTTCCTGGAGCGCACCACCAAGGAAGAATGGACCGACACTTTCGGCGGCGAAGGCGCCCCGCAGAACGTGGTCGCCGCGATCGACGAGGACGCACCTGCAGCGACCCGCGATTCGGCCGAGACCGTCATCCGCACCATCTACGCCCCGGTCATCGACGTGCACTGGGTCACAGTGAAGCAGCTTGCCATCCTGGAACCCACCCTGGTGGAGACCGTGGCCTGCATGATCGGCACCCTGCTCAACGAGGCGCTGCACGAGACCGTGCACACCGCGGGCGTTCCGGAGGAAGCTGCCAAGGCCATGCTGTTCGGCCACGTGCAGATCGCGCTGACCAACGCCCTGCGCGGCTCCAACCCGTTCTCCGAGGCCTGCGAAATCGCCATCCAGTACGGCAAGGACACCATCATCAAGGACGACTGGAAGAAGATCTTCGACGACTCCGAACTGGACGGCGTCATCGCCAAGATGCTGAAGCTGGACGCCGTCAAGCGCTAGGCATTTCCGCAACCAGAACAAGGGAACTGTCCCCGCGCCGCCGCCGGCGCGGGGGCAGTTTGCTGCGTTTGCGCCCAGTCTCCTGCGTTGGCTCCCGGATTTCTGCGTTGGCACCCTGCAACGTCAGTCAGGCCGCTGCAGTCGGAGGTCCCGATGCCACCGCCTGGCTGAGCAGGGCCTGCGCGGACCATCGCATGGACGCGACGGCCTGCTCGCGCGGGAGTCCGCCGATGTCGGTGAGCCATACAAGGGCCTCGATGCCGATCGCGCTGCGGACGGCCAGCGCCAGCGCCCGCACGTCCGCCTGAGACCAACTGCTGCGCAGCGGGAGGAGGGCCTCCTCGATCCAGGCAATGGCCCTCCCTTGCCGCAGCGGCAGCGGCGCGTTCCCGGCCTCTTCAGGTACCTCCTTGGCCTCTTCGAGGGAGAGCCGGAGCATGGTGCGCTGTTGCGCTTCGGTCCGGACGATCAGCTGCGTGAACTCGAGCACGACGGCGTCCAGCCGGGCGGCGGGATCCTCCGGGGCGTCCGGGGGAAGGAGGGAGGCCCGCGCGGTCTCCGGATGGGCTGCCGCCAGCAGCTCGCGCTGGCCCGGGAAATAGCGGTAGGCGGTGCTGCGGGCAACTCCCGCGGCCGCCGCGGCTTCGTCCACCGTGGGACTGTGCCCGGCAGCCACGGCGTCGCGCGCAGCAGCCACCAGGGCCTGGAACGTCCGCTGCTTCTGGCCCGTGCGCCCGACCGTCTGATAGGGGGTTGACATGCCATTTATGGTACTCCAGTCTTGTTATGGGATATCTGTCCCATAAACTCCTCGGCCAAAGGCGGCCCCCATGGACCACGCCAGTACGGACAAAGTCAGCAGCCCAACAGCCTTCATCCGCGGAGAGGGCCAAGGGGAACGGCGCTGGTTCTTCGGCGGCGGCGTGCATGTCTGGAAGGCCAAAGCCGAGGAGACGGGCGGGGCCTTCATGCTGTTCGAAGACCGGATGTCCGGCGGGAAGATGACGCCGCTGCACACCCACCCGGATTCGGATGAGAGCATGTTCATCCTTGAGGGCGAGATCCTGATGCACATCGACGGCACGGAACAGCGGGTGGGCCAAGGCGGGCTTGTGGTTGCACCCCGCGGCGTCCCCCATGCCTTCATGGTGACTTCACCACAGGCACGGATGCTCTGCCTGCACACTCCGGGGTGCTGCCAGGCCTTTTACTGGGATGCGAGCGTCTCCCTGGACCCGGACACCGAGGACGGTCCTGCGGATAATGCCGGTGCTGTGGATTTTGCCGGAGTTGTGGATTTTGCCGGAGTTGTGGATTTCGGCAAAGTCCAGGAGTCCGCGCGCCTGAATGGCGGGATCGAAATCCTGGGCCCGCCGCCGTTCAGCACGCCATAAGGGGACCAGCCCCAGGCCGCGGGCCCTTAAACAGGCCGCCCCTCCGGGGTTCGGTAGAGCCGAATCCCGAAGGGACAAACGCCAGACATCTTACCTTTTTTGACAAGGCCAGTAGAATGGACTGTGGCCAACCGGCGACCAGTTTAGAGAAAGTCCTGCAATGAGCTCAGCCATCATGGAATCCCAGACCACCGATATTCGGTCCATCCACCTGACCTTTTCCTCCGCGGAAGATGTTCACGGCGGTCTGGACAGCGCCGTCAAGGAACTCATCGAAGCTGCCGTCGAGGACGGCAACTGCGGTATCCGCGTGACCCGTCTCGAGCCGGGAGCCTACACCGTGGCCCTGGACGATTCCGTCCCGTTCGGCGAAACCTACGAGGACATCGCCGCCTAACTCCGCGGCTTATGTCCGAGCCCGATGTCCTGGCCCTACGTCCTGCGGACGTGGACGCCGTCAGACTTCATAAAGAGCTGTGTTTCCGATGGAACCGCGGGCACTAGCCAGAGCACGTTTCCGCTTACGGAAATTTCCTCCACTTCACCTGTGGCCACCACATGCGCGTGCTTGAGGATTTCCACCCGTTCGCCTGCTTTGAGGGTCCTCCAGTCGGAAACTGTGGCTGAAAATGCCATCCGCCTGGACAGGACCGTCCCCCGTGCTTTCATTGAACTTCTACCCCTTTGTATATGTTCGTTTGCCACAACATCTTTGGTGTGGACTTCATCACTACATCTTTAGTTCTACTACAATTCCCGGGCCCCCGCCTGTTGTGTCGCGCAGTATTTCGGGGGCGCCGGGAATTTGTCATTCGTAATGCAGAATATTCAGTTTCAGGCCAGAATTCCGACGGCGGATTCGGCGGCCGCGCGGACCTCGCCGGACGCAACCAGCCGGTCTGCGGCCTCCAGTTCCGGTGACAGGAACCTGTCCGTTCCCGGCCCGTCCACCACGTTGCGGAGTGCGGCGATGACAGCAGTGCCGGCCGGTCCCGGGGTCAGTTCTCCCCCGGACAGCTGGGTCCGCATGTCGATGGCCCGCGCCGACGTGACCAGCTCGATGGCCAGGACACGGCGCAGGTTCTCCACCGCCTTCCGGAGCTTGCGTGCCGCGTGCCAGCCCATGGACACGTGGTCCTCCTGCATGGCGGAGCTCGGGATGGAATCCACGGACGCAGGGACGGCAAGCCGCTTGTTGTCCGAGACCAGGCCGGCTTGCGTGTACTGCGCGATCATCAGGCCCGAGTCGACGCCGGGATCCGAGGCAAGGAAGGCCGGCAGCCCGTGCGAACGCGCCGGGTCCAGCATGCGGTCCGTGCGGCGTTCCGCGATGGAGCTCAGGTCGGCGACGGTAATGGCCAGGAAGTCCAGGACATAGGCCACGGGCGCGCCATGGAAATTGCCGTTGGAGCTGACCCGGCCGTCCGGCAGGACCACGGGGTTGTCGATCGCTGCGGCCAGTTCCCGGGACGCCACCAGGGCGGCGTGGTCCACGGTGTCGCGGACGGCGCCGGCCACCTGGGGTGCGCAACGCAGCGAGTAGGCGTCCTGGACCTTGGTGTCGTTGATCCGGTGCGATGCCACGATCGGCGAGTTGGACAGTACCCGCAGCATGTTGTCCGCGGACGCAGCCTGGCCCGGATGCGGCCGGAGCGCCGCGTGCAGCTCGGGCAGGAATACCTGGTCCGTGCCGAGCAGCGCCTCGACGCTGAGCGCGGCGGTGATGTCCGCCGTCGTGAGCAGCTGGCGGATGTCCGCGATGGCCATCAGCAGCATGCCCAGCATGCCCTCGGTGCCGTTGACCAGCGCCAGTCCTTCCTTCTCCGCGAGCGTGACAGGTTCGATCCCGTGTTCGGCGAGGAGTTCGGCCACAGGCCGTGCGCCGGCCGCGCCGTACAGCGTACCGTCCGGACCGGCGGCTTCACCCTCGCCCATCAGCACCAGGGCGCAGTGGGACAGCGGGGCGAGGTCGCCGGAGCAGCCGAGCGATCCGAATTCGCGGACCAGCGGCGTGATGCCGGCGTTGAGCACGTCCACCATGGTCTGCAGGACGACAGGCCGGACGCCGGTGCGGCCGGAGGCCAGGGTCTTGGCGCGCAGGAACATGATGGCGCGGACAACTTCGCGTTCCACGGCCGGACCCATGCCGGCGGCGTGGCTGCGGATCAGCGACTTCTGCAGCTGGGTGCGCAGCTCGTTGGGGATGTGCCGGTTGGCCAGGGCCCCGAAGCCGGTGGAGATGCCGTAGGCGGGGATCTCGCTGTGGGCGAGGTCGTCGATGTGCGCGCGCACCTTGGCAACCGTATCCAGGGCTTCCTGGGAGATGGTCACCCTCGCGTCGTGGCGCGCGACGGCGACGACGTCCTCGGGGGTCACGCCGCTTGAGCCGAGGGCGACGGTCAGCGATTCGTGGGTGGTAAGAGTCATGATGGGCCTACTTGCTTTCTGGGGCCACGCGGACAGGGTTCCCTGGCCGAGCTTGCGAGGTTAGGGGGTCCGTGGGGAGCATGGGGATGCGGACGCCGCGTTCCTTGGCGACTTCGACGGCGCGGGGGTAGCCGGCGTCGGCGTGGCGGATGACGCCCATGCCGGGGTCGTTGGTCAGGAGGCGTTCGAGCTTTTGGGCGGCGAGGTCGGTGCCGTCGGCGACGGAGACCTGGCCGGCGTGGATGGAACGGCCGATGCCGACGCCGCCGCCGTGGTGGATGGAGACCCAGGTGGCGCCGGAGGCGGTGTTGAGCAGGGCGTTGAGCAGGGGCCAGTCGGCGATCGCGTCGGAGCCGTCGGCCATGGCCTCGGTCTCGCGGTACGGGGAGGCGACGGAGCCGGAGTCGAGGTGGTCGCGGCCGATCACGATGGGTGCCTTGACTTTGCCTTCCTTGACGAGCTGGTTGAACAGCAGCCCGGCCTTGGCGCGTTCGCCGTAGCCCAGCCAGCAGATCCGGGCCGGCAGGCCCTCGAACTCCACACGCTCCGCGGCGGCGTCGAGCCACTTGTGCAGGTGGGTGTTCTCCGGGAACAGCTCCTTGATGGCCTTGTCCGTGACGGCGATGTCTTCCGGGTCCCCGGAGAGCGCCACCCAGCGGAACGGGCCCAGGCCCTCGCAGAAGAGCGGGCGGATGTAGGCCGGGACGAAGCCGGGGAACTCGAACGCACGGGTATAGCCGCCCTTGCGGGCTTCGTCACGGATGGAGTTGCCGTAGTCGAACACCTCGGAGCCGGCGTCCTGGAATTCCACCATGGCCTGGACATGCTTCGCCATGGAGGCCTGGGCCTTCTTGGTGAAGCCTTCCGGGTCCGCGGCGGCCTCGGTGTGCCACTCCTCCACGGTGATGCCCTCGGGCAGGTAGGACAGGGGATCGTGGGCGGAGGTCTGGTCGGTGACGACGTCGATGGTCAGCTCGCCGGCCTTGTGGCGGCGCAGGAGTTCGGGGAAGACCTCGGCGGCGTTGCCCACATACCCGACGGACCAGCCGCGGCGCTCGTCCTTGGCCTTCTGGACCTTGGCGATCGCGGTGTCGAGGTCGGTTTCCACCTCGTCCAGGTAGCGTTTGCCGACGCGGCGGCGCAGGCGGGTCTCGTCGACGTCGACGATCAGGCAGGCGCCGTCGTTCAGGGTGACCGCGAGCGGCTGGGCGCCGCCCATGCCACCGCAGCCGCCGGTGAGGGTCAGGGTCCCGGCGAGGGGTCCGCCGACTGTTCCTTCGCCGGCGGGGGCCGTGATGCGGCCTTCAGCCTGGAGCTTGCGCCCGACGGCGGCGAACGTCTCGAACGTGCCCTGCAGGATGCCCTGGGTGCCGATGTAGATCCAGGACCCGGCGGTCATCTGCCCGTACATCATCAGGCCCTCGGCCTCGAGCCGGCGGAACTCGGGCCAGTTCGCCCAGTCACCGACGAGGTTGGAGTTGGCCAGCAGCACCCGAGGGGCCCATTCGTTGGTGCGGAACACCCCAACGGGCTTGCCGGACTGGACCAGCAGGGTCTCGTCCTTCTCCATCGTTTCCAGGGTGCGGGTGATCGCGTCGAACGCGGCCCAGGACCGGACAGCGCGGCCCGTGCCGCCATAAACCACCAGGTCATCGGGGCGCTCGGCCACCTCCGGGTCAAGGTTGTTCATCAGCATGCGCAGCGGGGCTTCCGTCTGCCAGGACTTGGCGGTGAGCTCGGTGCCGCGGGCAGCTTTGACCGGGCGGGCACCGGTGGTGAAATCGGCGGGTGCCATGTGGGGCTCCTTCGTGTGCTTGATGGTTCGTCCGGCGTTTGCCGGTGATAGAAGTTCTGTATCCACTAAAGCCTGTCCGCAGCGGCGGAAACAGGGCTTTCCAGTGGGTACTGTCCGGGATTCCAGACGAGCCCTCCCGCTCCCAACTAACTCGCAGTTAACGTCGCGAAACTCCCGTTTGACGACGTTAACTGCGAGTCAGTTGGGCAGGGAGTGCGGGAATTACTTGGCGGGGCGCCCGTGGATGCGCACGGAGAGGTCGTCCGCCACTTTCCGGATGCGGGCAGCGAGGGCCGGCCACTGGTCCGCGGGGAGCTTCTCCTCGAGGAAGGTCACGGCGACCGCCGCCGTCGGCCATCCCACATGGTCGGTCACCGCGGCGGCAACCGAGCCGAAGCCAGGGGTCACCTCGCCGTGTTCGGTGGCATAGCCGCGCTGCCGGACCTGGTCCAGGTGCGAGGACAGCGCCGAGTACTTCACGATGGCGCCTTCCACTTCATGCCGGGAGGTGAACGCGGCGGCGTTCGGGTACAGGGCGCGGACCTGCGACTTGGGCAGCGCCGCGAGGATGGCCCGCCCGCTGGCAGTGAGGTGGCTGGGCAGCCGGACGCCGACGTCGGTCACCAGGGACGGGCGGTTTTTGGCCCGCTCCTCCACGATGTACAGCACGTCGCGGCCGTGCAGCACCGCAAGGTGCGCGCTTTCACCGATGACGTCCACCAGCGAGGCGAGCATCGGCCGGCCCAGCCGGGACAACGGCTCCTGGCGCGAATAGGCGGAGCTGAGTTCGAACGCGCTGATGCCCAGCCCGTAGCGCTGCTCCTCATGAAGGTGCATCACGAAGCCGTTGGCCTCCATGACCCCCAGCAGGTGGTACACACTGGAGCGCGGCAGGCCCAGTGCTGTGGCAATGTTCGACGCCGCCATGGGGCCGCGTTTTGAGGCCAGCAGTTTGAGTATGCGCAGGGTGTTTTCGGCCGCCGGAACTTTCGACGTCACCTTTGTTGCCGTTTTCGGCGCCCGCGTCGGCGCCTCGCCGTCCGCCATGTGTCCTCCACTATTCTTGGCCGGACCCGTCGCCTGACGATCGGCAGGTGTCCGGTATCCCGTACTTAAGCGTGCGCCCTGCCGGGAAGCCCGGTCAGGCCATCGACCACAAAGCTGTCCGGGATACCAGACGTTCCCCATCAGAAAGGCTACGCAACAGCAGATAGGCGAACAGGGATAGCCGACGAGGTGTCGCCGACACGGGAATGCCGACGCGTGATTGCCGGGGTTGGCACCCTCTGACCAGCCATTTCACGCTATGCGGAGAGGCTGGCCTCCCAGTCCGGCATGGGATCCTCGGGCAGCACTGCATGGGCCACTCTGGTCCTTGGGACCAAATGCCGTGATCTGATCAGGCGGGTTGGTGCAGACTGAGTCCTCCCGGCCTGAGGGGTTCCGACCTGGGTTCCTACATCCTGAGGAGTTCCTGGGCCCGGGGGAAGAGTTCCAATGTCGGGCGGTGCGAGGCCGGACGCGACAGCCCGGTTCATTCTTTCTGACGGCCCCGGCTTTTCCGGCAGTTCAGGCCAGAGGGCGGGTTCCCAGTCCGGTTGTTCGCTTTGGTAGTGGCGACCGGTGGGTGAGGTCCAGCCCGGTGGTTCGACTTTGCTGCCTGGGCCGGGTGACCAGCGGGTGGTGTGTTTGAGCCTGTGGTGCTTGGGGCAGGGTTGGGCGAGATTGGTGACATCAGTGGCGCCTCCGTCGGCCCACGCGAGGAGGTGGTCGGCGTCGTTGTCCAAAGAATGGTTGCTGCAGCCGGGGAACGAACATTTCCCGTCCCTGAGCCGAAGCCATTGACGCATAGCCTTGGGTACGCGGTAGCTGTTTCGCCCGATTTCCAACGGCGCCCCGGTTCTGGGGTCGGTCAGCACTCGGTGAAACGAGCTGGCACCGTCGGCGACAAGGGCGCGGGCCATGGACGCCGGGATCGGTCCGTACCCATCCAGGCTTCCGGGTTCTTCGGTGGTGCCGAGAAGCGAAAAAACCGGAACTGTAACCAGAACCTGAGCTTTGGGGGCAGGGACGTTGTCTGCAGTTCCGCCGAGGAGCCAGGCAGCGGAAATATCGGCCCTGAGTTGCGTGAGGGTCCGGGCCTCCGCCGGGCCCTGCAGCGCCCTCGCGGCGGCGGTGGTCCTGTTCCAGATTCCGGCCGCGGCGTCGGCAGGCAGGTAGGCCGACAACCAGGCCATGCCGTCCCGGTCCGGGGCGAAGTCCAGCCGCCGGTCCTTGGCACCGCGGACATGTCGCGTTTCCATACTGTCCGGATGGTGGCGTTCCCGCCACATCCGCGCCTTTGCCCGGAACCGGGAAGGGACAAGCTCCCCGGCTGGGCAGCCTCGTGCGGGGTTGTCCGCGTACGGGTCCAGGAAATGCGCTTCCAAAGCTGCCGCTCCGGCACTGTCAAGGCCGGCGGTCTCGTCACAGAGAATCCGCGCATGTTGCCAGGACAGTGTTCCCGTCTGGAGGGCGGTGAGGGTGAGCGGAAGCGTCGCGGTGAGTTGTTGCGCCTCGGAAAGCAAGGTCCCGGCGGTCCTCTCGCTGACTGTCAGCACACAGGCGACCTCCGCAGTCATGCCCATCTCCAGCGCAGCGTGACCGGCCGAATCCGATGAGGGTGCCTGCACGGACCGCGTTGCCTCAACATACCCGGCCGTAAACTGCACCTTCAACCCTGCAAGGCAGGCTTCCACCCGGGCGACCTCGCCGAGCCCGTCCAGGCAGTCATCGACAGACTGCCGCAGCGGGTCGAGTCGGGGAACGGTGTCAGACAGAGTGGCGGCGGAAGCACGGTTTTCCTCACCAAGACAGCCCGCAGCGACCAGCCTCGCCAGCGCAGCAACGGACGCCGTGATGCGCTCGAGCGCCCCCTCGCTCCCTGTGCCGCAAACCGCCGGGTTGCAATCCCCTGTACTGCAAGCCGTCACGCTTTCCATAATCAGATGATGGCAGCAGGCACCGACATTTTATGGTGGCAGCCCCCACTTCCTTCGGCTCCACCAAAGCGCTGACGGCGGACCCGGCCCGTATCACCCTGCCAATGGCCCCGGACTCCGGAACTCCGCGCAAGACGCCGACCTCAAGGAACTCCCGCGCGACCAGGGGATCGTCAGCCGCGAGGACCTTTGCCGCCGACGAGCTGACATGCGGCGTTCCGGTGGCCAAGTACTGGTACACGCGCTGCCTGTCGACGGCGATCTGCTGCTCGTCCGGCGCCGGGGCAGGGCTATCCAGGCGTTCCTGGGCCTCCGCCGCCAACCGGGCGTCTTCCAGCTGCTTGGCAATAGGGGCCGGCGTCTGGCCGAACTCCCGCTCGGCCACCAGGCGCGTCGAATCCGCCAAACGGGCGATCCTTTCGGTTTTCCGCGCAGCTTCAACTGCCGCCGCAGCCGCGTCTGCCGCTTCCCGGGCCGCCTGGGCGGCACTCCGGGCACGTCCGGCCGCAGCGGAATCGTTGGGATCGCTAGCCTGGGCCAGGGCAGCAAGAGCGGCAGCCTTCTGTGTGCCCGCCTTCCGGCTTGCTGATTCGGCCTGCTCGGCCAGCCCGCCAATTTCCGCTGCCTCGGCGGCGTGGGCGGCGGCGAGATACTGACCGTAGCGGAGGAATTCCCGGATTATCTCGGGCGACTCCGAGCCCAGGGCCTCCTGCGCGGCGAGCTTCACTCCCGCGGAACCGGAAGCAAGCAGCTGATAGCAGCGCACGCGGTCATCCAGCGCCTGGTCCGCGTAGGCCGGAGCGGACGAAAATGCCAGTCCGGCTGTGGCCAGGGTGATAACGAAGACTGCCGCCGTGGCACCAGAAGTGAGGCGGCGCAGGGCGCGACGAGGTGCGGTGATCAAGATTTCCCCCAATAGACGTGAAGGCAACTGAACGGAACCAGCGGCTGGGAAGGCGTTTGCTGTAACGCCACACCGGGCGGTCTCCGGAGTTGCCTGCGGAAGTCTACCCGACGTTTTGCCCGGCCAATTCCACCAGTTCGTGAAGAAACTTCGGGGCAGTGCCGGACAGTCTGAAATCGAAGACACCAAGGGCCCGTGAGTCTGATCACAGCTCCGCCGGACATGGTCTGCTGGATAGCGATCCCCCTCCCAATGACGAGAAGGTATTCGCATGCAACAAGCCCAAACGGCAGCCAAACCGGCAGCGCCCGAAAACAGCAGTATGGCCGCCGGCACCGCCGGCAGCACCGTCCTCGCCGCGGCGGGCACCGCCGTCGAGACCGTCCTGAACCGCGGACTCAGCGTCCGGCACATCCGCTTCATGGCCCTGGGATCGGCCATCGGCACCGGCCTGTTCTACGGTTCCGCATCGGCCATCCAGAAGGCCGGCCCGGCGGTCCTCTTCGCGTACATCATCGGCGGAGCGGCCGTTTTCATGGTGATGCGGGCGCTGGGTGAGATGGCGGTGCGGCACCCCGTTTCCGGTTCCTTTGGCCAGTACGCCAGCCGCTACCTCGGCCCGCTGGCCGGGTTCGTGACCGGCTGGACGTATGTATTCGAAATGGCGATCGTGGCCATCGCGGACGTCACGGCCTTCAGCATCTACATGGGGTTCTGGTTTCCGCAGGTTGACCGCTGGATCTGGATCCTGGCCATCATCTGCTTCCTGGCCGCCCTGAACCTGCTCAGCGTGAAGGTCTTCGGCGAGCTGGAGTTCTGGTTCTCGCTCATCAAGGTCACGGCCATCATCGCCATGATCGCAGGCGGAGCCGCCATCATCGTCTTCGGCTTCCAGGCCGGCGGCAGCACCGTGGCTCCGGGCCTGGGCAACCTGGTGGAACACGGCGGGATGTTCCCCAACGGATTCGAGGGGCTCCTGGCCTCGTTCGCCGTCGTGATGTTCGCCTTCGGTGGGATCGAGACAATCGGCGTGACCGCGGGTGAAGCGGCCGATCCCAGGAAGGTGATCCCGAAGGCCGTAAACACAGTTCCCGTGCGTGTGCTGCTGTTCTACGTACTGACCCTGGGCGTGCTGATGAGCCTGTTCCCCTGGAATGAGATCGGCAGCAACGGCAGCCCGTTCGTGCAGATCTTCAGCGGCCTGGGCATCCCCGCGGCTCCCCACATCCTCAACGCCGTGGTGATCACCGCCGCGCTCTCCGCCATCAACAGCGACATCTTCGGCGCCGGCCGCATCCTCTTCGGCCTGGCCAAGCAGGGGCACGCGCCGGCGAGCTTCGGCAAGGTCTCGCGGAACGGAGTGCCGTGGATGACCGTGGTGATGATGACCGGAATCCTGCTTGTGGGTGTGGTGCTGAATGCCGTCATTCCGGAAGACGTGTTCCTGGTCATTGCCTCGATCGCGACCTTCGCCACCGTGTGGGTGTGGGTGATGATCCTGGCGTCCCATGTGGCGATGAAACGGGAGATCGCCCGCGAGGGCCTGCCGGCGTCGGAATTCCCCTCGCCCTGGTGGCCCGCCGCGTCGGTGCTGACCATCGCCTTCATGGCCATGGTGATCGTAATCCTGGGTGTCTTCGAGGAATCCCGCGTCGCCCTCTACGTGGGCGCCGTCTGGCTGGGCGTGCTGGTGGTGGCGTACAGGCTGTGGGTGCGCGGCCATGGCCGCGCCCGTGCCGAACTGGTGGATGAGACGGCGTCGATCCCCGTGGTGGAAACCGCCCGCTGACGCGTTACCCGGCGGCCGGCTGGGTTGAGGGGCGGCTGGGTGGCGGGACCGGAGACGACGACGGCGGCCGGCCCGCCGTCGTCGTCCCTGTCTTTACAGGCCCTCACTCAGCCGCTGCCCCGTTTCCACCCGCTCCCGGCACGCGGAATCCGTACAAGTAGTCCCACAAGAATTTCGAGTGTCGGAGGGTACAGAAGGGGTAGAAGTTACGCATGCGACGCATGGGGTTTGGCTCCTAGGCTAGTCAGCAGGCGCAGACCGGACTCTTTGGACCCTTGTTGCAGCTTCCGGACCGCCTGCGAGTCCTGCTGGTTCAGGTACTGCAAAGGAGTGGTTTTGATGAATCATCCAGTCCCCCGGAACACCCTCCCCCACGGCGGCCGCCGCCTGGCCTCCTTGCTTAGTAGAGCGGCGGAGAAAGTGCGCACGGTAACCGTTCCCTTCAAGGTCGGAGACGTGGTGCTTGGCGACGATCCCTTCAACGGCCGCCAGCTGGGCGTGGTGGCCGTGATCCGCGGCTCGTCACTCGGTCTGCGGACCGCAGCCGACGCCCACCCGGATCTAGTGCCCGAGTTCGTGTACTACGACTACCGCCAGGTCCGGACTCCTGATTAGCATCCGGGTTGGGGTCCGGGATGGAGGCCGGGATGGAGGCCGGTGGCGCTAGAATCAGGCATGATTCCGCTCAACAACCTCCTGACTTTTGCCCTGGCCGCCGCGGTGCTGATTGCCGTCCCCGGTCCCAGTGTGCTGTTCGTGATTGGACGCACGCTGGCCCTCGGCCGCAAAGGCGGGTTGCTGAGCGTAGTGGGCAACGCGCTGGGGATGGTTCCCCAGATTGCCGCGGTGGCGCTCGGTGTGGGTGTGGTGCTGTCACAGTCGGTCCTTCTCTTCACGATTGTGAAATTCGCCGGCGCCGCCTACCTCGTCTACCTCGGCGTCCAGGCCATCCGGCACCGCGGAAGAAGTACGACGGCGGCGGACCCCTCGCGCTCGGCCTCTACCTTCCGAGTCCTCCGGGAAGGTTTCATTGTGGGCGCCACCAACCCGAAATCGATTGTGTTCTTCGTGGCCGTGCTGCCGCAGTTCGTGGAGTACTCCGCCGGCGCGATCCCAGTGCAGCTCGCCACCCTGGGGGCTATGTTCCTGCTGATCGCCCTCGTCTCGGACTCCATATGGGCTTTGGCAGCAGGCACGGCCCGCGAATGGTTCGCCCGCTCCCCCAGACGCATCTCCACGCTCGGCACCACCGGCGGAGCCATGATGATAGCCCTGGGCGGCACCCTGGCCCTCACAGGCGCCAAGCACTAATCGGGACCCCATTTCACGAACACCAACACTCCGCAATCCTGTTGGGCAAGCCCGGCTCCGGCCAGCCCCCTACGAGGGGGTAACCACAAGCAAGTCACCGACTGCACAGTCGAGAACATTGCAGATCGCGGACAGCGTGGAAAAGCGGATCGCGCGCGCCCGGTCATTTTTCAGCACAGACAGGTTGACGATGCTAACGCCTACTTGCTGGCTGAGCTCGGTCAATGTCATGCCGCGGGCTTCGAGGAGCTCATCGAGCCTGCAATGGATCCGCTGCTCGTCATCCGGTGCGGGAGGCATCAGACCAGGCCGTCCAGTTCCACCTGCTGGCGCCGGCCCGTCTCGAATATGCTCGCGAGGACGGCGGCGCCGAGCCCAACCGCGATCGGCCACATATCCAGTTCCATGAGGAAGAAAGCCCCCACTTCCCGCTCCGGCAGCAATCCGACCCGGCCAAGGACCGAGTGGTGAACGATCGCTTCGATCAAGGGGGCCAGGACGCCCCATGTCATGACGGCTATGCCCGAAACACCGACTGCGAGAGCCAGTCGCTTTCCGAAGCCGGAACCGCGATATACGGACCAACTGATCAAGCCGAAAGCCGCCGAGGACACTAGCCCGGCAAGACCGCCCAGGAGCCCGGATCCGATCAACAAGAAGCGTTCAGTGGGGGTAAGACTGGCCGGCTGGACATCGGCTGTGGCGTACGCAGCTTTGAGTACTTCAGTGTTGCCCTCACCCAGCGCGGGTGTCACCAGGTTCTCGAGGGGCATCCGCAGGACAGGAGTGTTCACGAGCCCGGCGGGCACGGCTAGGAGCACCGAGACGGCGATGCCGACGGCTGCAAGCCCAAAGAGCAGGGCAAACAGAAAAGCGACCTTACGGTCCAAATGAGCAAGCGCAGTAACCACAGTCCATCCCCAATCCAATGTTATCGATTACCGTTAACATAACGACTGTCGATAAACATTTCAAGGCGCTTCCACCCCCGGGTGGACTGCCCGGCAACGTGTCTTGCCTGCTAGCGCGCCGACCAGCCGCCGTCCATGGTGTAGCTGGCGCCGGTGACCATGCCGGCGTCGTTCGAGGCGAGCCAGGCGACCAGTGACGCCACCTCCTCCGGTTCCACCAAACGCTTCACGGCCGCTTCCGTGAGCATGATTTTGGCCAGCACTTCCGACTCCGGGATGCCGTGGACCTTGGCCTGGTCGGCGATCTGCGCCTCTACGAGGGGTGTACGGACGTAGCCGGGGTTGATGCAGTTGGATGTAACCCCGTGCTCCCCGCCTTCGAGCGCCGTCACCTTGCTCAGCCCTTCCAGGCCGTGCTTGGCGGAAACATACGCGCTCTTGAACGGGGAAGCACGGATCCCGTGCACGGAGGACAGGTTGATGATCCTGCCGAAGTTGTTGGCGTACATGTGCGGCAACGCCGCCCGGATCAGCAGGAACGGCGCCTCGAGCATGAGGGTGATGATGCGGCGGAAATCCGCGGGGTCGAAATCCTGGATGGGGCTGATGCGCTGGATCCCGGCATTGTTGACCAGGATGTCGCAGTCCAGGCTGAGCGTCTGGAGGGACTCGACGTCCAGCAGGTCCACGGCCCAGGCGGTGCCGCCCACTTCATCGGCCAGGGCGGTGGCACCAGCCTCGTCAACATCCGCCACCGTCACCTTCGCGCCGCGTGCGGCGAGGGCGCGGACGCTGGCTGCCCCGATCCCGCTGGCACCGCCGGTTACCAGGGCCTTGCGGCCGTTCAGCGTGTCTTCCATAGTTTCAGCCCTACATTCCAGAAATTCGATAGTCCAGGGATATCAGTCGGGTGACGCCGCCGGCCCGCTGGGGTCAGCGGGCGGTGGCGCCAACCAGGCCTTCACGTTCAGCATCGGCCCTGTCCACGTCTTCCAGTGCTACGCCCTTGGTTTCCTTGAGGCTCAACACTGCCACTGTGGTGATGGCGCACGCCACTGCCAGGTAGATGGCGGTGGGCACCCATGACCCGGTGTCCTTGAGCCATTGGGTGGCCAGGAGCGGCGCCAGCGAACCGGCGAAGATCGAGGTGACCTGCGAACCCAGGGACACACCGGCGTAGCGCATCCGGGTGGGGAACAGCTCCGACATGAGGGCCGGCTGGCCGGCGTACATGAACGCGTGCAGGCAGAGGCCGATCGTCACCGCGGCCACGATGATGACGGGGTTGCGCGTGTCGAACATCGGGAAGGCGAAGAACGGCCAAGTTGCCCCGGTGACGGCACCCACAAGGTACACAGGCTTCCGTCCCCAGCTGTCCACGAGCCGGCCCACCTGCGGAATGACCAGGAAGTGGATGACGTGGGCAATCAGGAGCGCAAGAAGCAGCGAGGACGTGTCGTACTTGTGGACGCTCTTGAGGTACACGATCGCGAAGCTGACCACGAGGTAGTACATGA
Organism: Arthrobacter sp. 24S4-2; assembly: GCF_005280255.1. NCBI lineage: Bacteria > Bacillati > Actinomycetota > Actinomycetes > Micrococcales > Micrococcaceae > Arthrobacter > Arthrobacter sp. 24S4-2. The sequence continues at coordinate 390,152 of NZ_CP040018.1, read as the reverse complement.
TGTTCTCGGCGAACCGGAGGCCCATGGCCTGCAGGATGCCCTTGGGGTATTTCCGGATGACCTCGCGGACGCCATAGCTGACCGCCTGCTCCTTCTCCAGCTGCGCCTTGGCTTCGAGGAAGATGGGCGCCTCGGAAACGTGCGTGCGGATGTAGTAGCCAACAAACACGATCACGGCGGAGAGCCAGAACGCCACGCGCCAGCCCCAGCTGAGGAAGTCGGCGCTGCTCAGCACGTTGGACATGATGAACAGGACCAGGGTTGCCAGCAGGTTTCCCACCGGCACGGCGGCCTGGGGCCAGCTGGACCAGAAACCGCGGGACTTGTTGGGGCTGTGCTCGGCCACCAGGAGCACGGCGCCGCCCCATTCGCCGCCGAGGGCGAAGCCTTGGATGAAGCGGAGGAACACCAGCAGGGCCGGCGCCAGGTAACCGATGTCGGTGAAGCCGGGCAGGCAGCCCATCAGGAAGGTGGACACACCGATGATCACGATGGTGAGCTGCAGGGTGGGCTTGCGACCCAGCTTGTCGCCGATCTGGCCGAAGGCGATGCCGCCCAGGGGCCGGGCCACGAAGCCGACTGCGTAGGTCAGGAAGGCCTGGATGATGCCGTCCAGCTCGTTGCCGCTGGCGGGAAAGAAGTACTTTCCGAACACCAGGGTTGCTGCTGTGGCGTAGAGGAAGAATTCGTACCATTCCACTACGGTGCCAACCATTGAGGCTGCGACTATTTTCTTGAGGCCGGCGCCCTTAGGGGCGGATGCGGCGGGTGTTGCAGAGCGTTGTTCTACGCTCATCTGGTTCTCCTTAGTGTCCACGTCGACACGTGCTGTGATCCACAGCACTGAATGGGCTCAAATGAGTATTGCCGCACAATACTCGCGGTTCAATGGCCAAACCGGCACTCCTTGTGTGCAGAATTGCAGACATGGACACTAATCCCGACGACCTGCTGGTCCTGCTCGCCGTTTCACGGTCGGCCAAATTCACGACGGCGGCACAGGTCCTGGGCCTGAACCACACCACCGTTTCGCGCCGGATTGCGGCGCTGGAAAAGACACTGGGCGGGCGCGTCCTGTCCCGGGCAGCCGGGGGCTGGGAACTGACCCAGCTCGGCGCGGAGGCCGTCCTGGTGGCCGAGCAGGTGGAAAGCGCCGTGCGCAGCCTGGGCCAGCCCGGCCGGGCACCGGACCCGATCACCGGGGTGGTACGGATGACGGCCACCGACGGTTTCAGCGCCTACGTGGCCGCCCCGGCCGTGGTCCGCCTGCGGCGCCAGCATCCCGGCCTCAGCGTGGAGATTGTCACCGTGACCCGCCGGGCCCTGCAACAGCGGTCCGGGCTGGACATCGAGGTGGTGGTGGGTGAGCCCCAGGTGCACCGCGCCGAAGCGTTCAAACTGGGCGAATACGTGCTGGGAATGTACGCGTCGCGGGACTATCTGGCCGAAAACGGCACCCCGGCCACGGTGGAGGAACTGACCGAGCATCCACTGGTGTATTTCGTGGACTCCATGCTCCAGGTGGACGACCTCGACGCCCCGCGCCGACTGGTGCCCGCCATGAAGGACGGCCTGAGTTCCACCAACGTTTTTGTCCACGTCGAAGCAACCAGGGCAGGTGCAGGCATCGGCTTCCTGCCTTGCTTTATGGGCGACCTGCACAAGGACCTGGTCCGGCTCCTTCCCGACGCCTTCTCGGAGCGACTGCCGTACTGGATGGTGCTGCGGCCGGACTCGATGCGGCGGCCGGCGGTGGCCGCCGTCGTCCAGGCCCTCCGGGACCAGGCCGTGCAGCACCGGGAAGCCCTCCTGGGACTGCGCTGACGTTCACGGGCCGTCAAAAATAGGAGATGTCGAAGACCCTTCGCTGGTGACAATGCGTCGAATCTGTGTGCGGCCACAGTTCTGGTTGACTTCGAGTCGGCAGCCACCAGCTGGTTCCTTGGGAGCCGGCACACAAGGATCGAGACCGCCATGGCTTCCGGCACAGGCGAAGCCCCCACCTCGGAATACTTGCAGGACCTGCTGCGGGAAAGCCCGGGGTTCACCGAGTTCCTGCTGGGAGTTACCACCATCTCCGCGTCCCGGCTGGGTGGGCGTGAGCCGATGCTGTGCGCCGTCACGGTGGAACGGGACGGCAGCCAGTCAACCGTGGCAAGCAGCGACGCGGAAGCGCGCCGGATGGATGAAAAGCAGTACCACTTCGAAGACGGCCCTTGCCTGGCTGCCCTCCGGCAGCAGCACTCGGTGCTGGTCCAGAACCCGTGCGATGACGGCCGGTGGGAGCGCTATTCGGCGGCTATATCCGGCGAGGGAATCCGCTCAGTCCTGGCTGTCCCCATCGGCACCGGCCCCGGGGCGGCCGCGGCGCTGAATTGCTATGAACGCGACTTGGATGCGTTCGACGCCGGCACCGTCGCTGCCGTCGAGGGGCATGCGGACTCGATTTCCCGGATCCTGCGGCTGGCGCTGCGTGTCCATCCGCCGGAGACCTACCGGAGCATCTCCGTTCGACGCTCAAATCCAGGGCAGTCGTTGACGCCGCGGTGGCTCTGATCATGGTCCAGAACCGGTGCAGCCGGGACGAGGCGATGGAACTGCTTCATCTGGCAGCGCTGGCCAAGGACACCAAGCTGCACACCATTGCCACGGAAATCCTGTCCGGCGCGGAGCTTCGCGGCCGGAGTGATCCGGGCTGACCCGGCGGCATTAGCCCCGCATGAAGGAAGCCCCTGCGCGAGTCCAGGGACTCAAGCGCGGGGGCTCCCTGCCCTCCGGTCTTGGGGGAAAGCGGAGAGCTTCCACAAACTTACAGCGGGTACGGCGGCCAACGTGACAGATTTGGCCCTGACACCCCATTCTTGACGCAACTTTGCGCTTGACGGGACTTTTGTTGCGGCGGTCTTTGGCTTTTGTTGAGGGAAACGGCCCGATGCCCTACTCCAGGGACCCTAGTCAGGGGAGCCTGGAGCCGGGGATTCCGGATCATGCCGGACGGGCGCGCCGGCGGCAAAGGCGCGGACCTTGGCGTCGTTCCAGATGTGGGCGGGAACACCCCCGCCGAGCAGCCTGCGGGCCAGTTGCGGGTCATCGTCGAACGGCTGGTCGCTGCCGGCCATGACCATGTTGCCGTAGCGCCTGCCCTTCAGCATGGCGGGGTCGGCGATGATCAGCGTGTGTTCGAAGGCTGCCGCGATGGTGGCAGCGTCTTCGCGGGCATTCTTCAGGTCCGGGGCGTCGCCGGAGTTCACCACATAGATTCCGCCGGGCGCCAGCACGCGCTTGGCGTGGTGGTTGAACTCGGCGGTAGTCAGTGGCCGCGGAGTCAGTGCACCGGCAAACACGTCCCGGATAATCACGTCGCGGGTCTGCGGCGTAAGCGACTCGGTGACCTCGCGCGCTTCCCCCACGCGCAATCGCAGCAGCGGGGCCTTGGGCAGGTCGAACCAGCCGCGCACATACTCGGCGAGCTTGCCGTCCAGCTCCACCACCACCTGGCGGGCCTCCGGGTAGGCGGCATGGAAGTAGCGCGCCAGCGAGCAGGCGCCCCCGCCCAGGTGCAGGGCGCGCAGCTTGGGTTTCGCTTCCCGGGGCCACCGGGATTCCACCAGCGCGGACATCCAGCGCATGTACTCGAAGTCAAGGAACAGCGGGTCCGCCAGGTCGATGTGCGAACTCATCACACCGTTGATGCGCAACAGCCATCCGGTCGAATTGTCCTGGTCCGCGATCAGTTCGCAGTCCCCGGTGTCAATGTAGTAGACGCCCTCAACCGGACCATCTGGCCGGGTGCCCTTCGGCACTTCCACCACTCCCGGCGTCGAACGTTCAGCGTTCCTGCCGGCAGCCCGGCCCTTACGCGCCATCTAGCCGGCCACCGCATTGCTCATGGCTCAACCCTAATCGACGCGCGGGCGCACCCGGCCTGCGGAAAGAGGGGTTGGGGCAGTGCCGGCCGACTCCCCGCAAAAAATCGCGCAAACTAATACAGCAAGGGTACTTACTATCTGATAGTAATCATGCTTACTATTTTATGGCCAGTAATTGCTGGTTCTTGATCAGCAGCCGACCTTTCTCGGAAAGAGAGCGCGAAGATGACGCAGAACCCATGGCCGCAGGACGGGAGCTACGGCACCCTTGGGGCCACCCAGCAAACGGCCGTCCCGAACGATGACGCCTATCCGGCCACACCGGTTACATCAGGTACACCGTCGAAGTCGGAGACGGCCAAGCACGAAGCCGGAGACGTAGCACATCAGGCGGCCGATTCCGCCCAGCACGTTGCCGAAACCGCCAAGGCCGAGGCCGCCAACGTGGCCGGCGAGGTCAAGGCCAATGCCAAGGATCTGATGTACACGGCAAAAGCCGACCTGGCTGACCAGGCCGGAGTGCAGCAGCAAAAGGTGGCCCAGGGCCTCCATTCCATCTCCGGCGAACTCCGCACCATGGCTGACGCGTCCGAGCAGCCCGGTGTGGCTACCGACCTGATCCGTCAGGCAGCCGACCGGTCCGCCTCCGTGGCATCGTGGCTGGAGGGCCGGGACCCTGGCTCGCTGCTCAACGAGGTGAAGACGTTTGCACGGCAGCGGCCCGGCACGTTCCTCTTGCTTGCTGCCGGCGCCGGGATCCTTGCGGGCAGGCTGACCCGCAGCCTCAGCGAGGGAGCCCCAAGCTCCGCCAGCGGTGTGGCAGGCGGACCTGCCGCACGTGCGCCGATTTCCAGTGTGCCCGGTACCGGGTCCTATGCACAGGGCTCCTACGTACCCGGCGCCGGATCCGCGGTTCCGCCGCCTCCAGTTCAGCTCCCGGGTCCCGACGTCACAACCGCCGGAATGACAGTTGCCGGGGCGGGTCCAGGTGCCTATGCCGGCGCAGACGCCTTTGCCGATGCAGACGCCGGGACAGGCGCTTACACGGGTGCGTCCGACGCTTACCCGGCAGACACCTATCCGCCCAACCCTCTTGCGGACGAAGGAACGGCGCAGGACCAGTGGGCCGATGACCCGATGGCCGGCAACCGCGTCGCGGAGTCCCCGCTGGCGGGTGAAAGTGCGGAAGACGACCCGTACCGTGACGATCCCCTCCGCGGCGGTCAGCGATGAGCAGCCAATTTCCGGAAACTCCCCCTTCGGCTGCGCATGCGAAGGCCGACACGACGTCACTCGGTGACCTGCTCGGCGACGTGACCCGGGACATCTCCACGCTGATGAGGCAGGAGGTGGAACTCGCCAAGGTCGAGCTGAAGCAGTCGGCCGCCCGCGCCGGCAAGGGCAGCGGGATGCTGGCCGGGGCCGGTGTGGCCGGCCACTTCGTGCTCCTCTTCCTGTCCCTGGCGCTCTGGTGGGCGCTGGGAACAGTGATGGGGCTGGGCTGGTCCGCTGTCGTCCTCGCTGTGATTTGGGGCGTCGTGGCCGCTGTACTGGCCTCAATTGGCCGTAAACAGCTCAACGCGATCAAGGGCATGCCGCAGACCGCCGAGACGCTCCAGGAAATACCCCCCACCCTCAAACCCAGCCACTAGAGCCTGATCCAAGAGACCTCGAGGACACACGATGAGTGAAAACCCGGACGCCATCCGCGCCGACATCGAAGCAACCCGTGCACGGCTCGGCACCAACGTCGACGCCGTGGCGGACAAAGTCACCCCGTCGCACATCGTCCAGCGGCAGAGTGACAAGGTCAAAGAATCTGTCAAGGACGCCGTGTTTGGCGTGAAGGAGAAAGTCATGGGAGCAGCCGACCACACCACCGACCGGGTCCATTCAGCGGCCCACTCCGGCACCGGCGGCGCAGGCGCGCACCTCTCCGACGCCGGCGCGGCGATCGGAGACGCGCCGCACCAGGTCAAAGCCAAGACCCGGGGCAACCCGCTCGCGGCCGGACTGATCGCATTCGGGGCCGGCATGTTGTTGTCGTCCCTGATCCCGGCAAGTGAGAAGGAACGGGAGGCTGCCGAAACGCTCAAGGTCAAAGCCGAGCCACTGACAACGGAGCTGACCGAGGCGGCAAAGGATGTTGCCGAAGGTCTGAAAGCGCCCGCGCAGGAAGCGATGGAGAACGTCAAAGCCACCGCCGCGGAAGCCACCGAACATGTCAAAGCAGACGGCCAGACCGCCGTCGACGACGTGAAGTACCGTGCCGCGGACGCCAAGGACAACGTCCAGCAGACCTAGCAGCACCGATACACAGCACGGACACCGGTTGGCCTGCCCCGCACTTCCGCGGGGCAGGCCAACCCGCAGATACGAGGAAGTTTCCCATGGCCAAACACCCCACCGAGAACGGCGCCGCAGCGACTACTGACGCCGAAACGGACGAAAGCAGCACCGCCAAGGCCCGGACGGCACCCGCTCCGGACGATTCCCGCAAACCGGACAGCCCCGCCGATGTCACCAAGCCCTCGTGGAAGTACATCGCCAAGAAGACCCTCCGTGAATTCACCAAGGACCAGTGCCCAGACCTCGCCGCCGCCCTGACCTACTACGGCGTCCTGTCCATGTTCCCGGCACTTCTGGCCCTCGTTTCGCTGCTGGGCATCTTCGGACAGGCGGAGAAAACCACCGAGGCAATGCTGGAAATCGCCCAGCGCATCGCCCCCGGTTCCACACTCGAGATCATCCGGCAGCCTATTGAGGAGCTGACCAAATCATCGGCTGCCGGCATCACACTGGTTATCGGTATCCTGACGGCCCTGTGGTCCGCGTCGGGTTACGTCGGCGCCTTCGGCCGGGCAATGAACCGCATCTACGAAGTGGATGAAGGCCGTCCGTTTGTGAAGCTCCGGGGCACCATGCTGGCAGTCACCCTCACCACCGTGATCATTGTGGCCCTGACCGCTGCCATGCTGGTGCTCAGCGGTCCCGTGGCAGAGGCCGTGGGCGGCGCCATCGGACTCGGCGGGGTCTTCCTGACTGCCTGGAACATCATCAAGTGGCCCGTGATCGTGCTGCTGGTGGTGGCGGTCATTGCGACCCTGTACTACGCAACGCCCAACGTCAAGCAGCCCAAGTTCCGCTGGATGAGCATGGGTTCCTTCATTGCCCTGGTGATCTTCGTGCTCGCTTCGCTGGGCTTTGGTTTCTACGTGGCCAACTTCGGGAGCTACAACAAGACCTACGGTGCGATCGGCGGCGTGATCGTAATGCTGTTGTGGCTGTGGATCCTGAACATGTCCTTGCTCTTCGGCGCCGAGTTCGACGCCGAAATGGAGCGCGGCCGCCAGCTTCAGGCCGGCATCAAGGCCGAGGAAACCATCCAGCTCCCGCCCCGCGACACAAAACAGAGCGACAAATTGCAGGTACGCGAGGAAGAAGACATCCGCCGCGGACGCGACCTGCGCGAGCGTCATGACCGTGAACGTCATGACCGCGAACGCCGGGACCAAAGCCCCTAGCCTAAAGCGCCGGTACTGGTCTCTACTTGGTGGACATTGCTCCGGCACCGCCTAGGAGGGGAGGGTCCATGCCGGCACCAGTTGCAGGGCACCAGGGCGCCCCGGTCGCGGTCGGCTATGACGGCTCGGAACCGTCGCAGCAGGCCGTCACCTGGGCCGCCCGGCATGCCGCCGCCACGAACCGCAGCCTGAAAGTCATCCATGCCTGGGTGTGGCCCGTGTTCACCAAGAACCTTGGTCCGGTCAAGGGGGTTGCGGGCAGCGGGCTGCGGCATGCCGCCGAAGCCACTCTCGCCGAGGGCGTGGAGCTGGCACGGACGGTGGCGGATGGCCTGGACGTTGGCGGCGTCATTAAGCCCGGACTTCCCACGCAGGTGCTGCGCTCCGCGGCGGAAGGCGCTAGCCTCCTGGCGGTGGGGCACCGCGGCATGGGCCGACTGCTGGGCCAGCTGGTGGGCTCGGCCTGCCTGGAGCTGGCCGTGGTTTCGCCGTGCCCGCTGATGGTGGTCCGCTACCCGGGCCGGCCGGGGCAGCCCGTAGCGGCCGGAATCGACGAAAAACCGCGGAGCAAGACGGTGGTGGCGGATGCGGCCCGCCTGGCGGCTTCCTTAGGCGTCCATCTGCAGCTGATCCACGTTGCCAATGACCGGGGAGACCGCGATCATGAACCCCACGGGCGCCACGCACCGCTCCACGGCAAGGAGCTGCTGGACCGGGCGGTGGAAACGGCCCGCGGACTGGTGCCGGACGTCTTCGTGGAAGGGATCCTGCTGGAGGGCCATCCGAAGTCCCGTGAACTCCTGGCTGCGGCAGCCCAGGCCGACGTGCTGGTTCTGGGGGCTCACCACCGCGAGGGCCACCCCGGCAGCACCGTCTCCGCGGCGCTGGAACGGTCGCTCTGCAATGTGTTGATCACGCGGTGACGGTTCCGTAGGGGCAGTTTCATTCGCTCAGGCGGTCTGCGCGGAAGGGCACGATGCAGAGCCGCAGGATGCCGAACGGCAGGACAGGATGTGGGCAGTGCGTGCATGGTGGGTTGGCAAGACGGGTCCTGCTGCCGGGCGTCCCCTGGTGTTCGGCGAGCGCCCCGACCCGCGCCCGGGCCCCGGTGAGGTCCTGATCGGCGTGCATGTGTGCGGCGTGTGCCGTACCGACCTCCACCTGGCCGAGGGGGACCTGACACCCCGGCACCCGGGGATTATCCCGGGCCATGAGGTAGTGGGCGAAGTGCTGGAACTTGGCGAAGGCGCCGCCAGGTTCAGGGTGGGGGAACGCGTGGGCGTCCCGTGGCTGGGCGGCACGTGCGGACGCTGCCGTTTCTGCCGCCGCTCCCAGGAAAACCTGTGCCTGTCCCCCACATTTACCGGCTGGGACCGCGACGGCGGCTATGCGGACCTGGTGACGGCCGCCGAGGACTACGCCTACCGCATCCCCGATGTCTTTTCGGACGAGCAGGCCGCACCGCTGCTCTGCGCGGGCATCATCGGTTACCGGGCCCTGCTCCGGGCGCAGGTTCCCGACGGCGGCCGGCTGGGCATTTACGGTTTCGGCGGTTCCGCCCACCTGGCCGCCCAGGTGGCAGTGCACCGCGGTGCCAGCGTGTACGTCATGACCCGCTCGGAAGAGGCCCGCCGTCTCGCCCTGGACCTCGGGGCCGCTTTCGCCGGGGACGCCGACGACGAACCTCCCGTGCCGCTGGATTCGGCCATCCTCTTCGCCCCCGTCGGCTGGCTGGTGCCGCAGGCGCTGCGCGCCCTGGACCGAGGGGGCACGCTGGCCGTCGCAGGGATCCATTTGAGCGACATTCCTCCACTGCACTACGGGTCTGAGCTCTTCCAGGAACGCCAGCTCCGCAGCGTCACCGCCAACACCCGGGCCGACGGCGAAGAGTTCCTGCGAGTCGCAGCGGAAATTCCGCTGCGGCCCACCACCGTGCCCTACCGGATGGAGGCGGCAGGCCAAGCCCTCCAGGACCTCGCGGAGGACCGCATCACGGGGGCCGCCGTCCTGCATATTGCCTAATCGCCCTATGGCTTAGGCGCTGTTGGACTTGGCCGCTGGCGGTCCTGTTTCGGGCCTAGTTTCCCGTCCCGAGCCGGAATTCGTGATCCTGCCCGGCGTGCAGCAGGACCTGTTGGGTCCCCAGCCGGACCAGCACCGGGGAGGCGTCCCCCGGGGTGGCGGTAACCCGCAGCCGGCCTTCTTCCAGGGACACCGCCAGCAGCTGGTCCCGGTACCGCACATTGAACGCGACCCTGCGGAGTTCCTTGGGGAGGCTGGGCGAGAAATCCAGGGCGTCCCTCGTGATGCGCAGGCCGGCGAAACTGCGCTGGACCACGTCGATGGATCCGGCCATGGCGCCCAGGTGGATGCCCGCGCGGGTGGTGCCGCCCTGGGTATCATCCAGATCGGCGTCCAGGGCCTCGCGGAACGTGTCCCACGCCCGTTCCGGATCGATCTGGGCGAGCACCGAGGCGTGCGCCACCCTGCTCAAGGTGGATCCGTGCGCGGTCCGGGCCAAATAGAAGTCAACGGTCCTGGCGATCTGCCCGGCTGCCACGGCGTATCCGAGCCGGTCCAGGAAGGCGATGAGCTGGTCCTCGCCGAGGACGTAGAGCAGCATGAGGACGTCCGCCTGCTTGGCCAGCTGGTAGTGGTTGGTGCTGCTGCCCTCGGCTTCGAGGATGAGGTCCAGGCGCTGGACGTTTCGGTACGTGCGGCGGTAATGCTCCCAGTCCAGCTCCCGGAGTTTTTCATACCCGGCGAATTGGCTGATGATGCCGTCGGCGTGAAACGGCACAAACACCCTGCGTGCGAGCCGCGTCCAGCCGTCGATTTCGCTGTCCGTGACTCGCAGCCGTTTCCGGAAATCGTCCATGTCGAAGCCACGCACGGAGCTCATGATCCACACCGCCTGGTCGCATACCCAGGCCGCCATGACATTGGTGTAGGCGTTGTCGTCCAGGCCGCCGCCGGGATTGTCGGGGTAGCCGGTGTGGTACTCGTCGGGACCTACGACGGCCCGGATATGGAACCTGTCCTCGGCGGGGTCGTGCTCGGCCATCGACGCGAACAACCGCGCCACCTCCACAATGATCTCCGCACCGTGGTGCGTCAGCCAGGCCCGGTCCTGGGTGGCTTCGAAATATTGCCACGCGTTGTAAGCCACTGTGAGTCCCGAGTGGCGTTGCAGGTGGGAGTAGTCCGGCATCCAGCGGCCGGAGCGGGAGTTGAACAGGAGTTTAGGCGTTTCCTCCCGGCCGTCGCTGCCGCTTTGCCACGGAATCAGGGCTCCCTTGAGCCCGGCCTCTCCGGCAGCATCGCGGGCAGTCGCCAGTCTGCGCCACCGGTAGTCAAGGAGCGCCCGCGTCACGGCGGGAAGCCGGGACGTCAGGAGGGGCAGGACGAAGAGTTCATCCCAGAAGATGTGGCCCCGGTAGCCTTCGCCGTGCAGGCCGCGGGCGGGGACACCGGCATCCAACTCGGCGGTGTGCGCGGAAATGGTCTGGAGCAGGTGGAAGACATGCAGGTTCATGATCAGCTCGGCCTGGGTGGAAGCGTCGAACTCGATAATGAAGGGCGTGAGCAGCCCCATCCATGCCGTCTCGTGACTGGCCAGCAGCACGTCGAAGCCGCCCCTGGCGCGGTTCACCACGTTGAGGGCGGCGGTCCGGGGCGAAGAGATGGCATGGTCGCGGGATGTCACCACTGCCACGGTTTTGGTGACAGTTGCGGGTACGCCGTCCCGCAGGGCCGCGTCAAAGCGGTGCACGAACAGTCCGCCAAGCTCTTCGGGCCGGGCTGGATCCAGGCTCGCGGGTACTTCGGTCCGGATGGCCAGTGCGATGCTGATCCTGCTCTGGCTTGTCCGGACCAGAACCACCTGGGTAGCGGCTCCGGGCCCGTCGTCGGCTCCGGAGACCGTGACATCCGTTAGGTGCCGGTTGGACAGGAGGGCCTCCACCGGCACGTTCGAGTTGGTGATGTCGGTGTCACAGCCGCTGCGGATGCTCACCTGGCCGTCCCATCCGACGGCGGTCAAGGTCATCTCGAGCGCAGCGAGATGCGGTTCCGCCATGGAAACCAGCCGGCGCTGGACCACATTAAGCTTCCGCCCGGCGTCGTCTTCCAGCACCGATTCCCGCGTTAGCAGGGCTCGCCTCAGGTCCAGTGTGCGCCGCTCGCTGCAGAGCCGCAGGCCGTCCTCGGACCACCACCGGCCGCCCTCCACGCAGAGGTCCAGCGGCAGCCAGTCCGGCATGTTGACCATGTGCTCGTCCTCCGTCTCCTGCCCCTGGATCACACTGGTGAGACGGTTGTAGACACCTGCCAGGTAGGTTCCCGGATAGTGCACATCGTCCTTGCGGTGTTCAGGGGCCGCCCCACGCGTGGCCATGTAGCCGTTACCCAGGGTGGTCAGGGCCTCCCGGTGGCCCTCGTGGGCGGGGTCGAATCCCTCATAAACCAGCTGCCAGGGGTCTGCGATGACCAGGCCAAGGTCCAGTTCACTGACGTCGTCAAGCACGACGTCGGCGCCCGCGGCTTCCAGCGCAGCCCGCTGCCCGGCCCGGTCGATCCCCACGACCAGGCCGAACCCGCCGCGGTGGCCGGCCGCCACTCCGGCTACAGCATCCTCGATGACCACCGCCCGTTCCGGCGCCACCTCGAGTTCCCTGATGGCGTGGAGGAACAAGGCCGGATCGGGTTTGCCGGCGAGTCCCAGCTGCGCTGCTGTGTTCCCGTCGACTACGACGTCGAAGGCGTCCTTGAGGCCCGCGGCTGCCAGCACCGCGTGCGCGTTCCGGCTGGCAGTCGCGAGGGCCACCGGGACCTTCCCTGCCTTGAGGCGTTCGAGCAAGGCCTGCGTGCCAGGGAAAACGGGCACAGGCCTGCGGCTCAGCAGTTTCTCGAAGATCGCGTTCTTACGTGCCCCCAGCCCCACCGCGGTCCACTCCGCGGGGCCGTCCGCGGGCCCGCCCGCCGGCAATGCCACCCCGCGCGATTGCAGGAAAGCCGTCACTCCGTCTTCCCTGATGCGGCCGTTCACATAGCGCAGGTAGTCGGCGTCCGTGAAGGGATCGCGCCGGGCGGACTCCGGAATCCGGGGGTCCTGGAGGACGGCGTCGAACAGTTCCTTCCATGCGGCGGCGTGCAGTTCCGCAGTGTCCGTGACCACACCGTCAAGGTCGAAAACCACGGCGCCAACCGGGGCCAGCGCGGCGGCAGCGGTCGGCGACTCAGTCATGGCTCAGTCCTACCAGCGTTGGCCCGGCCTGCCCAGTGACATTGGACCCGTCTTGCGGCGGGTTATCGGGCTGTTGTCCTGCTGGCTATCCTGCAACTTATTCGGCGACCAAGCTGTCCAGCGTGACGAAGCCGTAGCCGGCCTGGCGCATCCTCTCGATCATCTGTGGCAGGGCGTCAGCGTCCAGGGTTGAGCCGTCGTCCGGATTGGAGCCGATGTGCATCAGCACGATTTCGCCGGGCTGCAGGGCGGACAGTGCACGGTCCGCCACTTGCTGCGCGGTGACGCCGCCGCTGGTTCCCTTCCAGCCGAGCGTGTCCACGGACCAGCGCACCGGCACATAACCGAGGCCGTTCACGGCGGCGATGGTGCGTGCGTCGCGGGCACCGAAGGGGAACCGGAACAGCGGACGGGGATCGGCTCCGGCGGCCATGATTGCCTGCTCCGCCCCGCGGACCTGGTCCCCGATCCCGGCGTCCGGCAGTCCGGTGAAATCCGGGTGGTTCTGGGAGTGGTTGCCCACGCGGTGTCCGCCGGCCACGATGGCAGCCACCCCGGCAGGATTGGCCGCGGCCCATGAGCCGGTGAGGAAGAACGTCCCGCGGATTCCGGCGCCCGCGAGGGTCTGCAGGATCGAGGGGAGGGCCGCCGAGTTGGCGCCGGCGTCGAACGTCAAGGCAACGGACTTGCCGGCACCGGGAACCACCTCCACGTCCTTGCCGGCCAGGCCAAGTGGAAACGGGGCAGCCGGCGGGGGGTCCTGCGGAGCGGGCAGCGTTTCCGGCGGCGGTGTGGGGCCGGGCGCGACAGGAGCCGGGGCGGTGGATTCGCCCGGAGTTTCAAGGGCCGAAGGCCCGGACTCTGTCGGCTGGGGCTCGGTCGGCTGACTTTCCGACGGTGTCGGAACTGGCGAAGCCGAAGGCGGCGAAGTGGAGGACGCCTGGCTTTCAGTCGGCTGGGCAGTCTGCGGGCCCGCCCACGGCGCACCGGCCAAGATCACGGCTAGCACCACCGCGGCGACGGCGGCCACCGCCACGAGGGCTACCGCCATCAGCCGGCGGCGTTTGCGTGGGTCAGCGGCCGGCTCGCCGGCCATGTTGGACACCCTTTAACCATGACAGCCGCGGCACGGACCCTGCTAGGGCTGAAAGGCCCGGCGGCCCCGCTCCCCCGTCCGCGACCGCTCCCCGGGCACATCAGGGACCTATTCCCCTAGCTCCGCAGCCCGGGTTCAATGGAGTGTTACTCATAGGTCTACCCTCGGGCCAGGTGTGCCTTGGCGTGCCTTGGCGTGCCAGCTATCCAGACAAAGGCGGGATTTACCTGTGAAACTCTTTCTCCGGTATCCGCTCGTTGCGGGCACGGTACTGGCGTTGCTTGCTGTCGCCGTTCTGCTCATGTCCGGCCAGCCGGCGATCGCCCAGCTTGCGGCGAGCGGCTACGCCCTCGCCGTGGCGGCGTACCTGTCCGTCGGCATGGTTCGAAGGCTGCGCAGCGGGCACTGGGGCATCGACATCCTGGCCGTGACGGCGATTGTCAGCACGGTGCTGGTGGGCGAGTTTATTGCGTCCATGATTATCGTGCTCATGCTGGCCGGCGGCACCGCGCTGGAGGACTACGCGGCCGGCCGGGCGAAGGGCGAACTCAGCGCCCTGCTGGAGCGCGTGCCGCAGACCGCCCACCGGGAGCGAACCGGCACTGCCGGAAACGGCACCGCCACAAATGCCGTCCCGAACGGCACCGGGGACAACGGTGCCCACGAAGACGTTGCGGCCACGGACGTCCGTGTGGGCGACATCCTGCTGGTCAAACCGGGCGAGGTGGTGCCGCTGGACGGCGTGCTGCTCTCCGACGCCGGCACCTTCGATGAATCCTCCCTCACGGGCGAGAGCCTGCCCGTGGAGCGCTCCGCGGGCGAGGGCATGATGAGCGGCTCCGTCAACGGCGAGGCAGCCGTCCGCATGCGCGTCACGGCCGTGATGGAGGACTCCCAGTACAGCCGGATCGTGGCGCTCGTGAAGGAGGCTTCGGAAAGCCGGGCCCCCATGGTGCGCCTGGCCGACCGCTACGCCATCCCCTTCACCGCGTTCGCCTACGCGCTGGGCGCCATCGCCTGGATCGTCAGCGGCAGTCCCACCCGTTTCGCCGAAGTGCTGGTGGTGGCCACCCCCTGCCCGCTGCTCATCGCCGCGCCGGTGGCGTTCCTGGGCGGGATGAGCCAGGCGGCCAAGTCCGGCATCATCGTTAAATACGCGGGGGTCCTGGAACAGCTAGGCAAAGTGCGCACAGCAGCCTTCGACAAGACGGGGACGCTCACCTACGGCCGGCCCTCGCTGGTGGCCGTCGTGACGGCCGACTCCATGGACCAGGACGAACTGCTCCGGCTGGCGGGCTCCGCGGAGCAGTACTCCTCCCACGTCCTGGCCGCCTCCGTAATGGAGGCGGCCACTTCCCGCGACCTCCGCTTCGAGACGGCCAGCGAGGCGCTGGAACATGCCACTCACGGGGTGCGCGCCGTGTTCGACGGGCGGGAAGTGGTGGTGGGCAAGCCCTCCTTCGTGGCCGAATATGCGCCGGGCGTGGCGGAAACGGAGCTGCAGAGCGGCCAGCTGGCCATTTACGTGGGAGTTGCCGGTGTGTACGTCGGGGCCTTGGTCATGAGCGACCCCCTGCGCGCCGAGGCCCGCCGGACGCTGGCAGAGCTCTCAAGTCTGGGTGTTACCGAAACGGTGATGCTGACCGGGGACGCCCTGGCCACGGCCAGGCACATCGCGGCCGAAGTGGGGCTCACGGACGTCCGCGCCGAGTGCCTGCCGGCGGACAAGGTGGAAGCGGTAAAGTCCCTGAACCTCCGTCCCGTGATGATGGTGGGCGACGGCGTCAACGACGCCCCCGTCCTGGCGGTGGCCGACGTCGGGATCGCCATGGGTGCGCGCGGTTCCACCGCGGCGGGCGAGTCTGCCGACGTCGTGATCATCCTTGACGATCTGTCCAAGGCCGCGCAAGCGGTGCGGATTGGGCAGCGAACTGTCCGGGTGGCGATGCAAAGCATTTGGATCGGCATCGTCCTGAGCGTGGGGCTCATGGTGGCGGCGGCAGCAGGCTACGTTCCCGCCATCGCCGGCGCCCTCTCGCAGGAGCTGGTGGACCTGGCCACCATCCTCAATGCGCTGCGCGCCCTAAGCCCTGGCCGGCATGCGGCCCCGCCCAAGGGTCAGGCGGAGCCCTCCACGTCCGCGATCACCCGCACCGTTTTGAGGTAGCTGTCCGGGTTCAGCGAGATGGAATCAATGCCTTCGCCCACCAGGAAGGCCGCAAAGTCCGGATGGTTGCTCGGCCCCTGGCCGCAGATTCCAATCTTGATTCCCGCGGCGTGCGCCTTGCGGATGGCTTCGCTGATCATCGCCGTGACCGCACCGTCGCGTTCATCGAACAGGGCGGCCAGCTGCTCGGAATCCCGGTCCACGCCCAGGACCAGCTGCGTGAGGTCGTTGGATCCGATGGAGAAGCCGTCGAACTTGGGGGCGAACTTCTCGGCCAGGACCACATTTGAGGGGATCTCGCACATCATGTAAACCTGCAGGCCGTTTTCGCCGCGCACCAGGCCGTTCTCAGCCATGACCGCCAGCACGCGGTCCGCTTCGACAGGAGTGCGGCAGAACGGGATCATCACTATGACGTTGCTGAAGCCGATGGTTTCCCGCACCCGTTTGAGTGCGGCACACTCCAGCGCGAAACCCTCCCGGTAGCGGTCGTCGTAGTACCTGGATGCGCCCCGGAAGCCCAGCATGGGATTCTCTTCAGGCTGTTCGAAGGAGCCCCCGCCAATCAGGTGGGCGTACTCGTTGGTCTTGAAATCGCTGAGCCTGACGATCACAGGGTGCGGATGGTACGGCGCGGCTATCTTGGCGATACCCAAAGCCAGCGCCTGCACGAAGTACTCCCGGGGGTCCGCGTAGCCGCTGGTCAGCTCCTTGATCTGCCGGGCCTCGTCCGCGTCCGTGACCCGCTCCGGATGAACCAGCGCCATCGGATGGACCCGGATCAGGTTGCTGATGATGAATTCCATCCGGGCCAGGCCCACCCCGGCTGCGGGCAGCCGCCACCACTGGAACGCGGCTCCCGGGCTGGCGATGTTCACCATCATGGCAGTACGGGTGGCGGGCAGGGCGCCGAGATCCACATCCTCGGTGTCGAACGGAACCGTGCCGTCGTAGACCTTGCCGAGGTCCCCTTCCGCGCAGCTCAGCGTCACGGCCTGGCCTTCGCCCAGGACGCTGGTTCCGTTCCCGGTGCCGACGACGGCGGGAACGCCCAGTTCCCGGCTCACGATGGCCGCGTGGCTGGTGGTCCCGCCGTGGTCCGTGACGATCCCAGAGGCCCGTTTCATGACCGGCACCCAGTCCGGATCCGTCATTTCGGTGACCAGGATGGCACCGTCGCGGAAGGTGTCGATGTCCCGGGTGTCCCGGATGACGCACGCCGTGCCCTGCGCGATGGAATCCCCGATCGCCGCGCCGGACGCCAGGACTTTACCCGTGCCGCGGAGGTGGTGGATGGTGAAGCGCGTCCCGCTCTTGAGCGCCTGGACGGTTTCGGGCCGCGCCTGCACCATGAACAGCTCCCCGGTGGCGCCGTCGCGGGCCCACTCCATGTCCATGGGGCGGCCATAGTGCTCCTCCACCGTCACCGCCCAGCGCGCCAGGTCCAGGATCTCGGCGTCGTCCAGCACGAACGAGCCCCGCTCCTCCGCCGACGTTTCCACCGTCCGGGTGCGCGCATGGCCGCCCCGGCTGTAGACCATCTTCCGGGCCTTGGAGCCGAGGGTCTTCTCGATGATCGGAGCGAGGCCCTTGTCCGCCAGCAGCGGCTTGAACACCAGGTATTTGTCCGGGTTGATGCTGCCCTGGACCACCGTTTCACCCAGGCCCCAGGCTGCGCTGATCACTGCCGCGCGGGGGAAGCCCGAGTCGGTGTCGATGGAAAACATCACACCGGACGCGCCGACGTCGGACCTCACCATCCGCTGCACCCCGATGGAAAGCGCCACGTCCAGGTGCTCGAATCCCTTCACCTCCCGGTAGCTGATGGCCCGGTCCGTGAAAAGCGATGCGTAGCAGCGCCTGCAGGCGTCCAGGAGCTCGCGTTCGCCGGAAATGTTCAGGAACGTCTCCTGCTGCCCGGCGAAGCTGGCATCCGGAAGGTCCTCCGCAGTGGCGCTGCTGCGGACTGCAACGGACAGCCGGTCCAGTCCCGCCCGTTCGGCAAGGGTCCGGTAGTGGCTGCGGATGGACTCGGCGATGTCTTCCGGGAATTCGCTGTCCAGGAACACCTCCCGGATGGCCTCGCCCGTGGACCGCAGCGACATCTCGCCGGCCCGGTACTCCGCGATCCGGGCGCGCATGGCGGCGTCGATGCCGTTGGCTTTGATGAACGTGCGGTAGGCGGACGCCGTGGTGGCGAAGCCGTCCGGCACGCGCACTCCGCCGGACTTGAGCGAGCGCGTCATCTCCCCCAACGACGCGTTCTTGCCGCCCACCTGGGGCACATTCTCCATTCCGATCTCGTCGAACCACACCACGTGGTTTTCAGTCATGACTGCTCCCGCCGCTTGCTCCTCCATGGATTGATCCTCGTTTGCCGGGCCTCGGCGGGTCAGAGGCTTTGGACCTCACCTGTTTCTGTGCGGATGGCGTTGCGGCTGGCGGCACCATAAGCGTTGCGCCCGGCGGCGCCAAAAGCAGCGCCGGAGCGGCAGTGCCCCATCTGCGGTGGCGGACCACCTTGTAGAGCCAGTCCGCGACGATGACGGCGGGCATGGCGGCGAGCGCCACGGCCAGGCCCCCGGGCGACGGCGGGGCGTGGCCCAGCAGGGTGGCCAGCGGCCCGAGGAACAGGAACACTGCCAGCAGCCCCAGCTCGGCCAGCACCGCCCAGAGCAGCAGCCGGTTACTGAACCAGCCGAGCCGCCACGGCGGTACGGAAGCGCTGCGGCACGCGAAGGCGTTGGCCAGCTGCCCCAGGACCACCGTGGTGAAGGCCGCTCCGGACGCCGCCATCAGGACGTCCGCTACCGGAAGCGCCGCGCCCGGGCGCCAGCCCGCACCCAGGAGTACAGCAGTGTAGGCGGTCATTTCGAAGACGGCTTCGACCGGACCCAGCAGCCCGAACACCCGGAACATCAAGGCACGGTCCATCAGGTGCCTCCGCTCCGGCGGCCGTTTGAGCGTGCCCTTGCTGGGAGCTTCGCTGCCCAGGGCCAGCGCCGGGAGGAGGTCGGTGCCGATGTCGAGGGCGAGGATCTGCAGCACGCTCAGGGCCAGCGGGAAGCGGCCGCCGGAGAGGGCCCAGATCACGAACGGCGTGAGCTCGGCGACGTTGTCCGTCAGGTGGTAGGTCAGGAAGCGGCGGATATTCGCGTACGTGGCGCGGCCCTGCTCCACTGCGGCGATGATGGTGGCGAAGTCGTCATCCAGGAGCACCAGGTCCGCTGCCTCGCGGGCCACGTCCGTTCCGCTCAGCCCCATGGCCACGCCGATATCGGCCTGCTGGAGGGCCGGGCCGTCGTTGACGCCGTCGCCGGTCATCGCCACCACGTGGCCCCTGCGCTGGAGCAGGCGGGCCACCCGAAGTTTCTGTTCAGGCGTGACCCGGCTGACCACCACGCCGTCGCGGTCCAGCAGGGCGGTCAGGACGGCGTCGTCCTCCGGCAGGGTGTGTCCCTCCAGCACCAGCTCGGGTGAACCGATCAGCCCGGTTTCCCGGGCGATGGCGGCCGCTGTGAAGGCATGGTCGCCGGTGACCATGGCTACCTTGATTCCCGCCTCGCGGGCGGCCTCAAGCGCCAGGCGTACCTCGGCCCGCGGCGGATCATGCAGGCCGATCAGCCCCAGCAGCGTCAGTTCACGCTCCACCTCCTCCAGCCTGAAGCTGGCCCCGGGCAGGCCGGGCAGGGGCCGCTCGGCCACGGCCAGTACCCGCAGGCCGTGGGAGGCCATCTGGTCCACCATGTGCAGGGCCCGGTCCGCGGCGTCCCCGCCACACAGCGGAATCACGGACTCCGGCGCACCCTTGACGAAGAGCGTGGTGCCGACGATCGCCGACTCCCGCAACCGCCGGGGATCGAAGGCGAAGCGGTGCGACACCTCGGGATCCTCGGGTGGCTGCCCGGGGCCTGCCAGCCGGGCGGCGAGCGCATCAATGGCAGCCTCCATCGGGTCGCCCTCGGCAATCCACTGTCCCTCGTGGAGCACCGCGCGCCCCGCGGACGCGGCCAGCGCAGCGGTGCTGAGGTGCCGGGCCTCCCCGGCTCCCGTCCCGGTGATCTCAGCCTCTGGCCCGTAGCCCGCCCCGATGATGCTGAGCACCCCGGCCGGGGTCCAGACCTCGACGGCGTTCATCCGGTTCTGGGTGAGCGTGCCGGTCTTGTCCGTGCAAATGAAGGTCGTGGAGCCGAGTGTTTCCACCGCTTCCAGGTTCCGGACCAATGCGTTGCGTAGTGCCATCCGCTGCGCCCCGACGGCCAGGGAAAGCGTGACCGTGGGAAGCAGGCCTTCGGGCACGAGTGCCACGGCCACCCCGATCGCGAAGAGGAACGCGTCGCGCCAGGAAATACCCACCAGCAGCGAGAGCACAAAGAACAGTCCGCCGATCCCCAGCGCCACGGCCGCGACAACACGGACAATGCGTTGCAGTTCCCGCGCCAGCGGGGTTGGCGGCGCCTCAACCCTGCCGGTCAGGGCGGCGATTTCGGCGAGACGGGTGCCGCCGCCGGTGACCGCGACGGTCCCCTCTGCCTCGCCGTTGACCAGGAAAGTCCCGCCGAGCACAGCGTCTCCCGGGGCCTTGGCTACGGCTTCGCTTTCGCCGGTGAGCATCGACTCGTCCACCGAGCAACCGGAGGCAAGCACCAGACGGAGATCCGCCGGGACCCGGTCGCCGGCAACCAGAACCACCACATCGTCGGGCACGAGCTCAGTGGTGTGGACTTTCACAATGCGCCTGTCGCGGCGGACTGAGACCATGGCCGGGAGCAGCTCGCGAAGCTTGGAGGCAGCCCGTTGTGCACGCTCCTGCTGGATATAGGCGAACAGGCCGTTGACCAGGATCACCACGACGATTGCCACAGCCAGTTGCGGCATGCCGGCCACGTAGGCGAGCCCGGCCGCGACCCAAAGCATGATGGCGAAGAAGTGGGTCAGCTCGGCCAGAAGTTTGCGCCAGCGCGGGACCGTGCGACCCTCCGGCAGCCGGTTCGGCCCGACCTTCCGCAGCCGCAGGGCAGCCTCCTCGGAGCTGAGGCCGGCCGTCTCCGGCAGGGAGCCAGCGCCAGGGATCACGGCTGCAGCCCGTTGTTCACTGGCAGCGCCGGACACACGAAACTACGGCACTGGGTGGGAATCCCATGGATCGAGGATGCGGTCTAGGAGTTCAGGCTCCTAGGGTCAAAGGTCACCACTGCCCTGGTCCAATTCGGGCAAGTCCAGCACCGGGAGGTCCAGCGCCAGCGCCCGGAGGTAGGCACCGAACCCCTGCGGAGCGCGAGCATGCGTGCGGCCCGAGGTCAGCACCCGGATGGAATCGGTGGCCAGTACCGTGTAGGCGTGCCGGCGCAGGTTCTCCACTAGGATCCGGTCCTCGTGGACGCGCATACGGGGAAACCCGCCGGACGCAAGGTAAGCAGCGGCGCGGACGCCGAAGTTCGCGCCGTAGATGTGGGGGTGGTCCTCCCGGAAGTGGTGCCGTGCCAGCCAGCGGCGCAGGATCAGCGGGTCCATTCCGGCCGGGTCCGGTTCCACGGACCCCAGGATGACGTCGGCGCCTGCGTCGGCCAGTTCAACCTGGCGCACCAGCCAGTGCTCTGGAACGGCGGAGTCGGCATCGGTATTGGCCAACCAGATGCTGCCGGCGTTGAGGTTGGAAGCGGCGTTGGAAGCAGTCAGCGCGGCCCTGACCCCCGCCGCCCGGCTGGGGCCGATGCTGCGCAGCCGGACGTTCATCGCCGAAAAGCGCGGGTCGGCGGACACGTACCGGGCCGCGATTCCTTCCGATTGGTCGGTGCAGCTGTCCAGCACCACCGTTATGGTGGTGGTCAGGTCAGGCCTCTTGGCGTGCAATGAGTCGGCGGCCGCACGAAGGGCGGCCAGCGCGCGGTGGAGGTGCTGGTCCTCGTTGTGGGCCGGCATCACTACCGCTACGCGGTCGATACGCTGCCCGGCCAGGGCCTCCTCGGCAGGACAGTCGACTGCCCGTTCCGTCATTTCGCCGGTCATCTCACTGCTGGATTCCGGGCGGGGCGACAAAGACCTCCAGGACGAAGTCCTTCTCAAGGTGGAGGGCCGCTGTGGGCCAGCGGAGCTGCCGGCGGGCCAGTTCATGGACCGCGTCCCCGTCGAGCTCCCAGCCTTCCACCGGGTGCCGCCAGTGGCAGAGGACCAGCGTTCCGCCGGGGTTCATGGAGGCCTCCACCCGTGTGAACAGCTCGGCCAGTTCGCCAGGAGTCAGGTAGTACCCCATTTCGGAGACTGCGACCAGGTCGAAGGTGCCTTCGGGCCACTCGTGCGGAACCGTGAGGCGCTGCGTCTGTGCGGAGGCGTGGCCGGTCAGCCGTTCCGCTGCCTGGACCAGCGCGGCGCTGCTGGCATCGACTGCCAGGAATTGCCTGCACCGCGGGGCGAGTTCCACGCTAAGCGTCCCGATCGAACAGCCCACCTCCAGCCCGGAGCCGTAGTCCTCCGCCGGCAGGATGGCGAGTGTCAGCGCCCGCTTGCGCTGTTCGTACCAGCTCGTGGCATAGCCCCACGGGTCATCGCTCCGGCTGTGCACGGCGTCGAAGATCCGCTCTGCATCACCGGCGCCGTTGGTCCCGCCGGCGGGCGCGTGCCATGCGAACGTTTCCCAGGACCGGGAAAAGTGGTCGAGGAAGCTCCCGGCCAGCAGCACCTCGTCGCCGGGCTGCGCGGACAGCGGCTCCGTCTGCGAGGCGTGCGCCTGCATGGCCAAAGCCTTGGCGCGCTGCTCCTTCGGCGCCAGCGGCACGCGGACCCACGACCGCCACGCGGTGTCCGCAGGCACGGCCCACAGCCAGTACCAGACGGGGTATTCGAGCAGCCCGTGGCCGCCGGCTGCGGCAACCTCGGCCGCCACTGAACCCAGCACGTCGTGGTCCGTGTGCCCGTCGGAGCGGTACGGCGCCACGATGACCACGTGGTTCGCCGGACGGCCGGACGCTGCAATCGACTCCCGCACCGCGGCAGCGATGCGGTCACTTCCTGCGGCAAGCTGGCCGTCCGGAAGCTGCAGGAACCGCCACGGGGAACCGGGCGCCAGCGCGGTGACGGCGGCCCCGAATTCGCCGAGCCGCACAGCCGCGAGCTGTTCCGGCGTCGTGGTCCGCGACTCCGGATGCGACGCCTCCCCGGCAGTGCACAGCAACACCTCAACGCCGGCGCCAGCGGCGTGCAGCCGGGACAGCAATCCTCCGGCACCCAAAGTTTCATCATCGGGGTGTGCCGCCAGCACAACGAAGGTCATGGAGGCGAGTTCTCCTGCACCGAGCGGAAGCTCCGGGAGGACGGACAGCCCGCTGGCCTCCCATTCGCTCTCGGCAGTGCCGGTATCCGCGTGCGAGAAGGTCACCATGAGCGGTCGCCTTTCAGGGTCAGTGCGCCGAGCTGGGCGTCGTCCCGCATGGCGTGGTGCTGGCGGATGTAAAGCGACAGGTCCGCCATCCGTTTTCCGTACGGTTCGTTGAAGGCCAGGGGGCCCGGCCCCAGGTTCTGGGCCACCATGGCCTGGATGCGTTCGACGGCGGCGGCCACGGCGCCGCGCACGCGCAGCGCCTCGCTCCACGCACCGGAGCCGGACAGGTCCCCGGCGTCGATCCGTGCCGCCGTCCGCGCCAGATAGCCGGTCAGGGCGGCGATGATACGGTCCGTTTCGCCAAGGTGGGCCAGTGCAACCTGATCCGGTTCGCGCCCGCCCTCCGCGGCCTTGGCCAGTGCGGAGCCGAAATCACGTGCCACGGCAACGGCCCCACCCAGCCAACAGGCCGCCACACCCATGCCGCCCCAGGCGAAGCCCGGCCGTTCGAAGTACCAGCCCGGACCTCCCACCGGCACGGCACGGACACCCTCAAAGTGCACGGTCCCGCTGGGGATTTCCCGCAGGCCGCGGCTGGACCATTGCGGCGTTTCGCAGGAAACTCCCGGGTCACGCAGCTTGACGGCGAAGGCCGCCCGGGCGCCTGTTCCCGCATCCCCGGAGTTTCCCCCTGCCAGGTGCGCAGTGAGCACGGCCCCGTCCAGTTGCGCAGCAAGCGAACACCACGGCTTGGATCCGTCCAGGACGTAACCGCCGGCGCCGTCCGGCGAGGCCTCAAGGCGCAGGCCGGGCCCTTCGGCGGCGAACACACCCCAGGCACCGTCCGCAGCTTCAGGCACCGCTGCAGGCACAACGCCGGTCGCCGCCCTGGCCGTTCCACTGCCTTCGCGGGCGATGGCACCCGCCTGCGCGAGGATGGCGACGGCGTCAAGGTGCGGTTCGAGCACCCGCCCGGCAGCCACGTCCACGGCTGTAACGGAAGCCAGCAGTTCCCACAGGTGTGCGGTGTCGCCGTCGCCCGGCCGCGGAGCTGTCCGCCCGACACTCCGGGCCAGCGCCAGAAGCGCCGGAACATCTCCCACGGCGTCCCGCACCGATTCGAGCAGCGGGACCGTCGCTTCAAGCCGGCCGGGGGCGGAACTGATCCGCACCGGCTGCGGTCCGGATGGGGGCTGCATTCCGCCTGGCGCCCTGTCCCTCAGCCGTGATCCGGCGCGGTGACAGAGGCCGACGCGGTCATGGTTTCGGCGTTCACCATCCAGGCGAGCTGTTCCAGACGGGAAATTCCGGCGTGGAGCAGGTCAGCGCTGGTGGGGTCCTCTTCGTCCACCTCGTTGTGGACATCGCGCATGGTCTTCACAGTGCGCTCCAGACGTGCAGTGATCAGTTTGACGGCGTCCCTGGTGGAGGTGAGTCCTTCCGGGAACTGCTCCAGCCTGGTGTCCGAGGACACCGTGGCGCTCCTGCCATCCGGGAGCGCGTGCAGGGCGCGCATGCGCTCGGCCGTCTCGTCCGCGAACAGCCGCACGCTGGTGACAATTTCGTCCAGCTGCAGGTGGAGGTCGCGGAAGTTGGTGCCCACGATGTTCCAGTGCGCCTGCTTGCCCTGGACGTGCAGTTCAATCATGTCCGTGAGGACCATCTGGAGATTGCTGGCAAGGGTCGGTGAAGCTTTCATTACTTCCTCCAGTGCAGGCGAGCGGGACGGGGCCGTCCGGCGTTAATTCATTCTAAGCATACTTAGCATTTTCGCCACGCCGGCACCTCCGGGCCTGCCGCGTGCGTCCGGCGAGCTTCCGCCGCAAGCTGGCGGCTCGCGTCAGCGCACCACAGCCAGCGCGAAGCCGTCCCAGCCCTTGGACCCGACCGTCTGCATGACCGTTCCGTCCAGGCGCGGGTCGTCCCCCATCATTTGCAGGGCGCTGATGATGCCGGGCGCGTTGACTTCATCCATGCCGGGATCGAGCAGCGCACCCTCCCACACCACGTTGTCCATCACGATGGCCGTGCCCGGCCGGCCCAGCCGGATGGCCCATTCGAGGTACTGCGGGTTGTTTTCCTTGTCCGCGTCGATGAACACGAAATCGAAGGGTGCGCCGTCGGCCTCCTGCAGCGCGGGGAGCGTGTCGAGCGCTGCACCCACCCGGATGTCCACCTTGTGCCCCACGCCGGCGGCGTCCACGTTGGCGCGTGCCACTTCCGCATGTTTGGCGAGATATTCGCACGTGACGAGTTCGCCGTCGTCGGGCAGTCCCTGGGCCATCCAGATGGTGCTGAAGCCTGCCAGCGTGCCGATTTCCAGCACCCGCCGGGCCCCTGAAAGCTGCACCAGCAGCTTGAGCAGCTTCCCGGCGTTGGGCGCCACTTCGATGGGCGGCATCCCGGCCTCGACGGCGGAGGTTACGGCCCGCTTGAGCGGGCTGCCGGGGCGGACCACGACGTCGGAAAGGAATTCCTCGACGGCCACCCACCGGGGTTCGGGCTTGTGCTCAATCATGGGGCCAGTCTTGCAGTTGCCGCTCCCCCCTGGGAAGCGTCACAGGAAGTATCGCGGGTGCAGTACCTAGCCGGCGTCGGCGATGGCGTTTTCCAGCCGGTCCACTTTGCCGGTCAGCTCGCCGGAGTATCCGGGGCGTATGTCCGC
Source organism: Arthrobacter sp. 24S4-2 (assembly GCF_005280255.1). Taxonomy (NCBI): domain Bacteria; kingdom Bacillati; phylum Actinomycetota; class Actinomycetes; order Micrococcales; family Micrococcaceae; genus Arthrobacter; species Arthrobacter sp. 24S4-2. Next base: position 364,268 of record NZ_CP040018.1, on the reverse strand, counting down.
CTTGATCACAAGCGACACGCGGCTGCCGAAGCGCCCCACTGCCTCGGTGGCCTGTTTGACCACTGCAAACACCTCGTCCCATTCACCCTCGATGGTGGTGAACATGGAGTCCGTGTGGTTGGGCAGGCCGGAGTCACGGACAATTTTCACTGCGGCAGCGACGGCGTCGTGCACTGAAGCGTCAGGGGACGCCCCGCCCCCGGGAGCGGCCGATTCGCCGGTCAAATGGGCTGGCTGGCCTGAGGGTGCGACAGAAAATGCGAGCAACATTCACCCAGTCTGCCACAGCGGAATGCGTCATATAACGGGACATTGGCTGCTACCAAGCAGTAACCCCGGCGCTCGGCCGCGGCGTTGCTAACCTTGAAAAATGAACCTCGCAGTAGAACGCAAGCCCCTCCGTGCGGACGCTGCGCGCAATGTGGACAAGATCATTACCGCCGCCCGCAAATGCTTCCGTGAGTATGGGCCGGAAGTGCCGCTGCAGACCATCGCAGTGACTGCCGGCGTCGGGCCCGCAACACTTTTCCGGAACTTCGCGGACAAGGAACAGCTGGTTCTCGCGGCGCTTAACCGCCAACTCCGCCTGATGGTGGACCCGGTCATTGACCAGGCGCTGGCAAGTCCCGACGCTGCGGCCGGGCTCTTCCGGGTCATTGATGCCCTGATGGCGGCGGCGAGTGAGGACGCCAACCTGCTCGGCGCCGTGGCAGGCCGCCGCGGCCTGCTGACGGGAATCACGGGCAGCCTCTTTGAATCGGTGGCTGTGCTGCTGGGCCGCGGGCAGGGCCAGGGGACGCTGCGCCCGGACATCTCCATGACCGACGTGATCCGGCTTCTGGCCATGCTGATCGGCGTCGTGGACACCATGGAGCCGGGATCCGACGCCTGGCGCAGGCCGGTGGCGCTGGTCGAGGACGCCATCCGCTTCGAGCGGCCAAACCGTCCGCTGCCTCCCCAGTCCCCGCTGCCGGGCACTGCCTTCGATTCAGTCTTCCTGCCCTGATTCATCCTGGGGCCGGTCCGTTTCATCGTGCCGGCGGCCGGCGTCCTCGGACCCGCGGCTGTACGGCGCCCGGCCATCGGGCGCGTGGATCTCGTGCTAACGTCGCCGTTGCTCACCTTCGTCTTCGCCGAGGGCCAAGTCGCACCCCGCTCACCGGGACAGCTGGGTGGAGGACACCAGCTCGGCAGAAATGTCCCGCAGCGACCTCTTGGCCCGGCGCGACTCCATCAGGAGGATAAACCCGTCAAAAGCAGGTCGCAGGCACAGCCGTGGCCGTGGCCGAGATGTGTGGAGCCCGGCCGGAGCGGTGTCCGGCGTTAGCCATCGAAGTGTGTGGAGCCCGCGCCCTTGTCGAAGTTCCGCAGCAGTTCCTCGGCCACGGCTCGGACCTTCACGTTGCGGTTGCTGGAGACCTTACTCAGAATGGCGAACGCTTCCTCCTGCGAGCAGCGGCTCTGGCCCATCAGGATCCCGGAAGCAAGATTGATGCTGGTCCGGGATTTCATGGCCTCCCGAAGGTCGTCGTTAAGATCCCGGGATGCGCTGAGCCGGACGGCCTGCCGGGCCGCCTTGCCGGCGCGGCCGGCAAACGCCTCGCAAATCATCCTTGCCTGCCCTTCGAAGACCTCCGGCTCCGCGGCAAGAAAGGTCACCGAGGCGCCCGCGCCCGTGTCCAGGACAAGCGGAACGGCCAGGATGCTGTGGCGTCCTGCCCGTGTCGCGGCCCGGCTGTACCGCGGCCACCGGGTGTCGCTCCGGGTATCAGGTACGGAGACGGCTACTCCGGATTCAAGGGCCGCCAGGGATGGGCTCTGGCCGGCAGACCGCTGGATTTTCGCCAGGGGCTCTCCTTCCGGGCAGCTCTCGGCGCCCGCCATGGGCCGCCGTTCCCGCACCAGGGTTACGGTGCAGAGCATGTGCTGGCCGGTGGCCTTGCCGATGAATCCGGCGGAGAAAACGGCCAGCTCCCGGAGGAAATCCTGCACGTCAGAGTTCTCAAGGACCAGATCCTGGAGCCGTTCCGCGAGGTACCGGCCCAGCCTGACGCCGCTCACGATCGCGCACCTGCAGATCGCCCCGAGGGCCTGGAAGTCGCAGGAGGACTGGAATCACGAATCAATGAAGCCTCCCCACAGGCCGATGGACTGCTGCTGTTGGTTCGCCAGGAAGTGCCGGTTTGCTACTCTGCGGGCTTCTGCCGTTCTTCCTCCGTCGCAGAAGGTTCTGGAGATTCTGCCACTCGTGGCAACTCAGCGGTGGCGGCGTCCCGCTCTTGCGTTTCCTTGAGATGGGCCTGCACGTGGGACTCGTGCAACTGGTCGGCTTCCTGGAGGTGCTGCTGGAGCTTTTCTTCAGCATCCCGGCGGCGGCGGGATACCTCACGCATTTCACGGGTGGCTTCGGATCCTGTCGGCACCGAGGGGACATAGGTCTTTGGCTGCTGGTCTTTTCCGGCAACAGAAATATCGGGCGCTTGTTGTTCGCTCATGTTCGAATAATCCCACAGTAGGGCCCGGGCCAACAGGGCCTAATGACCATCCGTGCCGGGCTCAGCTCCAGCCGAGCAGCCGCAGACCGGCCGCAGTTCCTGCCCCGGCCAGGACCACCACGAGGAAGGGCGCCCGGAGCCAAAGCGCGATTCCGGCCGCGGCGAGGGCGCCCAGCCGGGCGTCGAACGCGAGCGCCTGGCCGGACGCGATGGCATTCACAATGGTGAGGGAGGCAAGCAGGCCGATGGTCATGGTGCCCGCGACCCGGGACATCCGCGGGTTGCGCAGCAGGCTGGCCGGCACGAGGTAGCCCAACAGCTTCCAGCCGTAGCCAAGCAGGCAGGCGAGCAACAGCCACATCCAAAGGTTCATTCGCCGGCCTCCCCCTGCCGCGGGTGATGGTGGTGCTGATGCTCCGCGTAGGGGTCCACATCCGGCTCCAGCCCTTCGTCACTGCGCCCGCGGCTGAACCAGCCAATGGTGGCCGCCACCACCGCGGCGATCAGGATGGAAACGCCTGCGGGAACGAACGGGACGGCCAGGACGGTGGCCAGGGCACAGACGATGGCGATGGCCACGGGCTCGCGGCCTTTGAGCCTCGGCCACAGCAGCCCCAGGAATGCTGCCACCGCGGCGCCGTCGAGTCCCCACTGTTTGGGATCCCCCAGGGCGCTGCCCGCCAGGGCCCCCACTGCGGTGAACACGTTCCAGAGCAAGAAGATCCCGATCCCCGCCGTCCAGAAGCCCCGCCTCTGTTCGGCGGGATCCGTCTGTCCGGTGCTGGTGGCCGTTGATTCGTCGATGGTGACGTGGGCGGCGGCGAACTTGCGCCACCCCCGCGGCTGCAGCAGCGCGTTGAGCTGCATGCCGTAGATGCCGTTGCGCATGCCCAGGAGCGTGGCCGCGCCCATCGCGGCGACCCCCGAGCCGCCGCCGGCCACCACGCCGATAAACGCGAACTGCGAACCGCCGCTGAAGAGGAGCAGGCTCAGCGCCATGGTCTGCCAGAAGTCCAGCCCGGAGGTGACGGACAGGGCGCCAAAGGAAATGCCGTAAAGGCCGGTGGCAATGCTGATGGAAAGGCCCACGCGCACGGCCGGGGACTGGAGGAGTTTCACCGCCGCAGTCCCGGTTTCCGCAGGCTCCAGGCCCAGAAGATGAGGGGCACCTGCAACGGCAGCCGGACGGTGTGCGATTTGCGCTGGGCGGGCGTTCCGGCCGGACTGTAGGCGCGCCGCAGGGCGTCCGCATGGCCGGCCAGGAACACGGCCAACATGGCGGTGACGCCGGTGGCGGCAGCTTTGCGCGTGGCCGGGATAAGGAGTCCGACGGCGGCGCCCGCCTCGGCGAGGCCGCTCAGCGCAACCCACTCGTCGCGGGTCATCACGGCAAACGGACCGTTGGGCCGGTCGCCGGAATCGTCACGGCAGAGGAAGTCCGGCACCACCTGATGGAAGAAAGCCGGTTCGCGGAAGTGTTTCATGGCGCTGGTCAGCAAAAGGGCGCTCATGGCAGCCGCTGACACGGTCTGGGTGGCCCGGCCGGACCAGGTGATTGGCATGGATCCACTCAACCACAGCCGCAGACGAGCCCGGTATCGGCTGCCCCGCAGGGACGGGACTTTCCGCCCGAGTCAGGACCGGCAACCGGGCGTACCTTATTGATTATGAACAGCGTGGTGGAAATGACCGGCGTCGTGAAGCGCTTCGGGAGCGTCACTGCCCTCGATGGCCTCGATTTCAGTGTGGCGGAGGGCGAGGTGCACGGCTTCCTGGGTCCCAACGGGTCCGGCAAGTCCACCACATTGCGGCTGCTGCTGGGCATGCTGCGTGCCAACTCCGGATCGATCCGCGTGCTTGGCCTCGATCCCTGGCGCGATGTTGCCACGCTGCACCGCAGGCTGGCGTACGTGCCCGGGGACGTTGCACTCTGGCCGAACCTGACCGGCGGCGAGGTGATCGACCTGCTGGGACGGCTACAGGGCGGACAGGACCGCGCCCGGCGGGACCTGCTGCTGCAGACTTTCGACCTTGACCCCACGAAAAAGTCGCGCACCTACTCCAAGGGCAACCGGCAAAAGGTTGCCCTTGTCGCGGCCCTGGCAACGGACGCAGAGCTGTTCCTCCTGGACGAGCCCACCAGCGGACTGGACCCGTTGATGGAGGATGCCTTCCGCGGATGCGTCCGTGAGCTGCGCGCAGATGGCCGCACAGTGCTGCTGAGCAGCCACATCCTCAGTGAGGCCGAGGCTCTCTCGGACAGGGTCAGCATCATCCGCGCGGGCCGCGTGGTGGAGTCCGGACCGCTCGCGCAGCTGCGGCACCTTACGCGGACGGCCGTCACGGCCGACGTCGCACGTGTGCCCCCTGGCCTGGACCTCCTTCCCGGCGTTCACGACGTTGTGGTGACGGACCACCGGGTGACGGCCCAGGTGGACCCCGCCGGGCTGGCACCGTTCCTGCAGGCCCTGACGGCCGCGGGGCTACACGCGCTGACCAGCCAGCCGCCCACCCTGGAGGATTTGTTCCTGCGGCACTATGGCCCCGCAGAATCGTTCGAATCGGCCCGGCGATGAGCGGGACGCCCGCCCGCAGCAGGACGGGCACCGGGACCGGGAAATTGGCCGGGACGCTGGCCGGCACCGGCGCCCTGGTCCGCCTCGCCCTCCGGCGGGACCGTTGGCTGCTGCCGCTCTGGATACTGGGATTCGCCCTCATCACCTTCTCGACGGCGGTGGCCGGCGCCGAGCTGTACCCGGATGTGTCCAGCCGGGTCGAGGCTGCAACCGCCCTGAACGCCACGGCGTCCATGGTGGCTCTCTTTGGGCGGATCTACGATCCGGCCTCGCTCGGGGCACTTTCCCTTATCAAATACACCGCCTTCATGACCGCCATCCTTGCCGTACTCATGGTCATCCTCACCATCCGGCACACGCGAGGAGACGAGGAAAGTGGGCGGCTGGAGCTCCTCGGCGGCGGCCGGCTGGGACGCGACGCACCCCTGGTGTCTGCGCTGGCCATCAGCTTTGCGACCAGCATCCTGACCGGGCTGCTCTCGGCAGCCGCTCTCGCCGTCGGCGGCTTGCCAGGCAACGGATCACTCGCCTTCGGGCTGGGCTGGGCGGCAACGGGGATGGCATACAGCGCGGTGGCTGCCCTGGCGGCCCAACTGACGGCGAGCGCCCGCGCCTCGACGGGGTTCAGCATCGGGGTCATCGCCGTGACCTACGGGCTGCGCGCGGTGGGCGACCTCGCCGAACCCGGCCCATCGGTATGGTCCTGGCTTTCACCGATCGGGTGGAACCAGCAAATCCGGGCCTACGCCGGGGACCACTGGTGGGTGCTTTCGCTGCCCCTGGCGCTGTGCGCTGCGCTGGTTCCGGTCGCGTTCTTACTGCGGTCGCAGCGCGACCTCGGCGCCGGCCTCCGCGATGAGCGGCCCGGCCCCGCACGCGGACACCTTTCGGGCGTCCTGGCGCTCGCCGTGCGGCTGCAATACCGCGTCCTGACGGCGTGGTGTGTGGCGTTTGTCCTCTTCGGCGTGGTGATCGGCTCGCTGGTCGGCAATGTGGCGGACTTCCTGAGTTCACCCGGCGCCCAGGACCTGATGCGGGCACTGGGCGGCCCGCAAGCCCTGACCGATGCGTTCCTCGCCGCCGAGATCAGCATCATGGGGGTCCTCGCGGCGGCATACGGCATCTCCGCCGCCAACTACCTCCGCAGCGAGGAGTCGGCCGGGCACACCGAGGCCCTGCTGGGCACTTCCACCACCCGCATCCGCTGGGCCAGCAGCCACTACGCCGTGGCGCTGGCCGGCGTAGGGCTGCTGCAACTGCTGACCGGCCTGTCCATCGGCATCGGGGCCGCGTCCGCCGTCAACGACGCAGGACTGGTCGCCCGGTCCACCGTGGCGGCCCTGGCACAGATTCCGGCCGCCTGGGTGCTGACCAGCGCGGCACTCGCTGTGTTCGGGTGGGCACCACGGATGGCAGGTGCCGTCTGGGGGCTCCTGCTGGCGCTCATTGCACTCGGTGAATTCGGTGTCCTCTGGAACGCCCCGGAATGGCTCATGGACCTCTCGCCGTTCCGGCATTCCCCGTTGCTTCCGGTGGGCGCGGATGGAGTTCCGGCACTGGTAGCTCTCACGGCAGCTGCGGCTGCACTCGGCGCGCTGGGCTACACCGGCTGGCGGCGCCGCGACCTTGCGGCCTGAACCGTCCGCGGACGGCGGGGCCGGGCATCCGGCTGACCGGCTAGCCCGTTTGTTCAGCTGACCGTGTGGCTGATTTCCGAGAGCTGCGCCAGCACCTGGGCGGGCCGGTTGGTGGTGATTTCATGGATTCCCAGCTCCTGGCACATTGCCACGTCGGGTTCCGAGTCCACCGTCCACACCCTGAAGCGCCGGCCGGATTCCCGCCAGCGTTTCACGGCCGGGGCGTGCTGGCGCACATAGTCGATGCCCGGTCCGGCCAGCCTCACTTCGCCGTCATCCAGGATCCGCTCGCCCTCCAGCTGCGCCGCCCGCATCACGTTCGCCACAGCGCCGCCGGTGATGATCCCGAGCCCAAGCTCCTCACGGACTTCGTCCACGGTGATCTCGTCCACCAGCTGGCAGATGAACTCGGCGGGAACGGTCTTGATCAGGTGCTTCACGGAGTCCGGGCTGAAGCTCATGAAGGAAACGCTGATGTTGTCCACCCTTGAGGTGAGGGGATCCCAGCCTTCCGCCGCCAGGACCTCCAGAACCCTGTCTTCGAGCTGCAGCAGGTACGGGCTCGGGTGCTTCAGTTCGATGGCCAGCCCGATGTCCCGGCCGGCGCCGCGGAGGATGTCCAGCAGCTCCGGGAGCGTGAGCAGCTGGTCGAACCGGCCGCCGTACTCGAGCGGGATCCGGGCCCCTTTCCAGGAGCAGAAATCCAGGAGCCTTAGTTCCTCGAGGGTCCGGTCGGCCACTGGACCGGTGCCGTCCGAGGTGCGGTCCAGGTTCGCGTCGTGCAGCAGGACCACGTGCTGGTCCCGGGTGAGGTGGACGTCGCATTCCACGCCGTCGGCGCCGTCGTCAATAGCCCGCAGGTAGGCGGCCCTGGTGTGCTCGGCGAAGGCGGCGCTGGCCCCGCGGTGGGCGTAGACCAGCGGACGGGCTGAGGCGGACTCGGCGGTAGTCATGCTGACACGTTAGCGGACAGCCGCCACGGTTGCGGGGCTAGGCTGGGCACATGCAGGTGAACAGTGAACAAACCACCCGCCCCGCCGCGGCCCTTCCCGCGGAGGCTGGTGCCGCCGTCGACGACTACCGGCTGGGCGGTGATGCCGAAAAAGCCGCCGCCCTGCGGAAGATGAAGGTTCTGGCGCTTGCCCTGCTGATCGCCATGGCGGTGATTTTCGTCTTTGCCTTCGCCTTCCAGAAGCAGTACCCGTGGCTGGAATACGTGCGGGCCGCGGCGGAAGGCGGCATGGTGGGTGCCCTTGCGGACTGGTTCGCTGTGACGGCGCTGTTCAAATACCCCATGGGGATCAAGATCCCGCACACGGCCATCATTCCGCGGCGCAAGGACCAGATCGGCGCCTCGTTGGGCGAGTTCGTGGAGACCAATTTCCTGTCCGAACAGGTGGTCCAGGAGAAGCTCGCGTCCGTGGACATCGCCCGGAAGGTTGGCGCCTGGCTGTCCGGTCCCGGCGGCCCCGAGCGGGTGGCCAAGGAAGGCGCCGCGGTGATCCGCGGCGCCTTCAAGGTGTTGAACGACGACGACGTCCAGGCAGTGATCGAGGGAATGGTCCGCAAGCACCTGCTCACTCCCCGTGGGGACCTCCGGTGGGACGGCTCGCCGAGCGGATCTTCGCGGACGGGCACCACCACACCCTGGTGGACCTGCTCGTGGACCGCACGGTGGACTGGGTCAGGGACAACCATGAGACGGTCAGCAGGCTGGTTTCGGACCGGTCCCCGCAGTGGGTCCCGCAGTTCGTGGACGGGCTCGTGGGAGACAAGGTCTACGTGGAAATCCTCAAGTTCACCAAGGCTGTACAGTCCGATCCCCAGCACCAGGTGCGGCAGTCCATCGACACCTACCTCACGTCGCTGGCCCAGGACCTGCAGCACGATCCCGTGATGATCGCCCGGGCCGAAGGCATCAAGGCCCAGGTTCTGGGCGACCCCGAGGTGCGCGAGCTGGCCTCCCGCACGTGGGGCACCATTAAGGCGGCGCTGCTGGGCGCCGTCGACGATCCGCACAGCGAACTGACGGTCAAGTTCAAGGCGGCCGTGCACGACTTCGGCACCCGGCTGGTGGTGGATCCCGAACTGGCGGGCAAGGTCAACGCGTGGATCGGCGACGCCGCCGCGTATCTGGTGAAGACCTACCGCGCGGACATCGCCGGCGTGATCACGGATACCGTGGCCCGCTGGGATGCCGAGGAGACCTCGCAGAAGATTGAGCTGCAGGTGGGCAAGGACCTGCAGTTCATCCGCATCAACGGCACCGTGGTGGGTTCCCTGGCCGGCCTGGCCATCTTCACGGCGGCGCACCTGGTGTTCGGGTAGCCACCGGGGACCCGCGCTTCAAGGCTGGGCAGCAGCGACCTTCGCCCTCGACCGGCCCTTGACGGCGAAGACCGTGAACGCCAGTGCCACGAGCGCGGTGACCACGAGCAGCAGCAGCCCGATCGAGTAGCTGTGGGTCGCGGCGTCGTACGTTGTGCCCATGACCAGCGGCGGGAAGTAGCCGCCCAGGCCACCGGCTGCGCTGACCACCCCGCTGATGCTGCCCACCTTGCCTGGCGGGGCCAGGACGCCGACCCAGGCGAAAACGCCGCCCGCGCCCAGCCCCAGTGCCGCCGCCATGGCGACGAACGTCAGGCCGGCGGGGACTTCGCCGTCGGGCTGCAGGTTCACCACCCAGGCGAGCACCGCGACGCCGGCGAGCGAGGTGACCACGACGGGTTTGGGCCCCACCTTGTCCGCGAGCACGCCGCCGACCGGTCTGGCAAGGACCGCGGCGAGGGCGAACCCGGCTGTGCGGGCGCCGGCTCCAGCGGGATCGAAGCTGTAAACATCCCGCAGGTAGGTGGGCAGGTAGGTGGCGAAGGAAACGAAGCCGCCGAAGACGACGGCGTACAGGAAGCACATCTTCCACGTAACCGGAGTGCGGGCCGCGTCGATCAGCTTGGGCAGCACGGGGGCGTCATTACGGGTCCAGCCCGGAGACTCCTTCATGAAGAACCAGATGAGCACAGCCATCACGGCCAGGAGCCCCGCGATCAGCACATGGGTCGGGAAGTAGCCGATCCAGCTGACGAGGCGTGGATTGAGGAAAGCAGCGAGCGCCGTTCCGCCCATGCCCGCGCCGAAGACCCCTGTGGCGAAGCCGCGCCGGGACGGCTCGTACCAGGCGCTGACAAAGGGGATCCCGACGGCGAATACGGTTCCGGCGACCCCCAGCAGCAGCCCGGCGCCCAGCACCACCGCGAAGGAGCGCAGGGTGCCGCCGAGCGCCACGAGGAGGATCGGGAGGATGGTGGCCAGGAGGACAAAGGTGAACATGGCGCGGCCGCCGTACCTGTCCGTCAGCGTACCGACCACGATCCGCCCCAGCGATCCGACGAACACGGGCATGGCTACGAGCACGCCGGTTGTGGCCGGGTTGAGCTGGAGGTTCTGCGTGTAGAACGAGCCCAACGTGGCCACGGAGTTCCAGGCCCAAAAGCACACCACGGAGGCTGAGGTGGCGAGCACCAGGTTGAGGGCCCGGCCGGCGGGGGCGGATACGGACGGGGCTGCTCCGGCCACGGTGTTCTCCTCTCTCTTCTGCATTCCGGTTCGGCTCAGCGGTTCCGGGTGTCCCGGTCGCGTGTCCCGACGGCGGACCAGCCGCGGCGTGCCGCCGTCCCTGAGGTCCGCCGGGCGGAGGCGCCGGCTTGGCTCCCGGTGCGGCCCCTGTCCCTGTCCCTGTCTCGCGAGCGGTATACGATGTACGGCCGGAAGAGATAGTGGAACGGCGCCGTGAAGGCATGCACCAGCCGGGTGAACGGCCAGATCACAAAGAGGGCCATGCCTACGAGGGTGTGCAGGTGGAAGGAGAACGGCGCCGCGGCCATGGCAGCGATGTCCGGCTGGAGGATGAAGAGCGAGCGGAACCACGGGGCCACCGTTTCGCGGTAGTTGTGGCCATGTTCGCCCTCGAAAACGCTCGCCAGCGTGGTCCACAGGCCGAACACGATCGCGGCGGTGAGCACCACGTACATGGTCTTGTCGTTCTTGGTGGTGGCCATGAACACCGGTCCGGTGGTGCGGCGGCGGTAGATCAACAGGAGGATCCCGCCCAGGGTCCCGACGCCGGCGACCCCGCCCACGAGCAGGGCGTTGAAATGGTAGAACTCCTGGCTCATCCCCACGGCCCGGGTCCACGCCATCGGGATGACCAGGCCGAAGAAGTGGCCCGCGATCACGGCGAGCAGGCCGAAGTGGAACAGCGGGGAGGCGATCCGCAGCAGCCTGGATTCGTAGAGCTGCGAGGACCGGGTGGTCCAGCCGAACTGGTCGTACTTGTAGCGCCACACCAGTCCGCCCACCAGCACCACCATCATTACGTACGGCAGGGCTCCCCAGAGCAGGACGTCCAATGAGGAGATTTCGACGGCGGAGCCGGGCTCGGCTTCGAATGTCACCATGGTCAGGCCCCCTTCACGGGCAGCAGGCGGGGATCGTAGGGGTCCAGCCCCACGGCTTCGGTGGGCGGCCCGTAGCCGGCCATCCGCATGACGGCTTGCTCGTCCGCCGGGGACTTCCCCGGAAGCGTGGAGCAGATGGCCTGCAGGATCCGTGCATGCGGGAGCTCATCCCGGAGCAGGCCGAAACGGAGCATCTCCAGGCTCGCCCGAAAACGGGTCAGCAACCCGCGGCCGGCGGCGAGGTCCACCACGGCGGCATATTCCAGGACCATCGGCAGGTAGTCGGGCAGTTCCCCGTGGGTGTCCACGAGGATGTCGCTTTGCCGGTACGTCTTCTTGAAGTTGCCCAGCACCTCGCCGCGGCGCCGGGTGTCCCCGTCCGTCCAATACGACAGGTGCAGGGCGTGGCGCTTGCCGAGGTCGAACTCGCGCACATAGTGGGCCTGGATCTCCATGGGCGGCGTGGACTCCAGCCGGTCAAGCACCCCGGCGAAGTCAGCAACGGCCCCGGGGAACTCTCCCAGGGCGTCCCGCATGAGCGGCACCCTGCCGATCAGTTCCTCGTCCGGGTAGGACAGGCACCAGGCCGCCGCGAGATAGACCACCTGCTGGCGCCGGCTCATGGCTGCTCCCCTGCAGCCGTACTGCCGGCCGCAGCGGTGCCTGCCCCGGGGGTGTGTTTTTCCGGAAAAAGTCCCGGCGGCGCCCCGGTCCCGTCCCAGTTGAGCAGGTTAACCCGCCCGCGCAGGGTTGATTCGCCGGGCGCCGAGCCGGAGGTCTGCCGGTCGCGCAGGGCGTTGAAGGTTTCCACCGCCACCGGAACGGGCCGGCCGCTGGCCTCGCCGAACGGCGAGGAATCCTGCATGCCCGGGCCGCCGTCGAAGTCCAGCGAGCAGCCCATCTCCTCCAGGTCATGGGCCTGTTCCACGTGGGCCTTCGGGATCACGTAGCGCTCCTCGTACTTGGCAATTGCCATCAGCCGGTACATCTCGTACATCGTCTGCCCGTCCATGCCCACGGCTTCCGGGATGGAGTCGTCGGGGTCGTTGCCCATGCTGATGCCGCGCATGTAGGAGCGCATGGCCGCGAGTTTCTTCAGCACGGCGGTGACCCGGCCGGCGTCCCCGGCGGTGAAGAGCTCCGCGAGGTATTCCACCGGGATGCGCAGCGCGTCAATGGCGCCAAAGAGGTTGCCGGCGTCCTCGCCGTCGTGGCCCTGGTCGCGCAGCAGGTCCACCACCGGCGACAGCGGCGGCACGTACCAGACCATCGGCATGGTCCGGTATTCCGGGTGCAGCGGCAGGGCCACCTTGTACACCTTGGCCAGGGCGTACACCGGCGAGCGCCGCGCGGCGTCGATCCAGTCCTCGGGGATTCCCTGCGCCCGGGCCTCGGCCTGGACGGCGGGATCGTCCGGGTCCAGGAGCACGTCCATCTGGGCGTCGTAGAGCTCCCGGGGGTCCGTGACGGAGGCCGCAGCGGTGACGGCGTCGGCGTCGTACAGGAACAACCCCAGGTACCGCAGCCGGCCGACGCAGGTCTCCGAGCAGACCGTCGGCAGCCCCACCTCCACCCGCGGGTAGCAGAAAGTGCACTTCTCGGCTTTGCCGGTCTTGTGGTTGAAGTAGATCTTCTTGTACGGGCAGCCGGTGACGCACTGCCGCCAGCCGCGGCACTTGTCCTGGTCCACCAGGACGATCCCGTCCTCCACCCGCTTGTAGATGGCGCCGGACGGGCAGGAGGCCATGCAGGAAGGGTTCAGGCAGTGCTCGCAGATCCGCGGGAGATAGAACATAAAGGTCTGCTCGTACGCGAACTTGATCTTGTCCTCGGACTCGCGGCGGACCTTTTCCACGATCGGGTCCAGGTGGCCGTATTCGGTTGAGCCGCCCAGGTCGTCATCCCAGTTCGCGGACCAGGTGATCTTGGTGTCCTTCCCGGTGATCAGGGACTTGGGCCGGGCCACCGGGAAGTCGTCGCCCAGGGGCGCATCCACGAGGGTCTTGTAGTCATAGGTCCAGGGCTCGTAGTAGTCCTTGAGCTCGGGCTGGACGGGGCTGGCGAAGATCCCCAGCAGCTTCTTCACCCGGCCGCCGGCCTTGAGCACCAGCTTGCCGCGCTTGTTCAGGTCCCAGCCGCCCTGCCACTTCTCCTGGTCCTCGTAGCGTCGCGGGTATCCCTGCCCGGGGCGGGTTTCGACGTTGTTGAACCAGACGTATTCGGTGCCCGCACGGTTGGTCCAGGCCTGTTTGCAGGTCACGGAACAGGTGTGGCAGCCGATGCATTTGTCCAGGTTCATGACCATGCCCATTTGTGCCATGACACGCATCAGTACTGCACCTCCTGTGAACGACGGCGGACGGTGGCAACCATGTCTCGCTGGTTTCCGGTGGGGCCCAGGTAGTTGAAGGCGTAGGCCAGCTGGGCGTAGCCGCCGATCAGGTGCGAGGGCTTGACCAACAGCCGGGTCACGGAGTTGTGGATGCCGCCGCGCCGGCCCGTGGCCTCGGACTTGGGCACATCGATGGTGCGTTCCTGCGCGTGGTGGACGTAGACCACGCCGGCGGGCATCCGGTGGCTGACGATCGCCCGGGCCACGAGGACCCCGTTGATGTTCACGCACTCCACCCAGTCGTTGTCCCTGACCTGGATGGCCTCCGCGTCGGCCGGGCTCATCCAGACCGTGGGCCCGCCGCGGGAGAGGGAGAGCATCAGCAGGTTGTCCTGGTATTCGGAATGGATGGACCACTTGGAGTGCGGGGTCAGGTAGCGGACCACCACCTCCATGGCCCCGTCCTGGCCCAGTTTGGGTTCACCGAACAGCCGGTGCATGTCCAGGGGCGGCCGGTAGATGGGCAGGGCCTCGCCGATGTCGATCATCCAGTCGTGGTCGAGGAAGAAGTGCATCCGCCCGGTCAGCGTGTGCCAGGGTTTGAGCCGCTCGACGTTGATGGTGAACGGGGCGTAGCGGCGGCCACCGGTTTCGGACCCGGACCATTCCGGCGAGGTGATCACGGGGACCGGGCCGGCCTGGGTCTGCGCGAAGGTGATGAACTTTTCCTCGGAGCCCTCTGAAAGGTCCGCGAGTTTCCGGCCGGTGCGGACTTCCAGGTCCTTGAATCCCTGCACGGAGAGCGCGCCGTTGGTGGTGCCGGAGAAGGCCAGGATGGCCTCGGCCATTTTCGCGTCCGTGTCCATCGCGGGGCGGCCGTCCGCGGCGCCGCCGAGCATCACGCCGTTGGAGCGGCTGAGCCGGTCCAGGGGACCGGCGAGTTTGTAGGTGACGTTCTTGACCGTGAAGCCCAGTGTGTCGGCGAGCGGCCCGACGGCGGCCAGCTTGTCCGCGATGGCGGTGTAGTCCCGCTCCACCACCGAAAAAATGGGCATGTTCTGCCCCGGCACCGCGGGGATGGACGCGTCCCGCCAGTCCCGGACGATCCCGCCGGGTTGGGCGAGCTGGCCGGGGGTGTCGTGCTGCAGCGGCACGCTGACCAGATCCCGGCGGACGCCCAGGTGGGTCTTCGCCATCCGGGAGAACTCCCGGGCCAGCAGGTGGAACATGTCGAAATCCGTCTTGGTCTCCCACGGCGGGTCGATCGCGGGGGTGAAGGCGTGCACAAAGGGGTGCATGTCCGTGGAGGACAGATCGTGCTTCTCGTACCAGGTGGCGGCCGGGAACACGACGTCGGACAGCAGCGTGGTGGAGGTCATCCGGAAGTCGGCGGAGACCAGCAGGTCCAGTTTCCCTTCCGGCGCGTGCTCATGCCATTTCACGTCCCTGGGCTTGAGGCCTTCGGCGTGGTCCTTGCCCAGGACGTTGTTGTGGGTACCCAGCAGGTTGCGGAGGAAGTACTCGTTGCCCTTGGCGGAGGAGCCGAACAGGTTTGAGCGCCACAGTACGAGGGTCCGCGGCCAGTTTTCCGGGGCGTCCACGTCCTCGATCGCCGGGTTCAGCGTGCGGTTCCTGAGCGCGTCCGCGATGTAGCCGGGGGTGTCCTTCGCGGTGCCGGCGGCGACGGCGGCCTCCGCCTCATCAGCAAGGTCCAGGGGTTCCGGTCAAACTGCGGGTAGAACGGCATCCAGCCAAGCCGGGCGGACTGGGCCAGCGCGTCCGCGGTGTGCATGCCGTCCAGGGCTCCGGTGGAGAGCGGGGATTTCAGCGCGTCCGCGGAGTAGCCGTCCTGGCGCCACTGGTCCGTGTGCATGTACCAGTAGCCGGTGCCGATCATGGTCCGCGGCGGCCGGGACCAGTCCAGGGCATTCGCCAGGGACACCCAGCCGGTGGCGGGCCGCGTCTTTTCCTGGCCAACGTAATGCGCCCAGCCGCCCCCGTTGCGGCCCATGCAGCCGGTCAGCATCACAAGGGCAAGCACCGCCCGGTAGGTCGCGTCGCCATGGAACCACTGGCAGATCCCGGCGCCCATGATGATCATCGAACGGCCCTTGGACTCTTCGGCGTTGCGGGCGAACTCGCGGGCCACCCGGATGCAGGCCTGCGCGGGGACGGACGTGATCTCCTCCTGCCAGGCCGGAGTGTACGGCGTCGAGGCATCCTCGTAGCCCGCTGCCCACTCCCCCGGGAGCCCTTCGCGGCCCACGCCGTACTGGGCCAGCATGAGGTCGAACACGGTGGTGACCAACTGGCCCCCGACCTCGAGGACCGGCACTCCGCGCCTCAGTACGCTGCCGGCCCCGCCGGCGTCTTCGAAGCACGGCAGCAGGATCTCGGCGCTTTCCCCAGAGACCTCGCGCAGCGACAGTGCGGGCTCGATCCCCTCGAGGTCCAGGTTCCATTTGCCCTCGCCGCTGCCCGAATAGCGGAACCCCATGGAGCCGTTGGGCACGGCGGGGAGGCCGGTCTTCTTGTCAAACAGCACGGTGCGGAACGCCGCGTCCTCAGCCCCGGACTCCCCCGGGAGGTCCTTGGCGGTGAGGAACTTCGACGGCGTGAGGGAACCGTCGTCGCGCCGTTCCAGCCGGACCAGGAACGGCAGGTCGGTGTACTGGCGGACGTAGTCGGAGAAGAACGGAACCTCCCGCTCGACGAAGAACTCCTTGAGCATGACGTGCCCCATGGCCATGGCCAGCGCGGCGTCCGTCCCGGCCTGGGCTGGGAGCCATTCATCGGCGAACTTCGTATTGTCTGCGTAATCCGGGCTGACCGTGACCACCTTGGTGCCGCGGTACCGCACCTCAGCCATCCAGTGCGCGTCCGGGGTCCGGGTGACGGGGACATTGGATCCCCACATCATGAGGTAGCCCGCGTCCCACCAATCACCCGATTCCGGGACGTCGGTCTGGTCCCCGAAGACCTGCGGACTGGCCACGGGCAGGTCCGCGTACCAGTCGTAGAAGGACGTCATCACCCCGCCGATCAGCTGGATGAAGCGGGTTCCGACGGCGTGCGAAACCATCGACATCGCGGGGATGGGCGAGAAGCCGGCACAGCGGTCCGGCCCGTAGGCCTTGATGGTGTTGACGTGCGCGGCGGCGGCGATTTCTATTGCTTCCTGCCAGGACACCCGGACCAGGCCGCCCTTGCCGCGGGCCTGCTGGTAGCAGCGCCGGCGCTCCGGGTCCCCCACGATGTCGGCGAAGGCCAGCACCGGGTCGCCCAGCCGGGCCTTGGCCTCGCGGTACATCTCCACGAGCACACCCCGGGCGTAGGGGAACCGGACCCGGGTGGGCGAATAGGTGTACCAGGAAAAGGCTGCCCCGCGCGGGCAGCCCCTCGGCTCGTATTCCGGGCTGTCCGGACCCACGGAGGGATAGTCCGTCTGCTGGGATTCCCAGGTGATGATGCCGTCCTTGACGTACACCTTCCAGGAACAGGAGCCCGTGCAGTTCACCCCGTGCGTGGAACGGACCACCTTGTCGTGGCTCCACCGGTCGCGGTAGAAGATGTCGCCCTTGCGGCCGCCCTCCCGGAACACCGCCCTGCCGTCGTCGGTCTGGTCCCATTTCGTGAAGAAACGCCCCAGCTTCAACATTGCATCTGATGCGGGTCCATCTAACCCCGCATGGGGTCCGGCAGCCATGCCCTCAAGCTTGGGTGCGCGTTCAGGCCGGGGATAGGGCCGAACGGCACTAGAACTGCTCATCCGCCAAGCGCGAACGGACACTTATGCACGGCGCGAACGGGCTGCCACTGACCCCAGATCAGGGATTTGGGGTCATTAGCTGCCCGTTCGCGCTTGTGAGTGGGGCCCCAAGTGCCGGTTCGCGCTTAAGGGGCTTAGGCGAAGGGTTCCAGCTCCACGCCGGCTTCTTCCAGCGCCTTGCGGACCGCGGCCGCTGTCTCCACGGCACCGGGCGTGCCACCGTGGAGGGTCAGGGAATGGGGCTGCAGCCTGATCACGGTGCCGTCCACGGCCTCTACTTCACCCTTGGTGGCGAGGCGGACAGCACGCGCGGCGACTTCCCCGGCGTCCTGCAGCACGGCGCCCTCCTGCGAGCGCGGCGTCGGGGTGCCGTCGGGAAGGTAGGCGCGGTCCGGGAAGGCCTCGTGGAACACTGGGTGTCCGGCTTCCGCGGCCATGGCCAGTAGGGCTGAACCCTGCTGGCCCAGGAAGGGCAGGCCGGGGTCGTAGGCCTGGATGGCGTTGACGAAGGCGGAGGCCTGTTCGGCGTCGTGCACCGTCCGATCGTAAAGTGCGCCGTGGGCCTTGACGTAGTCAACGGAAGCCCCGACGGCGTGCGCCACGCCGTCGAGCGCGCCCAGCTGGTACAGCACTGCCCCGAACAGGTCGTCGAAAGTCATGTCCATGGATCGGAGCCCAAAGCCCGCGAGGTCCGGGTACCCCACCTGGGCACCCACCCGGACGTCGAGTTCAAACGCGGCGCGGCAGGTGTCCAGCATGGTGACCGGGTCCCCGGCGTGCAGGCCGCAGGCCACGCTGGCGCTGGTAATGAGCGGGAACATCGCGGCATCGTCCCCCATGGTCCAGGAGCCGAAGGCCTCCCCCAGGTCAGCGTTCAGATCCAATGAATCCGCCTTTCACGGTTGAGTCCCCACCGGGGGTGTTGGCGCGGTCGGGGTTAGCCGCGGCAGTCTCTATAGCAGCAGTCTCTATGGCGGCCGGGTCTATAGCGGCGGTGATTATTGCGGCCGGGCCGCCGGTGCCGGCGCCCGTGATCAGCTCGCCGGGGATGGTGTCCGGCATCGGCCCGAAGGCCTCCCTGGCGCTGGCGACGACGGCGCGTCCCATGATGCGGTTGCCCACCCCGCCCACCACGGCCCCAATGCCGAACGGCAGCGCGCGGCCCAGCAGTGCCGTTCCCTGCCGCTTCAGCAGGTTGCGGAGGAAGGCTTTCTGGATGCGCTCACGCACGGAACCGAACCCGGGGAAGGAGGTCTTGCGGGCGAACGCCGAGCCCCAGGCGTCCGCCGGGCCCTTGCCGCTGCCGGCGGCCTGGCCGCTGAGCGTGCTGAGCAATGCGGTGCCCTCCTCGCCCAGCATGATGGCCATGACGAGTGTGCTGGCCTTCTGCGGGTCAACCAGTCGGATGCCGTGAAGCTCGGCCAGCGACGTTGCGTAGAGAGCCGTAGCTTCGAGGAAACCCACGGTGGCAGCGGCGGAGAGCCCCAGGGCAGCCGCGGTGCCGACGCCCGGAATCACGGCCGTGGCGCCTACCAGCGCGCCGCCGCCGGTGACGGCCACCAGGTAATCGCGTTCCAGTTTGTCAGCGAGCTGCGCTGCCGTAGCGCGGGGATGCCTGCGCTGGAGCCGCCGGATGTTGGTCAGCACCAGCGGGCGTTGGATTTCGACTGCCCTCAGGAGCAGGTTATGCACTCCCGGCTTGGGCTTGCCTTGGGCGTCAAACACCGCCTTGTGGGCGGTCTTTTGTGCAATTTTCATTGCCGGGTTCTTCCGCATGGCCATCGTCACCTCTCATGGAACGGGAACCGCCGGCCGGTGCAAGCGCCGTTGCAGCCGGGCGCGGACAGCTTATGGCTGTCATTTACCCTTAACACTAGGCCACCGCACCTGCACCGCCCTTCGCGAGGCATACCGGCGGGCAGATGCGCTACATCACCCAGGATTCGGCCGCCGCAATATACGCGGACGACGACGGCCCCCGGGGCCCCGGGTACACCGTGGGGGCGCCGGGCCATTCGCCGAATTCGGATAGCCGCCCGGTGCCGCACGGCAGGTACACGTTGGTCAGCGCCGCGCTGTTTGAGCCGAGCTGGAAGTCGGGGGCCGAGAACTGCCGGCGGTCCAGGACACCGCTGATCTCCAGCACCGCCTTGCGCCCCACGGCCCGGAAGCCGCGTTCGAAGTCCAGTTCGACGTCGAACTCGTCCTGGGTGTGGGTGATCCCGGTCAGCGGGAAACGGGCGGCCTCGGGGAAGTGCCGGGTCAGTTCCGTGGCCAGGGTCTTGGCGAAATGCTCATTGGCAGCGTAGCTGCGCCAGCCCTTGCGCGTGGCGATCAGCAGGGCATTGCCGGTGCCCCATTTTGACCACTCGGCCATCCAGAAGGAGGCAAAGCAGCTGGCGGGTTCGCCGGGGATAAGGACGCCGTCGCCGTTCACTGGATGGAGCGCCAGCCCGGGGTTGCTGCCGATAAATGCTATGCTGCGTCGCCAGGTGCCTGCCGGACTGTTCCCCATGCCAAAAGCCTAGCCCTGCGTCGGCCCGCAGACGGGGCGGCGCAGCCGGATTGGCTGGGCCTAGACTAGCCGTATGCCGGCACCAAGAGCCCTCAGACCCTTTGTGCACCGCGAATACCGCGTGCTGATCGCGGCGCTGGCCATCTCCATTTTCGGCTCCGGCATGTGGGCCGTGGCCATGGTGTACCAGGTGATCCACCTCGGCGGCGGCCCGCTGGAGCTGTCCCTCGTTGCCACCGCCGGCAGCGTGGGGCTGGTGGCGTTCGTCCTGGCCGGCGGCATCGCCGCGGACCGGGTTCCCCAGCGGCTGCTGATCATTGCGGTGGAAGGAACCAACCTCGCCGTGATCGCCGCCATCAGCGGACTGGCGCTGGCCGGCTGGCTGCAGCTGTGGCACCTGGCCGTGGGCGCGTTCGTCCTGGGCGTGGGCGCGGCATTCTTCTTCCCTGCCTACTCGGCCATCCTGCCCAGGATCCTGCCGGCGGAGGACCTGCTGGCGGCGAACGGCATGGAGGGAACCATGCGGCCCATCCTGCAGCAGGCGGCCGGTCCCGCCGTCGCCGGGATCCTGGTGGCGGCGTTGTCCCCGTCGCACGCGGTGACGGGTGTGGCGGCCTGCCACCTGCTGGCCTTCATCATCCTCAACTTCCTCGGCCAGCATGCCCTGGACGCTCCCAGCGCCGACGGCCGGCCCGCGGCCGCCCGCGCCAGGACGTCCTTCTTCCACGACCTCCGCGAGGGCGTCAGCTACACGGTCCGGACGCCGTGGCTGCTGTGGACGCTGGTCTGGGCCTGCATCTCGGTGCTGTTCCTGATCGGACCCATCGAGGTGCTGATGCCGTTCGTGGTCCGCGACCAGCTGGCCGGCGACTCCCGCATGTTCGGTTTCCTGCTGGCCGTGATGGGCGTGGGCGGGGCGGGCGCTTCCCTGGCCACCGCATCCTTCCCGCTCCCCCGGCGGTACCTGACAGTGATGATGGTGTCGTGGGGTGCCGGCAGCCTGCCGCTCGCAGCAATCGGCATGATGGACGGCTTCTGGATGGTGGCCGCAGCCCTGTTCATCTTCGGCGCCACCGGCGGCGTGGGGATGGTCATCTGGGGCACGCTCCTGCAGCGCAGGGTGCCGCCGCACCTGCTGGGCCGCGTCTCCAGCCTGGACTTTTTCGTCTCGCTGGCCCTGATGCCCATCTCGATGGCACTGGCTGGCCCCGCCTCTGAGGCGGTGCCCACGTGGGTGATCTTCCTGGTGGCCGGCGGGGTGTGCCCCATCATGGCCGTGGCGGCCATGATCGCGGCCCGGATGCCTGCCGACGAGCTGGCGCACCCGCTGGACGCCGCTTCAGAACATCAGGCCCCCGCGGACAGCCCAGAGACGGCGGACAACCCGGAGACCGCGGGTAACCAAAAGTCCGTGGAAAGCCCCTAGCCGGGGCTTTCCACGGAATTCGGTCGCCAGTTTGCTCCGGGAGCTATTTAGCTCCGGACGCCTAAGTGCGGGCGCGGACGATCGGAATGGACGCCGTCGGAAGTCCGCTGGGGAAGACGGTGGGCTCCGGCGCGCCCACGGCGGCCAGCGGCACCCGGGCCGCGTCGCCGCCGACGGTAAGGATCTCGCCGCGCACGCTGACGTCCAGCGGTGCGCCGTCGCGGATGCTGAGGCTGATGGACCCCTGCTCCAGCTCCACGAACAGCAGGCGGCCCTGGACCTTGAGGTGGAAGGACAGTCCCTCCCATTCGACCGGAAGCCGGGGGTCGAAGTACGGAAGCTTGCCCTGGTCACGGAGCCCCGCGAAGCCGCTGACCAGCGAACTCCACACGCCGCCGGTGGAGGCGATGTGCACGCCGTCGATCGTGTTGCCGTGCGTGTCGTCGAGGTCGATGAAAAGCGCGTCGGTGAAGTGGTCCAGCGCGGCCTTCCCGTAGCCCACCTCGGCGGCCATGATTCCCTGGACACAGGCGGACAGGGTGGAGTCGCCGGTGGTGATCGGATCGTAGAAGTCGAACGCCCGCCGCTTCTCCTCGGCCGTGAAGTCCTGCCACTGCAGGAACATCGCCAGCACGGTGTCTGCCTGCTTGAGGACTTGGTGGCGGTAGATCACCAGCGGGTGGAAGTTCAGCAGCAGCGGATACTTGGATCGGGGCGTGCTCCAGTCCCACGGCTCCAGGGTCATGAAGTCGTTGTCCTGCGAATACACCTCCAGGTCTTCGTCGTAGGGCAGTTGCATCCGGATGGCGGCCTGCTCCCAGAGCTCGCGTTCGGCGTCGTCGATTCCCGGGTGGTCCAGCGCGGCGGCGGCGCGCAGGTTAAAGCGCGCCATGACGTTTGTGTAGAGGTTGTCGTTGACCACGGCCGTGTACTCGTCCGGACCCGTGACGCCGTGGATATGGAACAGCCCGTCCTTGCCGAAGAAGCCCAGCGAAACCCACATGCGGGCGGTTTCGATCAGCAACTCCGAACCCATGCCCTGGTTGAAGTCCTCGTCCCCGCTGGCCCACATGTACCGGTTGGTGGCGAAGGCGACGGCTGCGGCGATGTGGAACTGCGCGGTGCCGGCGGCGTAGTAGGCGCTTGCCTCGAGACCGTTGATGGTTCGCCACGGGAACAGTGCGCCGTCCACGCTGAGTTCCTTGGCCCGGACCTTGGCGTCGGGCAGCATTTCGTGCCGGAACTCCAGGACCTGGCGCGCGTTGTCCGGGTTGGAGTAGGTCAGGTACGGCAGCAGGTACACCTCCTGGTCCCAGAAGTAGTGGCCGTCATAGCCGGATCCGCTGACGCCCTTGGCCGGGATGCCGGCAACGTCAGCGCGGGCCGTGGCCTGGGCCAGCTGGAAGAGATTCCAGCGGATGGCCTGCTGCAGCTCGGGCTGGCCGCCCACCACAATGTCCGTGGTGGCCCAGTAGTCCCGGAAGTGCGCCTCGCTTTCGGCAAAGATGGCGTCCACGGGCTGCAGGGCGGCCTCGGCCGCTTCCGACGGGTCCTGCGGGGAACCGCCGTCCACGGCCCCCTCGCGGAACGCACGCGCCACGGCGTAGCTGGCGCTCTTCTCCAGGCGGAAGGGCTGGTCCGCGCCCACGGCGAGGACGTACCGGACGCTGCTGTCGTCCTGGTCCACCAGGGTCTCGAACGGCTGCACGTCGGCTGAGGTCCAGTGGTCCACGGCCAGGCCCACGCGCTGCCGGGATTCGGCTGCCTCCCAGGACAGGCGCAGCGAGCCGTCCCCGCCGTCGAGCCGTACCGGCAGCAGGACGCGGCCGGCGTGCCGTCCGGCCCGGCGCGGATCGTGGGTGGAGTGGTCCTCCACGGGCTGGTCCTGGCGGTTGATGACGGAGGATGTCACGTCGGCGTACACGTCCCGGTCCGCGGCAACTTCGAGGCTGATGCCCAGGGTGCCGCGGGACTGGTAGCCCACGGCCCGGCGCTCCGTGGTGGTCACGGTCGCGCCGGAACGGCACTGCCAGGTGATCCGGCATTCGTAGATTCCGGTGGCGAAGTCCACGGAGCGCCGGTAGTCCAGCACGGTCGATTCACTGAGGGTCAGCGTTTCGCCGTCGATGATCACGGTGAAGTTATTGACGTCCGGGATGTACAGGATGCGCTGGCCGGTGCGCGCGAAACCGAAGGCATTTTCGGCGTGCTTGATGTCCCAGGTCTCGTGGAAGCCGTTGATGAAGCTGCCCGGAAGGTCGGCATCCGCCGCGGCCCAGTGGGCGCCGCGGATGCCGAGGTGGCCGTTGCCCAGGCTGAAAAGGGTCTCCAAGGTTCCGGCGTTACCGGGAAGGTGGACGGTCTCCACGAGCTGCCAGGGCTCGTTGGGGAAACGGGCGCGGTCCGAGGTGATGAGTGCCATGGCTGTTGGGGTTCCTTTGGCGTTTGTGCAGGTTGGGGGAGAGTTTGGCCGAGCTAGAGGAGTTCGTTGAGGTCGTCGACAACCAGCGTGGCGCCGGCGGCCAGCAGCGTCTGCCGGCCGGCTCCCCTGTCCACGCCGATCACCGAATGGAAGCTGCCGGCACTGCCGGCCAGGACTCCGGACACGGCGTCTTCGACCACCACGCACTCGTCGCTCGGCAGGTCCAGCAGCCGCGCAGCGTAGTCATACGTTGCCGGGCTGGGTTTGCCGGGCAGTCCTGCGGCAGCGGCGACGACGCCGTCCACCACCACGGGGAAATGTTCCGCCAGTCCCGCGGCCAGCAGGACGGCCGGCGCGTTCCGGGAGGAGGAGACGACGGCGACCTTGAGCCCCTGCGCCATCGCGGCTTCCAGGAAACGCACCGAGCCTTCGTACGGCGCCACGCCGCCGGCTTCGACAATGTCGTTGAAGACCTTGTTCTTCCGGTTGCCGAGCCCGTGGACCGTGTTGTTGGCGGCGTCGTCGTCCGCCGGCCCTTCGGGAGCACGATGCTGCGCGAGGCCAGGAAGTCCCGGACGCCGTCGAAGCGGGGCTTGCCGTCGATGTGGTCGAAGTAGTCGCTTTCACGGTAGCTGTCCGCCCCGGGGACGTCCTGCAGGTAGCCGTCGAAAAGCTCCTGCCACGCGCGCTCGTGGACGATCGCCGTGGGGGTAAGCACGCCGTCCAGGTCGAAGAGGATGGCGGAGGCGCCGGTCCAGCTGCGGGTGGTGCTGTTGGAAAGCTCAGTCATGCGGTACTCGGTGTCCTTTCAGACGGCGGGAGGGGACGTGCGGGGATACTGCAGGTTTTGGGGCGGTGGGAACCGTGTGGTGCAGAAAGGGCGGCGATGCCTTGGTCAGTCTTTGCGCGACTCAGCGCTTGCGCCGCGTGCTCTTGCGCTCGATCAGTTTGGTATCCAGCACGTGGCTGGCGGGGGCACTCAGCGGCCCCGGACGTTGGAGTCCCTCAATCAGCAGATTGGCTGCGAAGGCGCCCTGGTCGGCTACCGGCTGGGCCATTGTGCTCAGTCCCAGAAACCAGCTCATCTGATGATCGTCTATTCCTATGATGGACACGTTTTTCGGTGCTGACAAACCGAGGTCGCGCAAAGCCATCAGCGCGCCGAAGGCTGTTTCGTCGCAGCCGGCGAAGATCGCGGAGGGCATCCGGCGGTTTTCGATGAGCTCGGTCATGGCTTTGCGGCCGCCCTCGATGCTGGATCCGGCGTCCATGACCAGGTCCGGATCCACGGTCAGGTGGTGCTCGGCCAGCGCCCGGCGGAACCCGTTTAAGCGGTCCGTGGCCGTGACCACCGAGCGCTCCCCCGATTCGCGGCCGGAGAGGATGGCCAGGTCCCAGTGGCCGAGGCCCAGCAGGTGGTTTGTCGCTTTCCAGGCCGCGCCTTCGTTGTCGATGCCGACGTTGTCCCACGGGACGTTGTGCATGCCCACGCTTGCAACAGCCAGCCCGGACGTTGCCAGGGCGTCGATTTCGTCGTCGCTGAGGGCGACGTTGAGCAGCAGGACGCCGTCCACGCGCTGGGACAGGGCGTCGAGGTCACCGAAGACCTTTCCGTGCACGCTGGGAGTGCTCCGCAGGCTGATGAGCACGGTGTCGAAGCCGCTGTCCGCGAAGACTTCCTCAGCCGCTTCGACGGCCTGGGCGAAGAACCATGCCGTGGCCGTCGGCGCGATGATAGCCACCGAACCGGTGGTTCCGCCCGCAAGGCGCGACGCTGCGGAGGATGCCTTGTAGCCGAGCTTGGTGGCGGCGTCCGCCACCTTCAGCTGCGCCGTTTCGGAAACGTTGGGGAGCCCGCGCAGGGCACGGGAAACGGTACAGATGGACAGCCCCGACAGCGCGGCTACGTCCTGAATGGTCACGCGCGGTGCTTTAGCCATGCAACACGGGCTCAGCCCTTTCTTCTCTTGGAGTCCTGGGCCCGATACATGGCCGAAGAAGAGTGTAAGCGCTTACAAATTTAGCGCGCAACTGTTTTTCTCCGGAACCTGAAATTCTTACGCCTCAGCGCAGAACGTAGTGGCGAAGGAAAGCGCCAACGTCCACCATCTCCGCTTTGGAAATCGTGTGGCCCATGCCGGGATACGTCCGTGCGGTGAGCAGTGTGTTCCGGTTCAGCCATTCCCCGGTGTGATCGACGGCGTCCTCATTGATGACCAGGTCCGCCTTGTCCCGCCCCCAGAAAAACGGCGGTTTCGTGTCGAACGACTCGCTCATCGCCAGCAGTTCGTTGTCCAGGACGAACCCGGACAGCCCGACGACTGCGCGGAAGTCGTGCGGCCGCAGCCGCAGCAACGTGCTGGCCATGGCCATACCCTGCGAGAAGCCCAGCAGGCTCACGCTGCTGTGCCGGCCCTTGACCGAGTTGATCCAGTTGAACACCGAGTTGCTGACGGAAATCACGTCCGCGAAGTCGTGGGTCAGGAAGTAGTCCAGCAGGAACCAGCCGTAGTCGTCGCCGATCACTTTGGGCGCGCGAAGGGCCGCGCAGGTGAATTCAGGCGGCAACTGGCCGAAGAGGTCCGACATGCGGACCTCATCAGTGCCGTAGCCGTGCATCATCACCAGCAGCGGCGTTCCGGCGCGCTGGTGCTCCGGCCTGGACCATACGACTGTCTCCATCGCAACAGCCTAACTTTCCGCGGCGGGCTAACTTTCACGGCGGGCCTCAGCCCGCGGTGATCACCAGCGAGGTGCTGTGGCCGCCGAATCCGAAGGCGTTCGCGATGCCGGCCTTCGCCGTCAGGCCACCGGTCGTTTCCGCGATGATGTTGAGGTGGATGTCCGGGTCCTGGTTTTCGAGGTTGGTCGTCCCGGGGATCGTCCCGGTGCGCAGCGCCTGGATGGTGACGATGGCGCCGAGCGCGCCGGCCCCGCCCAGCAGGTGCCCGGTGAGGGATTTGGTGGACGTGACCGGAACGGAATGTCCGACGACGGCGCCGATGGCTTCCGCTTCGAGCCGGTCCCCCACCGGTGTGGACGTCGCGTGGGCGTGGACGAAACCGATGTCGTCACCTGTGAGGCCGGCTGCGGCGATGGCCTTCTGCAGCACACGGCGCTGCATGGCGGGGTCGGCCGCCACAATGTCCACGGCATCGGACGTGACCGCGCTGCCCGCCACCACCCCGAGGACCTCGGCGCCGCGGGCCCGGGCATGGTCTTCGCGTTCCAGGACCACGATCCCCGCGCCTTCGGCCATCACAAAGCCGTCCCGGTCCCGGTCGAAGGGGCGGGAGGCGGACTGCGGGCTGTCGTTCCGGGTGGACAGGGCCCTGATCTGCGCGAATCCACTGATGGTGAGCCCGTTGATGCAGGAGTCCACGCCTCCGGCGATCACCACGTCTGCGGCGCCGCTCCTGATCATGTCCGCGGCCTGGGAGATCGCTTCAGCCCCGGAGGCGCAGGCGCTGACCGGAGTCCGGGCCCCGCCGCGGGCCCCGACGTCAATGGAGACCCAGGCCGCCGGGCCGTTGGTCATGATCCGGGTGAGTGTGTGCGGAGAGACCCTGCGGGGGCCTTTCGCGTCCAGGGCCCGGGTCTGCTCCAGGGTGGTGTCCAGGCCTCCGTAGCCGGAGCCGATCACCACGGCCAACCTTTCCGGGTCCGTCTCCGGCCGTCCGGCGTGCGCCCAGGCCTCGCGTGCTGCGATGAGGGCCAGTTGGCCGCAGCGGTCCATCCTTTTGTACTCCGGAGTGGACAGCTGCGAGTGCACATCGGCGGTAACGCGGCCCGCCATCCGCACGGGCAGCCCTGTTGCCCAGGCGTCGTCGAGGGGCACGATTCCGGTGCGTCCGGCCAGGAGGGCGTCCCATGTTTCACTGGCGGTTGCGCCGACAGGAGTCACCGCTCCAAGGCCGGTGACGACAACCGTGGGAAAAGCTTCAGGCATTGAGAACACTGCTCCTGTGGATCCGTTGACGCTGCGGCCGGGGCCGGCTCCGGGTGGCCGGAGAATGCGTGCGCATTCCACAGTACGCGGGGCGCGCCCTCTGCTGCCGGTGTGACTTAGCTGCAGGCATCCGGCAGAACCGGCAGCTCAGGAGTGGTTCGTCCGTGGCGCCGCGAGGGATGGGCGGTCGCGGCACGGAAATAACGTGTGGGATACAGTCCCGGCGCGCGCTGGCCGGTTCATTGAAAGGGCAGGCGGTGGCCTGTAGCCTGTCGCTGGAAAGCATACTTATCAAGTTTGCCCGCAAGCCCCCCGGACAGCTAGGAGCACGTCATGAGAATCGGTTCCTCCATTTTCCTTATCGCCATCGGCGCCATTTTGGCGTGGGCCATCACCCCCGGCCTCATCCCTTACGTGGACCAGACGCTCATCGGCTACATCCTGATGGCCGTCGGCGTCATCGGCCTGATCACCTCGCTGGTCCTGGCATCGCCGGGACGCACACGCCGGGTGAGCGAGACCCGGTCAGTGGTGGATCCGAATACCGGCGAACGCATTGTCCGCAACGAGAGCCGGGACGGCGGCATCTAGCCATGCCCTTCCGGCCGCGACTGTCCACGGACAGGGATGAACCGCAGCTGAACTTCCCGGAAGCCGGGCCAGACCACCATGGTCCGGCCCGGCTTCCGGCTTTCCCGACAGGGGTCCATCTGCGTTCGTGTTGTTTTCATTGACAAACCAACAAGAACAAAGATAAAGTCAAACAATTCAACATCGTGTGATGGCAGTCACGGAAACCCAGTCACCGAGCTCAATCCAGAGGTTCTGCAGTTTTTTACGCAATGGAGGGTAAGTGTTCGCCGAGGAGCGCCAACAGCTGATTGCAGGTCTTGTCGCCGAAAGCGGCCGCGCCAGCGTCACTGCCCTTGCCGAGCGCTTCAGCATCACCACTGAAACCGTCCGCCGCGACCTTGCCGCACTGGAAGCCGCCGGAACCGTGCGCCGGGTCCACGGCGGCGCCGTCGCTCCGGACCGGATCAGCACCACCGAAGAAAGCATCCTCGAACGGACCATCCAGCGCCAGCCGGAAAAGCTGCGGATCGCCGAGGCCGCACTGGCGTTCATCCCGCAGAGCCCGGCCGGCAGCATCCTGGTGGATGCCGGCTCAACCACGGAGGCCCTGGCGGACCTGATCGCCCTGCGCCTCGCCGAGCCCGGCACATCGGCAGTAGGCGCCGACAACGAACTGGTGGTCATCACCCATGCGATCCCCATCGCCGCGAAGCTCGCCGGCGAGCCGGGAATTGCCCTCCATCTCCTGGGCGGCAGGGTCCGCGGCCTCACCCAGGCTGCCGTGGGGCAGTCCACCGTGGACGCAGCCCACCGGATCCGTCCGGACATCGCCTTCATCGGCGCCAACGGAGTCCATTCGGCCTTCGGGCTGAGCACGCCCGATCCTGAAGAAGCCGCCGTCAAGGCTGCCTTCGTCCAGTCGGCACGCCGCATTGTGGTGCTGGCCGATTCGTCCAAGCTGGATGCGGAAACGCTGGTCCAGTTCGCCTCGTTGAAAGATCTGGACACCTTGATTACAGACAGTGAACCCAGCCCGGAACTCGCAGCGGCGCTTGCTGACGCCGGCGTTGACGTGGTGATCGCATGATTGTCACCCTGACCGCGAACCCCAGCCTTGACCGTACAGTGAGCCTCCCCTCGCCCCTGCTGCGCGGGGAAGTGCAGCGGGCCGTCTCCGTCCGCCAGGAATCGGGCGGCAAGGGCGTCAACGTCTCCCGCGCCCTGGTGGCTTCCGGACTGGAAACACTGGCGGTCCTTCCGGGCGGCGACTCCGATCCCGTACTCGCGGGGCTTCGTGACAGCGGCGTCCCCTTCGCCGCCCTCCCCATCCACGAGCCGCTGCGTACCAACGTGGCATTGACGGAGCCGGATGGCGTCACCACCAAGATCAACGAACCCGGCCCGGTGCTGAGCGAAGACCAGCAGGAAGCCCTGATCGGGCTGCTGCTGGAACGTTCCCGCGGCGCCAGCTGGGTTGTCCTGGCCGGCTCGCTCCCACCCGGAGTTCCGGCCGATTTCTACGCCACCGTCACCCGGCGGCTTCGCTCCACAAATGACGGCAACGGCACAGGACATGCTGCCCCGCGCATTGCCGTCGACTCCTCCGGCGCGCCCCTCGCCGCAGCCCTCTCGGGCGATGCGTCGGGTATGCCGGACCTCCTCAAACCCAACGCCGAAGAACTGGCGGAGCTGGCTGCCGCAGCCGGTTTCGCCACGGCGTCCACCGCTGACGAACTGGAAGCGGATCCGGAGGCTGCCGCGGCAGCCGCCGCCGCCGTCGTACGTTCCGGTGTAGGTGCCGTGCTGGCAACGCTCGGTTCCAAAGGTGCGGTACTTGTGACGTCCGACGGCGCGTGGCTGGCCACGCATCCGCCGGTCAAGGCGGTCAGCACGGTCGGCGCGGGCGATTCATCCCTCGCCGGCTACCTGCTCGCCTCCAGCCAGGGCGCCGCCCCGGCCGACTGCCTCCGTCAGGCTGTGGCACACGGTGCCGCCGCCGCTTCCCTGCCGGGCTCCACAGTTCCGGCGGTCCACCAAACCACCCCCGACGCCGTAACCATCACGGCCCTCCGGAAGGACTGACAGTGACTCAGCTCATTACTACTGAACTGGTCGAGCTCGACCAGAACCTGGGCAATACGCCCGAGGACGTGATCCGCCATCTGGCCGGCAGGGTTGCCGCCAACGGCCGCGCCACCGAGGTGGAAGGCCTCTTCACCGACGCCTTTGCCCGCGAGCAGAAGACAGCCACGGGCGTTCCCGGCGGCATCGCCATTCCGCACTGCCGCTCCGCGGCGGTTACGCAGCCCACACTGGCCATGGCGCGGCTCTCGCACCCTGTGGACTTCGGCGCCAAGGACGGCCCGGCGGACCTGATCTTCTTCATCGCGGCCCCCGAAGGCGCGGACCAGGAGCACCTGAAGCTCCTGTCCAAGCTGGCCCGCTCGCTGATCAAGAAGGACTTCACGGCAGCCCTGCGCGCCGCCACTACGCAAGCGGACATCGTCGAGCTGGTGGACGGCGCCCTGGCCGACAAGCCGGCCGCCGCCGCGGAACCCGCTTTCGCCGCCCCGGTGGCACCATCGGCCGGTGCCGCCACCGGCGGCGCCGCCAGTGCCGCCGGCAAGGGCCCCAAGCGGCTCGTCGCCGTGACGGCCTGCCCCACGGGCATCGCCCACACCTACATGGCAGCTGATTCGCTGGTGGCCGCGGCCAAGGAAGTCGGCGTGGACCTGCAGGTGGAAACCCAGGGTTCCTCCGGCGCCAAGCCGCTGGACCCTGCCGTGATCGCAGCCGCCGACGCCGTGATCTTCGCAGTGGACGTTGACGTCCGCGGCAAGGAACGCTTCGCCGGCAAGCCCGTCATCAACGCACCCGTCAAGCGCGGCATCGACGAGCCGGACAAGATGGTCCAGGAAGCACTCGCGGCCGCTGACAACCCGAACGCCCGCCGCGTCCCGCACTTCGGGGCCGAGGAGCAGGCCGAGAACGAAGCCACCGAAAAGGGCGAGCATATCGGCCAGAAGCTGAAAAAGGCCCTCCTCACGGGTGTCAGCTACATGATCCCGTTCGTGGCCGGCGGCGGTCTGCTGATCGCGCTGGGCTTCCTCATGGGCGGCTACCTGATCACGAAGTACGCGGACGCCATCGTGGTGGACAACAGCCTCTTCAACCTGCCGACCCAGTTCCCGGACAACGCCTGGGGCCCGCTCGGCGCCTACCTCGGTGCCGTGCTCTTTAAGATCGGCGCCCTGTCACTTGGCTTCCTGGTCCCGGCCCTGGCCGGCTACATCGCCTACGCGATCGCTGACCGGCCGGGCATCGCGCCGGGCTTCGTGGCCGGTGCCGTAGCAGGGTTCATGGGCGCAGGCTTCCTGGGCGGCATCGTCGGCGGCCTGCTCGCCGGCTACATCGCGCACGTCATCGGCCAGATCAGCGTGCCCCGTTGGCTGCGCGGCCTGATGCCTGTGGTGATCATCCCGCTGCTGGCCTCGCTCGTCGCGTCCGGCCTGATGTTCCTTATCCTTGGTGCCCCGATCGTTGCCATCACTACCGGCCTGAACGCCTGGCTCTCCGGTCTCACCGGTGCCAGCGCCATCGCCCTGGGCGTCATCCTGGGCCTCATGATGTGCTTCGACCTCGGCGGACCCGTCAACAAGGTTGCCTACTCCTTCGCCGTCGCTGGACTCGGTGCCGCAACGCTGGACAACCAGGCACCGTGGCAGATCATGGCAGCCGTCATGGCCTCGGGCATGGTTCCGCCGCTGGCCATGGCACTCGCATCCACGGTCCTCGACAAGAAGCGCTTCAGCCTGGCCGAGCGTGAAAACGGCAAGGCGGCCTGGCTGCTGGGCGCGTCCTTCATCTCCGAAGGTGCCATCCCGTTCGCTGCTGCCGATCCGCTGCGCGTCATCCCCGCCAGCATGCTCGGCGGTGCGGTGACCGGTGCCATTTCCATGGCGGCCGGCGTAGGTTCGAAAGCCCCGCACGGCGGCTTCTTCGTCTTCTTCGCCATCGACAACTTCGTGATGTTCGTTGTCTCCATCATGGTTGGCACCGTGGTCACCGCCCTGGCAGTGATCGCCCTCAAGCGCTGGGCCGTCCGCCAGTCCGTTGATACCGTGGAGCCGGTTCCAGTAACTGTCTGACCCGGTTCGGTATCTTTCCAAACCCCCTGTCCTGACCTGAAGTCCAAGGAGCACAAATGTTCGAACGCACCGCCACCATCGCCAGCCGCGTCGGGCTGCACGCCCGCCCGGCCGCCATCTTTGCCGAGGCCGCCGGCGAATACCCGCACGAGATCACCATCGCCCGCCAGGGCGAGCCGGCCGACGAGGCCATGGATGCTGCCAGCATCCTGTCCCTCATGAGCCTGGGCGCGGCGCACGGCGATGTTGTGGTCCTGCGTGCCGAGGGCGACGGCGCCGACACCGCCCTGGACCAGCTGGTCCAGATCCTGGAAACCGATCACGACGCCGAGTAAAGGCACGACGCCGGCCGCTTAGGTCAGCGTCACGCGGCCGGTCCGCTGCGCAACGGTAAGTCCCTCTTGGGGGCGCCTGGCGCAGGGGTCCGGCTGCTGCTTTTAACCGCTTCTCCTGCAGGCTCCGGGACGGCCGGCTTCCACCCCGCGCGCAGCTAAGCAGCCTTAGTAGATTCCTTGTTTTTGCCTTCGGGCCCGGTTAGCGTGAGTAGCGCGGCGACACGCCGCTCCGCAGACCCGCATTCGGGGGCACGTTACCGGGCTGAAAGAGGATGAGACAGTGGCGACTTTGCAGGAAACCATAGAGGTGGACGTTCCCGTGTCCACGGCCTACAACCAATGGACCCAGTTCGAATCATTCCCCACGTTCATGAGGGGCGTTGAGTCCGTGGAGCAGATCGACGAGACGTCCCTGCATTTCCGGACCGACATCGCCGGAGTGCGGCGCGAATACAACGCCCAGATCACCGACCAGCTGCCTGACCGCCGCATCGCCTGGGTCAGCACGGACAAGCCGCGCAACGCCGGTACGGTCTCTTTCGAGCCCATTGGGCTGGAACAGACGCGGGTCACGGTGGCACTTGAATGGGAGCCGGAAGGCCTCGTGGAGAAGGCGGGTTCGGCCATCGGCGCGGACAGCCACCAGATCAGCGCCGAGTTGAAGAGGTTCAAGGAGTTCATCGAAAACCGCGGCATTGAAACGGGCGCCTGGCGCTCGGCCGTGGACCGCGGCGAGGTGGAAAGCACCGATGAAGAGGCCGGCTTCGCAGCACACGCCCCGGTGCCCTCTCCGCAGCGCCCTGCCGGCGTGGACCCGGTCCTGGACGACTCCGATCCCTCGAAACCGAGCTGATCATGGCTGAGAAAAAGAACCCCAGCATCAAGGACCCGGAGCTGTACGGGGAACTTCGGGAAGACGGCGCCTCCAAGCAGAAGGCTGCCCGTATTTCCAACGCCGCCGCCAAGAGAGGCCGATCAGCAGTGGGCCGTAAGGGCGGCAAGGCGGGCGACTATGAAGACTGGACAGTGCCCGAGCTCAAGGCGAAGGCCAAGGAAATCGGACTCGCCGGGTACTCCGCCAAGAAGAAGAGCGAGCTCATTTCAGCTCTCCGAAACTCCTGACGGCGGCAGTCATGCGCCACCGTCCAGCGTCAGGCGCCCTTCCGCCGGCTCTTGGCCGGCTCTTTGGCCGCCGGTTCCTTCGCTGGGGTCTTGGAAGCAGGAGCCTTGCTGGCTGCAGCCTTGGAGGCGGGAGCCTTGGCAGGTGCCTTGGCTGCCGTTGTATTAGTGGAGGCTGCCTTGGTGGCCGCGGTTGCCTTCGCGCGGGTCGTCTTCGTGGGAGAAGCCTCGCCGTCTTCCGGGGATGCGTCGGCCTTGGACGTTTCGGCGCCGCCACCTCCCCTCTTCCTTTCCAGGCTCCGTTTGAGCGCCTCCATCAGGTCGATCACTTCGCCGCCGCCGGCTTCGGCGGCCTCGGCGCCGAAGGTCTGTTCCGTGTCCAGGGACTCGCCCTGCTCGATCTTGGCGTCGATGAGTTTGCGGAGCTGCACCTGGTAGTCGTCCGTGAACTGGCCGGGTTCAAAGTCGCCGGCCATGGAGTCAACCAGGGCCGCGGACATCTCCCGCTCCTGCGCAGAGATGCGGACGGACGTCTCCAATGCGGGAAACGCCGCTTCACGCACCTCGTCCGCCCACAGGAGGGACTGCAGCACCAGCACGTCGTCGCGGATCCGCAGGGCACCCAGCCGCGTCTTCTCGCGCAAGGCGAACTGGACCACTGCCACCCGATCGGTGTCTTCCAGCGCCCGGCGGAGGAGGACGTACGCCTTGGGCGACTTCGAGTCCGGTTCCAGGTAATAGCTGCGCTCGAACATGATGGGATCCAGCTGCTCGGACGGCACAAACTGCACCACTTCGATCTCGTGGCTGCTCTCCGCCGGGATGGACTTAAGCTCGTCGCGGGTGAGGATCACCGTGCGGCCGTCCTCTTCGTAGGCCTTGTCGATGTCCGCGTAGTCCACGATCTCGCTGCACACTTCGCAGCGGCGCTGGTACCGGATGCGGCCGCCGTCGGCGTTGTGGACCTGGTGCAGCCCGATGTCGTGGTCCTCTGTGGCGCTGTAGACCTTGACCGGCACGTTGACCAGCCCAAATGCGATAGCGCCTTTCCAGATGGCTCTCATGGATCAAGTGAACATCAGACTTGCCCGGAGGTGAAGACCTTTGGCCGGCAGTAGGGAGCGTGTCCGGGTCCAGGGCCGCGAACTGGTCGTCACCAACCTGGACAAGGTGATGTACCCGGAGACGGGCACCACCAAGGCGGACGTCCTGGCGTACTACGCCGCCGTGGCTCCGGTGCTGATCCCTGCCGCGGCCAACCGGCCCGCCACACGGAAGCGCTGGGTCAACGGAGTGGGCACGGCCGAGGCACCGGGACAGATGTTCTTCCAGAAGAACCTGGAAGAGTCCACTCCCGGCTGGATTCCGCGTGCTTCCATCCGCCATAAGGAGCGCAGCAACCAGTACCCGCTGGTCAATGACGCGGCAACACTTACGTGGCTGGCCCAAATGGGGTCGCTGGAAATCCACGTCCCGCAGTGGCGCGTCGATCCGCACGGAAATCCCATGTTCCCCGACCGGCTGGTGCTGGACCTGGACCCCGGCGAGGGCGCTGGACTGGCTGAGTGCGTGGAGGTGGCCCAGCTCGCCCGCACCATCCTCAAGGACGTGGGCCTGGATCCTGTTCCGGTGACCAGCGGCAGCAAGGGCATCCACCTCTATGCCGGCCTCGACGGCACGCAGAGCTCGGACCGCATCTCCGACTTCGCCCATGAACTTGCCCGCGCCCTGGAAGCAGACCATCCGGACCTTGCCGTCAGCGATATGAAAAAGAGCCTGCGCACGGGAAAAGTCCTGGTGGACTGGAGCCAGAACAACGCCGCCAAGACCACCATCGTGCCCTACTCACTCCGGGGCCGGCTGCGGCCCACCGTGGCGGCCCCGCGGACCTGGCGCGAGCTGGCCTCCCCCACCCTGAAGCAGCTGGACTACCGGGAGGTCATGCGACGGGTGAAGGACGGCAAGGACCCGTTCGCGGCTGTCTCCGCCGGCGGCGGCCACGTGCAGGGCCACGCCGACGCCGCCGGGTCAGCTGGCAGGCCAGGGGCGCCGGCGGAACGGCAGGCGACGGCAGCGGAGATCCGAGGCTGGAGAAGTACCGCTCCAAGCGTGATCCCGAAGGGACCCCGGAGCCGTTCAGCGCGGACCGGTTCCGGGCGGACCCAAACGCCGGCACCATCAGGGAACGGTTCGTCATCCAGGAGCACCACGCCAGCCGGCTGCACTTCGACTTCCGGCTGGAGCGCGACGGCGTGCTGGTGTCCTGGGCGCTTCCGAAAGGCGTTCCGATCACGGGAACCCAGAACCATCTGGCTGTCCAGACGGAGGACCATCCCATGGATTACCTCGACTTCGAGGGCACCATTCCCAAAGGCCAGTACGGCGCCGGATCGGTCACCATCTGGGACCACGGCTACTACGAATGCGATAAATGGATTGCCGGCAAAGAAGTCATCGCCACCCTCACGGGGGCTGAAGGAGGGGGTCTTGGGGGACCCAAGAGGTTCGCGCTGATCCGGACCGGACGGGACAGCGACACGTCCCAGGCGGCGGAACAGGCCCAGTGGCTCATTCACCTGATGGACCGCAAGGGGCACGGGACTCCGGCAGCACAGCCGGAGCGGCCCAACGAACAGCCCCGCGAACTTCCACTCGAACCGGAGCGGCCGCCCCGGCGTGCCGCCGCTTCTTCCCTGCCCGCGGCCCCGGATTTCGCCCCGATGATGGCCGGCGCCGGCACCACAGCCGACCTCCGCGGCATGGACTGGCAGTTCGAACTGAAATGGGACGGCATCCGCGCCCTGATCGTCGGCGACGAAACCAGGATCCGCCTCATCAGCCGGAACGGCAACGACATGTCCGCAAGCTACCCGGAACTCACGGAGCGGCGTTGCTGGCCGGAACGGAGCTTCACCGCCGACGGCGAGATCATCGCCGTCGGGCCCTCCGGACGGCCCGATTTCGGGCTGCTGCAGACCCGGATGAAGCTGACGAAGGCGGCGGACGTCGCCAGGGCGCGGGCAGCCACACCGGTCCGGCTCATGGTGTTCGACCTGCTGTCCGACGATGGCGAGGACCTCCGCTGGATGCCGCTCCGGAAACGCAGGGCGCGCCTGGAGCAGTTGGAGTGGCCGGGCAGCTGCCCTGTGCACCTGTCCGAAGTGCTCCACCACGAGGTGGAGCACATCCTGGCGAGCGCCAGGGAACTGGGGCTGGAGGGAATCATGGCCAAGCGCGTTGACGGCCGTTACGTCAGCGGGGAGCGCAGCAGGTCGTGGCTGAAGCTAAAGTTCGAGCGGACCCAGGAAGTGGTGGTGGGCGGCTGGCGGCCCGGCAAGGGGGCACGGCAGGGCTCTGTGGGCTCGTTGCTGGTGGGCATTCCGGACGGCGCAAAACTCCGGTATGTGGGCCGGGTGGGCAGCGGCTTCAGCGACCGTGAGCTGACTGAGCTGCGCCTGCGGCTGGATTCCCTGGCCAGGAAGAGCTCGCCCTTCACCGAAGTCCCCCAGACCGATGCATCCGATGCCCATTGGGTGACCCCGCGTCTGGTGGGGGAGGTGACCTTCGGCGATTGGACCGGCGGCGGGAAGCTGAGGCACCCCGTCTGGAGGGGCTGGCGCCTGGACAAGAACGCGGACGAGGTCGTGGCAGAGTCCGGCTGACACTGCCCGGTGCGACAAGGCCGGGGCGCGGAAATGCCCCGGCGCCCACCTGATGGAGGTGGGCACCAGGGCATTGGCGGGTTTGAGGCGCCGGAAGCATGTCCGGCCCGTGGGCCCTTAGTCGTGGTGCGGAAGCTGCGGCCGGCTGGTCCGGTGGATAGCTCCCACTGCAGTCTCGTGATCGCGGCCATGCAGGGTAGCGCGGTCCTTCGGGTGCTTGTGCTTTCCGCTTCCGTCCGGCCACTGCTGGCCGCCGTTTGCCGGGCCGGCGGGGGCCGTCAGCTCAGGCGCAGGCACCTCGTCCATGGACTCCGCCAGGTGACTGGCGAGTTCCGGCTCGAGGTGTCCCTCAGGATTCTTCTCAGCCATTTTTTGCTCTTCCTTTCCGCATTGAAATGAAGTGTCCACCAATAGTAGGACTGCAGGAACTGCTTGTCTGCAGGAACTACCAGCGGACCTTTTTTTGGGCGGGCCCCTGTTTTCCGCTGGCGTGCGTAGGTTTCTGGCCGTGGGAAACGCTCTGCGAACCCGAGCTGCCACGGGACTTGCTGGCCAGCATTTCCCGCTGCGCGTCCGTTAGCCGGGACTTGATGCCTTGGCTGGACTCCGACCCTTCTACCTGGGGGTCCGGTTTGGGTTCTGTGCCCTGGGTGTTGTCTTTGTCAGTCACGGATGCTCTCCTTGTGGTGCGTAATCGGCTGGCGGTGATGTGTTGTGGACGCGCTGGAAGGTCGCGGTGGAGAAGTCACGACGACGGGGGTCGTACGGGAATCAACGCGGCGGTACGCCTCAACTTGCGTGCATTGCGGGTGAATACGGCGGGCGGGCGGCCAGCAACTGCCGGCGCTGACAGCCGGCCGCAGGCTTTACCCGAGGATCAGTGTTCCCATGGCTCAACCTTAGACAGTGATCCGGCCCGTTGGGAACCCTGGTTTTGCGTGGAATCACGGACTTCAGAAGGGCTGCCGGCGGCGGCCGCTTAGGGGCCGGAATCAGGGCATTTGGGCGTTTTTTCGGCCTGCCAGCCGAAAAGGTTTGGTAACGATGCCCGGCGTCGCCGGATTTCCAGTGCTGGAGCGGTGAAACGGCGCAAAACAATTTCGGCTTTGAAGCCGAATACGGGCCTGAATCGAGGGATCATACGCCACTGAACTCGGAAACTCCATGGAAATCGCGTAAAATTGAAAGCCTGCCCGGAGCGGGGCAGCTACAAGTCGCAAGCAAATGACCTCCACAGGAGCAGCCCAAATGCCCAAAGACCGAAGCATGACCGACTCTTCAGCAGGCGTAATTAACGCCCGCGGGACCGATAGTATTGCGCCCCAAAGCGCCAAGAAGCCGAGGCTGTTGCCTCGCCGCAGGCTCAAAGTCTCCGACATCAACGTCGTCAACAAGCCGATGCTTAAGAAAGCACTCGGCGGAACCATCGTGGGTAACACCATGGAGTGGTACGACGTCGGCGTGTTCGGCTACCTCATCACCACCATGGGACCGGTGTTCCTCCCTGAGGCGGACAAGTCCGTTCAGACCCTGTTCTTACTGGGAACCTTCGCCGCCACCTTTATCGCCCGCCCGCTTGGCGGAGTCATCTTCGGCTGGCTCGGCGACAAGATCGGACGCCAGAAGGTCCTCGCCGCCACGCTGATGCTGATGGCCGCGAGTACATTCGCCGTCGGCCTGCTGCCCGGCTACGCGCAGATCGGAATGTGGGCCGCGGCCCTGCTGGTGCTGCTCAAGCTGGTGCAAGGTTTCTCCACCGGCGGCGAGTACGCCGGCGCCACCACCTTTGTGAGCGAATACGCCCCGGACAAGCGCCGCGGCTTCTTCGCCAGCTTCCTGGACATGGGCAGCTACCTCGGCTTCGCCCTCGGCGCCGCCCTCGTCTCTGTGCTGCAGCTGACCCTGGGCCAGGACACCATGGAGCAGTGGGGCTGGCGCGTCCCGTTCCTCCTTGCCGGCCCGCTGGGCCTGATCGCGGTTTACTTCCGGAGCAAGATTGAGGAATCCCCGCAGTTCCAGGCAACCTTGGATGCCCAGGAGAGCCTCGCCAAGGACGCCACCGCCTCAGATGCCACCGCGTCCAAGGGCCCGGTTGGCATTGTGAAGGCTTACTGGCGTTCGCTTATCGTCGCCATGATCCTGGTTGCAGCCGCGAACACCGCCGGCTACGCCCTGACGTCCTACATGCCGACGTACCTCACCGAGTCCAAGGGCTACGACGAGCTGCACGGCACGTTGCTGACCATCCCCGTACTGGTGATCATGAGCCTCTGCATCCCGCTGACCGGCAAGCTCTCCGACCGGATCGGCCGCCGTCCCGTACTGTGGATCGGCGCCATCAGCACGGTCGTCCTGGCCACCCCTGCGTTCCTCCTGATCGGCATCGGCGAAATCTGGTCCACGTTGGCCGGCCTTTCCCTGATTGCCTTCCCGGTGACGTTCTACGTCGCGAACCTGGCCTCGGCGCTGCCGGCCCAGTTCCCGACGGCCAGCCGCTACGGTGCCATGGGCATCGCGTACAACTTCGCCGTGGCAATCTTCGGCGGAACCACGCCGTTCATTGTGGCCGCACTGATCACGGCGACGGGCAATGACATGATGCCCGCCTACTACCTGATGGCCACATCGGCCATCGGCGCCGTCGCGATCTACTTCCTGAAGGAATCGGCCAACCGTCCGCTGCCGGGGTCCATGCCCAGCGTGGATACCAAGGCTGAGGCCCACGAGCTCGTGGCCACCCAGGACGAGAACCCCCTGATCAACCTGGATGAGATGCCGTTCGAGGATCAGGTTCAGGAACCCGAGAAGGTTCCGGCCAAGGTCTGACCTTGTAGTCCTGTTCCCCGCCCGGCGAGGCCTGCTTTGCACGATGCCCTTTGTGACGGCATGCAAAGCAGGCCTCTCGCGCGTCTGGCAGACTTTTTGAAGACAGAATGCACGGAAGAGTGGAGGTACGCATGGCCCACGCCATCATGGGGCATCTCCGCGCCCTGCACAGCTTGGGCCCTGCCAACAACGATCACTTGTCGGCCCTGCGCGTGGCCGTGAGCGTGGCCGTTCCCTCCCTGACGCTCCTCGTTCTTGGGCGCCCGGAGCTGATCATTTACGCCGTGTTCGGCGCACTGACCGGAATGTACGGGCGGACCGAGCCCCACCAGCTCCGCCTCACGCACCAGGCACAGGCCGCACTGGTCCTGCTCAGCGGCGTGGGTGTGGGCGTCTTCCTCTCCGTTAACCACCTGCATTCGTGGTGGCTGGTGGGTGTGGAAGCCCTGCTGGCAGGCGTCGGTTCGGTCTTCTCGGACAGGGTGCATCTCAAACCCAACGGCCCGTTCTTCGGCATCCTGGCCCTGGGCGCCTGCGCTTCGGTACCCACAACGGTTCCCTGGTTCGCCGCGCTGCTCATTGCCGCGGCCGCCGCGGCGTTTTCAATGGTTATCGGGTTCGGCGGCTGGGTCCGCGGCCGTGAGTGGCAACGGGGGGCGGGGAGGGCCTCGCTGCCCTTGCGCGGACCACGGAGGCACGCGGCCATGATCCACGCGGCACGGTATGTCCTGGCGGTCTGGACCGCAGGCGCAATCGGCGTTCTGAGCGGCAGCGGCCACCCGCACTGGGCCATGGCTGCCGCCGCGGTTCCCCTCGCCGGCGCCGACCTGCCAAGCAGTGTGCACCGCGGACTTCACCGCATCATGGGGACGTTCCTTGGCCTGGTGCTGGTCGCCGTCGTACTGCTTCCGGTCCCCTGGGCCCCCTTGCGGTTCTTCCCCGGGGCGGAAGCCGCCGTGCTGGCGCTGCTGGTGGTCGTCTTCCAGTTCACCTCCGAACTTTTCATGACCCGGCACTACGGCCTGGCCATGGTGTCCTTCACGCCCGTGATCCTGCTGATGACGCAGCTCGCCGCCCCCGCCGACCCCTACGTCCTCATCTCGGAACGCGGCGTGGAAACCGTGGTGGGTGCCGTGATCGGCATCCTGGTCATTGTGCTGATCCGGCGCCGCCGGCGCACGGCGGGTTGAGGCACGCAGTTCCGGAAGGCGGCTACTTCGCAGGCCTCTTCGGCGGCCCTGACGTGAACCGGGCGGGCAGCATCCGGGAGACGGCGGCAACCACTTTGTACCGCTTCGTGGGGATGGAAACGGCCCGGCCGCGTTCATTGTCAGCCAGCCCTTCCCGGACCACGCGGTCGGCGTTCAGCCATAGCCAGCGCGGGGCGGCCGTTTTGTCCATGCCCATGCGGTCGTGGAACTCGGTGTGGGTGAAGCCGGGGCATACCGCCGTCACTTTCACCCCGCTGCCGGCGTACGCGAGGTTGGCCCAGCGTGTGAAGCTCACCTGCCAGGCCTTGGCCGCCGAGTAGCTCCCCCGGTTGGCGAACGCGGCGACGCTGGCCACGTTGATGATCCTGCCCGAACCGCGCGCCAGCATGCCCTGCAGGGCCGCGTGGCACAGTTCCATGGGCGTCTGGACATGCAGCCGGAGGTGCCCGCGTTCCTCATCCAGGCTGTTCTTCTCAAAACTCTTCAGCAAGCCGATCCCGGCGTTGTTGACCAGGATTTCCACCGGCCGCGACGCATCGGACAGGCGTTCGACGACGGAGGCCACCCCGGTGTCGTCCGTCAGGTCCGCGGACAGCACTTCCGCGGTGATGCTGTAGTTGTTCTCAAGCTCGTGCGCGGCGGCCTGGAGCCGCTCCCTGTCCCGCGCAACAAGCACAAGGTGGTGGCCCTGCTCTGCGAGCTGGCGGGCGAACTCGGCGCCGAGGCCAGCCGTGGCGCCGGTGATCAGGGCAGTGGATCCGGCAACTTGTTCGGTCATGCCGCAAGCCTAGTATCCCCTTGCGCCGGGCGCCTCCCCTATCCAGCGCCGAGATGGCACATCACGGCGCTCCCTGCGACCAGGACTGCCGTCACATGCCATCTCGACGGAACCCTCCTCAAGCGAACTTCGCCAGCGGATTGTCCAGCCGGCCGGCCATCTGCAGGCCGCCGGAGGGGTCGGCAAGGTCCAGCATCTGCTGGTTGTTGCGCAGCTGCAGCCTGTTCAGGCAGGAGAACTGGAAATCTGCGGCAAACAGGTCATGCCGGGCAAACTGGTCCGCGAGTTCCGGGTGCTCTGCCTGGTAGCCGTGGATGGCGGCAGCCGCGATGCGCCAGAATTCGTCGCCGCCGAGCACGCCGTCTTCCTCCAGGAGGGCACCCAGGAACCGGAAGATGCAGTCGAACACGTCGGTGAAGATTGCCAGGACCTTCTCCCCATCGGGAATGTCCACCTTGATCCGGGACACGGCTTGGGGCAGGTCAAGCCTGTCCCCCATCACCACGATTTCCTCGGCGATGTCCTTCATGACCGCCCGGACCGGCACGCCGTTTTCGAGGACCAGGATCACGTTCTCGCCGTGCGGCATGAACGCCAGCTCGTAGCGGTACAGGCAGTGCACCAGCGGGACGAGGTACGCCTCGAAGTACCGCCGCAGCCACTCCCCTGCTTCCAACCCGGACCGTTCGATCAGCGCTGACACCATGGGTTTGCCCGCAGCATCGATATGCAGGAGCGAGGCCATGGTGGCCAGCTGCTGTCCGTCCTTGAGCAGCGGCAGGGGGCTTTCCCTCCACAGGGCGGACAGCATCTTCCGGTACGGCGAACCTTTCGCGGATGCTGCCTCGTAGTAGCCGTTGTGGTACCCGATGGCGGCTACTTCGCTGATCATCGCGAGTCCGCGGTCCTGCAGGGCCTCGTCGCTCCCGATCAGTTCCCGGAGCCAGTCATTGATGGCCGGAGTGGCCTTCATGTAGTGCGGCGACAGCCCGCGCATAAAGCCCATGTTCAGGACGGACATGGCCGTTTTTACATAGGACTTTTCGGGTGAAGCCGTGTTAAAGAAAGTCCGGATGGACTGCTGGGCCTGGTACCTGTCCGCCCCGATGCCGACGTGGACGATGTGCTGCTGCCCAATTTCGGCCGCGAAAGTCACCGTCAGCTTGTTCTCCCACTGCCACGGGTGCACCGGCATCAGGAAGTACCGGGCCGGGTCCAGGCCAAGCGCGCCGAGTTCAGCGTCGAAGCAGGCCAGTGCCGCCTTCCCCAGTTCGGCGTCAAGGTGGGTGGCGTAGTCCAATCCCGTGCTGGAGGTGAACACTGCCTTACTCCGGTGCACCGCGATCCATTCCAGCTGCACTGCGGCACCGGCTTCCGGAGCAAAGGCACGGTAGTCGCTGATGCCGAAGCCCAGCCGGCCGTTGTTGGCCACGAAAGAGGGATGGCCCTCGGTCATGCTGCGTTCAATGGTCTGGAAGTCCGTGGCGACGTCCGCTCCGCGGGTCACGCCGGCTGCCAGTTCAGCAGACGACGGCTGGCCCATCCACTGCTTGTACGCATGGCCGGAGAGGGTACTGCTGATCTCCTCGAGATAGACCGGGAGCATCTCCTGCCGGACTCCCAGGGCGTCGTGGAATTCGGTGATGAACCGGAGTGCATCCAGCGGTGCGTTCTCTCCGTCGCGGCTGCATGAAATGGAGGCCGCATCGACGGACCAGTGGTCAAGGTGCAGGACCCTGGCCGAAAACCGGTATTCAACCGAGGCGTCATCGCTCAGCACGCGGTACCCGTTGGCCCCGGCGCCGCGTTCGGCACCGGCCCCGGCCGGCTCGCCGGCACTGATGCGTTCCGGGGTGAGGATCCGCTCGTGGGAGAACTCGGCGAGGGCCTTGCGGACAAGGTGCCGGTTGGCGGCCGCCCAGCGTTCCGGCGTGAGGTGGGCCGCGGCATTGCGTGCGGTCAGGACGGATTCAAGTTCAACGGTGGTCACAGTGATGCTCCCTGGTGGATCGGGGATGAATGAAGGGCTGCGCGTGC
The DNA here is from genome assembly GCF_005280255.1 of Arthrobacter sp. 24S4-2. NCBI lineage: Bacteria > Bacillati > Actinomycetota > Actinomycetes > Micrococcales > Micrococcaceae > Arthrobacter > Arthrobacter sp. 24S4-2. The sequence goes on along the minus strand of NZ_CP040018.1, from coordinate 320,004 downwards.
GGCATGGAATGCTTCCCGCGAACAGAAGCTGAGGAGGGCCTGCTTGTCCGGAAGGGTCACCTCTCCGGCGGCCTGGAATCCCAGCCGTTCGTTGAGGACATGGATTTTGTGGTTCCGCGCGTCGGGCTCAACCACCACACGCTCCACCGTGTCCTTGGCGAAGAGCCTGTCCAGGACCGTTTCCATCGCCGCCGCGGTATAGCCGGTGCGCGGCGGGCCGGCCGGCGGCGCAACCAGGAGGTGCATCCCGATGTCTCCGGGCTGCACGGCGTACACGCCGGCGAGCGGCGACAGCGACGGAAAGTACTCCTCCATCAGGAAGGCGGGAACGCCGCCGTCGAGCCCCAGCAGCGAGCGGTGATGCCCGCTGGCCTGGATTTTAGAGTATTCCTCCACAACGTCCTCCACCGTGGCGGACTGCATCCCCCAGAAGGAGGCGTAGGGCCGGGTAACCCAGCTGTGGAGGAGTTGTGCGTCGGCTTCGGGGTTGAGGCAGCGGAAGGTGAAACTCATGCATGCACCTCCGCGGATTCAGGTTGTGCGGCCTGTCGGGCGCCGGCCGGAAGCTCCGGCTGCCCCCGCACGCCGAACTGCTGGAATGCGATGCTGCGCTCCACGGGATAGACCTCGTGCCCTGCGATTTCGCGCAGGATGCAGGAGTTGCGGTAGGCGGCCATGCCCAGGTCCGGCGTGACGAAGCCGTGGGTGTGGAGTTCGGCGTTCTGGACAAAGATCTCCCCGGGTTCGACGCCGGTGCTGTAGTTGCGCTCGACGGCGAACCTTCCGGCGCCGTCCCTTGCGATGCGGTCCTGCACGCCTGCCAGGAACTCGGGCTCCCGGTAGCCGTAGCCAGTGGCAAGCACCACCGCGTCGGTGTCCAGCGAATAGTCGGCGCCCTGTTCCCCGTGCCGCAGCTGCAGGGTGTGGGACCCGGCTGCCGGGTCCCAGGAGGCACCGGTGAGCGCCGAATGCGTCAACAGCCGGGTGTCCACGATCCCGGAGAGGCTCTTGATGTACAGGAGGTCGTAGATGGCGTCGATGAGCTCGGAGTTGATGCCCTTGTACAGGTTCTTCTGGCTCTTGATGAGGCCGTCGCGCTGGTCCTGCGGGAGGCCGTGGAAATAGTCCACGTACTCCGGGGACGTCATCTCGAGCGTGAGCTTGGTGTACTCCAGCGGGAAGAACCGGCCCGAGCGGGTGACCCAGTTCAGCTGGTACCCGTGGACGTCGATTTCCTGCAGGAGCTCGTAGTAGATTTCCGCCGCGCTCTGGCCGCTGCCCACGATGGTGATACTCCGCTGCTTCTGCAGCTCACTCTTCCTCGACAAGTAATCGGCGTTGTGGAGGACCAGTCCGCGGCCGTTGGCTGTCGCCTCGACTATTCCGTCACAGGCCGCGGGAATATAGGGGGACGTTCCGGTGCCAAGCACCAGCCGCCTGGCGCGCAGCACCTCCGGCCCCGTGGGACCGTCCGCCGAAAGCGTGTACACGCCGCCGTCGTACGTGATGTCCCGGACGTCCGTGCCGAAGTGCACGGAATCGAGCTGGCCGGCCACCCACTGGCAGTACTGGTTGTACTCGGCGCGCAGGGGATAGAAGTTCTCCCGGATATAGAAGCGGTAGAGCCGGCCGGTCTGTTTGAGGAAGTTCAGGAAGGAATACGGGGAGGTGGGGTCCGCGAGCGTCACGAGGTCCGCCATGAACGGGACCTGCAGGTGGGCGGGCTCCAGCATCATCCCGGGGTGCCAGTCGAACGAGTCGCGGCGCTCCAGGAACACCGCATCGACCCCGTCCACAGGCTCGGTGAGCGCCGCAAGCCCCAGGTTGAAGGGCCCGACGCCGATCCCGGCAAAGTCGTAAATGTGGCCTGCCCCGGAGGTGCCGGAGTTGGCGTCGCTCATGCGGCGGCCTCCTGCCCGGTCAGCAGCGCTGCGCCGGTTCGGCGGAGCAGGCCGATGATCACGTTGATGTCCTCCGGGGTGGCCTCCGCGTTCAGCAGCGTGAATTTCAGGTAGTGCCTGCCGGCCACCTTGGTTCCGGCCACGACCGCCTCCCCCGAGGCAAAGACGGCGGCCCTGATGGCAGGGTTGAGGGTGTCCGCAGCGTGCTCATCCAGGCGCGTCCCGTCAGCCAGGACTGGGCGGTAGCGGAACACCAGCGTGCTGAGCTGGGGTTCGGCGGCGAGCTCGAAGTCGGGGTCGGCGGCCAGTGCCTCCCCGGTGCGGGCAGCGAGGTCGATCGCCTCGTCCAGCAGGGCACCCACTGCATCCGCGCCCATGATCCGGAGCGTGAGCCAGAGCTTCAGGGCGTCAAAGCGGCGGGTGGTCTGGATGCTCTTGTCCACCTGGTTGGGGATGTCCGCCAGGGCGGCGCTCTCCGGGTTCAGGTAGTCCGCGTAGTAGGTAACGTGGCGCAGCATGGCCCGGTCCCGTACCAGCAGGGCACTGGAGCTGACGGGTTGGAAGAAGGTCTTGTGGTAGTCCACCGTGACCGAATCGGCCAGCCGGATTCCGTCCAGGCGGTGCCCGTAGCGGCCTGAAACCATGAGCCCGCCGCCGTAGGCGGCGTCCACGTGGAACCAGGCGCCGTATGCCTTGGCGAGGGCGGCGAGCTCGGCGAGCGGATCCACGGCACCAAAGTCGGTTGTGCCCGCCGTGCCAACAACCGCCATCGGAACCAGCCCGGAACTGGCGGTCTCCGCGAGTGCGGCGGCAAGCGCGGCGGAGTCCATGCGGTGGTCCGGCCCGTACGCGACCGGCACGACGGCGTCGCACCCCAGGCCCAGCATGGACGCGGACTTGCGGATGCTGAAGTGGCTGTCCTCGGACGCGAAAATGCGCAGCTTGTCCAGCAGGCCGGGCAGCCGGCGGGATTCATTGCCGGGGAGCTTCCGCAGCCCTGCGACAGCGTGGTTGCGTGCAATCAGCAGCGCCTGGAGGTTGGACTGGCTGCCGCCCGAGGTGAAGACGCCGTCTGCGGCGCCGCCAAGGCACAGCCGCTCGGCCGTCCAGTCGATGAGCCGGCGTTCGATCATGGTGGCGCCCGCGCTTTGGTCCCAGGTGTCCATGGACGAATTCACGGCCGAGAGGATGCTCTCCCCCACCAGCGCCGGAATGACCACGGGGCAGTTCAGGTGGGCGGCGTACTTCGCGTCATGGAAGTAGACGGCGTCCTGCAGGTAGACCTCTTCGAGTTCCGCCAGCGCCGCGGCAGTGTCCGGCAGCGGGCGGTCCAGGTCGACGGCGCTGACGCGCGCCTTGAGTTGCTCGGGTCCGGCGCCGGTGAACGGCTTGGTGGTCCGCTCCAGCTTGGTGGCGACCGCATTGACGCCCTGGAGCACCTGCGCCACGTAGCGGGGTGCATTGCGGGAGTTGAAAAGGTGGTTGGTGGCGGCGAGGGCGAGCTCCACCCGGGAGCCGAAATCATGCCCGGCAGGCGGGGCAGGCAGGTCCAGGGTCTCATCATCCACACGGGGCAACAGCGTCACAGGGTTTTCCTTTGGTAGGCGTTTGGCGGCGCACTAACGTAGCAAGGCAAGCCTTACTTAGGTAAACCTTTTAGTCAAACTTTTGTGAGCTAATTATGAAATAGGCGGAACTCCGGGGGTTTGAGACTCAATGGAGCGTCATTGACTGTCGCCGCGGCTGCGGCAAGGCATAATATGCGGCCTACTGCGGCGCCGGGGCAGCAGACCTACGGCGGCAAAGCAGCGTCCAGCGGTTTCCGGACTCGTCTTTGGCGTAGGAAAACTGGTCCAGGGCCACCTTGGCAAGGGCCAGTCCGCGCCCGCTTCCGGACATGTCGTCCGGAAGCGCGGACACCGAGAGGTCAATGCCTGCCGGCCTGGCGTTGTCCGTGAATTCGGCAAAGAGCCGCTCGGGTTCGCACTCCACGGCCAGGACCAGGCGCACCGGGTCGCTCCCTGCCGGCTGAGAGTGTTCGATGATGTTGGAGGCCACCTCAATCAGGGCCGTTTCGAACCGGATGCGGTCCATCTGGTCAATCCCCGGTTCGCCCTCCCACACCTTCTCAAGCAGGTCATGGATGAGCTCCAGGCTCTCGGGCACCGCGGCGGCGCGCAGGCTGAACTCGCTGCTCATCAATAGGCCCCGTCCACGGAGGAGACCGGCTGCAGCACCTTATTGAGGTTGGTCATTTCCAGGACCGCAGTGATCTGCGCGGTGGGGTTGGCAAGCCGAAGGTCCCCGCCCGCTTGCCGCGTCTTCTTCAGCCCGGTGATCAGCGCGCCCAGGCCGGACGAATCAATGAAGTCGGTACCGGCCAGGTCAACCACCAGCCGGACGGTGCCGTCGCTGATGAGCGCATCGATGTTGGCACCCAGGCGCGGCGCCGAGACCATGTTGAGCCGTCCGACGGGTCGGATCACGCCCACTCCATTAGCCAGGGTTTCATTGTTGAATTCGATCACGGGTTTTCCTCTTTCTTTTTGTTGCTGTCCAGCCAGGCATCGTAGCCGGGGTAGCGTACGGCCTGGATGACCACGCTGAAGATCAGCAGGTCAAACACGATCCACACGAAATTGACGGAGCTGCCCAGGACGTCCCCCTGGCCGAGCAGCAGGCGGACCACGCCAACGAGGGCGGCGAGGACCAGGACGGCCATGGCGATCAGCTGCGGCCTCACCAGGTGCCACGGCAGCCGCTTACGTGCCTGCAGGGTCTTGGGTGTGACCCGGAAATCCAGTTCCCGTCCCAGGAACACGTTCCCGAAGGCGGACGTGACGGACTTGATCCAGGTGGGGAAAAGTGCCAGCGAGTACTGCTGTCCGCGCCACGTTCTTACGCCCCTGCCCACCACCAGGAACAGGATCTGGTTCACCAGCAGGAAGGGGATGAGCCGGAGGAAGAACTCGTTGCTCAGCGACTGCACGGGCAGGATTCCCAGGGTGAGGTAGATGACGGGGGCCGCGATGTACGCTACGGCGGCGAAGCCGGCAAGGTAGCTCCACATGGTTGCCAGGTACATCAGCCGCTGGGCGAGGCTCAGCCCTTTTTGCAGCACCGGATTCTCCCGGAACATGACCTGCATGGTGCCCTGGGCCCACCGGAGCCGCTGCGTCAGCATCGAATCGAGATCCTCGGGGGCCAGCCCGTCTGCCAGCTTTTCATGGTGGTACGCCGACTCCCATCCGAGGGAATGCAGCCGCATGCAGGTGGCCATGTCCTCCGTGACGGAGATCGTGGCCAGCGGCATGACGGCCTGGGCCTCGCCGGCCTTCTCGGCGTTGACGGAATCGATCAGGACGCGGACGGTTTCCACCGCTCCCAGCGGGGACCAGTCCCGCTGGGACAGCCGGTCCAGCGCGACGTCGTCGACGACGGCGAGGGAACCGTCCATGTCAATGGTCCGGGAGAGACCCTCGATGGAGTTCAGCTCGGCGTGCAGCGCCGCGAAGTCCTGCGCCACCAGGTTCCTGGCCACCGCGTCCACGCGCTCCTGGAACCGGTAGGTGACGTCGGCGATGCTTTGGCCCTCGCTCAGTTCCCGTCGGACCTGATGCAGGTCCGTGGCCACCGTGGACAAGGCTGCGGCCAGCCGTTCCTGCCCGGGTCCAAGCTGTCGCCTCGCCTTGGCCACCACTTTGTCCGCCGTCTTGAGGGCCTTGTTCAACGCCAGCTCGGTTTCCGAGACGTAGCGCATGACGCCGAGCTGCATCAGGGCTTCCCGGCGGATGATGGCGTTGGATCCGCAGAAGAAGGCTGCGTTCCAGCCGTCCTTGCCCTGCTGGATGGGGCCGTAGAACAAAGGCGCCTGGCTGCCCAGCGGATCGTGGGGCGGGACATTGACAAACACCTGGGGTGTTTGGACCAGCGCCATCTTGCGGTCGTTGAAATAGCCCAGCGTGTGGTCAAGGATCCTGGGGTCCGGCACCTGGTCAGCATCCAGGATCAGCATGAACTCGCCGTCAGTGGCGAGCAACGCGTTGTTGAGGTTGCCCGCCTTGGCGTGCCGGGGGCGGTTGACCCAGTCCTCGGACCGGGTGATCCAGCCGATGCCTTCGGCTTCCGCGATTTCGCGCAGTTCGGAGCGGTTGCCGTCGTCCAGGATCCAGGTCCTGTGCGGATACTCAATTTTCCGGGCGGCCCGTGCTGTTCCCAGGACGAGGTCCAGCGGCTCGTTGTAGGTGGTGATGAAGACGTCCACGGTCAGCCCCTCCGGCGGGGCGGGTGGCGTGGCCCGTTGCCGGTAGCGCCACATGGTGGCGCCGAAGAGCAGCGAATCCAGGAGGGAGTACGTTTCGGCAAGGACCAGCGGAAGCGCGATCCACCAGGCTTCCCAGTTGATCGACACCATCCAGCGCCAGATGATGTAGTTGAGCCCGAGGACCGCGGTCGCGAGGACAATCAGCCGAATTGCCAGCTGCCGCGGCGTCACTGTTGCCTCCGGACAGCCAGGGCCGTCTCGTCGTCCACAGCACATGCTGCCGCCCGGGCACGCCTGACCAAGCTGCCCCGCGGAAGCCCCCGGGCCCCGCCAGTGGATTCCACCAAATTACGCCCCAGCACGCCTGGCTGTCCCCCTGGATCCTCGTCGGTTCAGTCAGCCGGCCGGTTGGGATCCGGCTCCGGAGTGAGACCAATGGAGCAGGAACGACGGACTGTCCTGAGTCAGTCCAACTTTATCCGCCCGCGCGCCAAAAGGGCCGAGGTGCCGGGGCAAATTGTGGCGGGAAAGGCCGTGACGGCCGTCAGCCGGCGGCGATTTCAGCCTGGGAGGGGCCTTCAGGCTCCGTCAGGTGCCGGTGGTGAAGTTCCTCCGCGGCCAGTTCGTACCAGGTATGGGCCCCGAACGAGGGGCTGGGGGTGTCCAGGTGCCGGTACAGTGCGTCGGCCAGCCTGCCCAGCGCCTCGTCTGACAATGCCCGGAGCGTAGCCGCGGGATCCAGGTTCCCCTCCAGGTATTCGGAAAGTTCCAGGCCGTTGACGGTGCGTTGTTCGCCGGCTGCTGCCAAGGCGCCGTCAGGATCAGGGGCGGGGCTCGTCTGGCCGCCCAGCAAGGCATCAAGCTCCCCGTCCAGGCCCACCTCTCCGCCCGTCAGGCCTGCGTGCTCAAGGCAAACGGGCAATTCGGCGGGCTCGACAAGCCGGAGCTGGAAGGCTTCGGAACCGTTCGCCCGATCCGTGGGGGTCTGGCTGCCGCCCCCGTCGCGTCCGGCGATATGGCGCAGGTACATCAGGACTTCCGGGTCCAGATGGGATGCGCTGCGGAGGTCCACGGTGATCCCCTGGTCCGGGGCAAGGCGACGCCCGCGCCGCATGATATGCAGGAGTACCGGGTAATTGGCCTGGGTGAGGCAGCCGGTGGCCTCGAGGGTTACCCGTCCGGGGTCAACATCCACACGGACCAGGACACGAAGTTTATGGTTCAAGGTTTCTCCCAAAGAGACGTCCAAGAGCCAGCTTCATAACTCACATAAACCATACGAGATTGTTGTCCACGCCACAAGTTGTCAGCCAGCCCCCGGTCATTCCGGACCGGGCGGACCTAGACTTGAAAGATGGACGAGATCGCGCTGGACGCCTCCGTGGCGGAGCGGCTGCAGGATCTGATCATCGACAGCGTGGACGTCAACGGTTTTCTCTCGGACCTCTGCGAGCTGTCCGCGGGCTCGCTCTCGGCAACCCTGGGGCAGGAAGTTTCCTGCGCCGTGACCCTCCACCGGCACCGCCGCACCACGACGGCGGCGTGGAGCAACCCGGGGGCCCGGCTTTTTGATGAAATCCAGCACGACTTTGGCGACGGACCCTGCCTCCACGCGATGAACACGGGAACGACGGTCCTGGTCAAGGACACACGAACCGACCAGCGGTGGCCGGAATACGGCACGGCGATCGCCATGAAGGGTCAGTTCAGCGTGCTGGGCGTACCTCTTACCCTGGACGCGGGGGCTGCCGCAGCGCTGAACGTTTTCGCTCCGGCCCCGGACGCCTTCGACTCCGCCGCCATCCAAAAGGCGGAACTCTTCGCCTCCCACGCCGAAAAGTCGCTCCGGCTGGCCGTGCGGATCGGCACGCGGCAGCAGCTTGCCGACGACCTGCGGTCCGCCATGGAATCCAGGACCGCCATCGACCTCGCCGCCGGCATCATCATGGGCCAGAACCGGTGCTCGCAGGCGGAAGCGATGGTCATCCTCACCAAGGCGTCCAGCGGCCGGAACCAGAAACTGAGGGACGTTGCAGAAAAGCTGCTGGCGTCGTTCGCCGCCCAGGCGCCGGCAACGCACTTCGACGACTAGCCAGGAGCTTCAGGCCAGCCCTACGAGGCTGTGATGTCGTCCGTGGGCGGCTGTTCGGGCCAGTCGATGAACTGCTCGTACGCGTCGTCGTGCTTCTTCAGGTAGGCGTAGATGAAAGGGCAATGCGGAATGATCCGCTTCCCTGAAGACACCACATCGTCCAGGGCGAAATGCGCCAGCACCTTTGCCAGCCCCTGGCCTTTGAAATCCTCCGCCGTGTCGGTGTGGATGAAGTCCACGTGCCCCGGCCTGTCCATGAACCTCGACTGAACGGCCAGCTTCCCGCCCACACGCAGTTCGTAGCGATGAAGGGCATCATTCCGGACAGTGGTTACGTCCGGGCTGAACGTGTCTTCAGTTGATACCGTGTTCTCCGTCATGGTTCGACATTGGCACTTAAAGGAGCCTGTGGCAATGGTCCGCCGGAGTCCCCCGGCGCGGCGTCGGCAGGGGCAGGCAGCGCCCGCACCGGCATCCGGCCAAGGAGAAGGACCGCCAGGGCAAAGCAGGCGGCTCCCCCGCCCAGCAGCGCAAGCGTCAGACCGTTGAACGCCGCGTCAGCCACCGGGACAAACACAACGACGACGGCGGTCAGCACCGCGGCAGCGGGCCGCCGCCGGGAGTGCGCAGACGCCGTCGGACGCTCCTCCAGCCGTCCGAACAGTGCCAATACCGGCAGGAGGAGTGAAACGACGCAGAGCAGGACGAGCGGCCGCGACCACCACCAGGCCGCCGTGCCGGCCGACGGTTTGGGGAGGTCGCTGAGGAGAACCAGGCCGGACATCGTTGCCAGCAGCGGCAAATGCCACAGGTAGACGGTCATGGCCCGCCGCCCCGCGAGTCCCACCACGGCGCGCACCCATTTTGCCGCGGCCGCCGTGACGAGCAGCGGCCGGGAGAGCTGCAGCGCCGCGGCCTGGGCAACCCCGAGGAGCAGAAGACAGAAATTGGGCGGATTCAGGTTCACCAGCATGTTGCCGCGGTAAAGCCCCAGCCCCGTGACCAAGCCCAGCAGGAGATTGCTCGCGACGATGATACCGACCAGGCGCGAGGCTCCCAGGCTGCCGGGCGCCGCGTCCGCCAGGATGAATCCCAGCTGCTGGACGGCGCACCACAGGAACAGGATATTGGCATAGGCCAGGAGCGGCAGGGCACCGCGTAGGCAGTCCACGGCCACCACCAGCGCGGTGAGGCCGGCGAGCGTCAGCCACGGTGCGCGGTGGTGGAGAGCCGCCAGCACGGGGATGTTCAGCTGGGCAGCCAGATACGCGGCCAGGAACCAGAGCGGCATCCCGGCGCCGGTGACAATGAGCTCCACCACCTGCGGTTCCACACCGAGGAGCCGCGCCGCCCACAGCCCTGCGAACATGACTGCTAAGAGTGCGGCCGCCGGGCGGACGAGGCGCAGCAGCCTGGCCTGGGCGAACTCAAAACCGCTGCCTCCGCTCGCCCGGAGCCGCCGCCAGGACTGCAGCCCGGTGATGCCGCCGGCCACGAAAAAGAGCGGCATCACCATAAAGATCCAGATGATCGGCTCGAACCAGTCCTGCAGCGCGAGGGTGTTCTCGGTGGTCACTGTGCCGTCAGCGTGGAGCACCGGACTGACCATCATGGTGTGGCCCACAACTACGAGGGCCAGGCAGAAGAAGCGGGCAAGGTCGATGACGGGGTCGCGTTCCGGTGCCCGCACGTTCTGCACCGCGCTTGCCTGCCGGGGCGGCCGTTTCTGCTGCGGAACACCCATTGCGCTCCCTACGGATACGGAACGATCCTCTGCCTACTTTCCATTGTCCGCCGGGATTCCGTCAAGGGCCACAACCACCGCGGCGGCCGCGCCGCGGTGGTTCAGCGTCAGGCGGGCAGCAGCGCGAGGAGGCCCAGCACGACGGCGAGCAGCGGCGTCGTGCCTTGCGTCGCGGCCGCGCGGAGGTACTTCCGTCCGGTCAGCGCGAGCACGGTAGCCGCGAGCAGCATGGAGCCGCAGCCGCTGAAGATGAGGGTCCAACCCACCACCGGCTGGCCCAGGAGGACCGCGCCGATCCCGGTCAGCGCACCGACGGCCAGGAACAGGTTGTAGAAGCCCTGGTTATAGGCCATCGGACGGGTGGTCTCCGCGTCGGCCTGCGAGGCAACGCCGAAGCGTTTCCACGTGGCCGGGCGGGTCCACGTGACGGACTCCATGGTGAAGATGTAGGCATGCAGCAGGGCAGCGATTAACGCGAAAACGAGGGAGGCCGGGATCATGGCTCGATCCTAGCCTTCCCCGTCCGGGTTTTTTGCGGTTTGGCTTTTCCCTTACCGGGTGAGCATCGCCAAAGCGCCAGCCGCGAAAGTCTTCGCCGACGCGTTCCACTTCAGCAGCAGGCCCCGGAGGTTCTCGCCGTCGGCCCGGTGCGCGGGGGTGTGGCCTTCGAGCGTGGCCAGCACCCCGGTGCGGAGTTCGGTGTTGAAGTTCACCTTGCCCACATTCATGGACGCGGCCTTCACCAGTTCCCCGGCCGGGATGCCCGAGGCGCCGTGCAGCACCAGCGGAATGTGGGTGCGCACGGCGATGTCCTGCAGCGCGTCCCACCGCAGCTGCGGCTCCCCCTTGTACTTGCCATGCACGTTGCCCACAGCCACGGCAAGAAGCTGCGCGCCGGTGCGGGCAACGAAGTCCTCCACCTGGGCGGAGTCGGTCAGCCCGGCGGTGCGGGCGCCTGTGCCTGTGCCCGTGTCCGCGCCTGTGTCCGTGTCTGTGTCCGCGGGCGAAGATCCTTCGGCGCCCGCGCCGAACGCGCGGTCCTCGTCACCGGCCAGGCCGCCCAGTTCCGCTTCAATCACGACGTCGGTGTGCCCTTGCGCGTCCAGCACGGCGCGCGCTTCGCGGACCAGCGAGATGTTTTCCTCGTACGGCCGGGCCGAACCGTCCGCGAGGACCGAGTCCGCCCCCGCCGCGACGGCGTCGGCTATCAATTGGAGGTCGGAGGCGTGGTCCAGCTGCACTGCAATGGGAACGGCGGCAGTATCGGCCAGCCCGCGCAGTGCCGTAATGAGGCGCAGCCCGTTGGGGGTGGCCGCTGTCTTGGGCGCCACCAGCAGGATGGCTCCGCGGCCGGCCTCTTCCGCCGCATCCACCACGGCCAGGGCGGTGGTGAAGTCATAACAGGTGAAGGCCGGGACGGCTGAGCCCTGCTGGAGGGCCGAAACTACCAGGTGATCGAGTCGGGCACGCATCAGGCGCTCAGGCCTCCCACCAGGATCCAGGCCACGAAGGTCAGGGCGAAGCCGGCCAGGCCAAGGACGGTGGTGAGCACGGTCCAGGTGCGGAGGCCGTCCGCGACCGTGAGGCCGTAGTAGCGCACCACCACCCAGAAGCCAGCGTCGGTCACATGGGAGAGGCCCAGGGAACCGAAGCCGATGGCGATGACGATCACGGCGATCTGCGCCGGCGTGTAGCCGCCGCCGCTGACAGCGGAGGAGAGCAGACCGGCGGTGGTCACGATGGCCACGGTGGCCGAACCCTGGGCGGCACGGAGGGCGAGCGAGATGATGAAGGCGAGCAGCAGCAGCGGCACACCAAGCGTGTCAAGGGTTTCGGACAGCGCCTTGCCGATGCCCGAGACCTGCAGGACGCCGCCGAAGACGCCGCCGGCCGCGACGACCATCAGGATGGAGGCGATGGGCGGCAGTGCACCTTCGAAGATTTCCCCGGTTTCCTTGAGCGACCACTGCCGGCGGACGGCCAGGAGGAAGAACGAGAGCGCAACGGCCACCAGGAGGGCGAAGAACGGGTTGCCGACGAACGCCGCCACTCCGTACCAGGCGCTGTCCTTGCTGATTGCCAGCGTCCCGACGGTGCCAAGCAGGATCTGGGAGATCGGGGCGGCGATGAGGAAGATGATCAGGCCGGGACGCGGCGGCGCGACTGCGTGGGCTCCGGGGCCGTCGTGGCCCACGTGCACCAGCGAAGCGGAACCGAATTCCTCCACCTGGGCCTTCACGGCGGGCAGCAGCTCATAGTCCTTGCGGTTCATGATCGATGCGACCCAGTAGGACAGGAAGCCGAGCGGCACGCAGATGGTCAGCGAGATCAGGGCGATCAGTCCGATATCGGCGCCAAACACGCCGGCGCCGGCAACGATTCCGGGGTGCGGCGGCACGGCCACGTGGATGGCAAGCATGATGCCGGCCATGGGCAGGCCGAACTTGACCGGATGGACGTTGGCGATCTTGGAGAAGGCGTAGACGATGGGGACGAGCACGATGATGCCCACCTCGAAGAACACCGGAATCGCGACGAGGAACCCGACAGCGGTGAGGGCGACGGCCACGCGTTTGGCGCCGAGTTTGGCGGTGAAGTGGTCGGCGAGGGACTGGACGCCGCCGGAGACTTCGATCATCCGGCCGAGGATGGCGCCGAGGGCGATCAGCAGGGCGACCTTGCCCATGGTGCTGCCAACGCCGTTGGAAACCACGGTGAAGACGTCCTTGAGCGGGATCTGGGCCGCCACGGCCACCAGGATGCTGACCGTTAGAAGCGCCACGAAAGCCTGGACCTTGAAACGGATGATCATGACCAGCAGGAGCGCAACGCCGGCGGCGGCGATGGTCAGCAGCAGCGGAGTACCCAGCTCCACGGCCGGCTTGATGACGGGGGCGTCAGCCGCCCGCACCATCAACGAATTGATCAGGGGGTTCATTGGGGATTGTCTCCTTTGACAGACCAGCACGGCTGGCCGACGGGGGTAGTTCGACGACGGCGGAGGGGGGACCGCCGTCGTCGGGCTTGTGTTGAATCGGGGTGGTGAGGCGGAGCTACGCGGTGCGCTTGGTGGGAGCGACAACCTTGATGACTGCGGAGTCGTCGGCGGCGGCGAGGCCCTGGGCCTGGCCCAGGAGGTACAGCTGTTCGGCAGCCGCGGCAACGGGGGCGGCGAGCCCGGCCGCGCGGGTGGCCTTGCCCACGATGCCCATGTCCTTGACGAAGATGTCCAGGCGGCTGAGCACCTCGGCACCTTCCTCGGTGTAGGCCTCGAGGATGCGCGGGCCGCGGTTGGAGAGCATGAACGAACCTGCCGCGCCGGCTTCGAGGGCCTTGAGGGTCTTCTCCTGGTCCAGGCCCAGGGCATCGGCCAAGGCCAGCGCTTCGGCTGCGGCTGCGATGTGGACGCCGCAAAGGAGCTGGTTCACGGTCTTGAGGGCCTGGCCGTCGCCGGGCTTGTCGCCCACAACGGTCAGGGTGGAGGCCAGCAGCTCCAGGGCCGGGCGGGCCTTTTCCTGGGCCTCGGGGGAAGCGCCCACCACGATCAGCAGGTCGCCTTCGCCGGCGCGCTTGGGGCCGCCGGAAAGGGGCGCGTCCACCAGTTCGACGCCGTATTCGGCCAGGCGCTCCACGGTGGCCGGGATGGCGTCCGTGCCCACGGTGCTGCCCAGGATCACGACGGCGCCCGGTTTCAGCACGGAGGCCACGCCGTTCGCGCCGAAGAGGACATCGTTGAGCTGTTCGCCGTTGCGCACCGCCAGCAGCAGGGCGTCGGCGCCTTCCGAGGCTTCGCGGGCGGAAGCGAACGTGCGGATGCCGGCTTCCTCGGCGAGCTTCAGGCGGGGCTCGGCGATGTCGAAGCCGTGCACGGTGAGCTGGCTGGCCAGGCGGGTGGCCATGGGCAGGCCCATGGCGCCGAGGCCCAGGACGGTGATGGTGTAGTTGCTGGTCATGGTGTTCTCCGTTGAATCTTGGTGTTCTGCTAGAAGGTGTTGCTGAGCTTGCGCGTGACATCGACGAGGGACTGGTCATCGCCCACATTGCCGGCGAAGACGATGTACGGGATGCCCTTGGCGGGACCGTCCACCGGCTCCCACAGGCTCACGATGCCCGGGAGCATGGGGCCGCGGACAATCGCGTGCCGGATTTCCAAGCCGTGTGCGGCGACGTCCGAGGACGTAATGCCGCCCTTGGCGATCACAAAGCGCGGCGGGAAAGTCTTGAGCGTGCGGTTCACGACGGCGACGACGGCGGCGGACACCGTGCGTGCGATCCGCAGGCTCTCGGCGGGGTCGTCCGTCCTGATGAGCAGGCGGCTGGTGTGCACGATGACGTCGCCGCTGTGCAGCGCCCCGACCACCGTGTCCACAGTCTCGTCAAGGTAGTTGGCCACGCCGCCTGTTTCGGTTTCGGCGGCGACAAGCTTCTCGACGTCGATCTCGACGATGCGTGCTGCGTTGTGCTGTTCGGTAAGAGCCTTGAGCTGGCGGGTGGTGATGCCGACGTGGGAGCCCACCACGATGAGGCCGCCGGCTTCCGAGGGCGTGTTGCCGGCGTAAGCCTCTTCGCCGCTGAGTTCGGTGCGGATTTCCTGGCCGATCCGGGCACGGACAAACGGCGGTCCCACGCGGTACAGGAGTTTCTTGCCGCGGAGTTCAGCTTCCTCGAGGCCCAGCGAGAGGGCGCGGAGGTCGTTTTCGGAGACGATGTCCGCGACGATCGGGGTGGAGTCGGTAGCGGACTCAATGGCGTCGGCAATGGCCTTGGCGGTGATATGCGGATCGGTGGAGGCACGGATGGTGTTGAGGTCCAGGACGATGACGGAATCCGCGGCGAAGCGCCCCTGCGACTTCTCCTGGACGTACTTGGCCATTTCGGAGTTGGCGAAGCCGAAGGAGGCATCCTTCGCGAACTCCGTCTCGGCCACGGGGGTCAGCGTGCCGGCGTCGGCGCCGGTGCCGCGTGTGTAGTGCACGCCGCCGATGGTCACGCGTCCGGCGTCGGGGAACGCCGGAATGATGACGACGCCGTCAGTCGCCTCGCCGCTGACGGCGGCGACGGTGGCGGCAATGACGTCCGGCTCGAGCGGGTAGTGGCCACGGAGGGTGGAGTCGCTGCGGCTGACGAACCCCAGCCGCAGGCTGGAAACGGCGCTGGTGCCGGCGCTGGAACCGGCGGTGGTGCCTTCAGTGGCACCGGCAGCGGCCAGGGCGTTCCGGACGATTTCCTCGTTGCGGGCGGCAGCCTCGGCCGGGTCCAGGCTGCGGGTGTTGGTCAGCACGTAGACGGCGGCCTTGGTCTTGTTCTCCCGAATGTGGGCAAAGGCCCAGGTGAAGTCGGCAACGTCCCAACGGGTGAGCACGGGCAGGTCCGCAACGGACTGCGTGCCGGTGGGGTCGTCGTCGAGCACTACCAAAACCCGGGGGAGGCTGCCGACGACGCCGCGACAGCACTGGCAACCAGGTCAGCGGGAATCTGGACTTCTGCCGGGAAGGCGGCCAGCACATCTGCTTCAAGGGGCATTTTGCACTCCGTTGTGTATGAAATCTCTGCTGCGGGTAGGTATTTGTAAGATGTCAGACATCTAACATTTGAATGCTAGTGTGGCACAAGGCACAAGGGACGCGCAAGTAGACTTGTCGGACAAATCGTCGCTCACCGCTGAATGGGGGAAAATGGCACGGAAATCACTGGTCGGAGTGGTGGCTGATGAGCTCTTGGACCGGATCATTGCCGGCGAATTTCCTCCCGGAGCCAGCGTGCCGGGCGAACTGGAACTCAGCGCCAAGCACGAAGTCAGCCGCATGACCGTGCGCGAGGCCATGAAGACTCTCGAAGCCCAGCGCATCCTGAGCGTGGAGCGCGGGCGGGGCACGTTCGTCAACCCGCTCAACCGCTGGGCCTCCCTCGAGGCCGTCCTCCGCGCGGCATCGGAGGGAAAGAACGACGCCTCCGCGGCCATCCAGCTGATTGAGCTCCGCCGGATGCTGGAAACGGGAGCCTGCGAACTGGCGGCCAGCCGCATCAGCGACGCCGACGTCAACACCCTGCACGGCTACGTGGCTGCCATGCGCCAGGCCCATCAGTCCAACGACTTGGCCGCCTTTGTCGAGGCTGACCTGGCCTTCCACGACCTGATCCTGCGCGCCTCGGAGAATGTGTTTGTGGCGGTCCTGTTTGAACCCCTGCACCGTGTGCTGGAGAAACGCCGGACGCAGACGTCCAAGTTCCGGGACATCCAGGAGCATGCCATCGGACACCACCAGGCCATTGCCGAGGCACTCGGGTCACGGGACGCCGCGCGCTCCCGGAGCGCCATGGACGCCCACATGCAGCAGACCCTGGACGACCTGAAGACTTACGTGCTGGAGGCACAGACCGCCTGACGGCGCGGGCTGCGCGTGGGCCGGCCCGCGGGCTTAGGCGAGGCGGACGCCGGGCCGCTGTGCAGGGTTTTAGGCGAGCGAGAGGAAGAGCTTCTCCAGTTCGGCCCTGTCCATGGTGGGGTCCTCCTGCTGCATGCACTGCTGGAGGCCGGTGGCGATGATGGAGAAGCCGGCCCGGTCCAGGGCGCTCGAAACCGCGGCCAGTTGGGTGACCACGCTCTTGCAGTCGCGCCCCTCTTCAATCATCCGGGTCACGGCCGCCAGCTGCCCCTGAGCGCGGCGCAGGCGGTTAATGACGGGTTTCATCTCGGCTGGGTCGAGTTCCATTGCGTCCTCCATGGGCTCCAAAGATCCTTCCATCATATACCCCCTCTGTATTCGCCTGCTCAAATATCCACACAGCCAGGTGGTGACAGGAGGCTGCGCACCGCACCGGTTTTGCGCCTTTCGACCCTATTTTCCAACGAAACAGAAGCTCACCATAGGAGGATGAGCACGTCCAGCATCCCGGGCCCGGCGAGGAGTCGTTCCGCGGCGCCCACGCCAGATCCGCACCCGTGGGGCCGGTATGTGGCGTTGGGAGATTCGTTCACCGAGGGCTTTGGCGATCCGGAACCTCGGAGCCCCGGCGGTGTCCGGGGTTGGGCGGACCGGGTCGCGGAAGAGCTAAGCGTGAACCATGGGGATTTCGCGTATGCCAACCTTGCGGTCCGGGGCCGTCTGCTCCAGCAGATCATCGATGACCAGGTGGGGCCGGCGATCGAACTCAGACCGGACCTGGTCACCCTCTCCGCGGGAGGCAACGACATCGTGTTCCGCGGCGCCGACCCCGACAAGCTGGCAGAGAGGCTGGACCCTGTCATCGGACGGCTCAGCGACACCGGGGCAACCGTGGTGCTCTTCACCGGACCGGACTGGGGCAACATCCCCGTGTTCAGCCGCATTCGCGGCAAAGTAGCGATTTTCAATGAAGACCTCCGCACCATAGCAGCCAGGCATGACGGCGTAGTCGCAGACCTTTGGACACTGCGGCAACTGACGGACCCGCGGATGTGGGATCCGGACCGCCTGCACTTTTCGCCGCTGGGGCATCACACTATCGCGGCAATGGTGTTGGAGACGCTTAATGTCTCCCACACCCTGAAACCACTTGAACCGAAGGTCCTGCCCACCGGTACATGGCGGCAGGCGCGCAGTAACGATCTGGTCTGGGCCAGGGAGTACCTGTTCCCGTGGGTGCTCCGCCGGGTACGGCAGCGCCCCGCAACACTGGGCCTGACGGCCAAGCGCCCGGAGCCCGGCCCTGTGTTTGGGCCCGGCCTGCCGCACGGCCCCCTGCCGGCGGGCCCCGACCGCTGAGTTCCCGCTGCGCCCTCGCCCCGGAGTCCAAAAGCGTGCCGAAGCCCTAGTCGTTCCGTCCTCCGTCCGCTAATCTGCAGGGACGGCCCGCAGTTCCGGGTGTCAATGGAGATTATGAGGAGCGAAGTTGTCGAATCACACCTACAGCATTTCTGAAATTGTCGGAACTTCGAGTGAAGGCGTGGACGCCGCGGTCCGCAACGGGATCGCCGAGGCGGCCAAAACCCTGCGCAATCTGGACTGGTTCGAGGTCAAGGAAGTCCGTGGCCACCTGGAAGACGGCAAGGTGGCCGACTGGCAGGTGACCATTAAGCTGGGCTTCCGCCTGGAGCGCTGACAGCGCGGAGCTGCTGGACGGCGTCAGGCGAACCGTGGCCCCGCGGCCGCGGCCGCGGTTCGCCTCCGTTTTAGCGGCCGCAGTTTCAGCGGGAGGTGGTGCCCGCCGTGCTGCGGCGCCAGATGGTCGGAGACCCGTTGTAAGACGGAAAAATGTGTCCTTCAAAGAAGGTTTGGCCCTCATGCGGGGCGGTGTCAGGCGCCCACAATCCGGATACGGGGCAGTGCGTTCCGGTGGCGCCGGAGGTGTCCACTCGTTCCCGGAGCAGTGCGATGCGCTTCATCGTTGAATCCCATCCTTGGTGGTGAAAAGGTCTACCCCAAGGCTAGGAAAGCCGCCGCGCTCCCCCAATGGGCGGTTGCCCATATTCAACCGCGTCCACAAGGCAGCTGCACAGTCCGGTGCCGTCGGGGCCAGCCGCCCGCGGAAAAGGGTTAGCGCCGATCGAAAACGAGACCGCCCGGGACCTGGAACGTGGGCATGATTTCCATCATTCCCAGGTTCACGTGGCCTGGGGCTTCGATGGCGTAGTCCAGGGCGTTGACAATGTCATCGGTGGTCAGCGATTCGTAGCCTTCGTAGTACGTCTTCCATGCTTCCTCCATCGCCTCCGGCGTGCCGCCCAGGTTGCGGCCGAAGATTTCCGTCTCCACCCGGCCCGGGCAGATCTCGGTGACGCGGATCCGCTTGCCCACGGTGTCGTTCCGGAGCTGGCGGGAGATCTGGTGCACCGCCGCTTTGGTGGCGTGGTAGACGGTATGTCCGTAGAAGTTGTACACACCGGCGATGGAGCTGATGTTCACCACGTGGCCGAGGTCGCGCTCCACCATGCCGGGCAGGATGAGCCGGGTCAGGTGCAGGAGCCCGCGAAGGTTGACGTCCACCAGTTCGTCGACGTCGTCCTCGGAGGAATCCAGGATGTTGCCGGGACGGGAGACGCCGGCGCAGTTCACCAGCACGTCGACCTTGAGTCCGTCGATCGCCGCGGCCAGGGCCTTGGTGTCCGTGAGGTCCACAACGTGCGGGACGGCGCCGGTGCGGTCCGCCAGTTCTTCAAGCCGTTCCTGGTTGCGGGCGACGGCGTGGACGGTCAGCCCGCGCTTGGCGAGCCGTTCAGTGATGGCGGCTCCCATGCCGGTGGATGCGCCGGTGACGAGGGCTGTGGTGTAGTCGGAAAAAGGCATCAGGTCTCCATGATGAGTTAGGCGGAAGGGAAGAGTTGGGCGGCCGGGCCCCGGAGCGGGGCCCGGCCAAGGTGCTGTGGACCTGCCGAAGGAGGGCGGTTACGCAGGCCGGTCAGGCGTCGCGCAGCGGCTCGTGGGCGCGGTCCTTTACCGTGCTCACGGCGGCGAGGGTGCCCAGCGCCGTGATGACTGCATAGAACGCCGGCATGTAGATGTTGCCGGTGCTCGAAATGAGCCAGGTCATGAGCAGCGGGGCGGTGCCGCCGAAGACGGCTGAGGAGATGTTGTAGCCCAGGCCGTACGCGGAGTAGCGGACGCGGGTGGGGAACAGTTCCACGATCAGGATGTGGATGACGGCGGTGTGGCCGGCGAAGACCACTGCCATTATGCAGGCGCCGAGGATGGCGAGTCCCATGTTGCCAGTGGCGATCAGGGCGTAGGCCGGGATGCCGACGATTGCCATGGCGATAGCCGAGCCGGCGATGACCTTCTTGCGTCCCACCCGGTCAGACAGGGCGCCCATGAACGGGATGGCGATGCAGATGGCGACGAGGCTGCAGGCGGTGACGATGAGCGCCTCACCGATGGTGAAGTTCAGCTGCTTGCCCTTCAGGAAGGTGGGCATGTAGGAGAACAGGACATAGTAGCCGGAGCCGTTCATGAGCGGGATGAACAGGGCCAGGAGCATGGCGCGGCGGTGTTCTGCGGACTTGAAGGCTTCCTTGAGGGGGTTCTTGGACAGGCCGCCCTCTTCCTTGAGCTTGACGAAGTTGGGGGTGTCGCTAATGGCCTTGCGGATGTACCAGCCGATGATGCCCATGGGGATGGCGACAAGGAACGGAATGCGCCACGCGAAGGCACCGAAGCCGCCGCCATCGATCGCCGCCTGGGTGAGCCACGGCGACATGGAGAACGCCACCAGCGTGCCGGTCAGGAGAGCCGCGAAGGATGCGATCTGGGCGTACGAAGTGATGATGCCGCGCTTGCCTTCCGGGGCGTGCTCAGCCAGGAAGGTCATGGCGCCGGCAGCCTCGCCGCCTACCGAGAAGCCCTGCAGCATGCGGAGCAACACGAGGAGGACGGGGGCTGCGATGCCGATCGCGGAGTAGGCGGGCAGGAACCCGATGCCGGCGGTGGCGATGCTGATCAGGAGGATGACGAAGACCAGCAGCTTTTGCCGCCCGATCCGGTCTCCCAGGAACCCGCAGACCACTGCGCCAAGGGGCCGGACAAAGAATGACACCGCGTAACCTGCGAAAACAAACAGCAACGCATTGTCCGGGTTTCCGGGCGCCAGGAAGACGAGGGCCAGCGTCCCGGCCATAAAGGCGAAGATGCCGTTGTCGTACAGTTCCACGAAAATGCCGACGCAGCCGGCTGTGACGACCTTGCGGGTCTGCTTGCTGCTGAGCCGCTCTTGATGCGGCTGGGCCGCACGCGTTGAAGTTGACATGGCTTTCCTAACTAAGGGGAGGGTAGCAAGGCTTTGGAGCTGATGCGAGTGTTTTTAGCTTCCTACTGCCGGAGCCAGATCGTGCCAGTGGGCCTGGGCGCCGATCCCGAGGAGGCCGAACACCGTGGTGACGGCGGCCCGGAGGTTTTCGAGTTGGCGCGTGGCCGCCCGGAGTGAGGCGGCGGCCTCGGCCACAGTGGTTTGTCGGAAAGTGACCGTATGGCCTGGCCGGGCCTGGGCCAGGACGTCCAGGGACATGCTGGTCACCACGGCCAGGACCGGATATCCGGCGGTGACACCCCGGCCGCGGTGCAGGACCAGGAGCTCGTCCCGGGACGGC
The DNA here is from genome assembly GCF_005280255.1 of Arthrobacter sp. 24S4-2. Classification (NCBI taxonomy): domain Bacteria; kingdom Bacillati; phylum Actinomycetota; class Actinomycetes; order Micrococcales; family Micrococcaceae; genus Arthrobacter; species Arthrobacter sp. 24S4-2. Next base: position 298,944 of record NZ_CP040018.1, on the reverse strand, counting down.
ACCTCGACCGCCCCGACGGGAACGCCCCGCGAGAGCATTTCTGCGGATGACTGCCGTTCCGGCAATTCACCGCCAAGGCGGAGGCCGATGTGGTTACTGCGACCGCTGACGGTGTAGCCCGAGGAGAACAGCAGTTCTGCCGATTTGCCGAACTCTTCGATGTCCGGGCCGTCGGTGACGTCCACCACGCGCTCGGATCCGAACTCGGGACGGTTGAGCCCCAGCCGGAAGAGCGGCAGGTCGAAATAGGGCTGGCGGACCGGGGCGACGCTGCGGCGGACCTCCAGTTGCGTCCCTTCCGTCAGTTTGAGGCCGAAGCCGACGACGGTATCCGGGGCACAGCTTCCCAGCAGGCTGGGTGCCGCGACAGATCCGTGGATGGCCAGGTAGGCCCGGAGCCCGCCCGTCATTCCCCGGATCGCGAGGGTTTCGCCGGCCCGGACGGACACAGGTTCCCATTGCGGGCAGGTCCTGCCGCCGACTGACACGGTGACCGGCGCACCCGTGACGGCGATAAGGACGTCGGCGTCGGTCCCCAGCCGGAAGTCCAGTGCCGTGATTTCGATGAGCGGGTCGTTGTCCTCATTCCCGGCCAGGATGTTGGCGGCCCTGGCGGAGAACTGGTCGAGGGCGCCGTTCACGGGCAGCCCGAAACGCGGCCCGCGGAACCGGCCCAGGTCGGTGACAACGGAGTTACCCGGCTGGCTGATGGTCAGGATTCCGCTCATCGCAGTGGCTCCAGGTAGCGTCCGGCGTACCGGGCAAAGTCACCAGCCGCAATGGGCATAAAGCGCAGCGTGTCTCCCGGCATATACGGGACCAGCGGTTCGTTGGCCAGGTTAAGCAGCGTCAGCGGTGTCTGGCCGATGACGCACCATCCGCCGGGGGCGGTGGCCGGTGCGATGACGGCCTGGCGGCCCGCGACCGCGACGGCACCGGCCGGAACGCTCAGCCGCGGATCCTTGAGCCGGGGCACAGGGAGCGCGAAGTCCGGACCGTCCATCATGGGCGATCCTGCGGGAGCTCCGAGGCACCGGATGATGTAGGACCCGGCAGAGTGCAGCCGGATGATGTCGGCAGCACTGAGTCCCTGCTGCTCTGCCACGCCTTCCAGGTCTGGCCCGTACTCACCGCCGTAGACCACGGGAACCTCGAACCCGCGCGGCTCCCGGACCGGGGTATCGGCGTTGCCGAGCTGCCGGATCCCGAGCTGGATGAAGGCTTTGACCTGCCGCGCGGACGTGGTCCGGGCATCAAACTCGACCAGCACGGAGTCGTACGTGGGGACGGCGCCGTGGACGCCGTCCGCTCCCGAGGATTCCAGCCATTCGGCGAGGCGGTGCACCGTTGTCCAGTTGGCTTCACGGTCGGCATCCACTGCCACCACGCGCAGGGCAGAGTCACCGGACTCGTGCACCTCGATGGCCGCTGCGTTGGCGGACATGTCAGGCCACCTTTTCCTTCCTGGTTGCGAGCACCTGGTCCAGTGGGGCGATGGTGACACCCGCCGCCGTGAGCTCGGACCGGATGAGCCGGGCAAGCCGCACGGCGCCGGCGTTGTCGCCGTGGAGCAGGATAGTGTCGGCCTGGATGGGGATGTCGACGCCGGCAACAGTTTCAATCAGGCCCTCGCAGACCATCCGCACAGTCCTTTCCACGATCACTGAAGGATCATGGATCACAGCGCCGTCCTGGCCCCGGGGCACCAGGGTGCCGTCGGCGTTGTAGGCACGGTCCGCGATTCCGACGATTGCAACGTCGAGGCCGCGATCGGCCGCTGCCAGGGCGAGTTCTCCGTCCTGGGCCAGAATGATGAGGCGGGGATCGGTTCCGCACGCGGCGTCTGCCACGGCTGCCGCGTAGTCGGCCCGCGTGGCTACGAGGTTTCCGAGGCGTCCGTGCGGCGCCAGGTGGGCCACCCGGGTTCCCTGGTACGCCGCAAAGGCGGACAGCGCGCCCAGCTGGTAGAGGACATCGGTGCGGACTTCGCCGGGAGTCAGGTCCATGGCCCGGCGGCCGAAGCCCCGCAGGTCGGGAAAACTGGGGTGGGCGCCGATCCCGACTCCGCGGCGTACGCATTCGGCAACCGTGGCGTCCATGATGTCCGGGTCTCCGGCGTGGAAGCCGCAGGCGATGTTCGCACTGGACACGACCTCGAGGAGGGCACGGTCGTCCCCCACGGTGTAGGCGCCGAAGCCTTCGCCCAGATCGGCGACGAGATCAACCGTCGGATTCATCTTTGCCTCACTATCGTGAATGGTGGTCAATGCCTTTTTAGGAACATTAAGGGAAACTTATTTCATGTACGTAAATTCGGGAATCCATAAATAATTCCAATGCCCCCATCGGATTCCGTTATGAATTTCCGCATTTGGGTAACATTTGCTTGAATAGATTCAAGCATCGAGATGGACATCACACAAAGACCTATTCCCTGTCCCGTGATAGGAAGTCCTTATGACCGGACGGGCACTGCCGGGCCGGAACCGGGCCCCGGAGGCAGGCCGGGTGCCCGGACATAGAATCGGGCTATGACCTCCGGTTCCCGGGTGTGTCTTGAGAAAGGTCGGAAAGCGTGGACACGAGGAAGCTGGCGTACTTCGTCCAGATCGTAGACTCGGGCAGCATCACAAAGGCCGCGGCAACCCTGCATGTGGCACAGCCGGCCCTGAGCCAGCAGGTGTCGTCCCTGGAGAACGAACTCAAGCAGCGGCTGCTCATTCGCAGCAAGAAAGGCGTCGAGCCAACGGCAGCCGGACATACGCTGTACCGGCACGCCCAGATGATCCTCCGGCAGGTGGAGCAGGCACGGAAGGACGTGGAGACGTCCGGGGCAACCCCCACCGGCCGGGTGTCGGTGGCCATCGCCCCCTACAGCATGGCCTCCAGCCTCGCCCCGCAGATCATCAGCGAGGTCAACCGCCGCTATCCGGACATCACCGTGCACCTGACCGAAATCTATGGCGGCGTACTGAGCGAAGCCATCAAAAACGGCCGCCTGGACATGGCGCTCATCTATGAACCGGGACCCATCCGCGGTGTCCAGTTCACCACCATGATCGTCGAAGACCTTTATCTGGTGATCAGCCCCGAGGCGGGCATTTCGCCGGAAGCAACGGAAATCAGCCTGCACGAGGCGGCAGGCTTCGGCCTGTTCCTGCCGGAGAGGATCCACACGCTCCGGCAGATCGTGGAGCGCGGATTCGATGAGAACGGGCTGAAGCTGCGCCTCATGGGCGAGGTGGAGTCCGTTCCGTCCCTTGCCCGGCTGCTGCGGGCGAACCTCGGTGCAACGGTTCTGCCGAGATCCGCGGCAGATGCGCTGTTCCACGACGAGGACTTCCAGGTGCTGCGGATCACCGGGCCTGCACTGCAGTCGAAGATAGCCCTGTGCACTCCCGACCACGAGCCGCTTTCCGAAGCCGGCTCCGCCGTTTTGATTATTTTGAAGGAAATGCTTCAGGATATGTTGAACCGGAAATACGGCGAGTAGCCGACAATCCGCCCGCCCCTCGGAGAGGCATAGCCGCGGCTTATCAGGGCACGCGGATTTTGTCTTATTCATGGTGGAATAATTTCCCTAGGATCAAAGAAACAAATGATCACATTCCCCGCAGGGGAATTCCGGGAAACACAAGGAATATTGCCATGAAGAAAACAGGAACTGCTGCCAGGATGGGCTCCGGCCAAGGCACCCGCCTGGCTGCGAGGACGGGCAGCCACTGCCCGGTCAACGGTTTCTGGCGCGCCCAGCCTGGCCCGGCGGGCGGCGTCGGGGAACCGCTATTCGTCTTCGAGGGCAGCATCATGCCCACCTCGTCGGGCCGCGGCACCACCTGGTACCTCGTCGACACCAGGAGCCCGCTGGCGGACTAGGCCACGTAAGCGCGAACGGATAGGAGAAGGCCCAGTCAGCAAGTGCTGGCTGGGCCTTCCTGCGTTGCCGGCGGCTTAGAGCGAACCCTCCGGCCTTCCTAAACTTCCACGAGCAGCCCCTTGGCTTTGAGGACGTCGGTCAGCTTGCAGAGCTCAATGGTGGTGCCGCCGTCGTGGTACTGCCTGATCAGCTCGCGTTCCGCGTCGTCGCGTGCCTGCGAGAGGGCGATGACTTCCTCGGCTTCCTCACGGCGGACCACAACAACACCGTCGGCGTCTCCCCGGAGGATGTCCCCGGGGTAGATGATTTCGTCGCCGAACACGACCGGGTGGTTGATGGGACCCAGGGTCTCCTTCACCGTGCCCTTGATGCAGATGTTGCCTGAGAAGACGGGCAGGCCCAGCTCGATCAGGTCCTGCGTGTCGCGTACGCCCGAGTCGGTGACCATCGCGGCGATCCCCTTGGACTTCATGGCGTTGCCCAGCACGTCGCCGAATGTACCGGCTTCCTCGTATTCCCCCGCCGCCACCAGGACAACATCGCCAGCCTGGGCGTAGTGGATGGCCACCTGCAGCATCAGGTTGTCCTGCGGGGCGCAGCGGACGGTCACGGCGGGTCCGCAGAAGGACATGGACCGGTCGATCGGCTTGATCCGCGAACTGAGCGCGCCCTTGCGGCCCTGGGCTTCGTGGATGGTGGCGGAAGAAAACGCGGCGAGCCGGCTGACGACGTCGGCGTCCGGGCGTTCGATGTTGGTCTTGACGTGGATCATGGCAGGGTTCCTAACGGGAGTGGGAATTCAGGGTTGGATGACGCGGGTATCCGGCGCGTGCGCCGGAACTCAGCTGAGGGCCCGGACGGCCTTGTCGATGGCCGCAGTCGCTTCCTGGATGATGTCCAGGCCGGTGGCAAAGGAAATACGGAAGTACGGTCCGAGCCCGTAGGCCGATCCGTGGATCGTGGCGACATGCGCCGCATCGAGGAGGTACAGCGTGAAGTCCTCATCGGAGGTGATTTGGGCGCCGTCCGGCGTCCGCTTTCCGATGACGCCGGCGCAGTTTACGTACGCGTAGAAAGCGCCTTCGGCCGGGGCACAGTGCAGGCCGTCGACGGCGTTGAGGCCCGCCACGGCGGCGTCACGGCGGTCCCGGTAGACGGCCACGCTCTCGCTGACGAAGTCCTGGGGACCCGACAGGGCGGTCGCCGCGGCCGCCTGACTGACGGAGGACGGGCAGGACGACATCTGGGACTGGAGCTTGTTCACGGCTGCGATGAGCGGCGCGGGACCGGCCGCATAGCCAAGCCTCCACCCTGTCATCGCATAGGCCTTGGACACGCCGTTCACCAGGAAAATCCGGTCCCGCAGCTCCGGGGCCACCTCGACGAGGCTCGCAATCCGGCCCTGGCCGAAGTAGATCTCGTCGTAGATTTCATCGGTGAGGACGTTGACCTGCGGGAAGTCCCGAAGGGCCGCGGCCAGGGCGCGGAGTTCCCCGCGGCTGTAGACGGCACCGGTGGGGTTCGACGGCGCGTTGAGGATCAGCCACTTGGTGCGCGGCGTGATGGCCCCGCGCAGCGCTTCCGGCGTGAGTTTGAAGCCGGCCTCCTCCGTGCAGGAGACAATGACGGGCGTACCGTCGTTGGCCAGGACCATGTCCGGGTAGGACACCCAGTAAGGGGCCGGAATAATGACCTCGTCGCCGGCGTCCAGAGTGGCCATGAGCGCCAGGAAGATTACCTGTTTCGCCCCGCCGCCCACGGTGATCTGGTCCGGTTCAAACCTGATCCCGGTGTGGTATTCGAGCCTGCCAAGGATGGCTTTCTGGAGCACTGCGGTGCCGCTGACGGAGGTGTATCTGGTTTCACCGGCATTTATGGCGGCGATGGCCGCTTCCTTGATGTGCTGCGGCGTATCGAAGTCAGGCTCACCGACCGTCAGGTCAAGGATGCGGCGGCCCTCGGCTTTGAGTTCCCGTACCCTCGCGGCGGCCGCCACGCTAGGAGACGATTTGATGCGGCTGACGCGGGCAGCGGGGGAAAAATCAGGCATGGTCTCTTCCAGGTTCTTGAGTGGGACGCAACCAAAGAACGGTTCCTTCATTCGAGCGTAGGGACTCGGCGGAGGAATGGATAAGACCTATTCTGCGTGGACGGATAAGCAGAACTTATGTCCCCGGCGGGGACAATCCGGCGGAATTGCCGGCTGCGCCGGGCTTAGGAAGCGCCGCCGGCGTCGCTGACATCAGCTATTTGTGTGGCCCGTTGGCTGTCGGTGGATGCCGGCGCCGCACCGGCGTCTCCGGCGCCGAAGCTGCCCAGCAGTGTCAGGGAATCGGCCGACGGCGAACCGGGCTTCGCGGAAAACACCCGGAGCACCTGGTCCGGGTCGTCGGGCAGCACCAGGTTTTCAAAGTTCAGTTCCAGGTCCCCCACCACGGGATGGTGGAGCCGCAGGTTGCCGGCCGAGGGCGTCGCCACCCGGTGACCCGCCCACCATTGGCGGAAGTGCTCGCTGTGCACCGCGAGCTCGCCCACCAGCTGGTTGGCCTGGGCATCGTTGGGGTGCCGGCCAACGTCAACGCGGAGGGCACCGACCGCTTCGGCTGCGACGGATTTCCAGTCCCGAAACAGTTCCCGGGCACGCGGCTCCAGCATCAGCCATCGCGTCAGGTTCCGTTCCCCCGCCGGCAGCGCTGTGAAGTCGGCAAACAGCAGGAAAGCCAGGCGGTTGCCGGCCAGCACGTCACTCCGGCGGCCCAAAACCAGGGCGGGAACATCACCCACCGCATCCAGAAGCTGACGCAGCCCCGGCCGGACGCCCTGGGCCGGAACCCCCGGACGCTGCGATTCCGCACAGTGCTCCAGGAGGTCCATCATGTGTGCCTGCTCGCTGGAATCCAGGCGCAGCGCCCGCGCCACGGAATCGAGCACTGCCCGGGACGGGTGGATGTTGCGGCCCTGCTCCAGGCGCGTGTAGTAGTCCGTGCTGACGTCCGCCAGCCGGGCAATTTCCTCACGGCGCAGCCCGGGGACCCGCCGGGCTGCGGAGGTCCCGGGCAGCCCGGCGTCCTCCGGCTTCAGCCGTGACCGCATGGCCTTCAGGAATTTTCCAAACTCGGCGCTCTGACCCATGCCTTCCATTGTGCATGGCCGGAGGCAGTCTTTCTACAACGAAGGTAGGACTGCCAGTCCTAGGAAAAACAGGAATAGGCACCCCTACTGACACAGCATCACAATGTGCATAGGCTCAATGCATAGCCAGCACGAAAGCGGTTTCCCGCGAGCCCTGCCCGCTCCTTGGCAGCGCCTTGCAAGTGCCTTGCCAGTGTCCTGGCGCCGGAATCCAGCCCTACCACCGGAAGAATCGACGATGTCCCAGACGCATGAAACCACCATCCCGCAACTGACCCTCAACAACGGCGTTCAGATCCCGCAGCTCGGCTTCGGAGTGTTCCAGGTGCCGCCGGAAGAAACGCAGCGCATCGTCGAAGACGCGCTCGAGGCAGGCTACCGCCACATAGACACCGCCGCGGCCTACCGCAACGAGGCCGGCGTCGGTGCCGCCATCGCCGCATCGGGTATTCCGCGCGAGGAAATCTTCATCACCACCAAGCTGCGCAACGGCGAACAGGGCACTGCCCACGAGGCCTTCCAGAACAGTCGCAAGGCGCTCGGCGTCGAGTTCGTGGACCTCTATCTGATCCACTGGCCGGTGCCGTCGCAGGGGCTGTTCACCGAAGCCTGGAAGGCGATGGAGAAGCTGTACGCAAACAGCCAGGTCCGGGCCATCGGCGTCTCCAACTTCCTGCCGGAGCACCTGGACACGCTCCTCCCGGAAGCGGAGGTGGTCCCTGCCGTAAACCAGTTCGAAATCCACCCCACGTTCCAGCAGCAGGAACTGGCAGCCAAGTGCCGGGACCTAGGCATTGCCGTGGAGGCCTACAGCCCGCTCGGCCAGGGAGCAGACCTGAATGCCGCCGCGGTGAAAGCCCTGGCCGCCAAATACGGCGCCACGCCGGCCCAGGTCGTGCTCGCCTGGCACCTCGCCCAGGGCACCATCGTCATCCCCAAGTCAGCCGACTCGAAGCGGATGCGGGAGAACCTGGGGGCCGTCGCCGTCGGGCTTTCCCCCGCCGAACTCACCGAAATCACCGCCCTCGAGTCCGGTGCCCGCGCGGGCGCCGACCCCGCGGTCGCGGCCTTCAGCCAGATGTAGCTGCCAAGCGGCCAGCCGCGTCACTGCACCAAAACTAAAAACCTCAATAACCAAAGGATCCCTCAGCATGCAGTACACCCAACTGGGCCGTTCCGGCCTGAAAGTCTCCCGCCTGTGCCTGGGCACCATGAACTTCGGCCCGCAGACCGAGGAAGCCGCCGCGCATTCCATCATGGATTCCGCGCTGGAGTCCGGCATCAACTTCTTCGACACCGCCAACGTGTACGGCGGCTCGGGCCGCCACGGCTGGACCGAGGAAATCATTGGCCGCTGGTTCGCCCAGGGCGGCGAGCGCCGCGAACGCACCGTACTTGCCACCAAGCTCTACGGCACCATGACGGACCGGCCCAACGAATCCAAACTGTCCGCGCTGAACATCCGGCGTGCCCTGGATGCGAGCCTGAAGCGGCTGCAGACGGACTACATCGACGTCTACCAGTTCCACCACATCGACCGGAACACCCCGTGGGACGAAATCTGGCAGGCAATGGAGGTGGCCGTCCAGCAGGGCAAGATCCTCTACGCCGGCAGCAGCAACTTTGCCGGCTGGCACATCGCCCAGGCCCAGGAAGCGGCCTCGCGCCGTCACTTCAACGGCCTGGTCAGCGAGCAGTCCATCTACAACCTCCTCACGCGCAATGTGGAGCTGGAAGTCATCCCGGCCGCACAGCAGTACGGGCTGGGGCTGATCCCCTGGTCGCCGCTGCACGGCGGCCTGCTGGGCGGCGTGCTCAAGAAGGAGCGCAACGGCGTCCGCCGCACCGAAGGACGGGCGGCCGAGACGCTGAAGAAGCACCACGAACAGATCCGCCAGTACGAGGACCTGGCCGATGACCTCGGCCACGAACCCGGGGATGTCGCCCTCGCCTGGCTGCTGCACCAGCCCGCGGTCACCGCACCGATCGTCGGTCCGAGAACGCAGGAACAGCTCGACGCCGGCATCCGGGCACTGGAGGTAACGCTCGACGCCGACGCGCTCAAGCGGCTCGATGACATCTTCCCCGGCCACCGCACCGCCCCGGAAGACTACGCCTGGTGAGTTTTCCGCAAAAGGTGGCGGCGCCGTCGGACATCCTGTTCATCGGCGGGACCGGCGTGATCAGCGCGGCGGCGGCGGACCTCGCCGTCGCGCTGGGCCACCGGCTCACCATCCTGAACCGCGGGAAATCCACGGACCGGCCGGCTCCGGAAGGCGCCGAAGTGATCAACGCGGACATCCGGGACGCCGCCGCCGTGCGCGGGGCCCTGGGCGAACGCGAGTTCGACGCCGTGGCGGACTTCATTTCCTTCACACCGGAACACGCCGCGGCGGCCGTCGGGCAGTTCTCGGGCCGCACCGCACAGTACGTGTTTGTCAGTTCAGCCTCCGCGTACCAGAAACCGCCCGCACGGCTGCCCATCCTGGAATCGACGCCGCTGCGGAATCCCTTCTGGCAGTACTCGCGGGACAAGATCGCCTGCGAAGACCTGCTGATGCGGGCCTACCGCGACGACGGATTCCCGGTAACCGTGGTCCGCCCCTCGCACACTTACGACCGCACCAGGATTGCCCTGCTGGGCGGCTGGACGGACATCCACCGCATGCGGCAGGGACTGCCAGTGCTGGTCCACGGGGACGGCACATCGCTGTGGACGCTGACGCACAGCCGGGACTTCGCCAAGGCTTTCGTGGGCTTGCTGGGCCGGCCGCAGTCGGTGGGCGAGAGCTACACCATCACCTCCGACGAGTTCCTTCCGTGGGACCAGGTGTACCGGCTGTTTGCCCGGGCAGCAGGGGTCGCCCAACCGGAACTGGTGCACGTTGCCTCGGAAACCATTGCCACCCACGACCCCGAACGGGGCCCGTGGCTGCTCGGGGACAGGGCGCACTCCGTGGTGTTCGACAACTCAAAAATCAAGTCGCTGGTGCCGTCGTTCCAGTGCTCCATCCCGTTCGCGGAAGGGGCCCGGGAGATTGTCCGCTGGCACGATGCCCACCCGGCGCTGCAGAAGATCGACGCCGGCTTCATGGACCTCAGCGACCGGCTGGCCGGTTGGGCGCGCCGGCCATAGGCGCCGGCGGGTTGGGCGCGCGGGCCGTAGGCGCCGGCGGGTTGGGCGCGCCGGCCGTAGGCGCCGGCGGGTTGGGCGCGCGGGCCGTAGGCGCCGGCGGGTTGGGCGCGCGGGCCGTAGGCGCCGGCGGGCAAGAAGGGAGGCCGTGCCACAACGGAATCGTTGGAAGACTTTGCCCTTGAACGTCTGGGCAAACCGACTCAGATGGGAAAGACTTCTGCCATGGCACTTTCACCTGTGATTGAGCTCAATGACGGACACCGGATTCCCCAGATCGGACTGGGCACCTGGCCGCTGGACGACAAACAGGTGGCTGCCGCCGTCGTGGATGCAGTGGAAGCCGGGTACCGCCACATCGACACCGCGGTGAAATACGGAAACGAAGCGGGCGTGGGAGACGGAGTCCGCGCCAGCGGCCTGGAGCGGTCGGAACTGTTCATCACCACCAAACTGGACGGCGAATTCCAAGGCAACGACAGGGCTGTTGCCGGACTTGACGGCTCACTCAGGCGCCTCGGGCTGGACTACGTGGACCTGCTCTTGATCCACTGGCCGCTCCCCCGGCGCGATGAATTCATCTCAACCTGGAAGACTTTTGAACGGCTGCAGGCCGAGGGCAAAGCCCGGTCGATCGGCGTCTCCAACTTCAAGCCGGCGCACCTGGAACGGCTCCTCGCCGCCTGCGATGTTGTACCTGCCGTGAACCAGATTCAGGTCAGCCCGGCCATCACCCGGATAGTGGATATTGCCTACAACCGGCAGCTCGGAATCGTCACGGAGTCGTACAGCCCGCTGGGTGCAGGCAGTGACCTCCTGAACGCCCCAGTACTGGGAAGAATCGCCCAAAAACATGCCAAGACGCCTGGCCAGATCGTGCTCCGCTGGCATGTCGAGCAGGGCCTCGTCGCCATCCCCAAGTCGGCCAATCCACAACGCATGAAAGAGAACCTGGGCATCTTCGGCTTTGCCTTGGACACAGACGACATAACAGCCATCGCCACCTTGGATGGAGGTGACGAGACCGGAGTTAATTCTGACGTCCAAGGCCACTGACGGTCGGCGCCCCAACGAAGTTCACAGCTCCGCCGACTGGAAGATTAATACTAAGCATGATTAGTATTAGGTAGAAGGATGAAGCGTGCCCGGGATCCGGGCACCTCCTCAAAGAAAGAAGAAGGAACAATAAAATGGGTTTTTTCGCATTTCTGATTCTGGGCCTCATCGCCGGAGCAATCGCTAAGGCAATCCTCCCCGGCCGGCAGGGCGGCGGCATTTTCATTACGCTGCTGCTCGGTGTTGTCGGCGCACTCTTGGGCGGATTCATTGGCGGCGCGCTCTTCGGCGTAGGCATCAACGAGTTCTTCTCGCTGTCCACATGGCTCCTGGCCATTGGCGGTGCGATCATCGTCCTGCTTGTTTATGGCATGATCACCAAGCGCACAGCCCGCTAAAGCGGAGCCTGGCCTGAGAAACGGCCCCGGGATTTTTTCCTGGGGCCGTTTTTCCTTTCACGGCCTCATTGGTCCAGGGTCAGCCCCTCCAGCGGGCCGGCCCAAGTACGGCACCTTCTCACGGAGCAGGAGTACAGCATGAAAGCAAAACTTCTTTTTGGTACAGGATTGGCAGCAGGATTTCTTCTGGGCTCCAGGTCCGGCCGCGCCGCCTACGAAAAAATCAAGGCCCGGGCAGCCGGGATCTGGGACAGCAAGCCGGTCCAGGACAAAGTGGCCGCTGCAACCGAGGCGGTCAAAGACAAGGCACCCGAGGTTACGGACCAGCTGACTGAGGCGGCCCGAAGGGCGGGTACAGTCATCAGCTCCGCAATGCACCGCGACAATTCGCCGGCGAGCGCCAAGGACGGCCATGCCAAAGCCGGAGTTCCCTCGGCTGAGGGCGAGCTGCCAGCGGGCGACTACGTCCCTTCGCACAGCACTTATCCGGAAACCGTCAACCTGGGCACCTCCGACGCCGGCACGCCGGACGTCAGCAGCGATCCGGCACTGAACGACGCAACCGGCCAGGACTGGTCCGACGAAGGCGGCGCCACGCCCGACGGCGCCGCCACCAACACGAACCCTGACCGGACCTAGGACTTACCAACATTCGGGGCCTACCCGGCCGGACTACTGGTCCGGCCGGGTCGGCCTTTTTGCCCGCGCACCCCTCCCTTGAGGCGGCGCCGGGCTGCCTGGCGTTCCGGGCTTCACTAGGGTCCAAAGAATCTTGTGGGGGGCCGCGCGGAATTCTAGAATGTGGGTGGCTAAGCAGTCAGCCTTTGAATCCTCAGTCCGGAGTGAATTCATGAGCTTTCGACGCCCGGCACCACGTCCGATGCCCTCAGCCGTGCTGCGCACTCCCTGGCCCGGGCCATGACCGGCTGGAACCTTGACACGGCCGGCTCCATCGGCCATGACGCCGTCACCATCGTTGAAGGATCGTCGTTCTTCATTTCAGCCCTTAACGGGGACCTGGACCCTGCCTTGGCGCACGGCGCCTTCTACCAGGACACCAGGATCATTTCCCGCTGGAACCTGCTGGTCAACAACCACCTTGTCGAGGAACTGACTGTGGTGAACCCCGAACCCTACCGGGCTGTCTTCACAGGCCGGGCACCGCAGCCGGATGGCGCCGCCGACCGCCCCATGGTGATTGAGCGGGACCGGCAGGTGGGCGACGGCGTCCGGGAGACACTGACTGTGCGCAACTACTCCAGCTCTCCGGCGCCCTGCAGCATCAAACTGGCCGTGGAGGCGGACTTCGCGGACCTGTTCGAGGTCAAGGCCGGGCGGAAGACCCGCCAACTGCGTCCCTCGCACCGGCCGGAGGGTGACCGGCTGATCATCAGCGGGCGCCACAACGGCCGGATACTGGGTGTGGCTGTCCGGGCGCCGGGAGCGGACGTCAACCGCCACGGTGTGATGTTCAAGGTAACGGTCCCCGCGAAGGGGTCCTGGACCGCCACCATCGTGGTCACGCCCAGCTCCGACGGGAGCGAACCGGCAGGCAAGTTCTCCGCCAGCACACCGCAGCACGAATCGGTGCCTGCGCTGCGCCACCGGAACTGGGGGGCGGCGGCACCGCAAATCACCATGGACAACCCCGTGTTCGAACGAATTCTGCGCCAGAGCCAGCGCGACCTGGGCGCGCTCCGGATCACGGACCCGGCGCATCCGGACCGCACCGTCATTGCGGCGGGAGCTCCCTGGTTCATGGCACTGTTCGGACGCGACTCACTGCTGACGTCACTGATGGCACTCCCGGTTGATCCCACGATCGCCCTGGGCACGCTGCAGACGCTCGCGGAGTACCAGGGGCAAAGGGTCAACGAGCTCACCGAGGAGCAGCCCGGACGGATACTCCACGAGGTGCGCCTCGGATCCAGCGCCGCCCTGTCACTGGGCGGCGACAAGACGTACTACGGAACGGCGGACGCGACGCCCCTGTTCGTGACCCTCCTGGGTGAAGTCAGCCGGTGGGGGCTCGAGCCGCAGGCGGTGCAGGCGCTCCTTCCCCATGCGGACCGCGCGCTGGAATGGATTACCCGCCACGGCGACCGCGACGGGGACGGGTTTGTGGAATACGAGCGCGCCACACGGCACGGGCTCCTCAACCAGGGCTGGAAAGACTCCTACGACGGCATCAACTTCGCGGACGGCACGCTCGCCGAGCCGCCGATAGCCCTGTGCGAGGTCCAGGGATACGTGTACAGCGCCTACCTGGCCCGGGCGATGCTGGCACTGGACTCCGGCGATACGGGGCTTGCCCATGCCTGGGGTGACAGGGCTGCCGCGCTCAAGGAGGAGTTCAACCGCAGGTTCTGGCTACCGCAGCGCGGCTACTTCGCCGTTGCCCTGGACAAGGACAAGCGGCCGGTCGATGCGTGCGCCTCCAACATGGGCCATTGCCTGTGGTCGGGCATTGTGGACGATGACAAGGCGGCGCTCGTGGCCCAACGCCTCATGGAGCCGGACATGTTCTCGGGTTGGGGCGTCCGCACCCTCGCTTCCACCATGGGCGCATTCAACCCTGTGAGCTACCACAACGGCTCGGTGTGGCCCCATGACAACGCACTGATCGCCGCGGGGCTGATGCGATACGGGTTCATTGGGGAAGCGCAGCGGGTGGCGATGGCGATTTTCGACGCGGCAGCGGCTTTCGGCGGCAGGCTTCCGGAGCTGTTCTGCGGATTTGGCCGCGAAACGGACCGGCCGCCGGTGGCCTACCCCTCGTCCTGCTCACCGCAGGCCTGGGCGTCGGCTACGCCGATCCACCTCATCCGTGTGTTGCTGCGTTTTGAACCTTCCGCTTCCACCGGCGCGCTGTGGCTCAGCCCCGCCTTCCCGGAAAGCTTCGGCTACCTGCGCAAGGACCAGGTGCCCCTGGCCGGGTCCCGGCTGACCATCGAGGTCTCGGGGAATGACGCAAACGTGACGGGGCTGCCGCCGTCGATTGAACTGCATCTGGGGACGCAGGACCCCTGGCGGACCTGGTCAGGGTCCGCCATGACCCCGGCCGGAAGGCTGGCTGATGTAGGAGGCGTAATGCGCATTGGCATTTTGGCACCACCTTGGATCCCCGTTCCACCGCCAGGCTACGGGGGAACGGAGTCTGTGGTCCACACGCTTGCCGTGGGGCTCGCCGAAGCAGGGCACGACGTCGTGCTGGCAGCGTCGGGGGACAGCACCTGTCCCGTGCCGAGGGTTCCGGGCCTTTCGGAAGCTTCGGAGCTGAGCATGGATTCCGGACGGCAGGAGATCCTGCACGTGCTCCGGTCCTACGAAGCCATGGAGGACGTGGACGTCGTGCACGACCACACGCTTCTCGGCCCCCTGTGCCAGCCCAAAGTGCCCAATATTCCGCGCGCCACCACACTGCACGGGCCCTTCGACGATGAACTCACCCGGATCTACCGGGCCATGCAGCGCGAATCGGCGCTCGTGGCCATCTCGCACCACCAGGCGTCCACTGCGAGGGGCGTGAAAATCGCCGCCGTCATCCACCACGGCATCGACGTCCGGTCTGTTCCGTACAGCCCCGTGCCTACCGGCGGAGCCTGTTTCCTTGGCCGTATGCACCCGAATAAGGGCCTGCTTCAGGCCATCATGGTGGCGCGCGAAGCGGGGATCCCGCTGCGGATCGGGGCGAAGATGCGCGAAACGTTCGAGGAGGACTACTTCCACGACGTGATCGAACCGCTGCTGGGCCCCGACGTGGAGTACCTTGGCGAGCTGTGCACGGCAGAGAAGTACCAGCTCCTGGGTGAGTCCGTGGCGTTGCTGAACCCCATCCAGTGGCCGGAACCGTTCGGGATGGTGATGATCGAGGCGCTGGCTGCAGGAACCCCGGTGGTGGCCAGCCGGCGCGGATCCGCGCCGGAGATCATCGCCGACGGCGAAACGGGGTTCCTGGCGGACAGCGTCCACGGGCTGGCAGAGGCATTGCAGGGCTGCCAATGGCTGCACCGTAACGACTGCAGGCGCGAGGCCGAACGAAGGTTCAGTTCCCAGCGCATGGTTGAGGACCACGTACGGTTGTATTCTCAACTTCTGGCAGCAGCGCCCCGGGCTGCAGCGGAAGCGGCCGCCGCGGGGTTGTAAGCTGCGGACCGCGTTCAGCCATCCATGCGTTCAGCGGTCCAGGCGGTCAGCGGCCCAGCCGGCCGATCGCTACAGTGGCGTCCAGTTCCGGGTCACTGGCCAGCTGGGTGGCAAGCCCTGACTCGCGCATGAAGCCAATGGTCCGCGCCGCCTGGTCCGCGCTGGTCTCGATGAGCACGTGCCCGCCGGGGGCCAGCCAGGCCGGGGCCTCCGCCACGACCCGCCGCTGGATGTCCAGGCCGTCCGGGCCGCCGTCCAGCGACATCCTCGGCTCATGCGTTCGCGCTTCCGTCGGCATGGTCCGGATTGCGGCCGTGGGAACATACGGTGCGTTGGCCACCAGGATTCCGATTCTGCCGCGAAGCCCGGCCGGCAGCGGCGCGAAGAGGTCACCCTCGTACACCCGCCCGCCGGCAGCCCCGATGTTCCGCCGGGCGCACAGCACGGCCGTCGGGTCGAGGTCCGAGGCATGCAGTTCGATGCCGTCCTGGCGCGCAGCCAGGGCCGCACCCACTGCCCCGGACCCGCAGCAGAGGTCGACGACGACGGCGCGTGGCCCGCCGTCGGGCGTTACGGCGTCAGGTGCCCGGCCGAGCAGCAGCTCCGCCTGCCGGACGAGGAATTCGGTCCGCCGCCGGGGCACAAACACTCCGGTAGCCACGCCGATTCGCAGCCCGCAGAACTCGGCCCAACCGAGGATGTGTTCGAGCGGCAGCCCCGAGATCCGCTGGTCCACCATCGCCTCCAGTTCCGCGGCCGATTCCGCCGCGCCGGCAATCAGACGTGCCTCGTCCTCAGCGAAGACGCAGCCTGCCGCACGGAGACGGCGGACCGTGGCCTCCGCAGTGTCCATGGATCCAGTGCTTTCCATATACCCGGCCGGCCCGGAGGGCAGTGTGCTTTCTGGCAAACGCAGGCTCCCTCGATGCTGTTTGTGGAGTTTCATGCTACCGAATTGCCAAGGACACAAAGCAACCTTGGGATTTGCTGGAAAATGTCGGTGTAAGCGCTTACGGTTGTGACTTGGCTCTCAATGGCCTGTCTCCAGCATCTTCCTTCACAACAGCATCGTCCTTCACAACAGCACCGTTCACAACAGCACCGTCGCTTACCGGAAGGTTCCCATCGTGTTTTCCCGCAGTGCCAACCGTAAGAATCCGTCCCGGACGGCGGCCGCGCTGCTTGCAGCGCTGGTGGCCGCGTCGGCCGTTTCGGCGCCCGTGCAGGCGGCGCCCGAACCGGAAAATCCCGGCGCGCCCCCCGCCGGCCATTCGCTTCGCGCACCGGTGACGGACGAGAACTTCTACTTCGTCATGGCGGACCGCTTCAGTAACGGAAGCAGCGCCAACGACGACGGCGGGCTGGGCTCCGATCCGATGGTCTCCGGCTTCGACCCGACGAAAAAGGGCTTCTACAACGGCGGCGACCTGAAAGGCCTGCGGGACAGGATCGACTACATCCAGGGCCTGGGCACCACGTCCATCTGGCTGACGCCCAGCTTCAAGAACAAAGCGGTCCAGCCGGAAGACAAATCCGCCGGCTACCACGGCTACTGGGTTACGGACTTCACTCAAATCGACCCGCACTTGGGAACCAACGACGAACTGAAGGCACTGATCGACGAGGCGCACTCGCGCGGGATGAAGGTCTATTTCGACATCATCACCAACCACACGGCGGACGTGATCGGCTACGAGGAAGGTGACCGCACCGCCTACATCTCGAAGGACACGGCTCCCTACAAGACGGCGGCGGGCGAGGCGTTCGATGACCGCGACTACGCCGGCAAGGACACCTTCCCCGCGCTGGACCCGGCCACGTCCTTCCCGTACACGCCCAAGCTGGCCGCCGGCGAAGAAGACCTCAAGGTTCCCGCGTGGCTCAACGATCCTGCGCTCTACCACAACCGCGGCGACACCACGTTTCAGGGCGAGGACTCCTTCTACGGCGACTTCTTCGGCCTGGACGACCTCTTCACCGAACACCCCACCGTGGTCAACGGCATGATCGACGTCTATGAAAAGTGGATCGGCGACTTCGGCGTGGACGGATTCCGGATCGACACCATGAAGCACGTCAACGACGAGTTCTGGCAGGAATTCGGGCCGAAGGTCCTGGACTACGCCAAGGACCACGGCAAGGACGAGTTCTTTATGTTCGGCGAGGTCTTTGACACCTCCAAAAGCTTCACTTCCCAGTTCACCACCCGCAACAGGATGCAGGCGGTGCTGGACTTCCCGTTCCAGGATGCCGCCAGGAATTTCGCCTCCCGCAGCCGGGATGCGGGCGAGCTGGAGACGTTCTTCGCGGCGGACGACTGGTACACGGACGCCGACTCCAATGTCTACGAACTCCCCACTTTCCTGGGCAACCACGACATGGGCCGGATCGGCAGCTTCATCGCAGCGGACAACCCGGACGCGGACGACGCCGAACGGGTAGCCCGAGACCGGCTGGCCCATGAACTGATGTACTTCTCCCGCGGCAACCCCGTGGTCTACTACGGTGACGAGCAGGGCTTCACGGGACCGGGCGGTGACCAGGACGCGCGCCAGACCCTGTTCGCCAGCAAGGTGCCCGACTACCTGGACGACGACCTGCTCGGCACGGATGCCACCCATGCGACGGACAACTTCGACACCGCCCATCCCCTGTACAGCAAGATCAGCGAGCTGGCCGCACTGACCGCCGAGCACCCGGCCCTGCGCAACGGCGCCCACCAGAACCGGTACGCCGCCGAGGGCCAGGGCATCTACGCGTTCTCCCGCACGGACGCGAAGGACCAGCGCGAATACGTCGTTGCCGTCAACAACAGCGAAACGCAGCAGACGGCCTCCGTGCCCACCTACATCTCCAAACGCAGCTACACCCGAATTTATGGGGGCGCAGGAGACGCGGCCAACCCCGCGGCGGAGGCCAAAACAGCCGGTGACGGCAAACTTACAGTCACCGTGCCGCCACTGTCCGCCGTGGTCTACGAATCCTCCGGGCGGATCCCGCGCTCCAAGGCGGCTCCCACCGTCGCCCTTCAGGAGCCGGCCACGGCGGAAGGAGACAACGGCAGGATCCGGGTGGCGGCCGACGTCGACGGTTCCTCGTTCTACGAGCTCACCTTCGAGGCGCGGAAAGCGGGCGGAGAATGGGAGCCGATCGGCACGGACGACACCGCGCCGTACCAGGTGTTCCACGAGGTCACGGCGCTGAACCCCGGCACCGCCGTGGAATACCGTGCCGTGGCCCTGGACAACGGCGGGCACACGTCCGCGAGCGCGGCCCGGACCGGCACTGTCCCCGCCCCTGTCCTCACCATGCAGAAGCCGGCCGAGGGCAGCAGCGCGGACGGCAAGGTGGAAGTCAGCGCCACCGCAAGCCCCGAGAAGGCTGATTACACGGTCAGCTTCGAGCGGAGCGTTGACGGCGGCGACTGGATTGCCATCGGTTCGGACAGTTCATCGCCGGCCTACACGGTCTTCGACGACCTTGCGGCGCTGGGTCTCGCCGACGGCACCGCCGTGCGGTATCGGGCAACCATGTCCGTTCCGGGCGCGGCGAACGTGGTGAGCGATATCCGGACCGTGGTGGCGGGCGAGATCCCGCAGCCGGACACGGTCACGGTGGCCGGCAGCCTGGATTCCGAACTGGGCTGCCCGGACGACTGGCAGCCGGCCTGTGACGCCGCCTTCATGACCCTCGACCCCGCGGACAAGGTCTGGCGCCTCACGGTGCCTGACCTGCCGGCCGGAACGTACGAGTTCAAGGCCGCGCTCAACGGCGGCTGGGACGAAAACTACGGGGCGGGCGGCGCCTTCAACGGCGGGAACATCGTGCTGGAGCACCCGGGAGGTGCCGTCACGTTCCGCTACGACCACTCGACCCACCTGCTCAGCCCGGTGTACGCGTCCCAGCAGCCCGCCGCTGTTGCCTCAGCGGGAAGCATGAATTCGGAGCTCGGTTGCGCGGAAGACTGGATGCCATCGTGCGACCAGGCCCAGCTGGTGCTGGACCCCGCCGACCTGGTCTGGAAGCTGTCCGTGCCTGACCTTCCGGCCGGCAGCTACGAGTTCAAGGCCGCGCTGAACCGGTCCTGGGCTGAGAGCTACGGTGCGGGCGGCTCGCCGAACGGTGCCAACATCAGCCTGGCGCACGACGGCGGCCCCCTCACCATCCGGTACGACCACTTCACCCACGTGATGACTGCGGGCTAGGGGCCGGTGGAACTCTTCCGAAGCAGGGGCGTGACGGTCCAGCTGGTGGATGTTATCCACGAAAGCAGCGCCGCCCTCTCCTGAGGACGGCGCTGCTTTCGGTGACGGTGCTTTCGGGGGCGCCGCCCGGGGGCGGCGCCCGTTCGGCCCGGAGGTTAGACCAAAGTCGAGGTGTCGATGACGAAGCGGTACCGGACGTCAGAGGCCAGAACGCGTTCGTAGGCCTCGTTGATCTTCTCGGCCGGGATGACCTCGATCTCGGCGCCCAGGTTGTGCTCGGCACAGAAGTCCAGCATTTCCTGGGTCTCACGGATGCCGCCGATCATTGAACCGGCGAAGGAGCGGCGGCCCATGATGAGCGCGAACGCGTTCACCGGGAGCGGTTCCGCCGGTGCGCCGACGTTCACCAGGGCGCCGTCGAGGGTCAGCAGTTGCAGGTAGGAGCTGATGTCGATCGAAGCGCTGACGGTGTTGATGATCAGGTCGAAGCTGCCGGCCAGGTCGCTGAAGGTGTTCTCATCGCTGGTGGCGTAGTAGTGGTCTGCGCCCAGTTTCAGGCCGTCTTCCTGCTTCTTCAGCGACTGGGACAGCACAGTGACCTCGGCGCCCATGGCGTGGGCGATCTTGACGGCCATGTGGCCCAGGCCGCCGAGCCCGACGATGGCGACCTTCTTGCCGGGTCCCGCACCCCAGTGGCGCAGCGGCGAATAGGTGGTGATGCCGGCGCACAGCAGCGGCGCGGCGGCGTCGAGCTCGATCCCCTCGGGGATCCGGACGACGAAGTCCTCGGTTACCACGACGTGGGTGGAGTAGCCGCCCTGGGTGATGGTGCCGTCGCGGTCCACGGCGCCATAGGTGCCGGTGTTGCCCTTGAGGCAGTACTGCTCCTCACCCTTCTTGCAGTTCACGCACTGGCCGCAGGAGTTCACCATGCAGCCAACGCCGACGCGGTCGCCCACGCTGTGCTTGGTGACTTCGACACCGACCTCGGTGACGATTCCGGCGATTTCGTGGCCGGGTGCCAGCGGGTACTGCTGGGGTCCCCAGTCGCCGCGCACGGTGTGGATGTCCGAGTGGCAGATGCCAGCGTACTTGATTTCGATCAGCACGTCGTGGGGGCCGACGTCGCGGCGTTCGATGGTGGTGGGAACGAGGGCTCCGTCAACGGACGGGGCAGCGTAAGCGTTAGCGGTAAGCAATATCTTCTCCAATGTTGGGTGAGAAATCCGTTTGGTTGGGTGGAAGTCTTAGGGGCGAATGAGCACTTTGAGCGCTTCGCGGTCGGCCATCGCCCGGTACCCTGCAGCGACGTCGTCGAGGGCCACAGTATGGTCAAACACCTTGCCGGGTTGAATTGTTCCCGAGAGGATGTCCGGCATCAGTTCTTCGATGTAGGCCCGGGCGGGGGCAACGCCGCCCGTCAGCGTGATATTGCGCATCACGGTGCCGAAATTCATGGGCACATCGGTGTACTGCGCAGCTCCCACCCTACCAATGGCCCCGCCGTCGCGCACGGCGGCGATCGCGGTGTTGATGGCATCCTGGGTCCCGACGCACTCCAGGACCATGTGTGTCCCGTCGCCGCCGGTGAGTTCACGGATCCGTTCGATCCCGTCGTCCCCGCGTTCGGCGATGATGTCCGTGGCACCGAATTCGAGCCCAAGATCGGTGCGGTCCTTGTGCCTGCCCATGAGCAGGATCCGCTCGGCGCCGAGTCGCTTTGCTGCGATCACAGCGGACAAGCCCACCGCGCCGTCGCCGATCACCGTCACAGTGGTGCGCGGGTTGACTCCTGCCGTGACGGCGGCGTGGTGGCCGGTGCACAGCACATCGGAGAGCGTGAGCAGGGAGGGCAGCAGCGGCGAGTCCTCGCCCACGGGCAGCTTCACCAGCGTGCCCTGTGCCTGCGGGACGCGCACCGCTTCGCCCTGGCCGCCGTCGAGGTTGTGGCCCCACTGGCCGCCGTGGCGGCAGGACGTCTGCAGCCCCTCACGGCAGAAGTCGCAGGTGTTGTCCGACCAGACAAACGGCGCCACCACCAGGTCGCCTCGCCTGAAGCCCTGGACGTCGGAGCCGAGGTCCTCGATGACGCCAAGGAATTCGTGCCCCATGCGCCGGCCGTGGTCCGACGCCGCGAGCGAGCCGTAAGGCCAGAGATCGCTGCCGCACACGCAGGACAGCACGACCCGCACCACTGCATCTGTCGGTTCCTTGATGGCCGCGTCGGGCACGTTTTCCACGCGCACGTCGCCGGCGCCGTACATGATTGTTGCTCGCATCAGAATCCTTTTCGGAATGGAAGTAAGGCGTTGATGTAGAGGTGGGCCGATGTAACGGTGGGCCGGGCCGGTCAGCCGGCGTGCGCCGTCGTCGGCTGTGCCGTCGTCGGCTGTGCAGGCGTCGTTTGCTCTGCAAGGACTTCCTTGAGCGCGGTGACGGCGCTCATGGCGTTCGGCCAGCCGGCGTAGAACGCCAGGTGAGTGATCGCTTCGACCAGCTCATCCCGGGTGACTCCGTTGGCGAGGGCCCGGCGCAGGTGGGAGGAGAGCTGGCCGGTCCGGTAGAGCGCCGTCAGGGCAGCCACGGTGATGAGGCTGCGGTCGCGGGGCGAGAGGCCGGGCCGTTCCCAGACGTCACCGAAAAGCACGTCATCGGTGAGCTGGACGAGCTTGGGTGCGACGTCGCCGATGAGCTGCTGGGCAGGTGAAGGGGTCTCTGTTGCCATGGTGGTGCTCCTTAGGATGTGTTCGGTGCATACCCAGAAAACCGCGTTCCTTATGCGCGGGGAAGGTTCTGTTGATACAGGTACTGACAGGGCCTCCCTCTGGCGACGGAAGGCTCCTAGGGTTGAAGGCGTGAATGCGACGCCCACCGGCGCCGCCGCGACGCCCACCGGGCGTGCCGGGCGCCCACCGGGCGCGCAATCCAGCAACAGAGGAGACCAGTTGGAAATCCAGCCGAAGACACCAAGCAATAAGGGACCGGCGGAGATGTTCACCGGCGACGTCTGGTTCGACGTGATCGCCAAGGGCGAGGATCCGTCGCGGCTCCGCGTGAACATGGTGCGCTTCGCGCCGGGCGCCCACACCGCGTGGCACTCCCACGCGAACGGCCAGACCCTGCATGTGACTGAAGGCCGCGGCTTGGTCCAGTCGCGCGGCGGGGAGGTCATCGAGATCCGTCCGGGCGACACCATCTACACCCCGCCGGGTGAAGAGCACTGGCACGGCGCGGCCGCGGACCACTTCATGTGCCACCTTGCCATGTGGGAAGCCCTGGGCGAAGGCCAGGAGGGCCCGGAATCCGCGTGGGGCGAGCACGTCACCGACGAGGAATACGGCAGCAACTAGGCGGCCGCGCAAAATAGGGTTCGCCATGCGGCTTGGCCCAGCACTTCCCCGGTTTCCAGGACCCCGTTTCCAGGACGGGTCGCGGATTGAGACTTTCTCTCCGGAGAACGGGCGTAAATTGTCTGACCCCTTTGGGAGAGTTATCCCATGGAAGCCATGGGGGATCTTGCAGCGGGAGGTGCGTTGCGGTGGGCGAAGCTTCGCGGCGCCTCTGCTGTTCAACCTCCTGCTGTTCCATCGCGTGCTGTTCAACCGGCTGCCGCGCGCTTCCGCGGCCTGCGCAGCGTCCCCTCGGAACGCCGGCATCCGGACGCTTTAGCGTCCGACGGCGGTGCGTCCGGTGATCTGGCCCGGAGCCTTGAGTTGCTCAAAAGCCTTAGTTCGACGGCGGTCGCCGAGGCCGCACTGCTTGATTTCCGTGAGGCCGCGGATTTCGCCGCCAACGTCGAGGAAGTCTCCCGGACGGTCGAATACTTGCAGGTTGTTGCGGCCGGTGCTGTGGACCGGAGCCGGCGCCAGGCCACAGCAGCGGCGCGTGCAGGGTCGGGCGCGGCGGTTGGCTGGGTTACGGGATGGGGTGAGACTGCCGTGCGCGAGCCGGTGGGCTGGGTCACCGGGAAAGCCGGCCAAGCCGAGAGCGGGCCTGGCGACAGCCAAACCGGCCCATCGGGAAGCGGGCCTGGCGCCAGCGGTCCGGCGGCCAGCGGCGGGCCGAATAGTGATCTGTCGGCTTGCGGCGTGGGCGTAGGCCCGGTTGCCAGCGGCGGGCCGGGATCCGCCCCGCCGGATCCTGCGGATGACGGGTCCCGGAACGCCACCGAGTTCCTCCGTGCCCGGCTGCGGATCAGCGCCGCTGAAGCACGCCGCCGGATCACTCTCGCCGCGGCGGTGCTGCCCCGGACAGGGTTCACGGGCCACACGGAGCCCCCTGAGCGGCCCGAACTCGCCGCCGCCCTCGCCGCCGGGACCATCGGCTCCCGTCCCGCGACCATCATCACAATGGCTTTGGACCGTGTCCGGCACCACGCCCCCGAAGAGGCCCTGGCCCGGATGGAACATGCACTGACCCGCACCGCGGCCGAACGCGACACCGACTTCCTGACCCGCATCGCCCGCCAGTGGACCGACGCGATCGACCAGGACGGTTCGGAGCCTTCCGAGGAAGAACTCCGCCGCCGTCAGGGTGCGTTCCTCCGCCCGGCCCGCCGCGGACTGCACCATGTGGAAATCTTCGCCACCCCCGACCAGTACGAATCCCTCCTCACCGTCATGAACACCGCCACCAACCCCCGCACCCGGGCAGGTACTACTGAGGGCAACGACGCTGGAGGCGCCCCTGACAGCGGTGGCGGGACCGGTGATGGCGCCGGGGACAGCTGCGATGAGACCGGCGGCAACAGCAGTGCACTTGATGCCGATCTGGACAGGCGCACCCGCCCGCAGCGGCTCCTCGACGGCCTCATCGGCGCCTGCAAAGCAGCCCTCGCCACCGGCACCCTCCCGGCCGCGGGCGGGCTACGGCCCCAGGTCATGGTCACCATCGACTACCGCGACCTCCTGGACCGCCTCGAACACACCACCAACCAGGGACCCCGCTACCGCTCCCGAACCGCAGACACCAGCTCCGGCTTCCACGGCGACGGAAGCGCTACAGCTGAGCACCACGGGCCCACCGGGATCCCGGGCACCGGGTCGTTCACCTTCACCGGCCCGGTCACCGCCACCACCGTCCGGAAGATCGCCTGCGACGCCGACATCATCCCCGTCCTCCTCGGCAGCGAAGGCCGCATCCTGGACATCGGCCGCACCACCCGGATCTTCCCGCCCCACATCCGCAAAGCCATCACCGCCCGCGACCAAGGCTGCGCCTTCCCCGGCTGCACCATCCCCGCACCCTGGTGCGAAGCCCACCACATCACCTACTGGTCACACGGCGGACCCACCAGCACCGACAACGGAACCCTGCTCTGCTCCCATCACCACCACCTCATCCACAAAGAACTGTGGACCATCCAGGTCAAAACCGGCATCCCCTGGTTCATCCCGCCACCCCACATCGACCCCCACCAACAACCACAACGAAACAGGTACTTCAAAACCTGAACTGCCGGCCGAAGCTTGGCCCTGCCGCGCACCGACGAAACCCTCGGGTAGCACGGCCGACCGGGTCGAGCCGGAATCGCGAGTGGTATCGGTACGGAATGTTCCTGCCTAAGCCGGTCCGGCTCGCTCACAGACCTCCCGATGGCCAAGGCGGATTCTAACGAACGTGGCAACACCTGACTGAAAAGTGGTGTTGCTTATGGGGCGTTCGGTGCGTCGTAATCTGTTCGAGCTGCCGCCGGTGGCTGGGCACAACGTTCGCGGCGTTCGGCGTTAGGTCAGGAATGCGTCGGCTGCGGAGAGTGCCTCGTCCAGGATCGCCAGGCCCGCGGTGGCGTCGGAGTCGTTCACGTTGAGGGGAGGGGCAACATTGACGCGGTTGCCCATGGTCAGCGGCAACAAGCCCCGGTCCAGGCACGCCTTAGTGAAGGAGACCATGGGCGCATTCGCCGGGCCAGTGGCGCCTGTCGGCACGAGGGGCTCTTTGGTCAGCCGGTCGCGGACGAGTTCGACGGTCCAGAGGCCGCCAATGCCGCGAACGTCGCCGACGGACTCGTGCTTCCCGGCAAGCTCCCGGAGCCCCGGACCCAGGATGTCCGTGCCGAGCCGGGCAGCTGCCGCGACCGTGTCTTCTTCGCGCATCGCGTTGATGGCGCCGACGGCTGCTGCGCAGGCGAGCGGGTGGCCGCTGTACGTTAGGCCCGCGGGGTAGGGGCGTTTGGTGAACATGTCGTAGATTGCGTCGCCCACCAGCACACCGCCCAGCGGCACATACCCGGAGTTCACGCCCTTCGCGAACGCCATCAGGTCGGGCGCCACGCCATCGTGGTCGACGCCGAACCAGGCTCCCGTGCGGCCGAAGCCGACCATCACCTCGTCGGCAATGTAGACGATGCCGTGGCGGTCGCACAGGTCGCGGACGCCGCGAAGGTAGCCGGTTGGTGGCACGATGACGCCCGAGCTGCCGATCACGGATTCCAGGACCAGCCCGGCGATCGTCGACGGGCCTTCCAAGAGGATCACCTGCTCGAGATGGGCGAGCGCCCGCTCGGACTCTTCCTCCGGGGACCTCGACCCGAACACCGACCGGTACAGGAAGGGACCGAAGAAGTGGACGGCACCCGCCGCGCCGGTGTCCGAGGCCCAGCGGCGCGGGTCGCCGGTGAGGTGGATCGATGCCGCAGTCGAGCCATGGTAGGAACGGTAGGCGGCAAGCACCTTCGGTCGTCCTGTGTACAGGCGCGCCATCCGAACCGCATGCTCGATGGCTTCCGTACCGCCGGTGGTGAACAGCACGTGGCCGAGCCGCTCCGGCGAGACCTCCACGATCAGCCGCGCCGCTTCGCCCCGGACATCGGACGCGTGGCCGGGTGCCAGCGTGCACAGACGGTCGGCTTGCTCCTTGATCGCGGCCACGATGCGCGGATGTTGGTGACCAAGGTTGGTAAAGACCAGCTGCGAGCTGAAGTCCAGGTAGCGCCGTCCGCTGGCGTCGATGACATAGCTCCCCGAGCCACCGACAAAAGTGGGCACGCCCCGCGGCCCCTGAACAGCCCAGGGGTGGAAGACCAGTTCGTCGAGATTCATGACCAACCTCCGTTGCTTCAATGCCGGAATGTTCACCCCTGCTGCTTCACCTTGGCACCGCCACACGGCAGCGTCCATAGCGATTGCACTCCCGACGACGGCCGAGACCCAAGCGCCCAGGAAACGCACTTGCGCGACGCTCTGCTGCCCGGGCTTCACGCCTAAATGTATTTACTCACTGGGATGCCCGACGACGGGCGGCAGGGTTTGAAGGCATGCTGGTGACCACGCCATTGCGAAGCTCCGGACTGGAAAGAAGGAACCAATGTCCCTCAGCTTGAGGAAATGAACACGCAACTCCCCGTGGCGAATGCGCCCGTAGCTGACCAGCTGCCCCTCATCAGGGCCAAGTTCAAGCTCGTAGGCCGGCTGACCCCGCCAGGCGTTGCGGTCCTCACCTGCCCGAACAGCCGCGGCCGGTCCTCGCCAATGTCGAAAGGCTCCTCGCCGCGGAATCGCCGACGCGCCCGCTAGCGGAGTTTCATTGACTGGAATGAGCGTCCGTGAACCGTTCGAACCGTTAGTCCACGCAGAGGCAGAAGGGATGCCTGGCCGGGTCGAGGAAGACCCGGAAGGTGGTACCGGGCTGCGAGTCCGCTTTGGCGGCTCCCAGCCCGACGGCGACCTTTTCCCCTTCGTCCAGGTCCTGCACCATCAGGTCCAGGTGCATCTGCTGTGGAACCGCCTGGCCCGGCCATTCTGGTGCCCGGTAGCCGTCCACCTGCTGAAACGAGATGCAGTCACTTCCGTCGTCGGGGCGGATTTCCGCCCAGTCACCGTCGACCTTCACGTTCCAGCCAAGCAGGGCACCGTAAAAGGCCGCGAGGGCCCCGGCGTCAGGGCAGTCGATGACGAGACCAGGGAAGCGTGCGATAGCCATACCGGAATGCTAGCGCCAGAAATTGAGCCCGTCTCTAAAGTTCGCCGGCGAAGTAGTCCACAGCCGCACTGAGTGCAGCTAGCGGACCGCCGCCTTGAGGTCTTACAGCTGTGCCTGGAACAGCGCTTCCCGGGCGTGGGGGTAGTTCCCCTGCGGCGGCCCTAAAGGTATGGGTGCCGGGCCCGACGACGGCAACCGGCCGGTAAGGCGGACTTGCACGGTGGTCCCGGGCGGGACGGTGGCAGTGAGGGCCATCTCGCCGTTGCAGAGGTAAGCTCCGGAGATGCCGCTGCCCCCGGACCTACTCATGACCCTGGCCGAATTCAGTGCCTTCGGTTACGCCTGCTCGGGGCCGAACGCCGAGGCCGAAAGCCGGGAGTATGGCGCCCACACCTTTGAGGTCAACGGCCGCAAAGCGGTCTTTCGAATTGCCAGAACCACTCCGAAGAAGGCCGGCCAGTTCGTGACGCTGTGGCAGCGGGCAGGGCCCGACGGCGGCCCCATCCGGCCCTTCGACAGCTCCGACGGGATCGGGCTCTTTGTGGTCAGCGTCCGCGGCGAATCCGCTGTCGGGCACTTCGTTTTCCCGCAGGCTGCCCTGATTGCCCACAATGTTGTGTCCCAGGAATTTGTCGGCGGAAAGCGCGCCATCCGGGTCTATCCGCCGTGGTCCGAACCCAGCAGCCGGGCGGCGGAGGCCACCCAGCGCTGGCAGTCGGAACACTTTTATCGCATTCCTGATCCCGCTGAAGGCCTGGCTGGGATCCTTGGAAGTCCCGCGGCGTCTTTGCCGGTTCCGGGTGTGTCACGGGACTAACGGCCCTCCGCCGACTCCGCCGGCCGACCCGCGTCCTACCGGGACGACCCCACCGCCAGGTGCTGCACCTGCCCGTCCACGAACGGTGCCAGTGCCTGCGCGGCAGCCAGGTCATCCGGGGCAGCCGCCAGCGGATCGACGTCGAACAGTGTGAAATCCGCCCGCTTGCCGACGGTGACGGACCCGGAGACCGCCCACTCCCCCGCAGCCCGGGCAGCGTGCGAGGTGTAGCCTTCGAGCGCCTGCAAAGCAGTGAGGGCCTGGCCCGGAACGACCGGCTGTTCGCCCCGGCGGCCGGCCCGCCGTCGTAATTGCGCTTCCGCCAGGATGGGCAACGGTTCGAACGGGGCGATCGGCCAGTCGGAGCCGAGCCCCAGGGTACTTCCCGCCGCGCGGAGGTCCGCGCACCGCCAGGCGTGGTTCGCCCGTTCCGTTCCGAGCCGGGTGGACCAATTATCGGTATGGTCGGCGCGGGAGTAGTGGGTGCAGTGGCTGGGTTGCATGCTGGCCACGAGCCCAGAGCGGGAAAACCTCCCGATGAGGGCGTCCGGGACGGTTTCGAGGTGCTCGATCCGGTGCACGGGCGCCGGTGCAACCGACCGCACCGCGGGAGGCAGGGACTCAAAGGCGTCCAGGACTGCGGCCACTCCGGCGTCGCCGATCGCGTGCGTGGCCGTGGGAATCCCGCGGCCGGCGAAGAAGCGCACCGCCGCCGCGTACTCCTCCGGGCGGGGCCAGAACGGGGACACGGACGCCCCATAGGCATCGGGCTCAAACAGCCACGCCGTGCCGTTGTCCACCGTGCCGTCAACGAACAGCTTGATGCCGGCCACCTCCCAGCGCTTCCCGCCAAGTCCGATCTGTTCCGCAAGCCGCTGCCAGTCTTCCCCGCCGCTGCCGGGCATGCACCACGGCGAGATCCGCAGGCGCAGCGGGAGCCCGCCGTCCAGGTCCGCTTCGAGGGCGCGCAAGAGCTCCAGTGAGCCCTCCCCGCAGTCCATCACGTGCGCCCCCGTCAGCCCGGACCGCGCGAACCGGGTGAAGAGGTCCGCGAGCCTCGCCTTCCGCTCGGCGAAGGACTCCGCCGGCATCACCCGCGCGACGAGCTCGACGGCGGCCGCCTCCAGCAGGAGACCCGTGGGCGTGCCGCTTCCGTCGCAGACCACTTCCGAGGCCTGGTTGAACGCCCGCGGTCCGGCGACCCCCGCCAGTTCGAGCGCCCGGGAACTGGCCAGCGCGGAATGCCCGTCGAAGAGGCGGATGAGGCACGGCCGTCCGGAGACGACGTCGTCAATCAGCTCGCGGTGGGCCGCGGCGGACCCGAACACATTGGGGTCCATGCCCCACCCCCGCACCCAGTCCCCGGAGGGACAGGGTGCATGTGGCAGTCCACCAGGCCCGGAGTCAGCACGGCGGCACCGAAGTCGATGACCTGCGCGGCCGGCCAGCCTTCCGCATCCGAACGGCTTCCGACGGCGGCAATCACGCCGTTCTGGACTGCCACGGCCTGCGGCGCCGGCCCCCCGGAGGTCTGGCCCTCCATGGCGTGGACGGTGTCGGCGAGGATGATCAATTCAGGATTCATGGGTTTCGAAACTTCCAATCTGCGCGAAGGTCGTGGGACGGTGGCGGCGCACCCAGCGGGCGGCCAGGAGCCCGGCGATGAAGACGAGGGGCGTCACCAGGATCAGGATGGTGTTGGTCAGTGCGTCGGCGAACGTGAGCAGCTCGATGTTCAGGCCGATCAGCAGCACCACACCGAAAAGCAGGATGGCCGAGGCCAGGCTGAGCGGCACCATCAGCTTGTGCGTCGCGGCGGCGGGGTTCCGGCGCAGGTAGAGGAACGCCGCTACCGACACCAGGCCCTGGAGACCCACGATGCCAAAGATCCCCGGCGTGTTTACCCAGATCAGCAGCTGCTGGTAGGGGTCGGCGTTGAGCACGGCGCAGGTGGTGATGACCACCGCGGCCAGGGCGGTCTGCAGCTGGCCTGCCCGGTGCGGGGACTGGAACCGGTGGTGGGTCCGGCCAAGGAAGACGGGCAGCACGCCGTCGCGGGCCAGCATGTACACGTAGCGGTTGATCGCGTTGTGGAAGGCCAGCTGCGAGGCGTAGACGCTGGTGACGATCAGGAGGTACATCACCACTTCCGCCCACGGGCCCACGTAGTGGTTGATGGTCTGGAAGAACATCCCGCCGGCCAGTTCACCAGCGGCTTCCACGGCGCGGTCTTCGCCGTAGGCCTGGACCACGGTCCACACGATGAAGGCGTAGAAGATCGGCGTCAGCCAGTCCTCCATCTACAACCACGTCAGCGGCAGGGACCAGATCCTGGAGCTCCTGCGCCACCGGATCATCACCGAGGAGCCGTATCCGCCGGTGGACCACAGGGACTGGGAAGCTGCCCTGCGGGTCCTGATCCGCGCCTACCGGGACGCGTTTGCCCGCCATCCGCGGCTGGCCCCGCTGCTGGTGCTGCAGTCCATCACCGATCCGGACGTCATCGGCCTCTACGAGGACCTCGCGTTGGCCCTCGAGGGTGCGGGATTCCGGGGACGGGACGTGGTGGCGGCCATCTCCACCATCGACAGCTTTGCCCTGGGCGCGGCCCTCGACCTGGCGGCTCCGGAAGTTGTCTGGGACCCGCCGGCGGACGGCTATCCCACGCTCAAACGCGCTCTCGGCAATGCCGGGCCGGCGGAGGAACGGGGCGGGCACGCCTTCGACTTCGGCCTGGATGTGATTATCGGCGGACTCCGGGCAAGGCTAGCCGGGTAACGCCGCAAAAGGACACACTCACAACGCACAGCCTGGTCGAGCCGCCGCCGGCCCGTATCAGCGAGGGAGTGAGGGTGAGCGCCCCGCTGGGCTCAGCGGAGCTCCGCCGGTGCAGGGCTGGACGCGAGGTTCCGGGTGGCCGGGCCTTGGATCACCGTGCCGTCGGTCTTGAACCGGGAGCCGTGGCACGGGCAGTCCCACGTCACGTCCGCCGGGTTGAAATCCACCGTGCAGCCCAGGTGCGTGCAGACGGCCGAGACGGCACTGACGTCCCCTGCAGGACTGAGGTAGACGGCAGTCTTTGCGCCATCCACATCCACCACCCTTCCTACGCCGGGAGCGAGGACTGTCCGCGGGGCAGGCGAGGTGACGTCCGCAGCCGGAGCATGGCCGTCCACTGCCGGCGCCGCAGCCTCGTCGCGGACGGCCTGGCTGCCTTCTAAGACTCTGGTGCTGTCAAACACTGCCGCCCACGGGTTGTGGCGGCCGCACAGCGTGTCCCGGAGGATCAGAGCCGCGGCAGTTCCGTTGGTCAACCCCCATTTGCGTAGCCCCGTGATGACGTGAAGATGCCGGGCGTCCGGTGACATGAGACCGACGTAGGGCAGTCCATCGGCGGGCATTGCGTCCTGGGTTGACCAGCGGTAGACGATCTCGTCCGCGGCGAGGCGGTCAAGGGCAAACGAGCTGAGCCGCCGGTACCTGTCGGCTGAGTCGTGCCGCTCCGACGCGGGGTGGCCCTCGCCGCCGGCCAGTACGTAACTGGTGCCATCGATGTCGATGGCCAGGATGGAGCGCATTGGCTCGTCCGCGCTGAGAAACGTGGAATCCAAAGGGGAAGGGCCGTGCGCCCGGCAACGATATACGAGCGGTGCAGGTAGCATCGCTCGTCGAAAACCCCTCGGTCCCCGAAGGGCATATTCGTCGCCACAATGATCTCCCGGGCCCGTACCGAGCCCCGCTCCGTGTTGACCACTGCCGGCGTCCCGTCCCGGAACCCCGTTGCAGGTGAGTCCTCAAAGACGAAGCTGCCATCCCCCGCCACGGCGCGGGCCAGTCCCTGGACGTACCTGAGCGCGTGGACCTGTGCCTGGCCGTCGAAGCGGACCGCCCCTTTCACCGCAAAAGGCAGCGGCACTTCGGCGGTGAAGGATGCCGGAAGTCCAAGCCTGCCGGCCAGCGCCGCTTCTTCCCGGACGAGATCGAGCGTGCGCTCCGATTCGGCGTAGGTGTAGTTGGACACCCGCCGGAAGCCGCAGTCGATGCCTTCTGCCGCCACAGTGCCGGCCACATGCTGAATTGCGGCTTCGTTGGCCTCCCCGTAGATGCGGGCTGCCTCGGCACCGTGCCGGCCGGCAAGTTCCGTGTAGGCCAGGCGGTGCAGGGAAGTGACCTTCCCGGTGGTGTTCCCGGTAACTCCGCTGCCCACCCGGGCCGCCTCCAGCACGGCCACCGTCTGCCCTGCGCGCTTCAGGGCCAGCGCAGCCGTCAGACCTGCGATGCCCCCACCGATCACAGCCACGTCGACGTCAAGATCCGCGTCGAGGGCGGCGTAGCTCGTGGCGGCACTTGTGGCCGCCCAGATCGATAGGAACTTACCTGCTAGCGGCTCGTTCACTGTCCCACCCTCCAATCAGGAGACTTCCTCAGGCCGGGCCGTCAGTGCCCGGTTGGCTTCGCCGCTTTGGCGGCGGCCTTGGCAGCCTGCTTGCTGGCGCGCACCTTGCTCAGCGATTCCGGATCCACAATGTCGGCCACAGACAGGAAGGCGTCCTCCTGGCCGTAGTGGCCGGCGGCCTCGCGCCAGCCTTCTGCCTGCAGCCCGCACTGCTTCCCAAGAAGCGCCAGGAAGATTTTCGCCTTTTGTTCGCCGAATCCAGGCAACGCCTTGAGCCGGCGCAGTACCTCCTGGCCGTCGGGGTTGCCCTGCGTCCAGATGGCTGTGGCGTCCCCGTTCCAGTCACCGTGCACCGTCTCGGCAAGGGCCTGGACACGTCCTGCCATGGATCCCGGGAAGCGGTGCACGGCAGGCCGCTCCTTGAACATCTCGACAAAGCCCTGGGCGTCGTACCCGGCGATGGCCGCAGGGTCCATGGATCCGATGCGCTGCCGGATCTTTTCAGGACCGGCAAACGCCGACTCCATGGTCACCTGCTGGTCCAGCAGCATGCCGGTGAGCAGTGCAAAGGCATCGTCGCTGAGCAGTTTGTCGGCAGCGGGGTCCCCCGTGATGTGCAGTTCCATGCGTCCTATCCTTCCATCCGCTGCGGTCCGCGTCATAGGTGTGCCGGTTCAGGTCCCGTGTTCAGGCTAGGTGTCCTGCGAACGGTCCTTTCGCCGCTCGAGCAGCGCCGCCACACCCCATACCGCCAGGAACGCAGCCACCAGCAGCAGTCCGGCCTCTCCAAGGTCGATTCCGCCCAGCCAGGTGGTCAGCGGGTCGTTGAGGCCGAAGGCAGCGTTGAAGAATCCGCCCAGGGTGATGAAGGAAATGAACAGCGCAGAGAAAGCTGAGATGCCGGTCACCAGGGCATTGAAGCCCAGTTTCCGCTGCGGATTGTGGATGGCTGACTTGTACAGGCGCATCATGGCGACGCCGTTTGTTGTGTCACACAGGGTCATGGCAGCGGTGAAGGCCAGCGGAAGCGCCAGGAGGGCCAGCGGAGAGACTCCGGCGAGGGATGCCGCCGTCGTCAGCACCAGCAGCCCGATGGTGGTGGCCGTGTCGAATCCCAGCCCGAAAAGGAAGCCGATGACGTAAATATTCCGGGGCCGCTGGACCCCGGACAGGGGTTTGGCCAGCAGCCGGGCGACGAAGCCCTTGGCCTCGAGGTCTTCTTCCCGGATTTCCCCGCCGCCCTGCGCGTTTCGGTAGACCTGGGCGGCCCGTACGAACGCGGACCCGTTGAACAGGCCCATGGCCAGCAGGAACACCCCGGAGACGCCGCTCCCGATCAGCCCCAGCACAAGGTTTCCGGTGGTGCCGCCCTCCATGAACTGGCCCACCAGCGCCGCGCCGCCCACCATCAGGGTTCCGGCAAGGATCACCACGGAGCTGTGGCCCAGGCTGAACGCGAACCCGACACTGACCGGTTCTTTGTGTTGGGCCACGAACTTCCGGGTCGAGTTGTCGATGGCGGCGATGTGGTCCCAGTCGTAGCTGTGTTTCACGCCGGCCATGTAGGCGGCCAGCACCAGGCCCAGGGCCAGCGGCGCTCCGGCGCTGGCCGAACCGGCCACAAGAAGTACGACGGCGGCAATGTGCAGGGCGGCAACCGCACCGACCAGGAAAAGCAGCCGCGTCCGCAGCGAGAGATGCTCGCGCCGGCGGTACAGGGTGGCAAATTCGGTCAGCGAGGTCATCAGTACTTCCTCAGGTTCAGGGGCGCCTTGCCATGCCAGCGTTGACGGAGAAGGCTGCTGCAGCCACCCAGTAACGAATTTAGTTTTTCGGTGCTGTTCGAGAGGGACCGGAGCACTAATCCTGTGATGCCGTCCATTGTGGCACCGAGCGAGACACCTGTGTAGGCATCGTGCCTTGCCGCCACATGATGCAGTTCGTCGGCGAGCGCCTGGTCCACGCGGGCGTCCACCACCACCAGCGAACCAAGGTGGCTGTAACCCTCCATGAAACCCATTCCGGTGACATCATTTTCGGGCGGCCGGATCAGCAGGTTGTCGAGGGCCAGGAGCCTGGTACCGGCCGCCGACGCAACATGGATTTCGTTCCGCAGCCGCAGTTCCTCGTACCGGAAGGACGCGCCGTCCGGTGACCACCCGGGTGTTATGACCTCTGCCATGACAAGGCTCGACGACGGATGCACAGTTATGTGCGTGTTCTGCCGGTAGCTGGCCTCCCGGTAGGCAATGACCTGGTCCGGGGCAAGCTCCAGCTGCGCCCCTTCCCCCAGCCGGATGGTCATCCGCTGCTCCGCAAACGACCCCGGAGTCCGGTAAATCTTCGTCGCCGACTGCGTCGTCAGCACCAACGAAGCCCCGTCGCCAACCTCCACGTCAAGCACATAAAGATCAGCCCCGAGATAGGCCCCGCCGGGATTCACCACCACATAACAAACCTGCCCGGAGTCATCCAAGTAGTGCGGCCGCAAAACCCTCAAGGCGCCTTGATGGTACTGGTGCGCGGCCACGGAGCGCCCGCCACGTTCAGCGATGACGAGCTCAAGCTCCCCCATCGGTGACCGGGCGGCGGGGCTGGGTCCGGCGACGTCGCCGGAAGGCTCTGCCAGCGGGATCGTGCTCATGTCGCCAGGTCGAGCATCAGGACGTCGCGCCGCATCCATTCGATGACTGCCTCGAGGCCTTCGTCGGTTTTGAGGTTGGTGAAGCAGAACGGCTTGGTGCCCCTGAACTCGCGCGAGTCCCGTTCCATAACTGACAGGTCGGCGCCGACGTGCGGGGCGAGGTCGGTCTTGTTGATGATGAAGAGGTCGGACTTGATCATGCCCTGCCCGGCCTTGCGCGGGATTTTCTCCCCCTGCGCCACGTCGATGATGTAGATCGAGAAATCGACCAGCTCGGGGCTGAACGTGGCGGAGAGGTTGTCGCCGCCGGACTCCACGAAAATGACCTGCAGGTCCGGGTGGCGCTTCTTGAGCTCCTCGATGGCCGCGGTGTTCATGGAGGTGTCTTCGCGGATGGCCGTGTGCGGGCAGCCGCCGGTTTCGACTCCGATGATCCGGTCCTCGGGGAGGATACCGTTGGCGGCCAGGATCTTGGCGTCCTCGATGGTGTAAATGTCGTTGGTGATGGCAGCCATGGAGATCTCGCGGCTCATATGGCGGGTAAGCCGCTCCACCAGCTGGGTCTTGCCGGCGCCAACCGGTCCGCCGATGCCGATCTTGATGGGTTCAGACATTCTGTCCTCCTGCTAGCTCATGAACATGCGGGCACGCTGACGCTCGTGCCGCATTTGCGAAATTTCCAGCCCGGGGCTGACTGCCCCGAAGTCGTCCGGCGTGAGGCGGGCGATCCGCCCGGCCGCGGCAGCGACGTCGTCGTGCGCTTTCCGCAGAATCCGCTGGCCGGCGTTCTGCCCCAGCGGGATGGCCCGCACCGCGTTCTGGGTCAGCGACGTGACCGCCGCGAAAAGGTAGGCGGCGAGCGCTTCCGTGAGCGGAACCCCCAAGGAACGGGCGACCACGGCGAACGCCAGCGGCTGATGGCCGGCGGCCCGGCCCGCGGTCACCAGGTCCCGGTACGCCGCCAGCGGCGGGGACGGGAACACTTCGCTCCCGATCTCAAGGAGGCGGTTTCCCATCTTGATGCTCGCCTCCCGCAGCTGCCGCGGCAGGAGCTGAGCCGTCAGCAGGACATCGAGGTCCGCAACGGGGACACCCTCGTAAAGGAAGCGGATGGCCAGCCCGTCGGAATAGCTCAGCTGCTGGCCCACAAACGCGGACAGCCACACCCCAAAGGACGCCCCATCATGAACCAGCCCGCGCTCAATATAGGTCTCAAACCCGAGCGAGTGAGCAAACGCCCCGGTAGGCAAAGCCGAATCCGTCAACTGCTGCAGGGCGAGCTGGTACGACGCGCTCATCTCCAACCCCAAGGCCGCTGGGACGAAACCTGACGCGCGGAGGTACGGACTAGTGCGAGTGTTCGGCATGGCGGAAGGGGACGGGCATCACGCGTTCCTGGCGGTCGTAAGGCACTCCGACGTGTTTGAGATAGTCCTCTACTGTGTGGTCGTACTGGCAAACCATGACTTCTGCAGCGTACTCGGAGGAAGCGTCGAAGAACTGGGCCTGCAGGTGCCGGTTGCCGAGCGAGTGCGCCGCCACCCCCATTTCGTGGATGGTCCGCGGCGCCACCACCAGGACGTCGGTGGGGAGCACGGACACCACGATCATGTTGGCGCCGGCCACGTGCAGGATGTCGCCGTCGCGCAGGTCCCCGGAACCGGACGGCAGCCGGATGCCGAGCTCCTTGCCTTGGTCCGTGGTGACGCGCTGGATGCGCTTCACCAGCTGGGCGCTGGGCAGCACCACCTTCTCCTTGTGCAGCCCGGCGTACGCCCCGGCCTCGGAGTCAGGGAGATCGTGCAGGTTGCCGAGGACTTCTTCGATGATCACGTGGGGCTCCTAGAAGAGGAAGTAGCGCTGCGCCATGGGCAGCACGTCAGCCGGTTCGCAGGTGACGTCCTCGCCGTCCACCGTCACCTTGTACGTTTCCGGGTCCACCTGGATGTCCGGCGTGGCGTCGTTGTACTTGAGGTCCGCCTTGGACAGCGTACGGATCCCCGACACGGGCCGGATGACCTTCTGCAGGCCCAGCTCTTCGGGCACTCCGGCGTCGATGGCGGCCTGGGACAGGAACGTGATGGAGGACTGCTGCACTGCCTTGCCGAACGCGGCGAACATCGGCCGCATGGTGCGCGGCTGCGGGGTGGGGATGGAGGCGTTGGCATCGCCCATCAGCGCGTAGGCGATCTGCCCGCCCTTGAGCACCAGCTCCGGCTTCACGCCGAAGAATGCCGGGTCCCAGAGCACCAGGTCCGCGAACTTGCCCTCTTCAACAGACCCGATGGAGTCGGCCATGCCCTGCGCGATGGCCGCATTGATGGTGTATTTCGCCACGTACCGTTTCAGGCGGAAGTTGTCGCTGTCTTCGGAACCATGGCTGCCCCCGGCAGGGTCTTTCAGCACGCCGCGCTGCTTCTTCATCTTGTCCGCCACCTGCCAGGTGCGGGTGATCACCTCACCTACGCGGCCCATGGCCTGGGAGTCGGAGGAGGTGATGGCGAAGATGCCCATGTCCTGCA
Source organism: Arthrobacter sp. 24S4-2 (assembly GCF_005280255.1). Lineage (NCBI taxonomy): Bacteria > Bacillati > Actinomycetota > Actinomycetes > Micrococcales > Micrococcaceae > Arthrobacter > Arthrobacter sp. 24S4-2. The sequence goes on along the minus strand of NZ_CP040018.1, from coordinate 260,698 downwards.
GGACGTCCTCGGCGGCGATGGTTTCGGCGCGGATGCGGGAATCGGCGAACGCCACGTCTTCCGGGATGTCCGGATTGAGGTGGTGGCACACCATGAGCATGTCCAGATGCTCTTCGATGGTGTTGCGCGTGTACGGCAGCGTGGGGTTGGTTGAGGCGGGCAGCACGTTGGGCAGCCCGGCGATCTTGATGATGTCCGGGGCGTGGCCGCCGCCGGCGCCCTCGGTGTGGAAGGTGTGGATGACCCGGCCGGCGATGGCCCGGATGGTGTCCTCGACGAAGCCGCACTCGTTGAGGGTGTCGGTGTGGATGGCCACCTGGACGTCGTATTCGTCGGCAACTTTCAGTGAGTTGTCGATCGAGGAGGTGGTGGATCCCCAGTCCTCGTGGACCTTGAGCCCGATGGCGCCGGCCCGGATCTGTTCGGCCAGCGGTTCGACGGCGGACGCGTGGCCCTTGCCGAACAGTCCGATGTTGATGGGCATCCCCTCGGTGGCCTGCAGCATCCGCTGGATGTGCCATTTGCCGGGGGTCACCGTGGTGGCCTTGGTTCCTTCGGCCGGTCCCGTGCCGCCGCCCACCATGGTGGTTACGCCGCTGGTGAGGGCGGTGGGCACCTGGTCCGGGGAGATGAAGTGGATGTGCGTGTCCACGCCGCCGGCGGTGAGGATCTTCCGTTCCCCGGCGATGATCTCGGTGCTGGCGCCGATGACGATGTCCACACCGTCGGTGATCTGCGGGTTGCCGGCCTTGCCGATCTTGAAGATGTGGCCGTCCCGGAGCGCGACGTCGGCTTTGTAGATTCCGGTGTAGTCCAGGATGACGGCATTGGTGATCACGGTGTCCGGGATGGCTCCGCCTTGGACGTTCCCGTCCCGCGTCACCTGGCCGTTCTGGCCCATACCGTCGCGGATCACTTTGCCGCCACCGAACACCACTTCCTCGCCGTACACGGTGAGGTCCTTTTCGATTTCCAGGAACAGTTCGGTGTCCGCCAGGCGGATGGAGTCGCCCGTCGTCGGGCCGTACAGGTCCGCGTACTGCCTACGGGTCAGTTCGAAGCTCACTGCGCTCCCCCTTCGGCTGACTGTGCCGGCGCCGGCGCCAGGGGCCCGTTAACCGCGTTGCTCAGGCCGTAGACCTCGCGGCTGCCGGCCACCTCGATCAGCCGGACGGTCTTGCTGTCACCCGGCTCGAACCGGGCCGCGGTTCCCGCCGGGATATCCAGCCGGCGGCCGTACGCCGCCGTGCGGTCAAACTCGAGGGCACCGTTCGCTTCAGCGAAATGGTAGTGCGAGCCCACCTGCACGGGCCGGTCGCCGGTGTTGACGACGACGACCTCGATCGCCTCGCGCCCGGCGTTGACCACCACCGGCGCTGAGCCGAGGACATACTCTCCAGGAATCATAGGGGCTCTCCTACCGGATGGGATTGTGGACGGTGACGAGCTTGGTGCCATCCGGGAAGGTGGCCTCGATCTGGACGTCGTGGATCATTTCCGGGACGCCTTCCATCACGTCGTCACGGCTGAGCAGGGTAGTGCCGTAACTCATAAGCTCGGCCACGGTGCGGCCGTCCCTGGCGCCCTCGATCAGTTCGTAGCTGATGACCGCAACGGCCTCCGGGAAGTTGAGCTTCAGCCCGCGCGCCTGCCGGCGCCGGGCGAGGTCGGCTGCGACCACGATCATGAGCTTTTCCTGCTCACGGGGCAACAGATGCATCAGAGAGTCCCTTCAACGGCCCGGCACGGTCCTATGTTTATAGACCCGGAGGATCGGACTTAGCCAGACCTGCCGGAGCTCTACCTGTCTGGGCACAACCGGGTGTGGTTTGTGACCACAGTAGGCCGGTCAGGTTTCCGGAAGATTTCGGGGACCCGTCCCCGGATTTTCAGTGCGCCGGCGCGTTCAGTTATGGGTTGGGAACTCTGCTGTGCGCCTAGCCTTCACATTCAACGCAGTAAGCGTGGCCGTTCTTTTCGCGGGCGATCTGGGAGCGGTGCCGGACCAGGAAGCAGGAGTAGCAGGTGAACTCATCCTGCGCCTGCGGGATGACCTGGACCACCAGTTCCTCGGCCACAAACTCGCCGCCGGGGACAATGGAGTCGTCCATCGCGTCGGCCTCGTCCAGCTCGCGGACAACGCTGCGCGCATCCGGGGCGTTGGCGGACTGGAGCGCTTCCAGGGAGTTGTCTTGCGATTCCTTGACGTCGGAACGTACTTCGTCGTAATCAGTTGCCACTTAGGGGGTTCTCTTCTCTAATGTTCTTGTCTGACGGCAATGCAACATACACCATTGCGCCCTTATTCCCTGCCAGTAAGACAGACTGTGTCGGAGTTACGCGGAGGACCCGTCAAGTTTAGAGTGCATTCCTGCCACTTAAGTACAGGCACCGGAAGTTCAGGCAGCGGGAGCGGCGGTGGAATCCCTAACCACCAGCTCGGTTACCGGTTAAACGTGCGCTGATTCCAGGGTTTCCCCGTTGGCCGGACGCTGGATGGAGCGGAGCGCCGTCCAGCCCACTTCCTGGCGGCGCTGCGCCCCGGTGGTCAGGCGGGATCAGCGGTCCGCCGGGGACCGGCGCCGGCGGATTTGCCAGACGACCAGCACCGCCACAGCCACTGCTGCCACGACCACCGCGGCGGCGCTGCCGCCAGTGCGGGCCACCTCGTCATACAGGCCTCCGGCGAGGAAGCCGAGCGTGACGAACAGGCTCCCCCACAGCACGCCGCCGGTGATGTTCCAAAGCGCGAAGCGCCGGTAGGGCATGCCGCTGAGACCTGCCAGTGCCGGCATCACGGCGCGGAAGAAGGCGGTGAACCGGCCCAGGAAGATGGCCGGTCCGCCGCGTCTTTTGAGGAACTCCCGGGCCTTGTCCAGCTGGGGGCGCTTCCGGTCGAAGATCTTCCGCGAGATCAGCCGCGGTCCCAGGTGCTTGCCGATTTCGTAGCCCACGGTGTCGCCCAGGATCGCCGCGGAGACCACCACCGCAATCATCGCTGCCAGCGGGATGCCGCCCTTTCCCGCGATCACGCCGCCCACCACGGCCGCGGTTTCGCCGGGAATGACGAAGCCGATGAAGAGGGCGTCCTCGGCGAAAACCAGCGCGAACACAACACAGGCCACCAGCAGCGGGCTGGCGTTGAGGAGTCCGTCGAAGAATGCCTGCATCAGCAACAGTGTGGCAGTTCAGGCGGACGGGCGTCAGTCTGCCTGGCTGATAGGCGTAGGCTATCTGCGCTTCTGCGCGCGGGATACATTCACCTCGCCAGGACCATGTACCCCCTGGATCGAAATCCACACTTTCGATCTCGAGCCGGTCTTCAGGGTCCCACATGGCGCGATTCGGGCTGGGGGAGGATGCGGATATCCCGTGTCGCGCCTGATCCGTGGGCATGACGTAACGTCGGACGTAATACCCCATGGCAAGCCTCCGCGCCTTGACGCACGAGGATTGGCACAGCTTAGAAGAAGCCGATCGCGTTGTCCGGAGGGCAGGCAACCTCTGGAAACTGGAACCCTCGAAGGGATCGCTGCCGTACCGGATGTCTCTTGGTATGGCCTGACCACGGCAAGGGCCGCATACTTCTCGCGTACTCCGCCACAGCGGCCCCCGCTCCCCAGCTAATCACCATGATGCTGTCGGCGTCCGCGAGTAGCTGCACCGAGCCCAGGAACTCATCATGATCAACCCTCCGCATTTTGGCCAGAAGGGCGCCCGCACAGGAGCCCGTCAGCCGTCCACTTCGCTGAACGAGGTCCTGGAGACGCCGTCGATTTGATTGATTGCTACGACGGCAGCCGCCACGGCGTTAGGCGATCCGGTCACCCTGAGCAGTATGTCCTGGCAATTTTCGTCCCGGTGCGTTTCGCCGAAGAGGTCCGCTGTCATGCTGAGGTTGTTTACGGCGAGGCCGTGTTCAGCAGTTTGCTTGATGATCTCCCTGAGGATGCCGCGACCGTCGCATACCGGATCTTTACCGCGCCTGACAAAGATCAGCCCGGCCCCAAGGAATCCGATGCCTGACGACCTGCGCCGCAACCCTTGAACCGTCCAGGGAGAATTCGGGTTCCGCGCTGATGTCGTTGAATCCGTACTTGGAGATGATCATGAACAGTGCCGAGCCGACCCCTACGAGCATGTGGGTACGGAGCCCGGCCGACTTCTGATGTATCTCCCGTTCGATTCCGATGGCCGTGGAAAGTACGAAGGCCATGACCAAATGGATGAGGTAGTGGAACTCGGGCAGCATGTTGCTCCTTGACTCAATTATGAGAGCGCGTTCAAATCGCCAATTTTGCAAATCGTTGGCGTCTTGTTTACCTTCTAGCCTTTCCAGCGTGGCTATGCGGTGTAAAAATGAAAGCGCGTTCATCTTGTGTGTGATTTATATCATGCCCTGTCGCCGGCGTCGCTGCCGCGGCCCTGATCACCCTGCCCCCACCCGTTTGGAGACACTATGAAGCGTCGAATCGTTCTGCTTGGTGCCCTGCTCAGCGCCGGCTCCCTACTGACCACAGCCTGCACGCCCCCCGGTCAAGCGTCGGGTTCCCCTAACGAGTCCCTCATCATTTACAGCAACTCGGTTTCGGATGGCCGTGGCGACTGGCTCAAGAAGGAGGCCGCGGCTGCGGGCTTCAAGCTTGATTTCGTCGATCTGGGCGGCGGAGACGTAATGAACCGCCTGACGGCGGAGAAGAACAACCCGGTGGCTGACGTGACGTTCGGCCTGAACAATGTGTATTTCGAGAAGCTCAAGGCACAGAACGTGCTTGAGCCCTACTCCCCGGCTTGGGCGGGCGAGGTCGATGGCTCTTTGGGTGACCAGACCGGCAAGCAGTTCTGGCCGATCGTGAGCGAACCGATCATGCTCGTCTACAACAAGGCTGCCTACGCCACACCTGCTGCCGCCCCGCAGGATTGGACCGACCTTTGGACCAAGGACCAGTTCAAAGGCAAGTACGAGGTGCAAACCTCCCTGGGAGGTGCCACCACACAGATGGTGCTTGCCGGCATCCTGGGCCGCTATGCCGACCCCAGCGGCGAGCTCGGGGTCAGCGCCGAGGGATGGAATCAGGTGAAGGCCTACTTCGCCAACGGGAACCGTGCCGTCAAGGGCGAGGATCTGTACTCCCGCATGAAGAAGTCCCAGGTGGACGCCGGCCAGATGTGGCTCGCCGGTAAGGCCAGCCGTGAAAAGCAGTACGGCATCCAGACGGAGGCGGCGAAGCCGAGCATTGGCGTTCCCTTCGCCGTACAGCAGGTTGGCCTGGTCAAAGGCACGAAGAAGGCCGAAACCGCCAAGAAGTTCATCGACTGGTTCGGTTCCGCCGATGTCCAGGCCAAGTGGTCCAAGCAGTTCTTCACCGCTCCTGTAAACAGCAAGGCCGCTGCTGCGGCCGATGCCCAGGCCATCGAACAGACCGCCGAGTTCAAGAAGCAGGACATCGACTGGACCTTGGTCGGGAAAAACATCGACAAGTGGGTCGAAAAGATCGAGCTTGAGTACTTGAAGGGCTAGTGGAAATGATCACGTTTGAGAATGTAGAGATCCGTTTCGGCGATTTTGTTGCGCTGCCGGAGTACCAGCTCACGGTGGAAGAAGGCGAGTTTTTCACCCTCCTCGGCCCTTCGGGCTGCGGCAAGTCCACAGCGCTTCGGGTGCTGGCCGGCTTCATCCAGCCCAGCCGCGGCGACATCCGTATCGGCGGCAAGCGTGTCACTCACCTCCCCAGCCACCGCCGCGAAATCGGGATGGTCTTCCAGAGCTACGCCCTGTTTCCCACCCTGTCGGTATGGGAGAACATCGCCTTCGGCCTCAAAGTCGCGAGAGTTTCCAAGGCCGAGACCGCAGAGCGCGTCCATGAAATCGCCCGCGAGGTGAATCTCAGCGACGAACAGCTGGCCAAGAGTGTCACGGACCTTTCCGGCGGCCAGCAACAGCGTGTTGCGATCGCCCGCGCCCTCGTGCTGCGCCCCAAGATTCTGTTACTGGATGAACCTTTGTCCAACCTCGATGCCAAGCTCCGCCACCAACTGCGGGCCCAGCTCAAGGATCTGCAGCAGCAGTTCGGTATCACGACCGTCTACGTCACCCATGACCAGGACGAGGCTCTGACGATGAGCGACCGCATTGCCGTGATGAACAACGGCCGGATCGAGCAGGTGGGAACGCCTCAGGAGGTGTACACACGGTCCGCGACCGAGTTTGTGTGTAATTTTGTGGGCGACGCCAACAAGCTCTCTCCCGCAACCGTTGAAGCATTGAAGCGCGATGGCGGGATCCACCTTGATCCGGCCAGGCCAGCCTATGTGCGGATCGAAAAGGTCAGAATCGAGACGCCCGCTGCCGCCGCCTCGGCAAAGGTGCCCGCTCTCGCGGGCCGGGTCAGTTCGCGCCAATATCACGGCGTCTACAGCAGCTACCGGGTCGAGACGGAACGCGGAATGTTCCGGGGGATCCTGCAGGAGGATGGCACCGGGGGCTTCCAGCCAGGAGATTCAGTGCGGGTGCTGGTTACTCCCTCCGATGTCCTTCAGTACGAGGGTGCCTCGTGAACGGCTCGGTGAAGCAGCTGCTTCGCTCCCCGCTGTTCCTGATCGTGGGCGCGGTGCTGCTGTGGTTTTCCGTAACCTTCCTGATCTACCCGAACGTCCGGCTTCTTGGAACAGTTTTCATGCCCGAGGGGCAGTTTTCCTTCGAAGCTATCCGGCGGCTGACATCCTCCCAGCGCGCGATGGAGTCCCTGCGCAACAGCTTCGTTCTTGCGGTCGTGCTCTCGGTAACCGTCAACGCTGTCGGGATCTTCATCGTCCTGGCCACGCAGTATTTTGACATCAAAGGTGCCCGCATCCTGTGGCTGGGCTACGCCAGCACGCTGATCTACGGCGGCATCGTGTTAGTGGCGGGCTATAAGTTCATTTACGGAGACAGTGGTTTCGTTACCCGACTGCTGCTGAACGTGTTCCCGGGCATGAATGCCGGCTGGTTCACCGGCATGTTTGCCGTGGTGTTTGTCATGACGTTTGCCTGCACCGGAAACCATCTTCTGTTTCTCGGCAACGCGCTGGCAAAAGTGGATTTCCAGACTATCGAAGCCGCCCGAATGATGGGCGCTTCGAGTTGGAACGTGCTGGGCCGCATAGTCCTGCCGACGCTGATGCCGATGGTGTATGCCATCACAATCCTGACTTTCCTGGGTGGGCTGGGTGCACTGGCCGCCCTCAGGTACTCGGGGGTGAGGACTTCCAGACCGTCACGCCCATGATTTTGTCGTTCGCCAATGCTCCGTCATCGCGGGATCTTGCCGCAGCCCTTGCCATCGTCCTGGGCCTATCCACTATCGTGCTGCTGGCTGTGATGAACCGCCTGGAGAAAGGCGGAACCTACTTCAGCGTGTCCAAAGTTCCAGCGTCCATGCAGAAGCAAAAAATTGAAAACCCGATTGCTAATGTTGTGGTGCACGCGGTGGCATATGCTCTCTTCGCCGTCTACGCACTCCCGCCGGTCCTGATCGTCATCTTCTCCTTCACCGATGCCGCATCGATCCAGAGCGCCAGCCTGAATCCGGGCAGCTTCACCTTGGACAACTACCTCCGCGTTTTCACCGACTACTCGGCACTGTGGCCGTTCATGGTGAGCGTCGGCTACAGTGCCGTCGCAACAGTTGTTGTTGTCTTCGGGCTGTTATTCGTCGCCCGCCTCGTGCAGAATTTCCGTAACCCGGTCACAGTTGCCGTCGAATACATCCTGCATATTCCCTGGATCCTGCCCTCAACCATGGTGGCGCTTGGACTGATGGTCACCTTCGACCACTCCGAATGGCTGGTGGGCAACACTGTCCTAACCGGAACGCTGGCAATCCTCGCCATTGCGTACGTGATAGGCAAGATCCCGTTTACACTGCGGATGCTAAAGGCAGCCTTCGCCGCGGTACCGGATCAGCTGGAAGAGGCGGCAGCGATTCTAGGAGCCGGTTCCTTCACCACCTTCCGGCGGATCCTTTTGCCGATCGTCGCACCCACGGCGGCGGCCGTGGCTGCCCTGAATTTCAACCACCTGCTCGACGACTACGATACGGCTGTCTTCCTGGCACACCCCCTGTACCAGCCGCTGGGCATCGTCATCAAGAACGCCACCAACGATGACACCCTGTCGGACACCACCGCCCTGACCTTCGTCTACACCGTGATCCTCATGGCCATCACCGGCGTCACCATGTGCCTCGTCTACGGACGGGGCGCGGGCCGTAAACGGTCCCGCCGTCGGACCCCGCCACGAGCAGCAGTGCCGGTCCCGCCCCCGACAAGCCAGATAGCCGCCCCCGAACCCCCCGAACTGGCCACCGCCGGCACCGGGAACAAGCAGGAGAGATAGAAAATGTTTGGACACCCCCGATTTGCTCAACAGAACGCCCCGCTCAATGCCGCCTTCGCGCGTGCACGCCCACTCGTGGCCGTGCACCGCGGCACAGGACTCGGCACCATCGCCGAGAACACCCAGCAGGCCGTGGAGGCAGCCCTGCGGCAAGGTGCGGAAATGGTGGAGATCGACGTCGTGGAGTCCACAGATGGAGAGTTCTTCCTATTCCACGACGGCTGCGAGGAAATGCAGCTTGGCATCCAGGAGAACATCAGGACGCTGGACAGCAAGACGATCCGAGCCCTGGAGTACCGTTGGCGCTCCACGGGGACCAGTGAGGCATATCGGGTGGCAACGCTCGAAGAGGTGCTGAGTCAAAACCGTCATGCCCTCTTTAACATTGACCGCTCCTGGTGGTACTGGGAACGGCTTCTGCCTTATCTGGACGACTATGACGTGCTGGGCCGGGCCGTATTGAAATCCCCTGTGGACCGGGAAGCACTGGAGTTACTGGCAGCCCACCATGTGAAGTACGCCTTCGCGCCAATGGTCCGATCCCATGAAGACGTCCTGCGAGTGCTGGAATATACGGAGATCAACACCGTTGGCTTGGAGCTCCTGGCAGAAGGCCCGGACCACGAGTTTGCCTCCACGGATTATGTGGCATGGCTTCATTCGCGGGGGCTGTTCGCCCTGGTGAACGCCATAAACCTCAACGACAGGGTTCCCCTGTTCTGCGGCTGGGACGACGAGATGTCCGTGCTTGGAGACCCGGATTCAGGATGGGGCCGCCTTGTAGGACTAGGAGCGGACATCATCCAGACCGACTGGCCGGGGCTGCTGGTTCCATACCGAAATGCCGTGCTCGACGGCGCGTCGGCCCGCGCATTGGCCAGCCAGTAGAGTTATGGCTGTGACTGAGCTGGGGCCCCCCAAGGGACGTAACGGAGGATCACCGCTGGGCGTGCGGATGGACGACGTCGCCCAGCTTGCCCAGGTGTCCCGGGCCACAGTATCCCGGGTGTTGATGGGGCATTCCTCTGTTTCTCCCAAGACGCAGGAAAAGGTCAACCGGGCCTTGCGGGAATTAGGCTACGTGCCCAACATGATTGCCAGCGGGCTGGCCGCCAAGGGCTCGGACCTCGTGGGCCTGCTGCTGCGGGATCCCAGGAACCCCGCATACGGGTTGCTCCACAGCGAGATCCAGAACGAAGCCAGCCGGGCCGGCCTTCAGCTGATCACTGTCGTCCCCACGGCAACGCAGGGTGCTGACGACGAGTTGACCGGCCTGCGGCGCCTCCTGGGCCTGCGGGTCGGAGGCCTCATGGTGTCCACAGGTGTTATCAAGGCTCACGATCTCGAACCGTTCCTCGACTCGGTGCCGGTGGTGTCTGTCGGGCGGATGGAGGAGCATCCGGGCATTTACGGAGTCTCCTATGACGAAGACACTAATGGTGCCATCCTGGCCGACCGTGTGGCTGCCGCGGGTCACCGCTCGGTCGCGGTGGTGGTTCCCGCATTCTCCCTCTCCACTGCCGAGAACCGCCGGGGCCTGTCCATGGCAGCGCACCTGCGCGGGCGCGGGATAGAGGTCCACCAGCTCGACACGGATCTCTTTGGCTCCTCAGTGGACGGTTGTGAGGACATCGTCCGGCTGGCAGGCGAGGGGCGGATCACCGCAGCCATGTTCCCCTCGGACACCCGGGCCATCTCCTTCATGCCGTTCGCAAAAGCGGCGGGGCTGCGCATCCCCGAGGATCTGTCCATCACAGGGTGTGACGGCATCTTGATGGGCGCCGATCAGATCGGGATCGCGACGCTAAGAATTCCGGTGCATGATGTGGCGGTCCGGGGCACAGCGGTAATGGCCGAGCTGATCAAGAACCGCAGCTCGGCCACCATTGAACATGAGCGCTTCGCCGGAGTATTCGTCCCGGGCCGTAGCTTGGCAGCACCTCGAGCGATCAACGAAACCCGGGTTCTCTAAGGCGCAGGACAGAGTGCTGCATCCCCGTTTTGGCATCGGGGACAACTACTGAAGGCTGGCCACCAGCCGTCCCTATTTTTACGAGAAGCGGTAGAACCGGACCCCGTGCGGTGGCACCGCACACTGCAGAACGCCGCCAGGCAAACCGCTGGCAGGCGAAACACTGCCAGAGGCCGCGGTCCCGGGCCGCGCGTCTTCCCTGGACCACGCCTCCACAGCGGACCAGGCATCCCACGAAGCCCTCTCGCCAAGGCCCAGATCGCCCAGGGGAAAAGCCGCTTCCAAGGTCTCTCCCCCGGTGTTGAACACCGCGGCGAACCTGTCCGCCGTCGTCGTGCTCTCGGCTGCCCAGAGCACCAGATCCCCGTCGCGGAGGAGCTCGCGGTTGTTGCGGCTTGCCTTGGGGACGTCCAGGAGGTCCGCATTGGTGAGGAGCTCCAGGGTTTCAGGCGGCGAGGACGGGAGGTCGCAGCCCAGCATGAGCGGCGAGCGGGCCATGCACCACAGCGTCATCATGGTTCGCTGCTCGTCAGCGGTAAGGCGGGTGAGTCGTTCCGGGCCGCGTTCCGCGCGGTGGGCAATCCTGCCCAGCGGCAGCATGTCCGCGTCCGCCCAGGTCCCCGGCCGCTGGTGCGGCGCCCAGCGCGCCAGGCGCGCGAACTGGGCTTCGACGTCGTCCCAGTTGTCCCAGAGGTCGTCCGAGACACGCCACATCTGGGCATTGGAACGGAGTCGCTCCAGGTGCGCCAGGGACAGCACGCGTCCGGGCGAGAGGCTGAGGACCATGTCCCGGCCGGACTTGCCGATGGCGTCCTGGTAGGCGGCAATTTCCGAGGTGAAGTACGGCCCCAGCATGTCGTCCGCCTTGACGAAGTCCACGCCCCACTCCGCGAACAGTGCCAGCTGCGAATCCTAGTATGCCTGCGCCCCCGGGTGGTTGTGGTCCAGGCCGTAGTTGTCGGTGTTCCAGTCGCAGACAGACGTTGTGTCCGCGACCTGATCCGCCGTGCCAGCGGGCCGAAGCCCTTCCCGTCCGCGGCCGAGGGAAGGCGGTTCACGGCCGGCAGCTGGCGGCCGAACCCATCCAAAACAAGGGCGGCGCCGGGGTTGTAACCGCCCGCTTTGGCGGCAGGTTCGCACCACTGGATATCGACGACGACGGTGTCCCAGCCGTGCGGGGCGAGGTGGGCGGCCATGAATTCGGCGTTGGCGAGGACGTCGTCCTCCGTGACAGTGGTGCCGAAACAGTCCCAGCTGTTGCAGCCCAGGGGATGGGTTTGCGCTAGCAACATCCATACAACGTTATAGAAGGCCGGACCCTAAAGGAACCCCTGGCTCCAACGGTGCTTAGCGTGCTTCGACGACGGCCTTCAGCTCCCGGAGCTGGGCGACCTCGGCCGGCATGGTCTTGGCGACCAGTCCGTCGAGGACCTTTATGCGGCCTGTGAGATTGAGGTCAAGGACGAAACGGACGGCGTTGCTGCCGCCCGCTTCGTTCAGGATGTATTGGCCTTGGGCCGGGCCGGACCCGCAATCACTCCAAAGCCAAGCAGGTGCCCGTGCTCCGCGACGGTGGAGCAACCTCTACATCTGCATGTTGGCGAGCTCGTAGATCTCGAGTCTGAACTTACCGCCGCCTTCGGACAGGAACGGGTGGCCGTCCGCGAGGGCCTTCGCACCATCAAGGTTTTCGGCCTCCACGATCGAGTAGCCGTTCAGGTCGGAGGCTTCCGCTACGGATCCGTCGTCCACCAGCGAGGTACTGGCAGCGAAGGGCGAACCGGCGTCCAGCAATGCCGGGCCCAGCTTCTCCATCCAGGCGCCCCACGCAGCCATCTGTTCCGCGGACTGCTCCGGCGTGAACTGGTCCATCGGCGTGGCCGGTCCTTTGTAGATGTAAATGAACTTGCTCATGACTTGTCCTTCCGTTGTGTGTTTTCCTGGGTGGCTTGCGGCCGGTCCCCTTCGAGAAGGGATTTCAGCTTCGCGAGATCGTTGCGCATGGCGCGGCGCATCATAGGGGCCATCACAAGGCTAATGACGGCGGGGAAGCCAGCCGGCGAGCCGGTGTTGCGCAGGGTCATCCGGGTGGAATCGCCGCCGGCCTCCTCCCATGTGTAGCTCGTCTGCATGGGGAACGGCCCATTGGCCGTGCGCATGACCAGCTTCCTGCCGGGGTCAAGTTCGGTGAATTCGTAGATGTAGTCCAAGGTCTTCCCGAGGAACTGAGCCCTGAACGCCACTTTGGAGCCCACGGCCACAACCGGATCCGATTCCCACCTGACGGCCTTGATGTTCGAATACCAGGCCGGAGCGTTTTCCGGATTGGCGGCGTAGGCTGCCACCACCCCGCATGGTCGGTTGATTTCAATCGCCGTCACTACGTCAACCATGCCTGCCACCTCCGCTCGTGCCCCGAGGACCTAGAGTCCTGCAACCTGCCGGCCGGTGAAGGCAATCAGGCGTTCCATGCTTGCTGCCGATTCGTCAGCCAGCGTTTCCTCGGCGAAGCTCTTGCCGCGCATCTGCGGGCTGATGGTGTTCCGGGCGAGGCCCAGGACGTAGTCGGACAGGACCGGCGACACGGTGAGCTCCTGCCCGGTGGCCCTGGCGAAGTCCCAGGCATGGACCAGCAGTTCCAGGTTCAGGATGTTGGCGACCATGGTTGCCGGCAGTTCGGCGAAGCCCATGTCCAGGGTTCCTTCCGTGCCGCGGACGCGGAATGCCTCCAGCGTGGACTGCGCGGCGTCGGCGATTCGAGTCTCCGGCGTGGCATCCGGCCGGTCTGGGACGGTCACGCCGAGCGCGTTGCCGATTGATGCGATCGAGCCAAAGAGGTGGCCCAGGAGGGCCTCAACCGTGAAGTCCTCACAGGGTGTCGCTGCACCCAGGTCTGAATCCTTGAGTCCCCGAAGGATGCGCTGGGCAACCGCCAGGGCGGCCTCGGCGCTGGAGAGTTCATCGATGGGGTCCGGGGCTGCATCCCACTCGTCGGGGCCCGCATCTCCGTTGGTAGCGAGCAGGACGAGCCGCTCGAGGAAGTGGTTCCAGCCCTGGGCATGGGCCGCCTCCTGCTGCTCGGTCAGTCCCTCGTGAATCAGCTGGACCGTGGTTCCGCCCTCGACAGCCTCCAGGTTCACGGTGACGGTCGACGCTCCCGGCGGCAGTCCGGCGTCACCCTCCCATCCCCATGTGTAGACGATGCGCTTGCCAGGCTCGATTTCGGTGAAGCTTCCCATCGCCGAGTGCCCGGGGTGATGGTCCAGCGGTAGTCCCCGCCCACGCGAAGATCCACCCTCGCGGCTACAGCCTTCCAGCGCCGGAGCCGTTCCGGCTGCGTGATGAGCGCGAAGGCGGCGTCCGGATCAACCGGGATGAATACTGTCTTGTTGAATGTCATCAGATATTCCCTTGAGTTGTTTGCTGGCCCAGCCGGCCGGCATCGGCCACCAGCAGGTCCAGTTCGGTTGTCCAGAAGGCCTCGAATTGTTCACGCAGCCGGACCATCCCGGCGCCGTCCAGGCGGTAGAACCTGTTCCGGCCGTCTTTCCGGGCGGTTACGAGCCCCACTTGCGAGAGAAGCAGCAGATGTTGGGAAATGGCCGACCTGCTGACCGGAAAGTGGCCGGACAGCTCAGTGACCGACTTCTCGCCCTCCGCCAGGAGCCGAAGCAGCGCCCGCCTGTTGGGCTCCGTTGCGACTTCCAGAAGATCGGGCACAGAAAATACGTTAGTCATCACTAACGCATTAAGCAAGGGCTGGCGGAACGCAAAAGGGCGGCGGCAACCAAGCAAGTTGCCGCCGCCCCGATATGCGGTTACGCCACCGCCGCGGGCTCGTTGACCTTCAAGGGTTCAATCTTGCCCATGACGAACAGGTAGTTGGCGGCACCCACGAGGGAAACGGCTCCAATGACCGCCAGCGGGGCCACGAACGATCCGGTCTGGTCAACCAGCACGCCGATCAGGATCGGAGTGAAGATGCCCGCCAGGTTCGAGGCGAAGTTCTGCAGTCCGCCGATGGAGCCGACATGCTTGGAACTCGGCGCCACATCGGCAGGCAGTGACCAGATGCCGGTCGCCGCAACAGTGAGGCTGGAGTAGGCGACGGACAGGAGCGCCAGGGCCATCCAGGCTTCCGGAACGAGGGCGGCGAACATAATGACGGAGCCGCCTGCGAGGCCGCCGGCGATGGCGGTCTTGCGGACCTTGGTGACGGATGCCCCGGCCCGGACTGCGCGGTCGGCCAGGTACCCGCCCAGCCAGCCGCACAGCACCGCGCAGATACCGGGGATGGCACCGAAGAAACCCAGCTTGAGCAGGTCGAATCCGCGTTCCTTGACGAGGTAGCTCGGGAAGAAGGTAATGAAGAAGTAGATGGCGCTGTTCAGGCAGAAGAAGCCGAACATCATGCTGAGGATGGTGCGGTACTTGAAGAGTGAGCGCCAGGGCAGCTTCGCGGCATTGGCGTCGTCGCTGCCTTCGCCGCGGGCACCGCCCTCCTCGATATAAGCCACTTCGGCGGCGTTGGCGCTGGGGTGCTCCTGGGGGCTCCGGTACACCTTCCACCAGACGGCGGCCCAGATAAGGCCGGCGACGCCAATGATGATGAACACTGCATGCCATGAGGTCAGCGCCACAATCAGGGTAACGATGGGCAGCGCGATCACGGCCCCCACGCGGGAACCCGAGTCCCAGATGCTGGTGGCGAACGCCCGTTCACGGACCGGGAACCAGGTGGCCACCACCTTGGCTGCGGTGCTGGGCGCGGGACTTTCGCCTACCCCAGGAGGAAGCGGGCTGCAAACAGGGACCAGAAGCTCGTCGCGGCGGCGGTAACCATCGTGAAGATGGACCACCAGACCGCCGCCAGCGAGAACGACCTGCGCGGCCCGACTTTGTCCACGTACCAGCCGGCCGCCAGCTGGCAGAAATCGTAGGCCCAGAAGAAGGCAGCAAAGATGAGTCCCTGCTGGGTGGCGGTCATCTCGAAGTCCTTGCCCATGAAGGGCAAGGCAACGCTGAGGCTGGAGCGGTCCAGGTAGTTGATGCTCAGCCCGATAAAGGCCAGCCAAATAATGACCCAGCGTTTCCGGGTCATGGTTCGGGGATTTTTGAGGGATGACGTGCTGGCGACTTTACTTCCGAGCGCAGTCATGTGGTCTCCTTCGACGTAAACATGGCTTCAGGCGCCTATGGCGCCGGGGAAGACACCGAAGATATCGATGCCAAATCATATAGGAATCTGGTTAATCATATAGAAAAAGTGATCCAGATCAAGCCCCACTCAAAAAATCGCCTGCAGCAGCGCCCCCACGTCCGGTGGAATATGATTCCCCCAGCGACTCCAACCCGAACAACACACCCAACCAGCACTAAGAGGTCAGCGCGTGCCCCCACGTCAGTCTTCCGATATCTCCCGAGGCAAAGCCGCCGTCAGCGATGTGTATTCGTCGATGCGCGCCTCCATCCTCGAAGGCGAAATCGCGCCCGGCACCCGGATCAACATCGACGCCGTTTCGCGCAGCCTGGGCGTTTCCCAGACGCCGGTGCGTGAGGTGCTGCAGCGGCTGGAGGGCGACAACCTGGTGGTCTACAACCCCGGCAGGGGCTATAGCACCACGCCCCTGCTGGACTTGGCCGAACTGCGCTCCCTCTTTGAATTCCGGCTGCTGGTGGAGCCCTGGGCGGCGCGCTCTGCAGCCGTCGACCGGCTGGCCAACCCGTCAGCCGCCCTTGAGAAAGAAATTGCGGCGTTCCGCGGCGCCATGAAGTCCGACGGCGACCTGCGGCAGGATCTGGTGGCCCATGACACCCGGTTCCACGACACAATCCTGGCCGCCGCCGGCAACACCGTGGTCCGCCACGCTTTTGCGCAGACGCACTGCCACCTGCACACCTTCCGCCTCTACCCGGCCGACGTCGACGGTGCCATTACCGTCGCGGAGCACTCGGAGGTCCGCGAGGCGATCAAGGCCTGCCAGCCGGAACAGGCCGAAGCGGCCATGGCGGAGCACATCCGGAACTCCTTTGCCCGTTTCGCCCAGGCCTTCGAAGGCCACGCGGACCTCGCGCCGCTGCAGGACAGCGGCCAACCCAGGCGGCACATCGTGCATTAGACCCAAGCCCCGGCCCCACGGCCGGGGCTCTTTTTTCGACCGGGGCTTGATCTGGATCACGGTTCCTATATGATTACTGAAATTCATATAGGAAATCATGCAAACCCTCCAGTTCAATTCGAGAGAAGAGATCCATGCCTTCCATCACTTCCATCACCACCCAGGACGTCCGCTTTCCCACGTCCCTGGAACTCGATGGGTCCGACGCGGTCAACGTTGACCCCGACTACTCCGCCGCCTACGTCGTCATCCGCACCGATGCGGGTGATGAAGGCCATGGCTTTGTGTTCAGCTGCGGCCGCGGCAACGAAATCCTCACGGCGGCCATCAACTCCTATGCGGGGCTTCTGCAGGGTCGGGACATCGACGAACTGATCTACGACCTGGGTAACGCCTCCAAACGCCTCATCCACGACTCGCAGCTCCGCTGGCTCGGCCCGGAAAAGGGCGTCACCCAGATGGCGGCCGGCGCCCTGGTCAGCGCCCTCTGGGACATCCGCGCCCGCCGCGAGAACAAGCCGCTCTGGCTGCTCCTGAGCGAAATGTCCCCGGAAGAGATCGTGGACGTCGTGGACTTCACCCACATCCGCGATGCCCTCAACCCCCGGCAGGCACTGGACATCCTCCGCGCCGGCCAGGACGGCAAGGCCGCCCGCATAGCCGCCCTCCGGGCGGACGGCTACCCTGCATACACCACCTCGCCCGGCTGGCTGGGATACAGCGACGAGAAACTGGTCCGGCTAAGCAAGGAGGCGGCCGCAGACGGCTTTTCCATGATCAAGCTCAAGGTGGGCGGCGCCATCGCCGACGACCGCCGCCGCATGGCCCTTGCCCGGCAGGCAGTGGGCGATCTTCCCATCGCGATTGACGCCAACCAGCGCTGGGAGGTGTCCGAGGCGATCGAATGGGTCAACGCGCTTGCCGAATTCAAGCCGTACTGGATTGAGGAACCCACCAGCACCGATGACATCCTGGGCCATGCGGACATCCGGAAGGGAATCTCGCCGGTGCGCGTTGCTACCGGCGAAGCCGTGGCCAGCCGCATCGTGTTCAAGCAGCTCCTCCAGGCAGGCGCCATCGACGTCCTCCAGCTCGATTCCACCCGGGTGGGCGGGGTCAACGAGAACATCGCCAACCTACTGCTCGCCGCCAAGTTCGGCGTCCCGGTCTGCCCGCATGCCGGCGGCGTGGGTCTCTGCGAGCTTGTACAGCACTTCTCCTTCTTCGATTACGCCGCCATCACGGGAAGCCAGGACGGCCGCATGATCGAATATGTGGACCATCTCCACGAACATTTCGCCGAACCTGTCCGGATCGTCGAAGGACGCTATGCCGCCCCGGAACGCCCGGGCACAGGGGCCGAAATGCTCAGCGCCTCCCGGACTCGCTGGGAATTCCCCTCCGGCGCGGGTTGGCTTGAAGTGGGCAACCGTGCCGCCGTGACCGGCGCCAGCCTTGCTCCCGCGGGAGCCTTCCGATGAACACCACCTCAGGCGAACTGAACGCATCCGTCGAGGCCGCCCACGCAGCCTTCGAAAAGGCCCGCCTGGAAAGTCCGGGAACACGGGCAGCCTGGCTTGAAGCGATAGCCGGCGGCCTGGAAGACGACGCCGGGGCCCTTGTTGGGACCGCGGCCGGGGAAACCCATCTCGCCGTGCCCCGCCTCCAGGGCGAGCTGAAGCGCACCGTCTTCCAGCTCCGGCTTTTCGCCGACGAGATCCGCCGCGGCGAGCACTTTGACGCGACGATCGACCATGAGGATGCCGCCTGGGGCATGGGGCCGCGGCCGGACCTTCGCCGCTACAACGTCCCGCTCGGCGTGGCCGGGGTCTTCGGGGCCTCCAACTTCCCCTTCGCCTTCAGCGTGATGGGCGGCGACTCCGCGTCGGCGCTGGCGGCCGGCTGCGCCGTCGTCCACAAGGCGCACGACGGCCATCGGGAACTCGCGGTCCGCACCGCAGAAACTGTGACCGCCGCGCTCGCGGCGGCCGGGGCGCCGTCGGGCCTTTTCTCCCTGGTCACCGGCCGCCAGGCGGCAGAAGCGCTGGTTGACCACCCCTTGGTGAAGGCCATCGGGTTCACGGGTTCGACGGCGGGAGGCCGGGCATTGTTCGACCGCGCCGCCGCGCGGCCGGAGCCGATACCGTTCTTCGGCGAGCTGGGCGGGATCAACGCCGTTTTCGTCACCGGAAACGCCTGGGCCTCCCGACGGGAGGAGATCCTCAGCGGCTATGCCGGCTCCTTCACCCTCGGCATGGGGCAGTTCTGCACCAAGCCCGGCGTGCTGTTCATTCCGGCTGGTCTGACTGACGAGGTCCGGGCCACCCTGCAAACGGCCCTCGCGGACTTTGCCCCGGCCGAGCTGCTGAGTGTACGCCTGCACGAAGGGTTCCGGGAGGCCGTGGACACCCTTAGGGACACGGCAGGCGTGCAGGTACTGGTTGACGGCGACTTCGCCGATGCGCCGGCACCCACCGTCCTGCTGACGACATCCGATGCGGTTCGCCGGGATCCCGGCCCCCTCCGCCAGGAGATGTTCGGTCCGGCCAGCCTGGTGGTGCAGTACAGCGACGAATCCGAACTCGCTGCCCTTGCCGGGCTCCTGGAGGGCCAGCTGACCACCACACTGCAGGCGGAACCCGAGGACGACGTCGCCGAGCTTGCCGGCAGGCTCGCAGATATCAGCGGACGGCTGCTTTGGAACGGCTGGCCCACCGGCGTCACCGTCAGTTACGCCCAGCACCACGGCGGGCCGTACCCGGCCACGACGTCGGGCACCACCTCCGTGGGGACGGCCGCCATCCGCCGGTTCCTGCGGCCGGTGGCCTTCCAGTCCTTCCCTGCGCCGCGCCTTCCGGAGCCGCTGCAGGATGCGAACCCGTGGAACGTCCCCCAAAGGGTGGACGGCATCTGGCAGCATCCGTCGGCCGGCCGGCTGGAGGGCGAGCTGTGACCGCGCTGCCGGCTTCGGTCGCGTCGGTTCTGCCGGAAGACGCCGCGAACGCCGTTCTCATCGGCCGCCTCTGGGACGTGGAAACCTCCGGCCCCCGGGTCGTCGCCGTGCAGGGCGAGGACGTGTTCGACCTGCAGCACCTTGCCGGTACGGTCTCGGAGCTGCTGGAACGGGCGGAACCGGCGGCGGACGTGCGTTCCGCCATGACCGCGGCGCGCTGGAAGACCGCGGACGTCGTCAGTGCGTCCCTGGCGCAGGAGACGGCTCGTCCGCACCTGCTGGCGCCCGTTGACCTCCAGGTCATCAAAGCCTGCGGGGTGACGTTCGTTGATAGCATGATTGAGCGCGTCATCGAGGAGCGCTGCGGCGGAGATGCCGGCAGGGCCAGCGAAATGCGTGAACTTGTGGGCAGGGCCCTCGGCGGCAGCATCGGCGACGTGCGGCCGGGTTCCCCCGAGGCCGCCGAGGCCAAGAGGGTGCTGATCGCCGAAGGACTGTGGTCGCAGTACCTGGAGGTGGGCATTGGCCCCGACCCCGAGGTCTTCACCAAGGCGCCAGTGCTCTCGTCCGTCGGCCTCGGCGCAGGCATCGGAATCCCATCGTTCTCCTCCTGGAACAACCCTGAACCGGAGCTGGTGCTGATCGCCACGTCCACGGGCAGGGTTGTGGGAGCCACGCTCGGCAACGACGTGAACCTCCGCGACGTTGAAGGGCGAAGTGCCCTGCTCCTGGGCAAGGCAAAGGACAACAACGCCTCCAGCGCGCTGGGGCCCCTGATCCGGCTGTTCGACGACGCGTTCACGCTCGAAACCCTGCGGCAGGAAGAGATCCTACTCCGGGTGGAGGGCGCGGACGGGTACCAGCTGGAGGGCCGGAACACTGTCGCCCGGATCAGCCGTCCGTTCGAGGAGCTGGTGGCGGCGACGTTCGGCAAGCACCACCAGTACCCGGACGGGTTCGCTCTGTTCACGGGTACGCTGTTCGCGCCCACACAGGACCGTGACGTGCCGGGGCAGGGGTTCACCCACAGGATGGGGGACGTGGTCACCATCCGCAGCCGCCATCTTGGTGCCTTGGTCAATACAGTGGGCGCTGCGGAGGAACTGCCGCCATGGCGCTTCGGGCTGCAGCAGCTGTTCCGTTACCTCGCAGCGCAGGAGCACGCGACGGCGGGCCTCAGCTAAGGCGCGGTCAGCTGAACAGGCCTTCGCCGATGAAGCCGCCGGGCTTGATGCCCGGCGGCACCGCGGCCAGCGCGGAGCCGGTGTGCTTGAGGTACTCCACCGCCAGCGTGTCCTGCTTGGCCATTGCCATCTGCATGGGCACGTAGTGCGTGCGCGGATCCCTGACGAAGGCGATGAAGAACAGGCCGGCGTCGAGGTGCCCCAGGCCGTCGGAACCGTCCGTGTAGTTGTACCCTCGCCGCAGCATCCTGACGCCGCCGTTCTGGTCCGCATGGGCCAGACGGACATGCGAATCGATGCCCATCAGGGGTTCGCCGTCCTTCCCCTTGATATTGAAGTCCGGGGCGGTGAATTCCTTGCCGCCGGACAGCGGAGCGCCCTCGGCCTTGGTCCGTCCGATCAGGGCTTCCTGCTCGCCCAGCGATGTGCGGTCCCAGATCTCGATGTGCATCCGGATGCGGCGGGCCACCAGGTAGCTTCCGCCCTGCATCCAGGCTTCGCCCGGCCCGGTGCCGGCCTCCGCCCAGACGTGGTTTTCCAGCAGGTCCGTGTCTTCGGCCTTGAGGTTGTTGGTGCCGTCCTTGAAGCCGAAAAGGTTGCGCGGCGTCTGCTGCGCCCGGGACGTGGAGGCCGTGCGCCCGAAACCCAGCTGGGACCAGCGGACGCGGACCTTCCCGAAGCCCAGCCGGGCCAGGTTGCGGATGGCGTGCACGGCAACCTGGGGGTCGTCGGCGCATGCCTGCACAATGATGTCTCCGCCGCTGCGCCCTGCCTGCAGGTCATCGCCCGGGAAATGCGGCAGGTCGATCAGGGCCTCGGGGCGACGGCCCTCGAGCCCGAACCGTGCCTTCCCGTCCTTTTCGAACAGGCTGGCACCGAAGCCGAAGGTCACGGTGAGTTTTCCGGCGCTGAGGCCCATTGCCTCGCCGGTGTCCTGCGGCGGGGCATCGTAGGAGCCGCCGGCCGCGCCGGTTTCGCCGGTTTCCCGGCCCTGCGTCATGGCCTCCGCAGCGGCAGTCCAGTCCTTGAGGAGCCGGACCAGGTCCTTGCGGTCCTCTGTGATGACATCGAAGGCGGCCATGTGCAGGCGGTCCTGCGCCGCCGTCGTGATTCCAGCCTGGCGTTCCCCGTGGAACGGAACAGTGTCATCGGCCGGCGCCTCGGCGGCAGGCACTGCCGCGAAGACGGCGTCGCGCCCCAGCAGCCCGGCAGCCAGGCCGGCAAGCGCCCCGGCGCCTCCTACGCCGGCGAAGGAGAGCATGCGCCGGCGGGACACGCCGCGCCCGGCCCCCGCATCGCTGGCCGCTCCCCCATTGGCGGCGCCGCCAGCCGAGCCGGCGCCGTCAGCCGAGCCGGCGGCGACGGCGGCCGGGGCGGTGTCCCGCTGGCCGCCGCCCTGCTCGCCGTCCGGGCCGTGGCCGAAAGGGCAGCCCGTCACAGCACTACTGCCGAGGTGAGGTTGGACAACGGCTCTCCGAGCGAATCCACCAGGGCGGCGAGGCGCTGGATCTGCTCCGGGGTCAGCTCGTTGTAGTAGGCAAAGCCGTCGCCCTTGGCGTGGGTCTGCAGTTCGGCCTGCAGCGCGGCGAATTTCGTATCGAGGCTCTTGGCAAGCTCCGGGTCCTTCTGCTCCAGCACCGGCTTGAGGTTTTCGAAGGCGATCCGCGCGCCGTCCACGTTGGCCTGGAAGTCCCAGAGGTCGGTGTGGGACCAGATTTCCTCTTCACCCGTGACTTTGCCGGTGGCTACTTCGTCCAGCAGTTCCTTGGCGCCGTTGCCCAGTTTGTCGGCAGTGAGCTCAACGGTGCGCGTGCGCTTGGCCAGTTCCTCGGTGTCAGCCACCAGTTGGGCGGCCAGCTTTTCACGGTCCGCTGCGCTCAGCGCCTGGAACCCTGCCGGCGGGAAGAGGTCCTTTTCGGCGCGGTGCCAGCCGGTCCATTCCTCGCCCAAGGCAAGGTCGGCCTCGCGGGCGTCCAGCTTGGGATCAAGGTCGCCGAAGGACTCGGCCACCGGCTCGATCCGCTCCCAGTGCATGCGCGTTGCGGCGTAGAGCCCTTGGCGGCGGCAGCATCGCCGGACGCGTAGGCTTCGGCGAACTTCTTGGTGCTGGTCAGCAGTTGCTCCGTCTGGTCCTTGACGTAGGCCAGGTACTGGGCCGTCCCCTGGTCGGTGAGTGCTTTCAGGTCGCTGTCCACCGCGGGCTGGCTGCCGGATTGGGTCACCTCGAAGCCGGACCGGATGCCGTCACCTTCCATGCCGGGCTTGCAGGCGGTGGTGTACTTTCCGGCCGGGACCGTGACCACAAGGTTCCGGGTCAGTCCCGGCCCGATGTTTTCCACCTCGCCCAGGATCCGCAGGCCGTCCTCTGCCAGCAGATAGAACTCGGTGACCTGCCCGCCGTCGTTCTGGACGGCGAAGGTGAGGTTGCCGCTCGTGGCGGACGTCGTGGACACCTTGCAGGCGTCACTGGTGCTGGTGACCTGGATCGGGCCGGCAGACCCGGCGGACGATGACGGCGCAGCGTTGTCCGTGCAGGCAGCCATCGTCAGGGGAAGGACGATGACGGCGGCTGCCGCGGCCAGGCGGCCGGCAGTGCCCCGCCGGTGGCCGGGCGTGCGGGCTGCTGCTGAGTTGTCGGATTTGGGCAGGCTGGGGCTGGGCATGGAGGTGTTCCTTTGGGGGTGCGGGAGTGGGGGTCAGGCCGCCGGGACGGCAGTCCGCGAGGCTGTAATGGCCTGCGATGCGGCGCGGGCGCGGCGGTGGGAACGAAGGTAGAAGAACAACACGGCCGGGACGTACAGCAGCCAGGCCGCTGCTTCCAGCCAGGTGGTGGCGGGCGAGAAATTCAGGGTGCCCTTGAGCACCGTTCCATACCAGGACGACGGCGGGACAGCGGCCGACACGTCGAAGGCCAGGTTGTGGAGGCCGGGGAGGAGTCCGGCTTCCTGGAAGTCGTGGACAGCGTAGGCCAGAACGCCGCCGGCGATCACGATGAGCGCGACGCCGCTCCAGGTGAAGAACGCCCCCAGGTTGATCCTGAGGACCCCCGGTGCAGCAGGAAGCCGAGCACTACGGCGGTGGCCAGTCCCAGCAAGGCTCCGAGCAGCGGTGTTGCCGACTGTCCGGTGGCCTGGGCGGCAGCCCACAGGAACAGCGCAGTTTCGAGGCCTTCCCGGCCCACTGCCAGGGCGGCAACGACGGCCAGCCCCCAGCCGGCGCCACCCGCCGACCTGTCCACCTGCGAGCGGAGTTCGGTGCCAAGCGTCCGGGCGGTGCGGGCCATCCAGAACACCATCCAGGTCACCAGAGCCACCGCGACGACGGAGAGGCTCCCGCCGATGGCTTCCTGCGCCTCGAAGGTGAGCCCGCGCGGGCCGAAGGTGAGCAGCGCCCCGAACCCGACGGACGCGGCAACGGCCACTCCGACGCCAACCCAGAGCCGGGGAAGCAGGTGCTGCCGCCCGGTCTTGAGGAGGTAGGCCATCAGAAGGACGACGACGAGTGTTGCCTCAAGGCCTTCGCGCAGGCCGATTAAATAGTTTGCTGTCATTACGTAGAGCCTCAGATATCGCAGCCAAGGTTAGGCTTGCCTCATAAGAGGATCGCCCAAGGGTGCGAATTAAGCAACTCAAACGTGCGCTAATTGGCCGTACGTTACGTCCGCGTCCTGGTTTCGCCGCGTCCGCAGGGGCCGGTCCTCAGCGCCCGGCCCCGGCCCGGACCGTAGGGGGCTGGGTCCCGGCCCGGTCCTGGCCGCCAATTCCCGCCCCTAAGGGGCCGAGTCCCGGACTTTCAGCTCGAAGCCCGCTTCCACATGAAGCCCCTGGGGCACGGTAGCCACGCCTTCGATCCGGTCGATGAGGAGGTTGACGGACCGCTCCGCGATTTCCGCCATCCCGGGGGACACCGTGGTGAGGGGCGGCGTCGCAAAGCGGGCCTCGTCGATGTCATCAAAGCCAGCCACTGCCACGTCGTCCGGGACCTTGATGCCGCGGATCAGGAGCTCGTGCATGGCACCAAGCGCAATGGCGTCATTGAGGCCAAAGACGGCGTCGAAGCGGACTCCGCTGCCCACCAGGCCGCCGACGGCTGAGGCCCCGCCGTCACGGCGCCACTCGCACGGCACCACCAGGGAGGGATCGAACTCAGACCCTGCGGCCTCCAAGGCCTTCCGGTAGCCGTTCAGGCGAAGGCCGGGGCTGTCGGTGGTGTCCCCTGCCGCCGCGCCGAGGACGGCAATCCGTCGGCGGCCGCCGGCCAGGAGGTGGGCTGTGATCGCCTCGGCGGCCTCGGCGTTTTTCATGGTCACGAGGTCGAAGTGCGGATCCGCGATGTGTTCGCCGAGCATCACGATCGGCTTGCTGCCCTGCTGCGCGGCGATGGTCCCGGCGTCCAGGGCCAGCGGGGTGAACAGCAGCCCGTCCGTCAGCTGGCGGAAGGGGCCCTGGAGTGCGCTCAGTTCATGGCCGGCGGTTGCGCCGGACTGCTCCACCAGGACGCGGTAGCCCCGGCCGGACGCCACCGTCATCAGCCGGGACGCGAGCTCCGCGTAGTAGGGCACGGACAGGTCGGACAGCACCAGCCCAAGCATGCGGGTTTTTCCGGAACGGAGGCTGCGGGCCGTCAGGTTGGCCTCGTACCCCAGCTCGGCGATGGCGTCCAGCACCTTCTGCTTGGTGGCGGGCCGGATGAACTCATAGTCATTGAGCACATTGGACACAGTCTTTAGCGAGACGCCGGCGGCACGCGCAACATCGTTCATGGTCACAGCCACAGGTGACACCCTTTCCCGGTCAATACTTTCAGCTACATCGTTGCAGATGCGTTCCGGTTTTGCCCTGTCCGCAACGTATACAACGTTATAGAATCGCTTCGTTCTGCAGCGTCCGGTTCCAGAGCTCCGAGTCAACAGCCCGCCCACCACTGGCGCCGATCATCAGCAAGGAAAATGCCATGCCATGCGCCTCCTCTTCGCTCTTCCGCTGCCCGGTGTTCGACGGCGCGGCCGATCCTACGGTGATCCACCGGCGCGGCACGGCGGAGTGGTGGATGTTCTACACAGCCCGCCGGGCCACGCTGACCACCGGTGGCGTGGATTGGATCACGGGCACCAGGATCGGGATCGCAGTATCCACGGATGCCGGGGCCAGCTGGCAGTACCGGGGCGTGGTGGAGGGCCTCGATCCGGAAGTAGCCCCAAGCCTGAACACGCACTGGGCGCCGGAAGTGGTGTGGCACGACGGCAGCTACCACATGTTCCTGACGTGGGGCGCCGGCGCACCCGGCACGTGGGCGGAGCAGACCGAGCGCCGCCTGGTGCACTTCACCAGCACGGACCTGGAGCACTGGGAGTTCGAAGCACGGGTGGACGTCGGCTCCGAGAACGTGATCGACGCCGCCTTCGCCGTGGTGGCGGACGGGCGCCCCGACTGTGGTTCAAGGACGAGGTGGACGGTTCCACCACGTGGTCGGCGGTCTGGGAAGAACCGGCCCTCCGGGAAGAAACGGGCGGCGGCAGCGGCAGCACCGCCGTCGGACGCACCGGACGCCCGCTTACGGGTGGCCACTGGCATGCCGAGGGGCAGGTGATCGGGCCGCCCGCCCATGAGGGTCCCAACGTGTTCCGGCTGGGCGGCTGGCACTGGATGGTGGTGGACGAGTGGCGCGGCCAGGCCGTGCACCGCTCGGCGGACGGCCTCGCCTGGGCCCGGCAGGAAACCAACAACGGCCTCATCCTGGACACCCCGGCGCCTGCGCGGACGACGCCACGTACGGGCGGCACGCGGATGTGGTCACCCAGGGCGACCACGCCTACATCTTCTACTTCACGCATCCGGAGTGGCAGGACACCGGGATGGTGAACGGTCTGGACCACCCCGAACGCGCCATCCGGGAACAGCGCACCAGCATCCACGCGGCCCGGCTGCACGTGGAAGGGGACGTCCTGGTCTGCTCTCGCGACCTGGACGCCCCCGTCCACCTCGATCCGGCGCTGTTGGACAGCTAGCTTCCGGCGCCGTGCCTAGCTACCGGCCCCGTCTACGGACAGGCGGATCATGCTCCAGGACACTGCCGGAAGCTCGGCGGTGAGCCGGCCGCCGTCGAGCTTTACACTGACGTTCCCGCCAGGCAGCACCGAGGTGGAGTCATCCGCCGTCGCCTGCCAATACGGGTCCTTGTTCGCGTACGTGACTGCCTCAACAACCTTGGCGTTCCCCAGCCCGGCGACGGCGGCGTCCAGCGTCAGCGCGTCCGTGGCCGAACGGTTGACGGCGAACACCACGGCCTCGCCGGCGTCGGCATCGAAGGTGGCCACGGCGGACAGGGCGGCGAAGTCCGCGGTCTTGCGGCCGCTGAGCAGCGGGGACTCGACGGCGAGCTGCAGCACCGTGCCCTTGGCATGGCGGGACGTCAGGGCAAACGGGTGGAAGGTGGTCTGCTTCCAGGCGCGGCCGCCGGGTTCGGTCATGATCGGGGCAATGACGTTGACCAGCTGCGCCAGGCTGGCGGAGTGGACGCGGTCCGTGTTCCGGAGGAGGGTGACGAGGAGGTCGCCGACGACGACAGCGTCCGCCACCGTGTAGCGGTCCTCCAGCAGGACGGGGGCAACGGGCCAGTCCTTGCCGGTGGGGGCCTTCGACTCGTCGCGGCTCATGTGCCAGACGTTCCACTCGTCGAAGGAGATGTTGACCTGCTTGGCGGACTTCTTGACCGACTTCACGTGGTCGATGTGGGCCACGATGTCCTTGATGAACGCCTCCATCCGGTGGCCGGACGAGAGGTGTTCCTGCAGGTCGCCGAAGTCCTCGAAGTACTGGTGCGCGGAGATCAGGTCCACCAGGTCGTACGTTTCGGTCAGCACCACCCGCTCCCACTTGCCGAACGTGGGCATGCCGGGGGCGGAGCTTCCGCAGGCCACCAGCTCCAGGTCCGGCTCCACCATCCGCATGGCACGGGCGGTGTCAGCCGCCAGCCGGCCGTACTCCGTTGCGTTCTTGTGGCCGATCTGCCAGAAGCCGTCCATCTCGTTGCCGAGGCACCACATCCTGATGCCGTAGCCATTTTCGGCCCCGTTGGCCCTGCGCCGGTCGGAGAAGGCGGTGCCGCCATCGATGTTGCAGTATTCCAGCAGGTCCAGGGCTTCCTGGGTCCCCCGGGTGCCGAGGTTCACCGCCATCATGGGCTCAACGCCGGCCTTGGCGGACCATTTGGCGAACTCGTCCACGCCCACGTGGTTGGGGTCGGTGGAATGCCAGGCGAGGTCAAGGCGCGCCGGCCGCTGCTCCACAGGCCCCACGCCGTCTTCCCAGCGGTAGCCGGAGACGAAGTTGCCGCCCGGGTAGCGGACCGTGGATACACCCAGTTCACGGGTGAGTTCCAGGACGTCGGTCCGGAAGCCGTCCCCGTCGGCCTTCGGGTGGCCCGGCTCGAAGATCCCGGTGTAGACGCAGCGGCCCAGGTGCTCAACGAAGGCGCCGAAGGTGCGGCGCCGGACGGGCCCCACGGTGAAGGCGGGATCAAGGGTGATTTTTGCAGTGGCCTGTTCGGAAGTGCCCACGTAAACGTCCTCGTTTCTAGTTTTCTACAACGTTATAGAACACCATTCTTGATGCAAGAGCCGCCGCAGTCAAGGGAACGCCGTGGACACGCCGGGTCGGGGCGCTGATGGCGTCCGGAACCCGGCTTTCCGGCGGCTAGCCTGTCCGGCCGTTCTGGACGGTCCGAGCTATTGACTTCATCCTGGATGAGGTTCAGCGTGGGGGCCTACACACCACGTCGTTGGTGATATTCGTTCATGGTGGGGGCCACGGAACGTATTCTCTAGGGTCGCTCCTACGCAGCGATCCAGTAATTAACGGCGGGCCGGAAGCCGGTATCCGGCGACTTCTTCAACAAGCCAGCGCGATCGCGCAGCTCTCCCAGACCAGAGCGGGCGCAAGCATGCCCGGAATCGTCGAAGCACCGGCAAACAGGGCTGATTGCGGCTTAATCAACGCCCCGTCCCAACACAACGTATTGATCACTATGAGTCTCCGGCGGAAAACCCGCGGGGGCAGTCAACCTGGGGGAAGACCATGATGTTTAGCAATATTCTTCGGACCAAAGCTGCTGAAGGTCCCGGAACGACCCGTTGGACAGTGGTTGTCTGCGCCGCCGCGCTGACATGCGCCCTACTGTTTGCGGGCCTTCTGTCAACGCCCTCCCCGGCCCATGCCTCGGGTGCGATGGTGGGGCTGGGTACTGCGGCGAATTTCTCGGTTTTGGGTGCTTCGACGGTGACCAATACCGGTCCGACAAACCTTGGCGGGGACCTGGGAGTCAGTCCGGGAACCGCGATCACGGGATTCCCGCCGGGCACCCTGGATGGCACCACCCACTCCGCCGATGTGCAGGCCGGCGCCGCGCATGCGGACCTGCAGGCCGCCTACAATGATGCCGCCGGCCGCACCCCGACCGAGACGGTCGCGGGGGACCTGGTGGGCCGCACCCTCAGCGCCGGAGTCTATAGCTCCGCAAGTTCGCTCGCGCTAAGCGGGACACTGACACTGGATGGTCAGGGCGATCCGGAGGCGGTCTTCATCTTCCAGATGGGATCCATGCTCACCACAGCCTCGGCCAGCCACGTCAAGCTGATCGACGGCGCCCAGTCGTCCCACGTCTTCTGGCAAGTCGGCAGTTCCGCGACTCTGGGCACGGCGTCCTCGATCGCGGGCACGATCATGGCACTCGCATCGATCACGGTGACAACCGGCGTGGCCATTGAAGGCCGTGCGCTGGCACTGAACGGCGCGGTCACCCTGGACAGCAACACCATCACCACCACCCCGGCCTTCGGCCGGCAATTGTAGCTCACCGACTGATCGGCAATTGGAGCTTCTTTTCATTCCAGATTTCATGCTGAATCCATAGTGGCCACGCCAGCGTCAGCGCTGGCGTGGCCACTATGACGGCGGTTGCCGAGGTATCTCTGGCCGGCGATGAAGAAGCCGATGATGGGCCGGATGGACAGCACGGGCATGGCGAACATTGGCCCCACAAGCTTTGTCCTTCGGAGTCCATGAAGGCCCTTAGCGCCAGCGGAACGGTGTACAGGTCCTGGTTCTTGGATGTAGGGCAGGGGCCGAAGAACTCGTTCCAGGTGGAGATGAACGTGAAGATCGCGGTGGTGGCCAGGGCCGGAACGCACAGGGGCAGGATGACCCGCAGGAAGCTCCGGAAGGGTCCGCAGCCGTCGATCTGGGCGGCGTCGTCGAGCTCCTTGGGCAGCGCCTTCATGAACTGGATGCCCCGCCCACGGCTGTCTTTGCCGGCAACGATCTCCAGGCCATGGGCCTGATGAGCGCCGCGTCACTGCGTTCCATCCGGGTTCCGGACCAGCCGAGCGTGGTGGGCTTTGACGACATTGGACAGGCGGCCATGGCGCGGCGAAAAGCCCTCCGTCCGTGGAGCTCGCCACGGAACTCATCGTGCGGAGCTCGACGGTGGCGCCCGCGGGGACCAGCACGCCATAACCGCCCGCCCGGCCCCGAAGGGCTGAGCGGGCGGCAAGGGTGGAACCGCGGCCTTAAGGTCCGCTAGAAGTGGAACCTAGAGCCCGCCGGCCAGCTTGTAGTAGGCGGCATTCCAGTTCAGTTCCTTCTTGAACTGCTTGATGGTGGTGCCTTCGTCGATGGTCAGGAGTTCGGTCTTTGCTATCTCGGCGAAGTCCTCGAACACGTCCATGCCCACCTGGGTGGAGAGGACCGTATGGTGGGCGGCGCCGGCAGTGAGCCAGGCCGCGGCCGACGTCGCGAAGTCGGGCTTGGGCGACCACAGCGCGCGCGCCACGGGCAGGTTGGGCAGCGGCTCGTCCAGGTCCACCACGTCCACCGCGTTGGCCACCAGGCGGAAGCGGTCCCGCATGTCGGAGAGCGCCACCACGACGCCGGGGCCTGCGTCGGTGTCGAACACCATGCGGACCGGGTCCTCCTTGCCGCCGATGCCCAGCGGGTGGATCTCGACGCGCGGCTTGGTGGCGGTCAGCGACGGGCAGACCTCCAGCATGTGCGCGCCGAGGATCTTTTCCTGGCCGGGGGCCAGGTGGTAGGTGTAATCCTCCATCAGGGAGGCGCCGCCGGGCAGGCCGGAACCCATCACCTTGGCGGCGCGGACCAGGATGGCGGTTTTCCAGTCGCCCTCGGCGCCGAAGCCGTAGCCGTCGGCCATCAGCCGCTGCACGGCCATGCCGGGCAGCTGGCGCAGTTCGCCGAGGTCCTCGAACGAGGTGGTGAACGCCGCCGAGCCGTTGGCCTCGAGGAAGCTGCGCAGACCCAGCTCGATCCGGGCGCTGTAGCGCAGCGATTCGTGCCGCGCTCCCCCGGCCTTCAGTTCGGGCACCACGTCGTAAAGGCGCTCGTACTCCGCCACGAGGGCGTCGACGTCGGACTCTGCGGCACCGTGAACCGCGTCGGCGAGCTCGTTCACGGACCAGGTGTTGACCGAGACGCCGAAGCGCAGCTCGGCCTCGGTCTTGTCACCTTCGGTGACGGCCACGTTGCGCATGTTGTCACCGAACCGTGTCAGTTTGAGGGTGCGGACGGCGACCCAGCCGGCGGACGCCCGCTGCCATACGCCCACCTGGCGGCAGACCTCCGGGTTGGACACATGCCCCACCACGGTCTTGCGGGGAATGCCCAGGCGGGACTGGATGTAGCCGAACTCGCGGTCGCCGTGGGCGGCCTGGTTGAGGTTCATGAAGTCGAAGTCGATGTCCGCCCAAGGCAGCTCAACGTTGGCCTGGGTGTGCAGGTGCAGGAGCGGCTTGCGGAGCAGGTCCAGGCCCTGGATCCACATCTTGGCCGGGCTGAACGTGTGCATCCAGGCGGTCACACCGATCACGGCATCGTCCGAGTTGGCTTCCAGCGCGGTCCGGCGGATGGCGTCCGAATCGGTGAGGACCGGCTTCCAGACCACCTTGACCGGCACATCGGAGGACTCGTTCAGGGCGGCGGCAATCTCCTGTGACTGCGCGGCGACCTGCTTGAGGACGTCTTCACCGTAAAGGTGCTGGCTGCCGGTGAGGAACCAGACCTCGTACGGCTCGAGGGACGTGTTGTTGGCGTTGCTCATGGGGTTCTCCTGAAGAAAGCGGGTGGACTGCGGCGCTACTGGCCGTAGACGTTCTGATAGCGGGCGTAGAGGGATTCGATGCTGGCCTGGTCGATGGGAAGCGGTTCACCCAGCTGGCGGGAGATATGTACGGTGCGCGCCACTTCCTCGCACATCACCGCGGCCTTCACCGCCGAACGCGCATCCTTGCCGATGGTGAACGGTCCGTGGTTCTGCATCAGGACGGCCGGTGACGTCGAGTTCCGGAGGGTTTCCACGATTCCCTGGCCGATCGAGTCGTCGCCGATCAGCGCGAACGGACCCACGGGGATGCTCCCGCCGAACTCGTCGCTCATCATGGTCAGCACGCACGGGATCGCCTCGCCGCGGGCAGCCCACGCCGTGGCATAGGTGGAATGCGTGTGCACCACGCCGCCCACTTCCGGCATATGCCGGTAGACGTATGCATGTGCCGCCGTGTCCGACGACGGCGAGAACGGCGGATTGCCCCACTCCCCGTCCGCGGGGATGCCGTGGAGGTCCGTGACCACCATGCTCTCCGGGGTGAGGTCCGCGTACGAGACTCCGGACGGCTTGATGACCATGAGGTCATGGCCGGGAACCCGGGCGGAGACATTGCCGGCCGTCCACACCACCAGTTCGTAGCGCGTGAGTTCGGCGTGCAGTTCGCAGACCTCGCGACGGGCCTGCGCGATGGTTTCAAGAAGGTTACTCATGCGGACACTTCCTCTGCGGCCGGGTTAGCGGGGTCGGCGTTGCGCTCCGGGGTGCCTGCGGCGGCGGCAAATGAGGGCCTGGCCGCGCGCTGGATCGCCTTAAGCCGGTGCATCACGCTGTTCGTGCCGCGGCCAAAGTAGTCGTGCAGGGTGCGGTACTCCTGGAAGAGTCCCTCGTACGCGGCAACATTTTCCGGAATCGGAATATAGATCCCGCCGGGCTCTGAACCCATGGCAGCGGCCGCGGCACGGATGTCCGGATATTGACCCGCCGCGACGGCGGCGTGGATGGCCGAGCCCAGCGCCGGCCCCTGCGTGGACCCGATGGTGGACAGCGGCAGCCCCGTGATGTCCGCGTAGATCTGCATGAGCAGCTTGTTCTTGAGCAGGCCGCCGGCCACGATGAACTCCTTGACCGGCACTCCCGAGTCGCGGAAGGCGTCCACGATGGTGCGGGTGCCGAAGGCCGTGGCTTCCAGCAGGGCGCGGTAATTGTCTTCGGGCCGGGTGGCGAGGGTCTGGCCCACCACGACGCCGGACAGTTCGTGGTCCACCAGCACTGAGCGGTTGCCCGAATGCCAGTCCAGGGCAATGAGCCCGTGTTCACCGATTGCCTGGCGGGAAGCCAGCTCCGTGAGGTACTCGTGGATGCCCACGCCCTGGTCAGCGGCTGCCTGGTGGTACTCGGGCGGGACGCCGTTGTTGGTGAACCAGCCGAAGATGTCCCCCACACCGCTTTGGCCAGCCTCATAGCCCCACAGTCCTTCGACGATTCCGCCGTCCACCACGCCGCACATGCCCGGGACTTCGCGAAGCTCGGAGCCGTTCATAACGTGGCAGGTGGAGGTGCCCATGATGGCCACAAGCTGTCCCGGTTCCACGGCCTTTGCCGCCGGCGCCGTGACGTGGGCGTCCACGTTGCCCACTGCGACGGCAATGCCTTCCGGCAGCCCGGTCCAGGCGGCGGCTTCGGCCGTCAGGTGGCCCGCCGCGTCACCCAGCCGGCCGATGGTGTGCGCCAGCTTGGTGCTGACGAAATCCTTGAAGTCCGGGTTCAGCGCGGACAGGAATTCCTCGGACGGGTAGCGCCCGTCCTGGTAGATGCCCTTGTATCCGGCGGTGCAGGCGTTGCGCACGTAGTTGCCGCACAGCTGCCACACGATCCAGTCGGCCGCCTCCACCCAGCGGTCCATTGCGGCGTACGCTTCCGGGTCTTCCTCCAGCAGCTGGAGCCCCTTGGCAAACTCCCATTCAGAGGAGATCAGCCCGCCGTAGCGCGGCAGCCAGCTTTCGCCGCGTTCAGCAGCGAGTGCGTTGATCCGGTCTGCCTGCGGCTGGGCGGCATGGTGGCGCCACAGCTTCACGTAGGCGTGCGGACGGTTGGCGAATTCGGAAAGCTCGTTCAAGGGCGTGCCGTCGGCCTTGACGGGGACCATGGTGCAGGCCGTGAAGTCGGTGGCGATGCCCACCACGGCGGCGGGGTCGATCCCGGCGTCGGCGATCGCGGCGGGCACTGCCCGGCGCAGCACGTCACGGTAGTCGTTGGGCACCTGCAGGGCCCATTCCCCCGGCAGCCGTGCGGCTGCTCCATCCGCTACGTCCGCCAGGTCCGCCGGAAGAGCGCCGGTGACCACGGCGTGGGGGTATTCAAAGACACCGCTGCCCAGTTCCTTGCCGTCCCGGACGCGGACCACCACGGCCCGCCCGGACAGCGTGCCGTAGTCCACGCCGATCACAAAGCTGTCTGAACCGTCTGCTGTGACGTCCATCAATTCCTCCAATAGTCTCCGCTGCTCTGCGGTTGAGTTAATTGTTAGCGCTAACAAACGACCTGTCAAGGTATGGCCCATGCTGCAAGTGGTGCCAACGGCCGGAAGCCACCCGGTCAAGGCTTGTGGATCAGTGGCGGATCAGGCAGGCGGGGCCGTGCTTGCACGCAGCACGATCCGGGGATCCACCACGGTGGTTCCCGCCCCGGCACCGTCTTCGAGCAGCGCCAGCATCATGTCCACGCAGCGGCGGCCGAGCTCCTCAAAGTCCTGGCGGACGGTGGTGAGCGGGGGCGTGAAGAAACCGGCCTCGGGCTGGTCATCGAAACCCACCAGGGACACATCCTCGGGCACCCGCACGCCGGCTTCACTGAAGGCGCGCAAGACCCCCAGCGCCATCTGGTCGTTGCCCACGAACAGCGCCGTGGCAGTACGTTCGACGGCGAGCTTCTGGCCGATGCCATAGCCGCTGCCAGCGCTCCAGTCCCCCTCGACGAGAAGGTCGTCGACCAATCCCGCCTGCGCCAACGCTTCCCGCCAGCCTTCGGTCCGCTCCGCGGCATCGATCCAGTCCTGGGGCCCGGAGATGTGCCCGATGCGCTTATGTCCACGCTCAATCAGATGTTCAACGGCGAGCCGGGCACCCAGCTTCTGGTCCACCATGGCGCCACTGAACCTGCCTTCCCCGCCGGAGCCAACCACCACCACCGGGACGTCCAGGTTCAGGACTTCAAGCGCCTGCAGGGTTCCGGTGTGCGGCACCAGGGCCACGATCCCGTCCACTCCCTGGTCCATGAAATGGCGCGCGGCGTCGGCAATCGAATCGGCGCTGACCTCCCGGAGCGCGGCGATGCTGACGAAGTAGCCTGCGTTGCGTGCCGCCTGCTCAACCCCGAGCAGCGTGTTGGCGGGTCCATACTGGGAGAGTTCGCTGGCCAGTACGCCAATGGTGTGCGAACGCCGGGTGACCAGGCTTCGCGCCGCGGTGTTCCGCCGGTAACCCAGCTCGGCAATGGCAGCCTCTACGCGTTCGCGCGTCGCTTTGCTGACATTGGGGTGGTTGTTGACTACCCGGGACACTGTCTGATGGGAGACGCCGGCGCGTTCCGCCACGTCTTCAAGTCGCGGAAGGCGCCGCTCGCTGCTATAGGCCATGAAGCTATTGTGCTCGAGCCTGCAGCGCATCCACGAAAACGCTCGGAATGTCCTGCGGATTTGTCGCCACATAGCTGGTGCCCCCGGTGGCTTCGGAAATCTTCCGGAGGGTCTCGGCGTCCGCGTCCCCGGTGATCCCGATGCTGACAATGACGACGGGCTTCGCCGGGTCCCGCTCGCGCTGCAGGGCCTCCAGCAACTCCTCGCGGCTGAGGGAATCGGCGTCTTCGTTGGCTCCGTCGGTGAACAGGATCACACTGTTGATGGCCCGGGCGTCATAGTTCGCCTTGACTGTCCGGTAGGCGGCCAGGGTGGAGTCGTAAAGTCCCGTGGCGCCGCCGGTCCGCTTGTCCAGGCCGGAGATGTCCGCCACGAGGCGGTCCCGCTGCGTGACGCCGTCCACCACCTGGTCCATTTTCCTGATGGGGTCGAGTTCCACATAGTCCTGGTTGCCGCCGCCCAGGCCGATCGAAAACGCCCACATCCCCAGTGCGGCGGTGTTGGGAAACAGCTTGCTGCCGGCGATGGCCGCCTCTTGCGTAAGTTGCATGCGGGTCTGGCCACCGGCCCGAAAATTCATGGACCCGGAGACGTCCATGACCACCAGCGACCTGAAGGGAATGGCTTGGAGGGACCAGCCTTTCAGGGTCCGCTGGACGCTTTCGGCTGACGCGGGTTTGAGCGCGACGACGCTGCCCACGCCGCGCTGGTCCGGGGTCCGGCTGCCGTCTGCGGGCCGCAGTCCGTTGTCCGCGAGAGCCTTACTTCCGTCCTCGGTGGCCGTCGCCGAGGCGAGTGCCTTCGCGGCGTCAGCAACAACCTGGCCGCGTGCCTGGCCTGCGGCGGTGAGCGCCATCGGGTAGTCCAGGGACGCCGAGCCGGTGTGCGGCATCGACGCGGACAGGTGGCTCGCCGGAGCAGTCTTGGCGAAGGCCAGCCAGGCCTGCTCGGTGACGATTGCGAATCCCCCGGCGGAAGCCACGGCCTCCAGCTGCTTGGCGTCGGTCAGCTTCTCTCCGGTGCGCTGGCTCTCGCTCTGGACGAGCTGGGCAGTGGCGGCCTGAAGTGTTTTCGCTTCCGCGCGGCCGGCCTCCACTTCGGAGAGGGCTCCCAGCAGCGCCACTTCCCCGCTGCCGGTCAGAAGCGGATCACCGAACCGGACACCGGGGGCCTGCAGCGCATTGAGCCAGGTGGCAAACCCGGGATCGTCCCCCTGGCGGCCAACTATCACTCCCGGCGTCGAGGCAAGGGATGGCACGGCGATTTCCGGTGCCGTGGCGGCCACGACGCGCCGGATCCTGACGGCGGAGTCGGACACCCACAGGTCCGGGGCGTCTTTGCCCGCGGTCACCCTGGCGGCGAGCTCAGGCTGCGCCTGGGTCTCAATCGTGTATTTCACGCAGGCGCCGGTGGGCACCTTGGCGGCCGCGCCTTGCAGTGCCGGGGCAATGGTGGCGTCGGCGCCGACGCGGACTTCGGCGGGGACGCCACAGCGCGCAGCCGCCAGGGGCGACTGGCTGCCCGTGATCCAGATGACGGCAGCGGCGGCCACGGCAATGACCACCATCACGCCGACGATCATCACTATCCGGGGCCAGAAAAACGGCGACTTGCGGGGGAATCGGCCGTGGCGCTGCGGGCCTGCTGCTCGGCGACCTGACATGGGCGCGGTACCTATCTGGTGGGGGTCCTGGTGGGCGGTTGGCGTTTGCCGGCCACTGTCCGCGCATGCGGGAAGCCCCAAGTCTGGCTGCAAAACCGTTCCAGTATACGTAAGTGAGTGTCCGGCATCACATCGGGGCGCATGCGGGCATGGCCTAACAAAAAACTAATGGTTGAAGATTCAACCAAATGCTCGTAGAATGGGGATATGACGCAGACCCTCGACCGCCCACCGGTACTCTTCCTGAGCCACGGGGCCCCTCCCCTGGCTGACGATGCACGCTGGACCAGCGAACTCAGCGCCTGGTCCCGCACCTATGGCAAGCCCAAGGACATCCTGATGGTTTCCGCGCACTGGGAGAACGCGCCGGTGACCCTGAGCGCCACCTCGCGGAACCCCGGCCTGGTCTACGACTTCTGGGGCTTTCCGCAGAAATACTACGACGTCACATACGATGCGCCGCAGGCCCGGGAACTCGCGGGCGAAGTTGAAAAGCTTGTTTCCACCCACGGCCATCACGTGGAACGCGACGAGGAGCGCGGCCTGGACCACGGCGCCTACGTCCCGCTCGTGGAAATGTATCCCGAGGCAGACATCCCGGTGCTGCAGATGTCCATGCCCACGCTGGATCCGCAGGGCCTGTTCAACCTGGGCAAGAGACTGGCGCCGCTGCGGGACCGCGGCACGCTGATTGTGGGCTCCGGCTTCACCACGCACAACCTGCGCTGGTTCAACCCTGCCGGCGGACCGGACACCGCGCCGCCGTCCGCATCAAGCGAGTTCGACCACTGGGCACAGGAAACCATGGAAGCCGGCGACATCGATTCCATCCTGGACTTCCTGCACAAGGCACCGGCGGCCCGCGAGGCGCATCCGCGCAGCGAGCACTGGGCTCCGCTCTACGTGGCTCTCGGTGCCGCCTACGAGTCCGGCGACCTGCACGCCAGGACAGCCATCGACGGCTTCTGGTTCGGCCTGTCCAAGCGCTCCTGGACCCTGACCGGCAAATAACACGCCGCATCTGCTGGTAACGCCGCTCGTTTCTCTCGCAGGAGCTGCAACAGTGATGGCCATTGCCGGTCAGTTCCAGACCGGCTAGGTGGCTCGGCCCAGCGCGGGAGCGGGTTTGAGCAAGGGGATGAAGGCGATCAGCGCGACGAGCTGGGTTACGACGGTAAAGATGATGAGCCCTGTGAGGGAGGCCGAGTAGAGGGCCCCA
This sequence comes from Arthrobacter sp. 24S4-2, assembly GCF_005280255.1. NCBI lineage: Bacteria > Bacillati > Actinomycetota > Actinomycetes > Micrococcales > Micrococcaceae > Arthrobacter > Arthrobacter sp. 24S4-2. Next base: position 222,462 of record NZ_CP040018.1, on the reverse strand, counting down.
ATAATGGTGGACCCCGCCAGCCAGGCCACGCCGTAGATGGCGGTGAAGATGCCGTACCCGGTCCCGCGCCTGGCAGCCGGAACAAGGTCCGCGACGGCGGCCCGGAGGGTGGATTCGTGGATTCCAAGGGCCGCCCCCAGACGACGGCACCGGCCCAGACCAGGCCGGGCGTGGTGGTGAAGGACAGGAACGGTACGGCTGCGGTCAGCGGCAGGGCGATGAGCAGACCGCGCAGCCCGATCTTGTCGTAGAGCGCCCCCGAGGCCAGTGCTGCCAAGGCGGCGGCTCCCATGGAGACGGCATAGGTGACAGGTATCAGTGCGGACGGCATCACCTGCTGGACTTCAAGGTGGTAGGAGATGACCCCGAAGGTGGAAAACCCGAACATGGACACGGCCGTGAACGCGCTGTACCACCAGAACCGGGCCGGCAACGGGACCCGCGGTGCCCGGCTGCCCCGTTCAACAGCGTGGGCGGTTACTGCTTGGGCGTCGAATCGCTCCGGGGCCGGGACGGCCCGGCGTAGCAGGAGGACGGCGACGAGGGCGAGTGCGCCCGGGATGGCCAGGACGCCGAATCCGAGCTGGTAGCCGGAGACTGCGATCATGAGCCCGACGAGCAGCGGACCCAGGAGGGCTCCGGACTGGTCGAGGGCTTCGTGGATAGCGAAGGCCTTTCCCCTGCCAATCTCTGTTCCCGCGTGGGAGAGCATGGTGTCCCGGGCGGGGGTGCGGACGGCCTTGCCGAACCGCTCCATGATGACCAGCGCCGAGGCCTGCCACAGGGAGCTCGCCAGGGCCAGGAGCGGGACGGCGAGCACTGTCAGGGCATACCCGGCGATGGTGAGCGGCCAGTATTTGCGGGTCCTGTCGGCGAGGGGTCCGGTGCCCAGGCGCAGGACCAGGGCGACGGCTTCCCCGAATCCGGTGATGAAGCCGACCATGACCGCGGTGGCGCCGAGTGTGGCCAGGTAGGGGCCGGTGATGGACCGGGCGCCTTCGTAAACGACGTCGGCGAGCATGCTGACCACGCCGAAGGTCAGCACGAACCCCATGGGTCCGAGCCTGTTCCTCCGGCTCTTCCCTGTCTGCTCCGCTGTTACGGGCTCTTGGTTCATTCCAGGCACGGCCGCTCCCCGTTCGGGTTCGTGGGTATGATTCCGGGGCTCGTCGGTCTCACAGAAGGCTGGCCAGGGCGAGGCCGGCGGCTGCGGCGCCGACCGCGGCTGCGGCGGTGCCGACGCTGTTCAGGAGAGCCAGTCCGGTGCGGCGGGACTGGATGAGCCGGATGGTCTCGAAACTGGCCGTGCTGAACGTGGTGTAGCCGCCCAGGAACCCGGTGCCGGCGATGGCCTGGAGCTCGAGGGGCGCGGCGTGGGCGATCACGGCCCCGGCGACCAGTCCCAGGACGAAGGATCCGGTGATGTTGATGGCGATCGTGCCGACGGGGAGGGCGGTGCGGAGTCTGGAGCGGACCAGCCCGTCGACCACGAAGCGGGTCCCGGCACCGAGACCGCCGGCGAGTCCGAGCAAAAGAATGGTCAGGACGTTCACGGGTTGCTCTCCTGCCGGTCGGGGTGGAGGGTCGCTTTCCGGCGTCGGGCGGTCATCCTGCTGTGCTGGCCCGAGGCAACCCGGATCCCGGCCACGGTTGCCGCGGCGCCGCCGATCAACGTGGCCGCCATATAAGCCAGCGCATCGGTGGTCCGTCCTGCACCGAGCAGGGTGTTCGTTTCCAGGGCAAGGGTGCTGTACGTGGTGAAGGCGCCCATGAAGCCGGTGCCGGCGAGCAGCCGGACCATCCTCAGCCTGCCGGCGTCGGGACCGCGGCGCACCAGGGCCTCCAGCAGGACACCGAGGAAAAACGCCCCGGCCAGGTTGATGATCAGGGTGGGCAGCGGCCAGCCGCCCGGGGATGGCAGGACCGTGCTGAGGCCGTAACGGGCCACGGCTCCGAACACACCCCCGGTGATGACGACGAGCACGAGCCCGGGGTGCAGGTGCACCGGGCGGTGGGCGCGCGCCTCACCAAGCGTGCCCGCATCTGTTTCATCAGCGCTGGTCTGCGCGGGGTCGCTGTCGATGGGTGGCCGGTTGGTGCCCGTCACGTCGGTTTCGGGGCGGCGGGCCGCGGTGGTTTCGTGGGCGGGCGGTTCCATCAGTGGCCCTCCTGCCGGTGGTGTCTGGTGTGGGGTGCCAGGGGGACGACCAGGACGGGGCGGTGCTGGCGGTGAGTGAGGTGGACCGCAACGGAGCCGACGAGCAGCTCCTCGAACCGGGCTCCCAGACCGCGTTCACGGGTGCCGACGACGATGATGGAGGCCTCCGCCGACTCGGCCAGCCGTCCCAGGGCCCGCGCGGGGTCCCCTGCGAGGGTCACGAAGGACCAGCGGATCCCGCTTCCGTCCAGGGCGTCCTGGAGCCGTTCCCTGATGCCGGCGCGGATCCCTTCAATGTCGTCATCGATCCCGTCAGGATCAATGGGCAGGGCTTCGACTCTGCCGTCGGGTTCTTCGGCGAGGTAGGTGGTGACGTCCACGTACGCGCAGATCAGTTTGACGTTCAGGCTGTGGGCCAGTTCCGCGGCCCGGTGAGCGACGGCCAGGGGTTGGCCGGGCACGACGCCCATCAGCACGGGACCGGTGATCCGGCGGGGGAGATAGGGCGTCGGCCCCGTGGTGGGCCGGGTCTCGTTGGCTGGTTCATTCATGGGCACTCCTGTCATTTGGCGTTGGCGTCGTTGAGATGTGTTCCCGTGGGGCCGTAGGGCATCGAGGGGTCCTCGTCGGTGATTTCCAGGAGCCGGTTGTACTTGGCGACGCGTTCCCCGCGGGCCGGCGCCCCGGATTTCAGCTGCCCGCAGCCTGATCCCACGACGAGATCCGCCACGAACGTATCATCGGTTTCCCCGGACCGGTGCGAGACCATCGCCCCGAATCCTCCCTTGGATGCGGCCGTGAGTGTGTCGAACGTTTCGCTCACGGTCCCGGCCTGGTTCGGTTTGATCAGCACCGCTGTCGCGGAGCGGTCCCGGATGCCGTCCCGTACCCGATCCGCGGAGGTCACGTAGAGGTCGTCCCCGACGACCTGCACCCTGTTCCCCAGGGCGGCAGTAAGTGCCGTCCACCCGTCGATGTCTTCTTCGGCGAGGGGGTCCTCGAGGCTCCAGATCGGGTAATCGGTGATGAGCCTGTCGTAGTAGGAGATCATCTGCTCCGGTGTGTGGGCCTTGCCGGCGACCGTATAGGTCCCGTCGGCGTAGAAGGAGTTCGCGGCGGGGTCCAGGGCGATCGCGATCCCGCGCCGGCCCGGCGTGTAGCCGGCGTCCTCAATGGCGGCCACGATCAAATCCAGTGCCTCCTCGGGGCGGGCGATGGCCGGGGCGTAGCCGCCTTCGTCGCCCAGACCGGTCGCAAGGCCCTGTTGGCGCAGCCGCCGGGACAGGGCGTGGTAGACGTCCGATCCCCAGCGGAGCCCGTCGGCGAAGGAGGGCGCACCGGCGGGGGCGATCATGAATTCCTGGAACTCGAGGGGGTTCGCGGCGTGCTGGCCGCCGTTGAGGACATTGAAGTGCGGCACCGGCAGCCGCCCGGACCGGCTCAGGGTCTGGGCGATCCAGACATGCAGCGGCAGCCCGGCCGCTGTCGCGAAGGCCCGTGTGGCGGCCATCGACACCGCGACAATGGCATTGGCCCCCAACCGTGACTTGCCTGGTGTCCCGTCCAGCCCGAGGAGTGCCTGGTCTACGTCCGAAAGTGTTTTCCAGCTCCGCGAGGTAAGCAGTTGGGCGATTTCGGTCCTGACGTTGGTCACAGCTTTCTGCACGCCGCGGCCGGAGTACTCTTGGCCTCCGTCGCGCAGCTCGACCGCCTCATGCGCGCCGGTGGACGCCCCGGACGGCGCGGAAGCAACGGACACGGCCCCATCGGAATGCTGGAGCCAGACTTTCACTGTGGGATAGCCGCGGGAGTCCAGGATCTGCAGGGCGCGCACGCCGGTGATCTGTAGTTCATTCATAATGAGTGTCTCCATTTCCTCGTCTTCATCTCAGGTTCCGCCCGGGGCGACCAGCGCGGACGGCCGCCGCCAGCGGATTCAGATACTCTCCGCCCCGCACCACGGGCACGAGGTCAGGGCTGACTTGATAGGCCAGCGGGTGTCCGGTGGGGATGTTCAGGACCTCGACCTCAACATGGGAGAGCCGGTCCAGGACAAGGCACAGGGCCCGTAGCGCGTTGCCGTGCCCGATCACGAGGACGTCTTCTTCCTCCCGGATCCGGGGACGGAGGTGCTGGTGCCAGAACCGGAACACCTCGGGCCCGAGCTCGCTGAGCAGTTCACTCCTGTCCCTGCCGGTCAGGGAGCCGTTGCTGCGTTCGTTCAACTCCCATGCCGCAAGCGATGGGGCGGCTGCGGCGCCAAGGACGTCCAGGACCATTCGAGTAGTGTCCCGGGTTAGGGGCGGGTCGGGCAGGCCGGTGAAGCGCTTCTGGGCGTTCAGGACACTTTGGCCGCGGCGGAGGAAAACAAGTGTGCCGGGTGCGGGCATGGCTCACCTACCTTCGTATCAGCAAAGGTAGGAACCATTAGCCAGGAGGCGGTTCGAACAGCCACACCTAGACGCGGGCCGTTCCGGCGGGATCCATCACCGTGAAACAGAGACTACAGGGACAGAAGCGGGGGCCGCCACCCTGTGACGCGGTCAATCCCGCTGCCCGGCGCCCTGGCTGTCTTCTTCGGTCCCCGGTTCCGTGTAATCGGCAGCCAGGTACAGGGGCAGGCCCCAGCCGGCGAAAGAACCGATGGCTTCGATCCAGGACGCGTTCTCCTCGGCCCCAACCGGCGCCCCATAGTCCGTCATGGATTCGGTCAGGTGCCTCACCCGTTTACGGATCGCCCGCAGCCGCGAGGCCACCGCGTGCCGCAGCCGCTCAGGCAGGGGACGGCGTGCCGCCAGGTGGAACCGGCACAACAAAACCGGATCCCCGGCACCCTCTGGTGTGCCGGGGTCACAGTCGGGGCAGGTCCTGCTCCGCCAGAGCGGAAGGGTTTCCCGGCACCATGCCTTGGTGTGTGCGAGCCCGTTCGCTTCCACGGTAAGAGCTTCGGTGTTGGAGTTCGCATAGCCCATCCGCAGACCGGGCAGGGCAGGCGAGGCCATGTCCTCACAGATCCGGCACGGCCCGACCGGCAGGAGAACATCGTCCGGACGCCGCAGCAACAGAGAGCTCCTCCGGTCCAGCCCATCGGCGACGTGGTCCAGGAGGTCCTCATAGAGGACCGTGACGTCGAAGGGCTGGTGCCCTCCCCGAACTCCCGCGCCCGCCTGCCACAATTCGATCTCCACGACCGCGTAGGCCCAGCTGTGCCGGGGACACAACCCGAGGGATGCCCGCAGCAACCGGCGCATGCTCCCGTCCATGATGTCCCCGTGAATGAACGACCACAGTTGGCGCACTTCCTCCACGGACAGATCCAACGGGCGCACGGGCACCAAGACGCCGGTGAGCCTATCCCTTTCCGGCGTTGCCGGGATCCCGGGGTCGATTCGATTTCCTGCCATGGCGACTACCTGCCCTTCACACTCGGGGCAGGACCCATCAGCCACCTCGGCGGTCCGAACCGGCAAGCAGCCGGTTCCGGTGGGATCCATCACCATTACAACAAGGCTAAGCCCGCACCGGAAGAATTGGGCAGCATCTGTCACGAGCTGCCTTGCCCCGTCCACCTGAGGGACTTTGCCCTCCTTGGGCCCGTTTCCTGCAGGAGCGTCAGGGTGCCGTCCGGAAGTCCGGAGTGCCCCCGCACGTTAGGCTAAATGGATTATCGGTGTGTGGTCCGGCGGGGATGAGCCTCAGTCCGCAGCCGCCGTGATCGTTTGATGCGGCCCGCGGAGCGGCCATGCACTCACTTACACGACCAGCGAAGAGGTCATTGAATGAACTGGTGGGACGCGGTGATCGCCATCATCGGCGGCGTGGTCCTGATCTACGCTGTCCTGCTGGTCCTTCTGGCGCTCTACGCCCGTAAACACCCGGAGACGGTTGGCATGAAGGAGGCGATGCGGCTGCTGCCGGACCTGCTGACACTGCTGCGCAGGCTGACCGCGGACCGGACACTGCCTCGCGGGATCCGGATCAGGCTGGTCCTGCTGCTGGTCTACCTTGCCTCTCCCATCGACTTGGTCCCGGATTTCCTTCCCGTGATCGGCTACGCAGACGACGTCATCATCGTGGCCGTGGTCCTGCGCGCCATCATCCGCAAAGCCGGCGACGCTCCCCTGGGCCGGCACTGGCCGGGAACACCGGCAGGCCTCGCCCTGATCCGCCGCCTTGCCGGTACGACCACCAAGCCGGCCTGAGCTGCAGATCGCCGGGCCCTGACCTCTCTGTCCGGAGAGGTTGTCTGCGGGGCCGTTCGGGATTGGGGCTGCCCGCGTAACTTCAACACGCTCGAATTGACGGGGCACAACAAAAAACCTCCGGCCTCCTGTTACCAGGAAGCCGGAGGTTTTCCACTCTTCGCTAAAAGAGTGGGCCCTGTGGGGATCGAACCCACGACCCACGGATTAAAAGTCCGATGCTCTACCAACTGAGCTAAAGGCCCCAGCTAACGGCCAAAATGCGGACGGCGAACGTACGCAATCGGACTGTCAGCCCAGTCCATTTCTGGACCTTAAACACTGTACCCCACCGCGGGGGCAGCTTTTGCACAACGGCGAGTGCCGCCGTCGTGCACTTATTCCGCTTGCCTCCAATACTCCTTAAGCCGCCCGGCGGCAAGCTCGATAACAGAACAGCACAGGAGTAGCGTGGGGGCATGAGCGAGCAAGCAGGATCCAAGGCCTACGGCGGCGCAAACCGGCATCACAAGCCCAAACCGTTTGCGCCCATCGACTTTGAGCCGTTCGCGGGCGGCGCGGATCCTGCGCGCGTGTCCGAGGCCGCGCACCTGGCAGCCCAGGCGCTGGTCCGCCACGGCCGCGACAGCGATGACCCCAGGGTGACCAAGCGCCTAGTGAAGCTCGCGGACGAGCAGGGCCTGGACGCCATCGCCGAGATGTGGGCCGAAAGTCCGGCACGCTCCCTGCCCGGCGCCCTCTGGCGCCTGTACGCACTGCGCGCCGCGACCATCCAGGATCCGGAGCGTATCTCCGTCTACTTCAAGGCGGGCAAGGACACCGCCCAGGTTTCCAATGTGGTGGCCGGCGCTGCCGAGCCGCCCGGAGCGGACGAAATGAAGACCATGGCGGATGCCATCCTCTCGGGCGCGTTCGACGGCGAGTTCGACGTCGCGCTGGAACGTTCCGCCGCGTTCTGCCGCGTGGTGGCCCTGGGCCAGGCCACGCTGGCCGACGGCGCCGACCACACCAACGAGAACCATGCCAGCAAACTAACGCGGAATTCGCACTTGCTGGTGAAGACCGCCGAGGACCTGGAGCACGCCGCGAACGCCTGGCGGCTCGGCGAACTGGACTGACCCGCCAATCGACGGCGGCTGATCCGAAAGTCCGCCCCTGTTACGCACGGAGGGGCCCGGCTGTCAATGTTGACTTGGTTCAGCCAAAGTAGAAAACTGAAACTGGTGCCGAACCGCGAAACCCCCGGGCTTCAACATTTAGCCGCCTAGAGCGGCCTACCGCCGAGAGGCGTATCCGGTTCGGCACCACTTTTATGCCCGGGTGTATCTGCCGGTAAAGTAATCCCCATGTGCGGGTCAACGTCAAGTCCCATGGCCCGGAGGCCAATTTCCCTGCAGTCCCCTACCCTCACCGGAACCCGAAGGTGAAGCTCCGCCTCTTCCCGCAGGAGCCCGCGGGGCTGCACCTCCTCTCGCAGATGGCCAGCCAGATCGTCCTCGCCACCGGAACGTTGGCCGAAATCCTCGGTGTCCCGGCTACGGAACATAACCGGCTGGTCGAAGACATGCACAATCACGAGGCAAAATCTGCTGAGCTGCAGTTCGCCCTGCTCACCCACATGCGCACCAGCTTCGTGAATCCGCTGCCCCGCGAAGACATGTATGCCCTCTCCCGCTACCTCAACGAGGCCATGGAGAAGCTGGACGCCGCCGCGGAACTCGTGGCCCTCTACAAGCTTGAACGCCTCCCCAAACGAGCAGCCGACCAGCTGGAAATCATCAGCCGGCAGGCCGAGCTCACCGTGGATGCGATGCGGAAGCTGAACAACCTGGACGATCTCGAGGACTACTGGATCGAGATTCTCCGCCTGGCCAAACGGGCGGAACGGACACACCGCGTCTGGGTTGCGGACATGCTCAAAGACATGAAGTCCACCCAGTACGCCCGGAACCGGGACATCGCCAACCAACTGGTCGAGGTCACCAAGGACATGCGGCGCATCGCCACCCAGGTAGGCAGCATCATCGTCAAGGAATCCTGACGTGACCATGTTTTTCTTTGCTGTGGTAGTTGCGGCCACTGCCGGGTTTACTTTCCTCAACGGCTTCAGGGACGCTTCGGCGTCCGTGGCGCTGGCGGTGCGGACCCGGGCGCTGACGCCCACGGTGGCGGTTCTGCTTGCTGCCCTGTTCAACTTCGCCGGCGCGGCGCTCAGCGCGGCCATGGCGCTGGAGGTCAGCAGGAGCTGGGTCTCGCTCCCGCAAGGCGACAACGGCCTGACCATCCTGATCGCCGGCCTGATCAGCGCCGTACTCTGGGGAATCTATACCTGGTGGCGCGGCCTTCCGTCCTCATCCACGCATGCCCTGGTGGGCGGGCTGGCCGGCGCGGGACTGGCCAGCGTGCTGGTGGGCGGCAACGCCGTCAGCGGCGTGGACGACTCCCTGCTGTTCCAAGTGGTGCTGCCCCTCGTCCTGTCCCCCGTGATCGCCTTCGTGGGCGCTTACCTGCTGGTGTGGCCGGCCACCTGGGCGGCACGCTACACGCCGCCCAGCGTGGTCAACAGCCGCTCGCGCCGGACCCAGGCCATTGCGGCCGGGGCGGTGGCCTTCGGCCACGGCCTGCAGGACGGCCAGCGGGCCAGCGCGGTGCTGCTGCTGGCACTGCTGGCTTCGGGGCTGTCCGACGGCGGCGCCATGCCGGCGTGGGTGGCTCTGCTCACCGCCACGATGTTGACCGCCGGAACCCTGGCAGGCGGCTGGCGCATTTCGTACACCATCGGCTACAAGCTGACCCGAATCGATCCGCTGCGCGGCTTCGTGGCCCAGCTGTACAGCTCGGTCATCCTGCTTCTCGGCGCAATCGGGCTGCATTGGCCCGTGTCCACCACCCACACTGTGACGGCGGCCGTGCTGGGCGCCGGCAGCAACCAGGGCTTCCCGGTGTCCAACCGCAGGCTCGTGCTCCGGATCCTGGCGTTCTGGGTCCTCACGCCGGTAGTCACGGCGGCGGCGGCTTTCGTGCTGGAGCTGTCGCTCTCCCCACTCACGGACCTTTAGGTTTCGACAGGCTCAACCACCGGCGCACGCGCAGGTGCGGTTATCCGAAGCGGCCGGAGACGTAGTCTTCCGTGGCCTTCTGGGTGGGGTTGCTGAAGATGGTGTGGGTGTCGCCCACTTCAATCAGCTTGCCCGGCTTGCCGGTTCCGGCGATGTTGAAGAACGCGGTCCGGTCCGAGACGCGTGCGGCCTGCTGCATGTTGTGGGTCACGATGACCACCGTGTACTGGTCCTTGAGGTCGTTGATGAGGTCCTCAATGGCCAGGGTGGAGATGGGGTCCAGCGCCGAGCAGGGCTCGTCCATCAGGATGACCTGCGGTTCCACTGCGATGGCGCGGGCGATGCAGAGGCGCTGCTGCTGCCCGCCGGAGAGTCCGGATCCCGGCTTGGCGAGGCGGTCCTTGACTTCGTTCCACAGGTTGGCGCCCTGCAGGGAACGCTCCACCAGGGCATCGGCCTCGCCCTTGGACATCTTATGGTTGTTCAGCTTCACGCCGGCCAGGACGTTGTCCCGGATGGACATGGTGGGGAACGGGTTGGGGCGCTGGAACACCATGCCGATCTGCGACCGCACTGTCACGGGGTCCACGCCGGGGCCGTACAGGTTGTCCCCGTCCAGCAGCACTTCGCCTTCCACCCGGGCGCCCGGAATCACTTCGTGCATGCGGTTCAGGGTGCGCAGGAATGTGGACTTGCCGCAGCCGGACGGGCCGATGAATGCCGTGACGGACTTGGCCTCGATGTTGATGTTGACGTCTTCAACGGCCAGGAACTTGCCGTAGTAGACGTTCAAATCCTTGACGTCGATGCGCTTAGACATGGTATTCCTTCACTTGCTGGGTACGAATTGAATTTTACCGGCTGCCTAGCGGCCGGTCTTGGGTGCGAAGATCCTGGCGATCAGGCGGGCGCCGAGGTTCAGCAGCATGACCAGGATGATGAGCACCAGCGCGGCACCCCAGGCCCGCTGGGAGGACGGGCCCGGGGTGGACGGCGACGTGGGGTTCAGGATCTGGGTGTAAATAAACGTGGGCAGCGAGGCCATCCAGCCGCTGAAGATGTTGTTGTTGATGCTGGTGGCGAAACCCGCGGTCACCAGGATCGGGGCGGTCTCGCCGATCACCCGGGCAATGGCCAGGGTGACGCCGGAGGCAATGCCGGAGATCGCCGTCGGGATGACCACCTTGAGGATGGTCCGCCATTTGCGGACGCCCAGGGCGTACGCCGCCTCGCGGAGTTCGTTGGGGACGATCTTGAGCATTTCCTCGCTGGAGCGCACCACCACCGGGATCATCAGGACGGAAAGCGCGACGGCGGCGACGGCGCCGGTTTTGGTGCCCGGCCCCACGATGGCAAAGAAGAAGGCCGCGGCGAAAAGGCCGGCCACAATGGACGGAATGCCGGTCATGACGTCCACGAAGAACGTAATTGCCCTGGCCAGCGTACGGTCCTCGCCGTACTCCACGAGGTACACGGCGGTCAGCAGACCCACCGGAACGGAGATGACCGTGGCCAGGAGGGTGATCTGGATGGTGCCCATGAGCGCGTGGTAGATGCCTCCGATAACGGGGGCGCCTTCCTCAACGCTCTTGTTGTCAAAGGCACCGGTGACGCCGTTCATGGAGGTGGTGAGGAAGCCGGGATCCAACAGGCCGGGGAGTCCGTTGACCAGCACGGTCCAGATCACGGAGACGAGGGGCAGCAGGGCCACCAGGAAGGAACCGACCACCAGGCACGTAGCCAGCTTGTCTTTGGCCTTGCGGCCTCCTTCCACCGCGGCGCTCCAGCCCACCAGGCCGACGGTGAAAAGGATCGCGGAGACGATTCCCCAGCCGAAGGCGTTGAAGCCGACCAGGGCCAGGATGGCGGCGCCGATGATGAGCGCCAGGGCCAGGACAAGGTACGGCGCGACCTTGGGCAGCTGGCCCTTGGTGAGCGCGGAACGCTTGCGGACCGGGGTAAGCGTGGAGGTCATTAGTTGGCTCCCGAGAATTCTTTGTGCCGGCTGATGATCCAGCGGGCAATCATGTTGACGCCCAGGGTGATGACGAACAGGACCAGGCCTGCCGCGATCAGCGTGCTCACCTTCAGTCCGCTGGCCTCCGGGAAGTTCAGGGCGATTTCCGCGGCAATGGTCTGGTTGCCGGACTGGATCAGGCTGGCCGTCAGGGCGCCCGAGGAGAGCACCAGGGCCACTGCCATGGTCTCGCCGAGGGCGCGGCCCAGGCCAAGCATCACGGCACTGATAATGCCGGGGCGGCCGAAGGGCAGCACGGCCATCTTGATCATTTCCCAGCGGGTGGCACCCAGTGCCAGGGCGGCTTCCTCATGCAGTTTGGGGGTCTGCAGGAAGATTTCGCGGCTGAGGGAGGTGATGATGGGCAGGACCATGACGGACAGCACGATCCCGGCGGTCAGGATGGTCTTGCCGGTGGCGGACGCAGGACCCTGGAAGATGGGCAGCCAGCCCATGTTCGTGGCCAACCATTCGTAGGCCGGGGAGATTTCCTTGGCCAGGAAGGCGGCGCCCCAGGCACCGTAGACCACTGACGGGATGGCTGCCAGGAGGTCGATCACGTAGCCCAGGCCGGAGGCCAGGCTGCGGGGTGCGAAGTGCGAGATAAACAGCGCAACCCCGATGGCAACGGGAGTGGCGATGACCAGGGCGATGACGGCCGCGCTCAGGGTGCCGACGACGATGGGCCAGATGTAGGCGAAGAATCCTTCGCCGCCCTGGATCTTGTCCGGGGACGCCACCAGGGCCGGGATCGCCTGGATCACCAGGAACAGGGCAACGCCAAAGAGGACGGCAAGGATCAGGCACCCTGCGGCCAGGGCGGCTCCGGAAAAGACTTTGTCCCCGGCGCGGCCTGCGCCCCGGGACTGTGTCAGGGAGGTGGTGGTCACAAAACGATCCTTTGGGTTCGAATAGAACCGACTGCCGCGTCCGGACTGATCCGGCATCAGCAGCCGTGAAACTGGCTGTACTTCGGACAAACACCCAGGTTCCCTGCGCCGTAGGACGGTCGGTGACCGCCCCCGGATCAGGGAACCTGGGTCAGGCTGGTGTTTCCACTATGCCTGTTTGTGGAACGTAAATCCTTAGGACTTGACCTTGACGGATTCGATGGCTTTGGCTGCCTTGTCCTGCAGGGTCTTGGAGAGCGGCGCGGACTTCGCGGCGTCGGCTGCTGCCGTCTGGCCGGCGTCGGATACCACGTAGGTCTCGAAGGCCTTGACCAGGTCAACAGTCTCCTGCTTGTCGTAGGTGGAGCAGACAACGTGGAAGGAAACCAGGACTACGGGGTAGGCGCCTTCGATGGTGGTCTTGCGGTCCAGCTTGATGGACAGGTCGTTGGCCGAACGGCCTTCCACCGGCTTGCCGGCGTCAACGGCCTTGGCGGCAGCCTCAGCGGAGATCTTGGTGAAGGTTTCGCCGACCTTGATCTGGGCGATGCCAAGCTTGCCGCTGACTGCGGAGTCGTCGGCGTAGGTCACGGCGCCCGCGGTGTCGGTGACGGTCTTGACCACGCCGGAGGTGCCCTTGGCGTTTTCGCCCTTCAGGGATGCGGGCCAGACGCCGGAAGCCTTGTCGGTCCAGGCCTCCGGTGCGGCGGCGGCCAGGTAGTCCGTGAAGTTTGAGGTGGTGCCGGAGTCATCCGAGCGGTTGACCGGGGTGACCTTCAGGTCGGGAAGGGTGACGTCCGGGTTCATGGAGGCAATGGCGGGGTCGTTCCACTTGGCAATCTGGCCACGGAAGATCTTCGCCACTGTGGGTGCATCCAGCTTCAGTTCCTTGACATCAGGAATGTTGAAGGCAATCGCGATCGGGGAAATGTAGACGGGGATGTTGATGGCGCCCTCAGAGCCGCACTTTTCCTTGGAGCTGGCGAGCTCTTCATCCTTCAGGTAGGCGTCGGAACCGGCGAACTGGGCCGAGCCGTCGATGATTGCCTTGCGTCCTGCGCCGGAGCCGTCCGGGGAATACTGCACCGAGGCGCCCTGGTTTGCAGACGCAAAATTGGTCTTCCAGACGTCCATGGCTGCACCCTGCGCAGACGAGCCGATGCCGGTCAGGGTGCCGGTGACCTTGGTTCCCGCGGCGGACGGTGTACCGGACTGCGCGGTACCCGCGGGGTTGTCGGAACCGCAGGCGGTGAGCGCGAGTGCGCCGGCTGCGATGACAGCGAGAGCCGCGTGGCGGCCGAAGCGGAATGCCTTCACTAGATGTACCCCTTCCAGGGATTTTCTGATGCGTATCGGACCGGAGACGTCCGAACATAAGAAGTTGCGTACTTTTTGTACCTCCATTGAAGGTATGGGCCTCAGGTAACGGGATATGTGGACCAAGGTGAACGGAGGGTGAACGACGGCGGGACATCGGCTTACATGTGCAGCGTCACCATTGCGCACATCACATCTCCGGCCGTAGGACAACGCCTGTGAATAGACTGGAACGCATGGCCGCCGCGACTGGAATTTCCGCAAGCAGAAGATTCCTGCGAGCCAGGATCCGTACGGGTGTGGTCCGGAGCCGGAATTCCCTGGTGCCGGCCATCCAGATGACGGTCTGCGCCGTGGGAGCCTATGCCTTCGCCGAGTATGTCCTGGGGCATTCCGGTCCGCTCTTTGCCGCCACGTCCTCGCTCATTGCGCTTGGCTTCTCCCGGGACCCGCGCCTGCGCCGGGTCATTGAAGTGGGACTGGGCTGCACCATCGGCATTGCGGTGGGTGACCTGCTGCTGCACTGGCTGGGCGCCGGGATCTGGCAGGCCGCCGTCGTACTTCTGTTCTCCATTCTGCTGGCCCGCTTCCTGGACAGCGGAACCATCTTCACCACGCAGCTGGCGCTGCAGTCGCTGCTTGTGGTGCTCCTCCCGGCTCCGGCCGGGGGCCCCTTCACGCGGAGCCTCGATGCCGTGGTGGGTGGCGCCTGTGCCCTGCTCGTCACCATCCTGGTGCCCAAGGATCCCCGCCGGGAACCGCGGAAGGATGTGCAGAAGCTGCTGCACGAACTTGCCGAGGTGCTCCGGGAATGCGCCTCCGCGCTGACCAACAGCGACTCCACCGAGGCCTGGCACGCCCTGGTCCGCGGCCGGAACTGCCAGCCGCTGGTGGACTCGATGCGCCAGTCCCTGCGGGCCTCCGGCGAGGTGGCCACGCTGGCCCCGGCCTACCGGCGCCACCGCGACGAGATCGACCGGCTGGAGCAGTCGCTGGATTACATCGACCTCGCCCTGCGCAATAGCCGCGTTTTCGCCCGCCGCCTGACCAGCGCCATCAACCATGCGGCACTGTCGGACGAAGCAACGGAGAACATCGCGGAGGTCCTGCAGGAGACCGCGGCAGCCATCGACGAACTGTCGCTGGGACTGGCGGAAATGCATGAAGGCGCCCGGCGCGCACACCTCCGCACATCCCGGCTGGAGCTGGCCGAGATCGCCGGGCGGCTGCATCCGCGGCTGCTGGACGTGCAGCGGCTGGAGGGCGAAACCGTGGTCATGCTGTTCCGCCCGCTGATGGTGGACCTGCTGGAGGCCACCGGGATGGACTCGAAGGAAGCCCGGGACATCCTCCCGCCGCTGTAACTGCTGCTGACGCGGCTGCTGAAAGTGGCGGTCGCCCCGGTGTCGTTGCCCCCGGCTAGGGTGGAACCCATGGCAACAAAGACTTCCCGGGCGTCCAAGGCGCCCGCCTACAAGTGCGCCGAGTGCGGCTGGACCACCATTAAATGGGTGGGACGCTGCGGCGAGTGCCAGGCCTGGGGCACCGTTGAGGAAACCGGCGCCGCGGTGGCCCGCACGACGGCGGCAACAACAGTTCTGGAGCCGGCCCGCCGGATTGCCGAGGTGGACGCGACGACGGCGGCGTTCCTGCCCACCGGAGTGGACGAGCTGGACCGCGTTTTGGGCGGCGGACTGGTGCCGGGCGCCGTGATCCTGCTGGCCGGCGAACCCGGAGTGGGCAAGTCCACCCTGCTGCTGGACGTCGCGGCCAAGTTCGCCCGCACGGCCCAGGACGTCCTCTATGTCACCGGTGAGGAGTCCGCGGCGCAGGTGAAGCTCCGGGCCGAGCGGATAGACGCGGTTGCGGATTCCCTGTACCTCTCGGCTGAAACGGATTTGGGCCAGGCCCTCGGCCAGGTGGAGAAAATCGAGCCGAGGCTGCTCATTGTGGACTCCGTGCAGACCCTCAGCAGCGCGGACGTGGACGGCAGTGCGGGCGGCGTCTCGCAGGTCCGCGAAGTTGCCGCCTCCATCATCGCCGCGGCCAAACGTCGCAACATGACCACACTCCTGGTGGGCCACGTGACCAAGGACGGTTCCATCGCCGGGCCCCGCCTGCTGGAGCATCTGGTGGACGTGGTGTGCCAGTTCGAGGGCGAACGGCACTCCAGGCTGCGCCTGCTGCGGGCGGTGAAGAACCGCTACGGACCCACCGACGATGTGGGCTGCTTCGACCTGAACGAGGACGGCATCGTTGGCCTGGCGGACCCGAGCGGGTTGTTCGTCAGCCGCACCAAGGAGCCCGTGTCCGGCACCTGCATCACCGTGACCATGGAAGGCCGCCGGCCGCTGCTTGCCGAGGTCCAGTCGCTCCTCGCCGAGAGCCCCAACTCGCAGCCCCGCCGCGCCACCAGTGGCCTGGACAGTTCGCGCGTGTCAATGCTGCTGGCCGTCCTGCAGCAGCGCGCGGGGTGCCTGCTGCACAAGGACGACTCCTACGTGGCCACGGTGGGCGGCGTGAAGCTCAGCGAACCCGCCACGGACCTGGCGGTTGCGCTGGCGGTGGCCTCGGCCAAGGCGCGGAAGCCCCTGCCCATCCGGCTGATCGCGTTCGGCGAGGTTGGCCTGGCGGGCGAAGTCCGGCCCGTGCCCGGCATCAACCAGCGCATCCAGGAGGCCCACCGCTTAGGCTTCACCCACGCCGTGGTCCCGGCAAGCCACAACGGCCCCGGCCCCATTCCGGCCGGTTTCTCCGTCCGGGAAGTGGAACACCTGACGGAAGCGCTGAGCCTGCTTATCGGCTAGGGACAGCTTTGCTCGGGCGCTCCGATGACCGTGGTGCGCCGACTGAGCTCCGCTTGATCAGCCGTGCGCTGAACGTGGGAGCGATGGCTGCGGGTTTGCGGCCTTCGATCTGCCGGATCAGTGCTTCCGCGGCCGCCACGCCCATCTCGTAGACAGGCTGGGCGATGACAGTTAGCGGCGGATTGGTAAGTCGCGTCCAGGCGAAGTCGTCGTACATCAGGAACGAGACGTCTTCGGGGATCGAGAGGTTCAGCTCCTGGATGGCTTCAACGACGCTGAGGGCGATGAGGCCGTCCGAGGCGACTACTGCGGTTGCCGGATCGGGCTTGAGGAGAACCTCGCGTGTGATGTTCCGGATGGATTCGGCGTCGCCGGCGTTGAGGCGCACCAGGTCCTCGGGAAGCGTCAGGCCCGATTCAAGGAAAGCCTGCCTCATGCCGCTGACACGCTCGGCTATCTGCGAGGAATCCAACTGCGCCCCCTCGCGGTAGGGGGCAGCGGTTTTAAGAGTGGAGATGAACGCGATTCTCCGATGCCCGGCTTCGATGAGGTACCGGGTGGATTCATATGCCACGCCGGTCATTTCCACGGTAACGGTGTCCGCCTGGAGGCCGTCTGCAGCGCGGTCCAGAAGCACCAGGGGGCGCCCGGAATCCTGGACGTGCTGCAGATGCTGTGTTTCGACCGACGACGCGGGTGCCACGATGAGGCCGTCCACCCGCTTGTCCAAGAGCACCTGGACGGCTTCGACTTCCGCCGCCCTTTCCTCATCGGTGTTGATCAGGATGACGTTGAAGCCGCTCTTCTTCGCAGTGTCGGTGATGCCCCTCGTGGCAAGTCCGAAGTGAGGGTTTTCGATGTCCCCCACTACGACCCCGATGGTGTTGGATTTCCCGGTATTCATGCTGCGCGCGAGTTCATTGGGGCGATAGGAAAGCTCCTCCGCAGCGGCCAGCACCCGTTCCCGCACGTCGTCACTTACGGCCCCGTAGTTCCCCAGGGCGCGTGCGGCCTGTGCCTTGGACACATTGGCGGCTTTTGCGACATCGGCGACTGTGGTGTCCCGTCGCCTCGAACCATTACTGCTCATTTATGCCTTCCGGAGGGGCCTTGACGGCCACTGTGGCTTAGGTTACATTTTTAGCAACCCACTGTGAGTCCGGTCTCAATCCTAGTTGGTGAGACCGGACTCAGCAAGGGTCCTCGAAAAGGCCGAAGGCCGCTTGCTTCCCAAGATTGGAAAACTCTGTGACTAAACGACTGAACTTCCGCCCGGGGGTGATCGTTGCGGCTGCCGTCGCCACCCTCCTGGCACTTTCAGGCTGCGGCGGATCAACGCCCGCCTCGTCCTCCACTGCCGCCGATAACCCCTACGGCCTTATCCAGCCCGGCACCATCCGCGTCGCGAGCCTCGGCGATTCCAAGCCTTACGCCTTCGCTGATGCGCAGGGCAACTTCACCGGCTTCGACGTTGAGCTCTTCAAGGACGTCGCCCACCGGGCCGGTGTGGACAAGGTGGTCTTCACCGGACAGGACTTTTCCGGACTGCTCTCCGCCGTCGCCAACGGCCAGTTCGACGCCGGCGTCGCCGCCATCGGGATCACGGACAAGCGCAAGCAGACTGTCGACTTCTCCGACGGATACCTCGCCGGCTACCTGACGGTCATCACCACCAAGACCTCAGGCATCAAGGACGCGAACGGGCTCTCCGGCAAACGCCTTGGCGTGGTCCAGGGAACGCTGCAGGAAGCCTATGCGGTCAAGAACTTCACCTCGGCCAACCTCGTGCGCTTCCCGGACAATAACACGGCCATCTCGGCGGTCAACAGTGGCTCAGTGGATGCGCACTTCCTGGACTACGAGGCCGCCAAGGCTTACGAGGAACAGTTCGGCCTGGTCAGCGCCGCCGATATCCCGTCCTTCGATGCTCCCGCCGGGTTCGCCGTGGCAAAGGGCAAGACCACCTTCAAGGACGCCCTGAACAAGGGACTGGCAGAAGCCATGGAAGACGGCACCTGGAAGAAGCTCTACCAGAAGTGGTTCCCGGGGTCCCCGATGCCCGAGCAGTACCTGCCCAAGGCAGAACAGACGGCTACTCCCGCCCCAAGCAAGTAGTCCGACACAAGCCGATCGCCGGGCGCCCCTGCCCGGTAAAGAGTCCGGCTGCCAATGACCGGGCCGGCCGCCATCCGCGGCCGGCCCGGGATTCACAAGCTACCTACGTCTGAGAGCAACCATGGACTGGCTCAACACCATCATCCGTACTTTTTTCGACTTCGGCGCAATGGCCGAAGTCCTGCCCCAACTCCTCGGAGTGGGCCTTCTCAACACCCTGATCATTTCCATCGCCGCCACCATCATCGGGGTCGCCCTGGGCATGATGGTCGCGGTCATGGGCATCTCACCGTCCAAATGGCTGCGTGTCCCGGCAAGAATCTATACCGACCTCTTCCGCGGCCTGCCCGCCATCCTCACCATCCTGCTGATCGGGCAGGGCTTTGCCCGGCTCAGCCAGTCGATCTTCGGCCCTTCTCCGTACCCGCTGGGGATCATCGCACTGAGCCTGATCGCCAGCGCCTACATCGGCGAAATCTTCCGCGCGGGCATTCAAAGCGTGGACAAAGGCCAGGGAGAAGCCTGCCGCGCACTGGGCATGAGCTACGCCAAGTCCATGGCCTTGGTGGTGGTGCCGCAGGGCATCCGCCGCGTCCTCCCGGCCCTGGTCAACCAGTTCATCGCCATCGTCAAAGACTCATCCCTGGTCTATTTCCTTGGCCTGCTCGTCAGCGAGCGTGAGCTCTTCCGTGTAGGACAGGACGCGGCCGTACTGTCCGGAAACCTCTCACCGCTGGTCATGGCAGGCATCTTCTACCTGGTGATCACGGTGCCCCTGACCCACCTGGTCAACTACTTCGACAACAGGTTCCGGACCGGCCGCCGCCGCCCCTCGGCCCCCAGCAGCGGACTGAATGAAGTCAAAGAACTCGACGCGGCCTCGCCGCTGATCACCGGGAGCAACACATGAGCCTCGCAAGCAACACCGCCAACACGGCCGCCGCCGCGGAAAGCCAGACCTTCCACGGCTCCGGCCTGGAACTGAAGAACCTGACCATGGCGTACGGGGACATCGAGGTGCTCCGCAACGTCAGCCTTACTGTCGCCCCCGGAACCACAACCTGCATCATCGGGCCCTCAGGCTCCGGAAAGTCCACGCTGCTTCGCGGCGTCAACCGCCTGCATGAACCCAAGAGCGGGGACGTGCTGCTGGCCGGCGAGAGCGCCCTCGAGGTCAACCCGGACCTCCTGCGCAGCCGCATCGGCATGGTCTTCCAGCACTTCAACCTCTTCCCGGACCACACGGCCCTGGAAAACGTGGCCCTGGCGCTCTGGAGCGTCAAGGGCATGTCCAAGGCGGAGGCAAGGGAACGCGCCCGGCGCCGCCTCGCCGAGGTGGGCCTCGCGGAGCGCGCTGACCACCGGCCCCGGGACCTCTCCGGCGGGCAGCAGCAGCGCGTCGCCATCGCGCGCGCCCTGGCCATGGAGCCGGAAGTGATGCTCTTTGACGAGGCAACCAGTGCCCTGGACCCGGAACTCGTCAAGGGCGTGCTGAACCTCATGGCCGGCCTCGGCAGGCGCGGCATGACCATGCTCGTGGTCACCCACGAAATGGGCTTCGCCCGCAAAGTCGCCGACCAGGTGGTCTTCATGGACGAAGGTGAAGTCGTGGAGTCCGGAACACCCGCCGAACTGTTCGACAACCCCCGCAGCGAACGTCTCCAGCGCTTCCTTTCGGAGGTGCTGTAATGCCTGATGCTTCAACGGCACCCATCCGGACCGCCGTCGTCGGCTTCGGGGTCTCGGGCGGTGTTTTCCACGCACCGCTGATCGCGGCTGATCCTGCCTACTCCCTCGACGTGATCGTGACGGCGGACCCGGAGCGCGCCGCCGAGGCGGCACGGCGCTACCCGCAAGCCCGGATCGTTCCGACGCCGGAGGCCCTGTTCGCCCTGTCCGCCAGCCTTGACCTCGTCGTCCTTGGCACCCCACCGCTCACCCATTTCGACCTGGCCGCAACGGCAATGGCCCATGGCCTCCACGTGGTGGTGGACAAGCCGTTCGTCACCACGCCGGCTCACGGCGAGGAGCTCATCTCCCGTGCGGCCGACGCCGGCGTGCAGCTGACGGTATTCCAGAACCGAAGGTGGGACGCCGACTTCCTGACGCTCCAAAAGCTCGTGCGGGAGGGCGCTCTGGGTGAAATCCGCACCTTCGAGTCGCGCTTTGAATGGTGGCGGCCGGAAGGGTTCGGGAACTGGCGCGACACCGCCACCCTGGCGGACGGCGGCGGCATCCTCCACGACCTCGGCGCCCACCTGATAGACCAGGCCGTCCAGCTGTTCGGGCCTGTCCAGGACAGCCATGGGGTGACGGCAAACCACAGTTCCCACCCGGAGGGTGCCGACACCGAAGCGTTCGTGTCCCTGTTCCACGAATCCGGAGTCCGGTCCAGGCTGTGGATGAACGGCATGGCCGCCCAGGTCGGTCCGCGCTTTCACGTCCTGGGTTCGGCGGCCGGCTACACCAAGTGGGGCCTGGACAGCCAGGAGCAGGCCCTCGCGGCTGGAAAGACGCCGTCGGATCCTGCCTACGGCGTGGATCCCCAGGACTCTTGGGGGGTCCTGGGAACTGACGGAGATGCCACACCCGTGCCGGCCGAACGGGGTAACTACCCCCGGTTCTACGCGGAGCTCGCTGCGGCCCTCCGGGGCCAGGGGCCATTACCGGTTCAGCCCGCCGAGTCCCTCGCAGTCCTCAAGATCATCGAAGAAATCCACGCATTCGCGTAGCCCGCGGGACATCCCGCGCGACCAAGCACATCAATCACCGAAGAAAGGGAAGACGCATGTCCTCCACCGCCTCAACCAAACTTGTCGCCATCATCGGCGGCGGCATCCTCGGAGTCTCCACCGCGGTCCACCTGCTCCGCCAAGGCGCATCCGTGGTCCTGCTGACCGAACAGGGCCTCGCGAGTGAAGCCACCGGCCGCTCGCTCTCCTGGCTGAATTCCGCCGGCGAGCGATCCACCCCGTATCACCAGCTGCGCCTCGCCGGCGTGGACCGTTACCGCACCCTCTTCGCAGCAGATCCGGGCAGGGAATGGCTGCAGTTCGATGGCGGCCTGATGTGGAAGGCAGCCGGACAACATGCCGTAACCGAAGCCCGGCATGCCTACGAGAAGTCCGTCGGCTACGACTCCAGGCTGCTTGCACCCGCGGACATCGCCGCCGTCACCCCCGGCATCGATTCCAGTGCAGTACCGGAAAACGCCATCTTCAATCCCGGGGAAGGCTGGGTCAGCCTCCCGGACCTGGTGGAATTCCTCATGGAGGAATTCCACGCCCTCGGCGGCCAGCTCGTCCTCAACGCCGGCAAAGCATCCGTAACGGTCGACGGCGGGCGGGCCGCCGGCGTCGAGACGGCGGCCGGCGAGACCTACCAGGCCGATGCGGTGCTGGTGGCCTGCGGCGCCGCAACGCCCGCCGTCGTGGCACCGCTCGGCGTCGAGATCCCGAACGGTTCCCCGGTCTCGATGCTTGTTCTGACCAAGCCGGTAGACCATGAAGTAAAGGCCGTGATGAATACCCCGCGGGCCGCTGTCCGCCCCAACCCCGGAAACACCTTTGCCCTGGACCACGACTGGTACGAGGAGCACATCACAGAGCATGCCGACGGCTCGTTCAGCATCCCCGATGATGTGGTCCAGGAACTGGCCGATGAGGCATCCAGGCTCATCGCCGGCAACCCCGAGCTCAAGCCGGCGTCCTGGAAGATCGGCTACAAGCCAATTCCCGGCGACGGTGAACCCGTCCTCGGCGAGCTGGGCCAAGTGCCCGGCTGCTTCGTGGCCTTCACCCACTCCGGGGCCACGCTCGGACTCATCGCCGGAGAACTTCTCGCGGGCGAGATCATGACAGGGAACAAGCACCCCATGCTGGCCACCTTCCGCCCGGCCCGCTTCGCCTGAGGGACCATCAGGCCACAAGAAGGGGCGCCTGCCGCAATGGCAGGCGCCCCTTCTTCAAACCAGTCCCCGGGCGTCGGTGCCTACGCCTTCTTGGGCGGCAGTGCCAGCTTGAAGACCTTGGCCCACGTGGAGCCGACCTGCTTCCAGATCGGGCCCGTGGTGTACGGCAGGCCGTAACGCTTGCAGATCTCCTGCACCTTCGGCGCCACCTCGGCATAGCGGTTGGACGGAATGTCCGGGAAAAGGTGGTGCTCGATCTGGTGTGACAGGTTGCCGGTCATAAGGTGCATGAACTTGGAACCGGAGATGTTGGCGGAGCCGATCATCTGCCGCACATACCAGTCTCCGCGGGTCTCCCCTTCCACCATTTCCTCGGTGAAGGTGTCCGTCCCCTCGGGGAAGTGACCACAGAAGATCACGGCGTGGGCCCAGACGTTGCGTACCGCATTGGCGGTCAGCGTGCCGTAGAGCGCCTGTTTGCCGGAACCGGTCAGCATGGCGACTGCCGGGGTGGCGGCGTAATCCTTGGTGAACTGCTTGAGCGCCTTGACACCGAGGGCCTTGAGATCCTTGACCAGCGCTTCCTTGGACTTGTTGCCTTCTTTGTAGTCGTTCAGCTCGAGATCGTAGATCGCGATGCCCCACTCGAATACCGGGGCCAGGATGGCGTTGTAGAGCGGGTTGCCGAGGTTGAACGGCTTCCACTCCTGCTGGGCGTCCATGCGCAGCAGGTTATATCCGACGTCGTTGTCCTTGCCCACCACGTTGGTCCAGCGGTGGTGCAGGTCATTGTGCGTGTGCTGCCAGGCGCGGGCCGGGGTGACGAAGTCCCATTCCCAGGTGGTGGAGTGGATGTCCGGGTCCCGCATCCAGTCCCACTGGCCGTGCAGCACATTGTGCCCGATCTCCATGTTTTCCAGGATCTTGGCCAGGCTCAGCAGGGTGGTGCCGGCAATCCAGGCGCCTTTGTTCCGGCTCACCAGGAGCGTCGCACGGCCGGAGATCTCCAGGCCGCGCTGGATCTTGATCATGCGGCGGATATAGGCGGCGTCGGAGGCACCGCGCTTGGCCAGGATGTCGTCCTTGATAGCGTCAAGTTCGCGGCCCAGCTCGGCCACCTGCTCGTCGGAGAGGTGCGCTGCGGCCGGAGGACGGACCAACGGGCTGCCGGAAGTGGCCAGCGCCCCGCGGCGCGTCTTAACAACGCCGGAGGCAGCCGCGGCTGCCTCCTTCGCCTGCAATGCGGCGTCGTCGCCCGAGGACGGCACAACGGTGTCTTCCGTGGTCTCGGCTTCGTGGTTGGTAACTATTGCCATGCGGTGGTGCTCCTCAAATGTCGAGGTTAACGGGTCCGGCGGCTGCCGAAACACACGTCTGGATTAGTTGGCCCGGTTCGCCGTGGACTTCGCCGGTGCGGAGGTCGCGGACATGTCCGGCCCGCAGTGGAGTGAGGCAGCTGTGGCAGATGCCCATCCGGCAGCCGCTGGGCATCAGGACTCCGGCGTCTTCGCCGACGTCCAAGAGGGGGGTGCTTCCGTCCGCCTCGACCTCACGGTCGGACGCCTCAAAGGTGACCAGTCCGCCGTCGTGCCCGGCGCCGGCGGCCAGGCTCGTGGTGAAACGTTCGATGATCAGGTTGATCGGGTCGGCCGCGAACGGCCCCTCCGGCTGGTGGGATTCCCCGTCGGCGGCGCTGCCCGCTGCCGCAGCAGCTGCTTCTGCAGACCACAGCGCCTCGGCGTCGTCCAGGAACCCTTCAGGGCCGCAGGCGTAGGCTGCGCGGTGGCGCCAGTCCGGGCAGAGTTCGTCCAGCACGGCGGCAGAGGAGAAGTCCACCCGGCCGCGTTCGCCGGTAGACCAGTGGATGACCTTGAAGTTGGGGAACTGGTCGGCAAGCTCCGACAGTTCTTCCCGGAAAATGCTGTCCTCCGGGGTCCGGGCTGAATGGATCAGCACGACGTCGGCGTCCGGGCGGTGCGGCACCAGCGTGCGGACCATGGACATCACGGGCGTGATGCCGCTGCCGGCGGTGAGCATAAGCAGCGGCCGGGGGTGCTCGGGGAGGACGAAGTCGCCCTGCGGCGGAGCCAGGAACAGCACGTCACCGGGGCGGGTGTTGCGGACCAGGACGCCGGAAACGGCGCCGACGTCGGTCACGGTGATGGCGGGATCCTGGCCGGCGGGAGCACTCAGGGAATAGGAACGCCAGTGCCGCACGCCGTCGAGTTCGACGCCGATGCGTGCCCACTGGCCGGCCTGGTGGGCCTTCCAGCCGCGGCCTGGACGGAAGAAGATGGTGGCGGAATCGGCCGTCTCGGCAACCACCCTGGTGACTACGCCGCGGAGCTGGCGTGCGGAGAACACAGGATTGAAAAGCGACAGAATGTCTTCTGGAGCTAGCGGGGTGGTGAGTACAGATGCGGCGCGCGCCAGCTTACGGAGCCGGATCATGTTATTAACCTTATGTTAGACCGAGGCATATTTCTTCTCCCAAGGCATACGATCGAACGTTCTAAACTGTTCCCCCGAAACAACTTATGGAAGTCTCTCATGAACCCTACGGCGTCGAAGAGTCCTGCCGCCCCCACGTACGACCCGCCGTGGCTCGCCCTGCCCCGCGAGGTCAGCGATCTGCTCCGCCCTATGATGCCGGGCATTGTGGAAGCCATCATCGACGCCGTTCCGCAGCTGGTTCCCGCCTATGCCAGGCCCATCGAAGGACGATTCGGACGCGGCCTGCGGCGGGGCGTGGCTGCGGCACTGGACCGGTTCCTGCAGTTGCCGGGCACCAAGCTGCCAGCGCTGTCCGAGGAGAGCCGGGAACTGGTGGCCGGGCTGGGCAGCGGCGAATTCCGCCAGGGGCGCAGCATGGACGCGCTGCTGAGCGCCTACCGGATGGGTGCACGGGTGACGTTCCGGGAAATGTCGCGGATCTCGGTGGAAAAGGACCTGGGCCTCAATGTTGTTGTTGACCTGGGCGAATCAATCCTGGCCTATATCGACGAACTGTCTGCCGTGAGCGCGGAAGCCTACGCCTTTGAGCAGTCCGAGCGCGCCGGAGCGGTGGACCGGCGGCGGACCGAGCTCCTGGAGTTGCTCCTGATGGGGCAGGCCGATGAGGCCGCCCTGCGCCAGGCCGCATCCATGGCCGACTGGTCCCTGCCGGCAAGGCTGGTGGTGGTCACGCTGCCTCTGGACCGGGCCGCCGGGCTCCGGCTGCAGCTGGGGCCGGGCACGCTGGTGGTTGAACGCGAAACGGACGCCGTTGCACTTGTCCCGGCACGGGAATCCGCGGCCGGGAGGGCCGGGCTGGAGAGAGTGTTGAAGGGCAGGTCCGCCTCCGTGGGGCCTGCCGGCGGGTGGGAAAAGGTGCCTGATTCCCTGCGGCTCGCTGTGGGTGCCGCATCGGTGCTGCCGCCGCGTGAAGCCCCGGAAGACCCGCCCATCTGGGCGGATGAACACCTGGCCCAGATTGTTCTCGGCTCCGAACCTTCGGCCATCGCGGAACTCGCCGAGCGCCGCCTGGCACCCCTGGGAGGGCTGCGTCCGGCACAGCGCGAGCGGCTGGCGGAGACGCTTCTCTCCTGGCTGCGGAACTGGGGCCAGCGCGCCCCGGTGGCTGCCGAGCTGGGCATCCACCCGCAGACAGTGGGCTACCGGGCGGCGCAGCTGCGCGAACTGTTCGGTGACGCGCTGGAGGACCCGCGCGCCCGCTTCGAACTGGAGCTGGCTCTGCACGCCGGGCGGCGCTAAGACGCGCAGGCCTTGGGGACGCGCGGGCCTTGGGCGCGGGGGTTGCCCGGGGTAGCGTGGGCAACCAAGGCAGGCCGTGCCTGTGCCGCGACGATTCCGAGGAGCGAACCATCAGCAGGTCACACCGGACATTAGGCCATGAACCCAACGCTGCAGTTGAACTGAACCCCTTGTTCAGCCGGCCCGGCGAATCCACTATCTTCCCGCGTTTCGTGATTCCGGACGGCGAATCCCTGCCGTCGACCGCCTACCAGGTTGTCCACGACGAAGCGATGCTGGACGGAAACTCGCGGCTGAACCTGGCGACGTTCGTCGGAACGTGGATGGAACCGGAAGCCTCGAAGCTCTATGCCGAGACTTTCGACAAGAACATGATCGACAAGGACGAATACCCGCAGACGGCACTGATCGAGACCCGCTGCTGGCGCATGCTCGCCGACCTGTGGAATGCCTCCGATCCGGCCCAGGCTATCGGCACATCCACCATCGGTTCCTCCGAAGCATGCATGCTGGGCGGTCTTGCCTTGAAGCGCCGATGGCAGCACGCCAGGCGAGCAGCCGGCCTGGCGGCGGACAAACCAAACCTTGTCCTTAGCTCAGCCGTGCAGGTGTGCTGGGAGAAATTCTGCAACTACTGGGACGTGGAAGCCCGCTTTGTCCCTGTGTCGATGGAACACCGGATGCTTGACGGCCACGACCTGGACACGTACGTGGATGAGAACACCATCGGCGTCGTCGCCATCATGGGCGTGACCTATACGGGAGCGTACGAACCCGTCGACCGGATCTCGGCAGCCCTGGACGAGATCCAGGCACGCCGTGGCCTTGATATTCCGATCCATGTGGATGGCGCCTCCGGAGCAATGATTGCCCCGTTCCTGCAGCCGGACACTGTCTGGGACTTCCGCCTCCCCCGTGTCGCGTCGATCAACACTTCGGGCCATAAGTACGGCCTGGTGTATCCGGGGCTCGGCTGGATCGTGTGGCGGGATGCGCAGGCTCTCCCGGATGACCTGGTCTTCCATGTCAGCTACCTCGGCGGGGACATGCCCACCTTCGCGCTGAACTTTTCCCGGCCCGGCGCACAGGTGCTGCTGCAGTATTACCTCTTCCTCCGGCTCGGATTTGCCGGATACAGGTCGGTCCAGGCCACGTCCCGGGACGTTGCGCTGTATCTGTCCGGTGAAATCGGAGCGATGGACGCCTTCACCCTGTGGAGCGACGGATCCGACATACCGGTTTTTGCGTGGCAGCTCGCTGACGGCCACACCGGGAACTGGAACCTTCACCACCTGTCCGAGCGCCTGCGGATGAACGGTTGGCTCGTGCCGGCCTACCCGATGCCTGACGGCCTGAGCGAGATTACGGTCCAGAGGATCGTTGTCCGCAACGGCTTCACCCGCGACCTTGCAGCCAGCTTCCTGGCCGACCTGAAGAAAGAGGTCGCCTACCTGGACGGCCTCACCGCACCGATGCCCCGGGCGGGCAGACCCAGGCTTTCCACCACTAGCCGGCACAAAAAGGAGGGCCCATGTGCCGACTATTCGGCCTGCACGCCGGTTCCAGACCTGTCAGGGCGACTTTCTGGCTCCTGGACGCCCCGGACAGTCTGTCGGCCCAGAGCCGGCGGGAGCCCGACGGCGCCGGCATAGGCACCTTTGACACGGACGGTAGAGCCCGCGTGGCAAAGCAGCCGCTTGCCGCGTGGGAGGACCACGCGTTCGCACGCGAGGCCCGGGATCTGAGGAGCACAACGTTTCTTGCCCATGTGCGTTATGCCAGTACCGGGGCGCACACGATGGCCAACACCCACCCGTTTGAACAGGACGGGCGGTTGTTCGCCCACAACGGCGCCTTCGGTGGCCTCGAGCGGATCAATCAGCGCCTGGCCGAGCTTGGGGCGGCGGATCTGGTGCACGGCCAAACCGACAGCGAACGCCTCTTCGCGCTGATCACTGCCGAGAGCCGGCGCGCAGGCGGCGATGTCGGGGAAGGCATCACCCAGGCCATCAGGTGGGTCGCCAGGGAGCTGCCCGTATTTAGCCTCAACCTCATCATGACGACGGCGACGGACCTTTGGGCGGTCAGGTACCCGGCCACCCATGAGCTGCACATTCTGGAACGGAACCCCGCCGCTTCTGCCGAACCTGCTCCCCTGGATGCCCGGAGCGCCCGAATCCACGCCCGCAGCAGGGATCTTTCCCGTTCGGCGCATGTCCTCATCGCCACCGAGCCGATGGATCCCAACCCGGGGTGGCGACTCATGGCGGCCGGTGAACTGGTGCACGTCGGTCCGGATTTGGCGGTGACCGCCACCCTCCCGTTCGCGGAGGCACCGGCGCATCCGCTTGCGCTGGCCGACCTTGACGAGGCTGCGGCGGAGTCCCAGAAGCACTGACCCGGCTGCTGTCCGCGCCAAGCAAGGACCCGGCAGCCCCTACTTCGCGGGGTTGTGCGTGCCGATCGGCACCAGGGTCAGGTCCGGGTGGTTCTTCTCGATCCGGCGCAGGGCCCAGACGTCGTTGAACAGGGCCAGGTATTCGCCGTCGGACCGCAGCAGCACCTCGGCGCCCGGCACGTTGGCCAGCGCAGGCATGGCGTCCGCCGTCGAAATTCTTGCCATGGAGTACGGGAGCCGTTCCAGGCGCATGGGCGCGCTGAAGTCGTGCGCCATGCGGTCCTCCACCACTTCGAACTGCATGGGGCCGACGGCGGCGAGCACCGGTGCCTGGTCTCCGCGGATGTCGGAGCGGAGCACCTGGATGACGCCTTCGTGTTCCAGCTGCTCAATGCCGCGGCGGAACTGCTTGAACCGGCTGGGGTCCTTGGAGCGGGCCACCTGGAAGTGTTCCGGGGCGAACAGCGGGATCGCGGGGAATTCCACGGGCTGCTCCAGGAACAGGCTGTCGCCCACCCGGAGCGATGAGGCGTTGACCAAGCCCACCACGTCGCCGGGGAAGGCTTCGTCGATGACCTCGCGTTCACGGCCGAACACCTGCTGGGCGTACTTGGTGGCGAACGACTTCCCGGTGCGGGTCTGCGTCACCACCATGCCGCGCTCGAACACGCCGGAGCACACTCGGATGAAGGCGACGTGGTCGCGGTGCGCCTTGTTCATGCCGGCCTGCACCTTGAAGACGAAGCCGGCGAACGGCGCGTCCACGGGGCGGGGGTCGCCGTCGACGTCGGGGCGGGGAGCCGCCGGCGGGGCGAAGTCCACCAGTGCGTCCAGGATTTCCTTGACGCCGAAGTTGAGGGCGGCGGAGCTGAACAGGATGGGCGTCGCCTTGCCTGCGTGGAAGGCGTCGACGTCGAACTCAAGGTTGGATTCGATCACCAGCCCGGCTTCGTCCACGGCGTTGGACCAGTCGTCGCCCTGGTTTGCGGCGGCCTCCTCCGGGGTGAAGTACTCGGTGAGGGCAATGTTGGCGCCGGCGTTGTTGCGCTGGAACCGGGCAAAGCGGTCGTTGCGGAGGTCCCACACTCCGCGGAAGTCACCGGAGATGCCCACGGCCCAGGTCAGCGGCATCGGCTGGAGGCCCGTGCGCTCGGTGATTTCGTCCATGAGCGCCAGCGCATCCAGGCCGGGCCTGTCCCATTTGTTGATCACGGTGATGATGGGCAAGTTGCGCTGCTTGCAGACCTCGAAGAGCTTCATGGTCTGCGTTTCCAGGCCCTTGGCCGCATCCACCAGCATCACGGCGCAGTCGACGGCTGCCAGGACACGGTAGGTGTCCTCGGAGAAATCGGCGTGGCCGGGGGTGTCAAGCAGGTTGATCACAGTGTCCCGGTAAGCGAACTGCAGGGCGGCGGAACTGATGGAGATGCCGCGGTCCTTTTCCATCTGCATCCAGTCCGAGACGGTTTCCTTGCGGTTGGCCTTGCCGCTGGACGCGCCGGCCGTACCGATCACCTTGGCGTGCAGCGCAAGCGCTTCAGTCAGGGTGGACTTGCCGGCGTCGGGGTGCGAAATGACCGCGAAAGTCCGACGCCGGGCCGCTTGTTTGTGAATCTCATGGACTCGGGCGGGGCTAAGGACTTCTTGAGACACGGTGCTACTTTCGCTGCGGCATGGAGGGCTTGTCAGGGATTCGAACGCGGGTGCTGAACTGCACTGGTCGGCCGGGCTGCTGAACTGACGCGATCAACGTGGGGCCGGCCGGTGCTGACTGTGCAGCCAAGGGTCCCAGTTTATCGCAGGGTGGGAGGAGACGCCGGTGGACTCCCAACTGGCCCCTGCCGGCGCCACCGTCCGGGCCGTCCGGGCGCATTTTCCGCGCATTCCAAATGGGCCACTTTGAGGCTTGTCCGTGCGGTTAATGCCCTCTTTGGCCCTAGGATGGAGCAGACGGGAAATTGAGTACTTTTGATCCTGCCGGCGGAATGGTAAAACCGGCATACCTGCAGGCAGCAGTCTGCACCTTTGAAGGGAAAATCTATGGCTCGGAGCCCTGAAGATTCGCTGAAGGCGACTCTGGGCAGAGTGGCTCCAGGCACCCCACTGCGGGATGGCCTGGAACGTATTCTTCGTGGACGCACCGGCGCGCTGATTGTCCTCGGCTCGGACCGGACCATCGAGTCCATCTGTTCCGGCGGATTCGACATCGGAATCGACTTCTCCCCGACGCGGCTGCGTGAACTCGCCAAGATGGACGGCGCCATCATCTGCGACAAGGACGCCGGCAACATCCTCCGGGCCGCCGTCCAGCTGGTTCCGGACTCGAGCATCGAAACCCAGGAATCCGGCACCAGGCACCGCACCGCCGAACGCGTCGCCATCCAGACCGGCGTCCCCGTGATTTCCGTCAGCCAGTCAATGCAGATCATCGCCCTCTACGTGAACGGGCTGCGCCACGTCCTGGAGGGCTCCGAGAAGGTCCTGGCCCGCGCCAACCAGGCACTGGCCACGCTGGAACGCTACCGCTCCCGCCTGGACCAGGTCACCAGCTCGCTCTCGGCCCTGGAGATCGAAGCCATGGTCACGGTCCGCGACGTCGCCGTGACACTGCAGCGCCAGGAAATGGTGCGCCGGATCTCCGAGGAGATCTCGCAGTACGTCCTTGAACTCGGCGAGGACGGGCGCCTGCTTTCGCTCCAGCTGGACGAGCTCACGGTGGGCCGCGGACCCGGCAGCGATGTGATCATCCGCGACTACGCCGGACCGAACGCGTCCCCGGAGGATATCGACGGCGCAGTCAGCGCCCTGCTCAACCTTGGCCCCACCGAGCTCATCGACCTCAGCAAGATCGCCGGCATCATCGGCTTCGCAGGCGGCGTGGACACGCTCGACGCTGTGGTGCAGCCGCGCGGCTACCGCCTCCTGTCCGGCCTCAAGGCCGTACCCAAGGCCGTGGCGGACCGGCTCGTTGACCACTTCGGCGGCCTGCAGTACCTGATGGCGGCCACCATCGACGACCTCATGACCGTGGACGGCATCGGCGACCAGCGCGCCCGCTCAGTCCGTGAGGGCCTGAGCCGGATGGCCGAAGCCAGCCTGCTGGACCGGTTCCTCTAAACACCTCATCGGTCCATCAGGGGGCTCAGTTAAGCTGGAAGACGGCTTTTGAACTGGACTTGGTCCCCAACCGGGCAACGAACATGTAATAGGCGCCGCCCGCACCGGGCTTGGCAGACACCGCACCGCAGCCTGGCACTGTCCGGTTGCGCTGCCACGGAAAGTTTGCGGTTTCACTCTGCCCCGGCGCGAGGGTTTTCACCAGGTCGCCGCTCTCGGACTGGCAGTCAACGGAGGAGAAGATCCGGTCGGAACCGCTGGTCACTGTGTACTCCATCTGGGACGTGCCCAGGTTTACCTCGCATGCGACCTTCCCGCCGTTGGTGACTTTCAGGGTGAGCAGCGGGTTCTCCCCCGCGGCATAGGCTGCTTTGTCGGTCGATGCCGAGACCGTCACCAGGCTCTGGTCGCAGGTGGGGGTCGCCGGGATGCTGGGGGTGGCCGAGGCGGAAGGTACGGGCGGGGCGGTTTCGCCGTCGGAACCGTTCCGGTTCGTGGCGGAGGCCTGTTCGGATGCGCCCTTCATGGCGCCGGACACGGCAGCGAATCCTCCCAGTGCCACCGAGAGGATAAGAAGCAGCACCAGGCCAACGAACAGCCTGCGACGGCGGTAGACGGCCGTCAAGGGCGGACGTCCTGATTGCCGGCCGGCGGTGCCCTTCGGTTTTGAACGGTTCTTTCCTGAAGTGCCTTGCCTGACCATCCTTCTAGGCTAGAGAACAGCGGGCGCATTGGGGCACCACCACGCCGGAAGGCGGACTGCGGGCAGGTATCCACTACAGTATTTGCATCAAAGCCTTAGCCGTACCCACTGCCACGCCCCCGGCGAGTCGCCCCGCGCTGCCGCCACTGGCCGCCCTCCACGGAGCCCTTGACACCTGGTTTGGGGCCACTGCCCGGGAGCTTCCATGGCGGGAGCCCGAGTGCTCCGCCTGGGGAGTCCTGGTCAGCGAGATCATGCTGCAGCAAACGCCGGTGGTCCGCGTTTTGCCCGTTTGGGAAGAATGGCTCAGCCGCTGGCCCACGCCCGCACACCTTGCCGCCGAAGCGTCCGGTGAGGCAGTCCGGCACTGGGGCAGGCTGGGCTACCCGCGGCGTGCCCTGCGCCTGCACGCGGCCGCCGTCGCAATCGTGGAAGAGCACGACGGCGAGGTTCCCGGTAACTACGCCGAGCTGCTGGAGCTTCCCGGTGTGGGCAGCTACACGGCAGCCGCCGTCGCGGCGTTCGCCTTCGGCCGCCGCGAGACGGTGGTGGACACAAATATCCGCCGCGTCCATGCGCGGCTCTTTTCGGGCACTGCGCTGCCGTCACAGTCGCTGACCGCGGCGGAGATGCGGCTGGCGGGGGAACTGCTGCCGGCCGACGTCGGGCTCTCCGTCCGCTGGAACGCGGCGGTCATGGAGCTGGGAGCGCTGGTGTGCACGGCGCGGGCGCCGAAGTGCGGTGACTGCCCCGTGCGGGGCGCCTGCGCGTGGCTGGCCGCGGGCGAGCCGCCGCCGTCGTATACGCCAAAGGGCCAGTCCTGGCACGGCACTGACAGGCAGGTGCGGGGCGCCGTGATGGCAGTCCTCCGCATGGCGGACGCGCCGGTGGCACCGGAAATGTTCCACCAGGCGCCCGCCGACCTTGGCTTTGAAGCGGACGGCATCGGCATCCCCCTCGCGGCGCTGCACCGGCTGAATTCCGCACCGGAACAGCTGGAGCGTGCCGTGGCGGGGCTCGTCAGCGATGGCCTGGCCGAGCTCCACCCGGGCGGCCTCAGGCTCCCCGCCTGAGGCCTGTCCGTCAAGGCGCGGATATGGTTCCCGCGGATGCTGGCGCCGCCGGCCTTGCCGGATCTACCCTGAAGCATGCGCAGCTTGGGCGTACTTCTCGCGGTGGTCACGACGTCGCTGATTCCGTCCGCGTGCCTGCCCGAGGCAGTGCCGTGTCCGGCGATCGCCCAGGCGCCTGTGGTGGCCCTGACAGTTGCGGCCAGCTATGCGCCCAGCGTCAAAGGCATCCATCTGAAAGCCTGCCAGGACGGTACGTGCCGGGAAGCCGACCTGGAACTCATGCCGGGCAGCGTATCCGTGGACCTGGGCTGCGAACCGGCGTCCGGCCCCGACGGGACATGTTCGGCAACGTCCTCGCCGGACGGCACGCTCCGGGGCATGCTGATGATGGATGTCCTGACGGAATCGCGGATTGACGCCACGGCCACAGGCACCTCCAGCGTCGGCGCGCCACTGCCTGAACGCAAACTG
The DNA here is from genome assembly GCF_005280255.1 of Arthrobacter sp. 24S4-2. Taxonomy (NCBI): domain Bacteria; kingdom Bacillati; phylum Actinomycetota; class Actinomycetes; order Micrococcales; family Micrococcaceae; genus Arthrobacter; species Arthrobacter sp. 24S4-2. The sequence goes on along the minus strand of NZ_CP040018.1, from coordinate 188,472 downwards.
AGCTTCATGCCAAAGGCGGCCTACCCGTACGGGGAGCAGTGCGGGAAGTTCATCACGGCCGGCACAGTGCTGGACGCCGACGGCCTCCGGCAGGAAAGCTGACCAGCACAGCAGCCCCCGTCAGGGCTCCCCGAATCCTGCTTCCACCATGGCGCCGACGTACTCGACCGCCTTTGCGGCATCCGGCCCCCAGGCCTCGATGCGGAGGACCGATCCCTTGCCCGCGCCCAGGGTCATGAGGCCGGTCATGGAGGCGCCGTCCACGCCGTTGACTGTCACCTCGGCGTCCAGGCCCGCGAGTCCCCCGGCGATCTTCGCCGCCGGACGGGCATGCATGCCTGCCTGGTTGACCAGCTCGAAATCGCCAGTAGCTTCGGGCGGCCCCAGCGTCTCCGCTTCGCCAGGCGCCCCGGGTGCCGGGGCGCGCCGGACTGCCTCGGCGGCCTGCCTGACGGCGGCTGCGTCCGCCCCCGACTGCGCCGCGACGGCAGCCGCTACCAGGCCCTCGACCAAGGGCGCATCAGCCAACAGGACCGCGCCGGGATCCGCCAGGAACTCCACCGCCGATTCGGCGGTCATCACGGCGGAGCCGAGGTCGGTCAGCACCACGATGCCGTCTTCGCCGGCTGCCTGGTCCAGCGCGGCCATGACCTTTTCCAGGCTGGTGCCGATCCTGCCGTCGTCGGTTCCGCCGGCAGGCAGGATCACCACGTCGGGCGCCATTTGCGCGGCCAGCTCCACCGCGCCGTCGGCGATCTTTTCGCTATGGGACACCACCACCAGGCGGACCGTCATTCGGCCGCCCCGGCCGCGGCGCGCAGGATGAGGGCGGTGGAAACCGCCCCGGGGTCGCGGTGGCCCGCGCTGCGCTCCCCCAGGTAGCTGGCACGCCCCTTGCGTGCGATGAGCGGATCAGTGGCCACGGCACCGGCCTCCGCGGCTTCAGCCGCCGCGAGGAGGACCTTGAGGACGTCGCCGTCCCCTGCGGCGGCCGCCGCAGCTGCCGCGTCGACGGCGGGCGTCCAGGCGTCAACCATGGTTTTGTCCCCGGACTCCGCCTTGCCGCGGGCCACAACGCCGTCCCGGGCGGCCTGGATCGCGGCTGCCAGGGCCGAAGGGTCAATCTCGGCGACCTCGCCCAGCGAAGTGGAAGCACGCAGGAAGGCGGTGCCGTAAAGCGGGCCGGCTGCACCGCCCACCTTGGACATCAGGGCCATGGCCGTGAGCTTCAATGCCGCCCCCGGCGTGGCGGGCGGCGCCTCGGCAAGCTTCGCCATGACGGCCTTGAAGCCGCGGTCCATGTTTTCGCCGTGGTCGGAATCCCCGATGGCACGGTCCAGTTCAATCAGTTCCACCCGGTGGTCCGCCATGGCCTGCGCGGAAAGAGTCAGCCACCGTACGGCCCAGTCAACGTCCAGCCCCACGGTCAGACGCCCCAACGCAGCGCGGCGGTGTGGACCGGGGCATCCCAGAGACCGGTGAGTTCGTCGTCGAGCCGCAGCACCGTGATGGAGCAGCCCTGCATCTCCAGCGACGTGATGTAGTTGCCCACCAGCGAGCGCTCCACCGTCACGCCCCTGTCCGCCAGCACCTGCGCTGCGCGGCGGTACACGATGTAGAGCTCACTTTGCGGGGTTCCGCCCATGCCGTTCACGAACAGCAGCACTTTGTCTCCGGAGGCAATGCCCAGGTCGCTCAGGATCGGTTCAAGAAGGCGGTCGGTAATGGCATCGGCATTTTCCATGGGGATCCGGTGCCGGCCGGGCTCACCGTGGATCCCGATCCCGATCTCGATCTCGTTCTCTTCCAGGTCAAAGCTGGGCACGCCGGCATGCGGGACCGTGCACGCGGACAGCGCGACGCCCATGCTGCGGACGTTCTGGTTCACACGGTCTCCGATGGCCGCGACCGCATCCAGGTCGTCCCCACGTTCGGCCGCGGCACCGGCGATCTTCTCCACCAGGACAGTGCCGCCAACACCCCGCCGGCCGGCCGTGTACAGCGAGTCCTCCACGGCGACGTCGTCGTTGACCAGGACCGTGCGGATCTGCACGCCTTCGGCTTCCGCCATTTCGGCGGCCGTTTCGAAATTGAGGACGTCGCCGGTGTAGTTCTTGACGATGTGCACGACGCCGGCGCCGGAGTTCACGGCGAGCGTCGCCGGAATGATCTGGTCGGGCGTGGGCGACGTGAACACGGCGCCGGGTACCGCGGCGTCGAGCATTCCCATCCCAACGAATCCGCCGTGCAGGGGCTCGTGGCCGCTGCCGCCGCCGCTGACAAGGCCCACTTTCCCGGCCACCGGGGCGTCCTTGCGGGTAATGAATTTCGGCTCGGCGCTGACTGTGACGAGGTCCGCATGGGCAAGACCGAAGCCTTCCACGGACTCGTCCACTACGGCGCGGGGATCGTTGATCAGCTTCTTCATTGGAGTGCTCCCTGGAGTGTCCTGGCGGCTTTGTCTTGACCCTACTACCGCCACCCCGGCTACGGTAGCGCCTCCGCCAAACGGCAGTCAGCCGGGGGGTAAAGGAAAAGGGACAGCCCCCAATTGACTGTCCCTTTTCTTTCCCAGCTTGTGTTCCCAGCCCGCCTCAGCGCTTCCCGCTTGAGTCAGGCACGGAATCCGGCCACGCCGCGGCGCCTATGTGGAATGCCGACGCCTCACGGGGCCAGCTCAGTGGATCGCGTGCGGTCAGCGCCGTTGGCAGATCCATTTGAAACGCCGAAAAATCCGGAAAAATGGCGTGCTCGCGCATTTCAGTCCTTCGAGTGGTTCGGGGTTCGGGTTTTACTAAGCAAGCTTTAGTAACTTTATACATCGATTCGATATATGGGAAGACCCCAGAAGTCAGACATAATCGGGACGCGCCCGGGGAAGGACCTAGAGCGCCTTGATCATGCGCGTGTTTCCCAGCGTGTTCGGCTTCACCCTGGCAAGGTCCAGGAACTCCGCCACGCCCTCGTCGTGCGAGCGCAGCAGCTCGGAGTAAACCTCAGGGTCCACGGCCGTCTGGTCGGCCATGACGTCGAACCCGTGCTTCTTGAAGAAGGCCACCTCGAACGTCAGGCAGAACACCCGGGAGACGCCCAGCGCCTTGGCCTCCTCCAGGAGGCTTTCCACCAGGACATGGCCCACGCCCTTACCGCGCCAGGCGTCCGAGGCCGCCAACGTGCGCACCTCGGCCAGGTCCTCCCACATGACGTGCAGGGCGCCGCAGCCGATCACCTCGCCGTCGGCCGACTCCGCGATCCTGAACTCCTGCAGGCTTTCGTAGTAGGCCACCGTCTCCTTGGCCATCAGGATCCTCTTGTCCGCCAGCGGGGCCACGAGCCTCTTGATGGCAGTTACGTCGCTGGTGCGGGCAGGGCGGATGCGGAAAGTCTCAGTCACAGCCCCAATCTTACGGCGGCTCCGGCTCGGCTCGGCTCCACACTCACGTCCGCCCCACCTCCGCCTCGGAGCCTGCGACAATTACCGCGTGCTCGCTCCTTCGTCGCTTAGACGCACGCTACATAAATGCCCCAGCCTCCTTCGCCTAGAGCCCCAAGTCAGCGGGAAGCGGCAAGTCCTGGTCCAGCACGTTCTTCGCCAGGAAGTGCTCCACGACGCCGTACCAGACCTTGGCGTGCTGCGGCTGCAGGATCCAGTGGTTCTCGTCCGGGTAGTAGAGGAAGCGGTGGGGCGTCTCGCCGTTGTCGTCGGCTGCCAGCTGCGATTTGGACAGCAGTTCGTACCAGAGCCGCAGGCCCTCGCCGACAGGAACGCGGTAGTCCTTGTCTCCGTGGATCACCAGCATGGGCGTGCTGATCTTCCCGACGTGCAGGTGGGGTGAGTTGTCCAGTGCCATCTCGGCGGTCATTTCCTTGAGCCAGTACTGTGAGTCGTCCGTGGTTGGGCCGAACTGGTCAAGGGCCCACAGGCTGGCGTGGGTCACGATCGCGTCGAAGCGGTCCGTCTGGCCGGCCACCCAGTTGGCCATGTAGCCGCCGAAGGAGCCGCCCATCGCGGCTGTCCGCGATGCATCAATGTCCGGTCGTTTCACCGCGGCGTCGGTGATCTCCATGAGGTCCGTGTAGGGCGCTTTGCCCCACTGGCCCCAGCCCCGCTGGATGTAGGCCTGCCCGTACCCCGTGGAAAGGGCCGGGTCCGGCAAGAGCACTGCGTAGCCCTTGGCCACCAGCAGCCAGGGATTCCAGCGCCACGTCCAAGCGTTCCACGAGCCCAGGGGACCGCCGTGGATCCAGAGGAGCAGCGGTGCGGGGTTCTGCGCCGAGGCCCCTTCCGGCAGGGCCAAGTACGCAGGAACCCTCGACCTGTCGGCGGCAGTGGTTTCGAGGCGCTCGAGGGATCCTTGGATGCGTGGGCGCCCTGCCGGCGCCGGAAGCCGGGTGACGTCACCGGTCGCCAGGTCGATCCGGACTGCTTCCGGGGGAAATTCATAGGAACTGCGCAGGGCGTAGGCGCTCAGCCCGTCCGGCGAAACCACGACATCGGTGTAGGCCGCCGCGGCGCGGGTCACCCGGGTGACCTCCGCACCCTCGGCCCCGCCGCCGGCCCCCGCCCCGGCAGGGCTGACCCGGAAAACCGGGGACGCGCCGTCGTCGTCGGCCGTCACCAGCAGGGCGGAGCCGTCCGGCAGCCAGACCGCCTGGATGGCCCAGCGGTCCCAGTCCGCGGCAAGCGGACGGAGGCGGCTTTCCGCCGGCCCCTCCCCCGTCAGATCCAGCAGCTGAAGCCCGACTTGCGGCGCCTGGTGGGGCGTGGTGTCGGTTTCACTCATCACCACCAGCCTCCGGTTGTCCGGGCTCACCGGCCCGGCGAAATAACTTACGCCCTCGCGGTCCAGCAGGATCTGATGCGTCGCAGTGGCCACGTCGACGGCCACCAGGACCGAGCGGGAGTCCGCCTTGGCGAGGGGCTTGTTGAAGCTGGTGTAGACGGTTTTGCCGTCGGGGCTGACCACCGAATCGGCGTTGCGCAGCAATCCGGCCGCGTCCGCCGTCAGGTTGCGGAGCTCCAGCGGGGCGGCCGCGTCAACCGTTGCCGGCTTGCCGGGCTCCTTCTCCTCCCCAGGCTCCACGGCGAAAATCCGCGGCTGGTCCGGGCCCAGGTCCGCATCCCAGTAACGCACCGGGTACCCGCTGTGCAGGATGGCGGAGACCTTGTTGTCCTTGCGGTTCTTTCGCCGCGCCTCGTCCGCCTCCTCGTCGGCGGAGCCCGCGAGAACTGAGGCCGTAACGAAGGTGGCCGCGGAGTCCCCGGCCGACATCACGTGGCTGATTCCGCCAGCCCGCGAGTGCACAACACGGGCCTCGCCTCCGTCGGCCGGCAGCAGCCAGAGCGCGCTGACGGGGTCGGCGTCCGGGCTTTCGGGATCGGGCCGCGCCGACGTGAAGTAGAGGTCGCCGGTGGAGGCAAACGCAGCCCCGGCCTCGCCCTTGGCGCTGCGGGTGATCCGGCGGGCATGCTTCCCGCCCGCGGGATCCAATTCCCACAGGGCCGTTACATATTCGGTGCCCTTGCCGTTAAGTGTGGAAACAGTGGTCACCAACCGCTTTCCGTCAGGGCTCAGCGCAAGGCCACTCACCCGGGGGATGGCGAGATAGTGGTCGACGTCGTGAAATGGGGTCGCGGGTTGTTCGCTCAGGATCGCTGAGTCTTGGGAAGCCATGAGGAGATTCAACACCTGCTGTGCGCTGGATCACAGCAAGTTCACTACCGGTGAAACGGTACTTTCAGACCCCGACGGCGAGGCACGAACCTGGGAGCGGCGCTGACGGCCGAGACATTTGCCGGCGCCTCGCTCGTACCTCGCTTAGACGGCGCCTACACAAATGCCTGACCGCCACCGCCGCGTGTGGAGTCGCCGAGCCGCCCATCACAGAAGCGAAGGCATCGGTGGCATTTGTGTAGCTTGCGTCAAAGCGACGAAGGAGCAGCAAGCGGCAAATGTCGCCGGTGTCGAGCTGGAGGCGACGGACATGACAACGGCCCCGCCTTCCCTTGCGGGATGACGGGGCCGTTGGTTTGGTGCTTAGACGCTCGGGGCGATCTCGGGGATACGCGGCTTGGCGTTCCCTGCGAAGGTGAACTTGGCGTCGTCGCCTTCGCCGTCAACGTCCACCACCACGATGTCGCCCGGGTGGATCTCTCCGAAGAGGATCTTCTCGGACAGCTGGTCCTCGATCTCGCGCTGGATGGTGCGGCGCAGCGGCCGGGCACCCATGGCCGGGTCGTAGCCGCGGGTGGCCAGGAGCACCTTGGCAGCCTTGGTGAGTTCGATGCCCATGTCCTTGTCCTTGAGGCGCTTCTCCAGGCGGCCCACGAACAGGTCCACGATCTCGATGATCTCGTCCTGGGTCAGCTGCGGGAAGACCACAACGTCGTCAACACGGTTCAGGAACTCGGGGCGGAAGTGCTGCTTGAGCTCCTCGGTGACCCGGGCGCGCATCCGGTTGTAGCCGGTCTGCGTGTCCGTGCCGGACTGGAAGCCCGTGGCAACACTCTTGGAAATGTCCCGCGTTCCAAGGTTCGTGGTCATGATGATCACGGTGTTCTTGAAGTCCACAACGCGCCCCTGGGAGTCGGTCAGTCGGCCGTCTTCCAGAATCTGCAGCAGTGAGTTGAAGAGGTCCGCGTGGGCCTTCTCAACTTCGTCGAACAGGACCACGGAGAACGGACGGCGGCGGACCTTTTCGGTCAGCTGCCCGCCTTCTTCGTACCCGACGTAGCCCGGAGGGGCACCGAAGAGGCGCGAAACCGTGTGCTTCTCGGAGTATTCGGACATGTCCAGCGTGATGAGGGCGTCCTCTTCACCGAACAGGAACTCGGCGAGGGCCTTGGCGAGCTCGGTCTTGCCGACGCCGGTGGGGCCGGCAAAGATGAACGAGCCGCCGGGACGCTTCGGGTCCTTCAGGCCGGCACGGGTGCGGCGGATGGCCTGCGACAGGGCCTTAATGGCCTCATTCTGGCCAACGACGCGCTTGTGCAGTTCGTCTTCCATCTTCAGCAGGCGCGAGGACTCTTCCTCGGTCAGCTTGAACACCGGGATGCCCGTGGAGTTCGCCAGCACCTCGGCGATGAGATCCTCATCCACCTCGGAGATGTCGTCCATGCCGCCGGTCTTCCAGTGGCGTTCCTTCTCTGCCCGCTCGGCAATGAGCTTCTGCTCCTTGTCGCGCAGCGAAGCGGCGCCTTCGAAGTCCTGCGCGTCAATCGCGGACTCCTTCTCCATCTTGAGTTCGGCGATGCGCTCGTCCATGGCCTTCAGCTCCGGCGGAGCGGTCATGCGGCGGATGCGCAGGCGTGCGCCGGCTTCATCGATGAGGTCGATGGCCTTGTCCGGCAGGAAGCGGTCCGAGATGTAACGTTCGGACAGGTTGGCTGCCGAGGCGAGGGCGCCGTCGGTGATGGTCACGCGGTGGTGCGCCTCGTAGCGGTCACGCAGGCCCTTGAGGATCTCGATCGCGTGCGCAACCGAAGGCTCCTTGACCTGGATCGGCTGGAAACGGCGCTCCAGCGCTGCGTCCTTCTCGATGTGCTTGCGGTATTCGTCCAGCGTGGTGGCGCCGATGGTCTGCAGCTCACCGCGGGCCAGCATGGGCTTCAGGATCGAAGCTGCATCGATGGCGCCCTCGGCTGCACCGGCACCCACCAGGGTGTGGATTTCGTCGATGAACAGGATGATGTCGCCGCGGGTGCGGATCTCCTTGAGGACCTTCTTCAGGCGCTCTTCGAAGTCACCGCGGTAGCGGGAGCCTGCCACGAGGGAGCCAAGGTCCAGCGTGTAGAGCTGCTTGTCCTTGATGGTCTCCGGGACATCGCCGCGCACGATCGCCTGGGCGAGGCCCTCGACGACGGCGGTCTTGCCGACGCCGGGTTCACCGATGAGGACGGGGTTGTTCTTGGTGCGCCGCGACAGGACCTGCATGACGCGTTCCATTTCCTGTTCGCGTCCGATGACAGGGTCCAGCTTGTTCTCGCGCGCGGCCTGGGTCAGGTTGCGGCCGAACTGGTCCAGGACCACGGATCCGGCAGGCGTGCCTTCCGGCTGGCCGGGGCCGACTCCTGCGCCGGTGGTCTCCTTGCCCTGGTAACCAGAGAGGAGCTGGATCACCTGCTGGCGGACCCGGTTGAGGTCCGCTCCGAGCTTCACCAGCACCTGGGCCGCCACGCCTTCACCCTCGCGGATGAGCCCCAGCAGGATGTGCTCCGTGCCGATGTAGTTGTGGCCCAGCTGCAGCGCTTCGCGGAGCGAGAGCTCCAACACCTTCTTGGCGCGCGGAGTGAAGGGGATGTGGCCGGACGGGGCCTGCTGGCCCTGGCCGATGATCTCCTGCACCTGCTCGCGTACGCCGTCGAGCGAAATGCTCAAGGACTCCAGAGCTTTGGCGGCAACGCCTTCACCCTCATGGATCAGACCCAAGAGGATGTGTTCAGTACCGATGTAATTGTGGTTCAGCATGCGTGCCTCTTCTTGGGCAAGCACAACTACGCGACGGGCACGGTCCGTAAATCGCTCAAACATTTCGCCACACTCCTAGCTACGACGTACTTTGATGCTACGTGGCAGACCCCGACTTGTGGAGCGTGTTCGCCACAGGGGAAACCCGGGAAGGTTGCGCAGCTTGGGTCGACCTGCCGGAGGCTGCCCCGACAGTGCCCCGCCGGCGGAATTCCGCCCGGGAATCCGACGAAGTGATGGCCCCCAAGTTTCAGCACTTTGACCACAGGGCCGCGTATTGCTTTGAATGCCGTCCGGAATCAGGCCAACTGCCGGCCCATTTGCCGCGGACCCCGACAGAGCATGCTCCGAAGCGTAATAACCGGAAATATCCGGACTCTTTACGGGATGCCCCAACCCCCGCGGTTCCGCTATTCAAATGGCAATGCCCCCGCCAGTTGGCAGGGGCATTGCTTTTGCGCGCAAAACTGCGTCGATGCTAGGAATTAGCCTTCTGGTAGGCTTCCTGAATTTCAGCCTGGATGCGGCCGCGGCTGTTAACCGCATAGCCATTCTCCCTGGCCCACTGACGAATCTGTGCAGAGTCCTGGTTCCTGCCGCCTGAGACCTTTGTACGGGTGGCGCGGCCGGTGGACGTCTTGCGGGCGCTGGAAACAAACCGCTCCAAGGAGGAGCGGAGTTCTGCAGCATTGGCCGCCGACAGGTCAATTTCGTAACTGACGCCGTCAAGGCCAAATCGGACAGTTTCGTCCGCGGTTCCCCCATCCAGATCATCTACGAGGATGATTTTTACTTTCTGTGCCATAAAAATTCTCTCTTTTGGAAAGGACGGGTATGCAGAAAAGCAGGATGTATCAGTAAAAAGTATCCCTCTTATTATGGCAACACGTCAAAGCGGCAAAAGGTTCCTGTGAATGGTGGGCAGGAATTAGCAGGAAGTATTAGTTTGTGCTTGATCCATTGCCAGCATTGGTGCCGGTATTGGGTGAGCCATTCGGTCCATGATTGGATTCGCCGCCGTGCGCGTCGGCCTCAGCCTGTGCGCGTGCCTCGGCCTGCCGTTCGGACTTGTCCGCATTAAAGATCGATTTCATGGCAAACCAGAACAGCAACCCGACAACAAGGGACGGCAGGAGGACTGCTACATACTCCACGGTCAGTGTCCTTCGGGCTTCAGGAGCGGGAAGAGGATGGTTTCGCGGATGCCGGCCCCGGTGAACAGCATCACCAGGCGGTCGATGCCCAGCCCGATGCCGCCCATGGGCGGGGCGCCGTACTCCAGCGCCCGGAGGAAATCCTCATCCAGCTGCATGGCCTCCACGTCGCCGGCTGCGGCGTGCCTGGACTGCTCGGTGAGGCGTTCACGCTGGATCACGGGGTCGATGAGCTCAGAGAACGCGGTGCCGCGTTCCATGCCGCCGATAATCAGGTCCCAGGCCTCGATCAGCCGGTCGTCGTCGCGGTGCTGGCGGGCGAGCGGCTGCGCCGATGGCGGGTAGTCGTAGACGAACGTCGGGTTCAGCAGCGTGGGTTCCACTATTTCGCCGAACAGTTCAACGGCCAGCTTCTCGGCATCCCACTTGGGATCCACTTTGACGTCATGCTTGGCCGCCACGGCACGCAGTTCTTCCACAGTGGTGTCCGGCGTGATTTCCTGGCCCACGGCCTCGGAGAGACCCGGGTAGACAGCAAGCCAGGCCCATTCGCCGTCGAGGTTGATCTCCCCGGCTTCGGTCTGGAGGGTCCGTCCCACACCCGCGGCGTCGGCGGCGTCCAGGATGATTTCCTTGATCCGGTCCGCCATCACGAACTGGTCGGCCCAGGCCTCGTAGCATTCCAGCGTGGTGAACTCGGGGCTGTGCGTGGAGTCCACGCCTTCGTTGCGGAACACCCGGCCCATGTCGTAGACACGGTCGATGCCGCCCACCACGGCGCGCTTGAGGTACAGCTCGGTGGCGATGCGCAGGGTCATCTTCTGGTCGAAGGCGTTCATGTGGGTCTCGAACGGCCGGGCCAGGGCACCGCCGTGGACCAGCTGCAGCATCGGGGTTTCCACCTCGACGTAGTTGCGGCGGTGCAGGCTCTCTCGGATGGAGCGGGTGATGGCGGCGCGGGTGTAGACCATCTCGCGGGCCTCGTCGCGGACCATCAGGTCAACGTAACGCTGGCGGACGCGGGTTTCCTCGTTGAGGCCGGCGTGCAGCACGGGCAGCGGACGCAGCGCCTTGGACGCCATGGACCAGGAGTCGGCCATGACGGACAGCTCGCCGCGGCGGGAGGAAATGACCTCGCCCTGGATGAACACGTGGTCACCCAGGTCCACCAGGGCCTTCCATTCAGCCAGGGCCTCTTCGCCCACGTTGGCCAGGCTCAGCATCGCCTGCAGCCGGGTGCCCTTGCCGTCCGTGCCGCCTTCCTGGAGGGTGGCGAAGCACAGCTTGCCGGTGTTGCGGATGAACACGATCCGGCCCGTGACGCCGACAGTGTCCCCGGTGGTCTCGTCGGCTTCGAGGTGCGCGTACTTTTCGCGGATCTCACTGAGGGAATGTGTGCGCTCAACACCCACCGGATAAGCCTCGACGCCGCGTTCAATCAGCTTGGCGCGCTTCTCCATGCGGATGCGCATCTGCTCGCTGGCGTCCGCCGGCTCGGCAGCATTGGTCGGGGTGGGGGTGTTTTGGGAAGTCACAGTCCCTAAGTTTACCGGGAGTTCAGCAGCATGGTTTTTCCCGCCGCCATGATCCCCCTCACCTCGCCGTTTTCGCCCGGACGAGCCGGGCCGAGCGGCCTCGGGAGGGGAATAGACTCGAAGCTGTGGAGACTCGGACCATCAGGACGGACGACGGCGAAGGGCACCTTGAGGTGCACTCCTTCAGCCCTGTTGTGGCCCCTCCGCGGCCGCAGCGGCCGGTGACCCGGACGCCCCGGCGCAACCCGGCGTCGTCGTGGTTCACGGAACCCTGGTGACGGATGCCCTCTACGGCCCCTTCGCCATGAAGCTTGCCCGCCTCCTGGGGCGGCCGGTGCACACTTACAACCGCCGTGGCCGTGCGGGCTCCTCGGAACAGCCGGGAGGATATTCCGCGGCCACCGAAGTCGGCGACCTTGCCGCTGTCCTCCGATCCACTGGTTCCACTGACGTGGCGGCCCACAGCTATGGGGGATTCGTGGCGCTGCAGGCCGCCCGGACCGGGCTGATCCGGCGGCTGGTGACTTATGACGCGGCTGTCTCCGTCGCTGGCAGCCTCAGCCGCCGGTGGCGCCCTGAACTGGAGCAAACCATGGCGGCCGGCCAGCTGGACCACGCCTGGGCGCATCTGGTCCAGGGCCTGGAAACGGCCGGCCCGGTCTCCAAACTCCCGCTCGGGGCGCTGCGCATGCTGAGCATCCTGTCCGCCCGGACCCGCCTGGGCGCCGAGATGCGGCAGCTGCTGCCCACCGCCCTCGCCGAAATGCAGGCCGTGCTCAAGGCCGACGCCGAGCTCCAGGACTTCACCGGCATCACCACCCCCACCCTGATGCTCAGCGGCGGCTGGAGCCCGGCGTACTTTGCCGAAACCGGCCGCCAGCTCGCCGCGGCGGTGCCGGCAATCGACTTCGCACTGGTCCCGGGGCAGCTCCACGAGGGGCCGCTCCGTCCGGGCCACCGCCTGGCGCTCACCACCGCAAGGTTCCTGGCCGACGACGTCGGGCTGCGGCTCCGGCGCATCCGGGCCGCCAGGCACCCGCTGGGCCACCGCTTTAGGATGGGCCCGTGATGGAAAAGCACCAGTGAAGGAATGGGCAGCAGTAAAGCAGCAGGCCGTACCCACGCACGACGGCGGCCGGCTTGCTCTCTACAGCTACGGCACGGTGGATGCCCCCGGCGAGAGGCGGGTCGTGGTGATCGGCGGGGCATTCCTCACGGCACTGATTTACCGGCCGTTTTCGGAAGCCCTGGCCAAAGGCCTCGGCGACGGCTGGGCGGTGGACGTGTATGACCGGCGCGGCCGCGGTGACTCCACACCGCAGCCGCCGGACTATTCCATGGCCACCGAGATCGCCGACGTCCGGACCATCATGGACACCACCGGCGCCCGCAACCTCTTTGGCCACAGCCTGGGCGGCTCGGTGGCCCTGAACGCTGTCCAGGAGTTCGCCGGAACACGGCACCAGCCGGACAAACTCGCGGTCTACGACGCTGCAGTCAATATCGACGGCAGCGTGGACACGTCATGGCTGGACAGTTTCGAACGCTCGGTCAATGCCGGCAACGTCCCCCATGCACTGGCCAAGCTCAAGAAGGGCATGCAGCCCGGCACAGCCCTGGCCAGAATCCCCGAGCCGGTCCTCGCCGGGCTGATGGCGCTGGTGTCTCGGACCAAAGTGAACCGTTTGTTCAAGGAGCTCATGCCCAGCGGGGTGGGTGAGCTCAAGGCCGCGTTCGACGAAGCCGACCACGCCCGCGATTTCTCCGTGCTGCCGCCGAACACCAGGTTCATGGTGGGCGCCAAGAGCCCCAGCTACTACAACGTGACGGCGGAACTGCTGCACCGGGCCGTGCCCGGCAGCGCCTTCCAGGTCTCGCCCAAATGCGTCCACGCCTCCATTCCCGCCGCGGTCAAGGAGCTGGTGGAGGACATCTCCGCTTACTTCAAGGGCTGACGCCCTGTGGGCCTTGTGACGCCCGGCTGCTGTGCGGTTCCAGCCGCCACAGGTAGGCTCGGAACATGACGCGCGAGAACATCACAACACCCGACGGCGGAACGCTGGAGCTGTACACCACGGGCGCCGAGCTGGCCTCGGCAGGCTCGGGCGTCGTCGTCGTGCAGGCTTCAATGGTCACCGCCGCGGACTACACCCGCTTTGCCCAGAAGCTGAGTGCTTCACTGGGTCGGCCGGTGCACACGTTCAACCGGCGCGGCCGCGGCGAATCGTCGCCGCAGCCCGGGGACTACACGCTGGATGTAGACATCAGGGACCTCGATACCGTCATGAAGCACACGGCCAGCACGGACGTCTTCGGCCATAGCTTCGGCGGCGCGGTTGCTCTGCACGCGGCGCGCACGCTTCCGGTTGAACGGCTCGCCGTCTACGATCCTGCCGTGTCCGTCAACCACAGCGTCAAGGCTGACTGGATCTCCGAATACGAACGCGCGACGGCGGCCGGCGACGACGACCGCGCCCTCGCCGTGCTGGTCAGGGGTCTCGAGACGGGCGGGGCCCTGTCCTCACGGATGCCGCTTTCGATGCTGACGCTCGCCAACAAGCTCATCGCCGGGACGCCCATCGGCAAACAGCACCGCGACCTGATGAAGACCGGCGTCCGGGAGATCAAGGCGATCATCGCCGCGGACATGCCGGCCGAGCCTTTCCTGGCGCTGCCCCTCGAGACCCTCATCATTGTCGGCGAAAAGAGCCCGGCCTACTTCGGCATCGCATGCGGGCAGATCCACGACGTCCTCTCAGGTTCCAGCTACACCATCCTGCCCGGGTCAGGGCACGACGGCGTCAACAGGGCGCCAGACAAGCTGATCACCGAACTGAGCGAGTTCTTCGCCGGCTGACGTTCCTTACAGGCCCCAACGCGCCAAGGGACGCTTCGGGCCTTCCCGCGAAGGAACCCCGGGTTCCATATATTGAGATCGAAATCTCAACATATGATCTATCGCTCTAGACTGCCGATCATGAGCAATAGCGACTCCAACTTGCAGCCCTTTGTCGACTGGAACTGGTGCGCGGGCAACGCAGGGCGGTTCGTTCTCGTGGATACCCGCTGGTACCTGGACGGGTCCTCGGGGAAGGACGCCTACGATGCCGGCCATATCCCGGATGCCGTCTTCGTCGACATGGATCAGTGGCTCTCCGGGCCAGCTTCGCAAGAAGCCGGGAGGAACCCGCTGCCCGATCCCGAAGTGTTTGCCCAGGGGATGCGGGAAGCCGGCATAAATGACTCAGACACCGTGATCGCCTACGACGACGCGGGCGGGGTCATCGCGGCCCGACTTGTCTGGATGCTCCGATCCACGGGCCGCAGCGCCGCGATCCTGAACGGGGGTATCGCCAGCTATCCAGGACAACTCGCCAAGGATGCCCCGCAAATAAGGGAGGGAGAATTCTCGGCCCATGCATGGCCTAAGAGCCTGCTTGCCGATATCTCGGAGGCGTCGTCTGATCAGTACAAGGTGGTGGACGCGAGGAATCGTGACCGCTTCGACGGGTGCCAAGACCCTGTGGACCCCCGCCCCGGGCATATACCCGGTGCCGTGAATGTTCCCTGCCGCGAGAACCTCGACTCCTCAGGAAGACTGCTGCCCGAGGACCAGCTACGCGCGAATTTCGAGCGTGCGGGAATTGTCTCCGCCCAGGACACCATTGCATATTGCGGATCCGGAGTGACTGCCTGCCACAACCTGCTGGTCCTGGAGCAACTGGGGGCGGGGAGAGGCAGGCTGTTCGTCGGCGGCTGGTCGCAGTATGGACACGCCACGGACAGGCCTGTCGAGACGGCCTGACCCGGGCGTTAGTGGGCGGCCGGGGCGGGGTGCTCCGCACCGGCCGTCTTGCGCATCATGGCGGAAAGCACGACGGCGGCGACGGCTATGATGGCTGCCGTCAGGAACGCCGCGTGCATGCCTGCGACGATGCCTGACGCTGCCGACACCACGGCGTAGATCGACACCAGCAACGCCGTCCCGGCGGCACCGGCCACCTGCTGCAGTGTGCTCATGATCGCCGATCCGTGCGAGTAGAGGTGCGGCGGCAGCGGGTTGAGCCCGGTGGTGAACGCCGGGGTAAACAGGAGCGCCAGGCCAAAGCTCAGGGCCACGTGAAGCGCCACGATCCACCACACGGCGGACTCGGCATTCAGCATGGAAAACTGCCACAGCGACAGCACCATCAGGACGGAGCCGGAAACTGTCAGCGGCAGCGGGCCCACCTTGTCGAACAGGCGCCCGATGAACGGCCCGAGGAGACCCATCGCCAGGCCGCCGGGAAGGAGCGCCAGGCCGGTTTCGAGCGACTTCAGTCCGCGGATCTCCTGCAGGTAGAGCGGCAGCAGGATGACGGCACCGAACAGGGCCACCATCGCCACCACCATCAGCAGCACTGACACCGTGAACATGCGGAAGTTGAATGCCCGCAGGTCCAGCAGCGGAGCGTCCTTTTTTTGCAGCCTCAGTTGGCGGAACACGAAGGCGAGCATGGCCACCACGCCAATGGCCAGGGCCGCCACCGCGGGCGCGCCGGGTCCGCTTTGTCCGCCGTGGCCGCCGCCGATCTGGCTGAGGCCGTAAACCACGCCGCCGAACGCAGGCATGGTCAGCAGCACCGACAGGAAGTCCAGCCTGGTCTTCTCGGATTCGCCGACGTTCGTGAGGAAGCGGGCGCCGATGGCGAAGGCCGCGAGGGCAACGGGCAGCACAAAGACGAACATAAAGCGCCACGTGAAGTGCTCAAGGATCAGACCGGACACCGTTGGCCCCATTGCCGGTGCCACGGAGATCGCGATGCTCACGTTGCCCATAACGGCGCCGCGGCGTTCCGGCGGAACGAGGGTGAGGATGGTGGTCATCAGCAGGGGGAGCATGATGGCTGTGCCGCCGGCCTGCACAATTCGGGCCAGCAGCAGCACTTCGAAGCCGGGGGCCAGTGCGGCCAGGAGTGTGCCGCCGGAGAACAGCCCCATTGCCAGCATGAACACGGCCCGGGTGGAGAGAGTCTGCAAAATGAACCCGGTGGTGGGGATCACCACGGCCATCGTGAGCATAAAGCCCGTGGACAGCCACTGCACGGTGGGCGCGTCAACACCGAGGTCAACCATCAGCCGCTGGAGTGCGACGTTCATGATGGTTTCGTTGAGGATCACCACGAAGGTGGCAACCAACAGCGTGGTGATGATGGTGACCGATTCACGGGACATCTTCACCGGGGCAGCTGCCGGCGCCCCTGCTGCTGCCTGGCTCCGTGCTGGGTCGCCGTGGGCGTTGGAAGAGACGTCTGTAGACATGGGGATTCCCTCAGGGAGATGCGATGTGGTTTCCGGCGAGCGTCGTCGCTGCAGATTCCAACAGTGTATCCCCAGGGTAATTCCCGTCATTAGAGAAAAGCGGCGGAGAAGCCGGAAATTTCCCGTGTCAGGAGCTCAGCGGCACGTTGTCGATGAGCCGGACCGGCCCCACCTTCGCCGCAATGATGGCCAGGCCTTCGCCGCGGAACGGTGTCTCCTTGCAGTTCTCGGCCAGGGGCTCCAGCGTGTCCGGGTCCACCACGTCGAAGTAGTCCAGCCCCACCAAAGGCTGGGACTCCACCAGCGCCTGTGCTGATTCCAGGTCAAGCGGTTCGTGGGCATTCGCCCGTTCCTCGAGGAGCCGAAGGGCCCGGGACAGGACCAGGGCGGCCTCGCGTTCCTCGCCGGAAAGGAACCTGTTCCGGCTGCTCAGGGCCAGACCGCCCTCGGATCGGACCGTCGGCACAGCCACGATTTCCACGGGGAAATTCAGGTCCGCCACCATTCGCCGCACCAGCGTCAGCTGCTGGGCATCCTTCTGGCCAAAGTAGGCGCGGTAGGCAGGCTGGCCAGCGACGGTGCCGGTCACGAAGGCGCCGCGGCCCGAAAGCCCGGCACCCGGAAACCCGTAGTGCAGCAGCTTGGCCACCACGGTGAGCGCGCCGTCGAAGTGCCCGGGGCGGGAAGCGCCTTCCCATTTCTCGGCGAGGCGGCCCGCGGTCACCCGGACCAGCGGTTCGCCCCCGGGATAGACCTCGTCCACCGGCGGCACGAACACCAGGTCCACACCCTCTGCATCGAGCAGCTCCATGTCCGCCTCCAGGGTCCGCGGGTAGCGGTCCAGGTCCGCGGCCTCGCCGAACTGCAGCGGATTGACGAAGATGCTGGCCACCACAACGTCGTTCTGTTCGACGGCGGTGCGCGCCAGCATGGCGTGCCCTTCGTGCAGGGCGCCCATGGTGGGAACAAGACCCTGGGATGCGCCCTGTTTCTCCGTCAGCAGCCGCGCGCTCTCGGCCCGCAGCGCCGCCGCGGTGGTTACGACTTTGATCGCCAAGTCAGTCTCCTTCAGTGGCCTGCGGCCCGTCATTTCCTGTGCCCTCCAGGGCCGCGCGGATCGCATTCAGCTGATCCGGCTTCAGCAGTCCGCGGCTCCCGGCGCGGCTCGCGGTGGCCCGCGCCATGGCCAGGTAGGCCTCCAGAATATCGCCGCCGGCACCGGCGTCGTGCTCGCGCAGGGCTTCGGCATGGGCGGCGACCGTGCCAACATCGCCGCGGGCCACGGGGCCGGTCAGGGCTCCTTCGCCGGAGGCCAAGGCGTTCTCCAGCGTGGCACGAAGGAGCGGCCCCAGCATGCGCTCGGGCGCCTCAACCCCCACCTCGCGGAGCAGCTGCGAGGCCTGCGCCACGAGGGTGACCAGATGGTTCGAGCCGTGCGCCAGGGCGGCGTGGTACTGCGTGCGGTCACCTTCGGCGATGACCACCGGCTCGGCGCCCATCTCCACCACAAGGGCCTGGGCGATGGGGAGCATGGCGGCATCCGCCGTGACGCCGAACGTGCAGTCCAGCAGGCGGGTGAGGTCCAGGCTCATGCCGGTGAAGGTCATGGCCGGGTGCAAGGCGAGCGGGACCGCGCCTGCGGCCCGCACCGGATGCAGGATTCCGACGCCGAAGCGGCCGGACGTGTGCGCCACGAGCTGTCCGGGTTGCCAGGCCCCGAGTTTCGCCAGGCCCTTGACGAGTCCGCCGAGGGCATCGTCCGGTACGGCCAGGAGCACCAGCTCGGCCCGTTCCACGATGTCCTGCACGTCGAGCACCGGAACGCCGGGCAGCAGGGTTTCGGCTCGTTCCCGGCTCGCGTCCGAGACCGCTGAAACGCCGACGACGGCGTGTTCGGCAGCGCGGAGCGCCGCACCGAGGACGGCACCCACTTTGCCGGCACCGATGATTCCGACGCCGAGGCGTCCTGGCTTAGCCATGTTGCGGGTCCTCCTGGTAGTTCTGTCGGTTACCGGGCTGCCCCGGGAGATCGGATGTCCCTGGGGATCAAGCTTTCCGGGATCCGCGGTTTCGGCGGGCCCTGTTTCGCTCCCCAGCCGCTCCCTAACCTCGCGAGCTCGGTCAGGGAATCCTGCGGCCGTGGGCCCAGCCTCAACCACCGGATGCTCAACCGCCACCGCCGGGGCGACCTGCGCAAGCCACTGTTCGCTGGTCTGGCGCTTGCGCGCTTCCCGCGCGCGGGCGGCCTGGGCATCGAACAGGGTCCGGGCTTCGTCCAGGCCGGCCTGGATGAGTCGCGGCGACACGGGGCCCGCGGTGGTGTGCAGGACAAGGTCGGCCACACGGAAGCGCCGTGCCAGCGGCCCCTGCTGCAGGGCCATCGACTGCGTGCGCTGGTGGGGAACAACAACCAGCTCACGCCACAGGCGGCCGGAACGGAGCAGCAGCGCGGTGTCCGTGGCGGTGAAGCCGTTGCGGCGCCAGCCCAGCGGAGCCAGCAGCCGCACCCGGCGCGGACTGGTGACGAACCCGCCGTCGGGCTCCACTGCTGTGACGGCCTCCGAAGCCGGCGCGGCGGCCGGCTGCCTTGCCGGAATCTTCCGGTCTGCGGGAGCGAGCCCGGTCAGTCCGGCGGTAAAGACGCGTGCCGGATCCGGGGTTCCCGGATCCGGGAGCACCAGCGACAGCATGCTCATGACGTCCGCCAGCACACCCACCGGTAGGAGGGTGGTGCGGGAGGCGCCCTCACCGTTGCTGCCGGGGCCGCCGTAGCCGGCCGCATTGACCTGCATCCGGTACCAGCCGAAGATCCGCCACAGCGGCGGCTGCGTAATTTTCAGCGCCTGGATCCGGCCGGGCGGAAGGGTCTGCGCCTGTGTATCCAGCAGCCCGTAGCGGAGACGGATGCCGTCCGGCGAGATGGCGGCAGTGAAGTTGTAGCCCTTGTTGAAGGACCCCCAGTAGGCGGCGGCCAGGCCCAGGGCGGCGGGGATCAGGTAGAAGTAGAAGCCGCGGTTCTCGGTGACGGCGGACAGCACCACGGACGCGACAGCGCCCAGCACCACAAAGAAACTCTGCTCGCTCAGGAGCAGCGAACCGACCAGGCGCGACGGCGGGACAGACAGGACCGGAAATTCCGGCGCCTCGGGCGGGGCTTCTTCGGGGCGCTCCGGGTCGGGTTCCAGCCCCGCCGCCCGTGCCAGGATGGTGGCCCGCAGCTGGCGGGCGTCGCCGATCCGGAGGTAGGCCAGGCGCACGGCTGATTCGCCGGCGTCGGCCACCTCGAACTTGAGTTCGGCCAGGCCGAAGATCCTGGCGAGCAGCGGCTGGACGATGTCGATGGCCTGGACGCGGTCAAGCCGGGCCTGGCGCTGTTGCTTGAACAGGAAGCCGGTGTTCACGCGGACATAGCCCTCGGCAACCTGGTAGCGGGTGAAATACCACGTCAGGATGAACCCCAGCACGGACAGCACCAGGACCAGCCCGCCGCCCGCAACCAGGAACGGCACCCGTCCGGAATACGCCTCGTCCAGGAGAGGCCGGCCTTGCAGCAACCGTTCGAAAGTGTCACGGCCGAAGAAAAAGCCGATGGCGGCAAGCGCCACCCAGCCCCGGATGAACGGTGACGCGGGATGTACCCGCAGCCACTCGCCGTCGGGCTTAACGGAAACCGGTCCCGCTCCGTCGGCGGTCACGGGGTGGTGAGAGGTCACGGGATGGTCAGAGGTCACAGCCCGGCCAGCCGTGCCGCGCCGCGGGCCGAAAGCTGTTCGCGGAGCCTGGCCCCTTCGTCGGCGGGCAGGCCGGGAATCTCGGCGTTGGTGCCGGCCGAGGCGGTGTGCAGTTTCAGGGTGCACAGGCCCAGGCCGCGTTCCACCGGGCCTACGCCGATGTCCACGTACTGCATCCGGCCGTACGGAACCACCATTGCGCGCTGGAAGAAGATACCGCTGCGAATCAGGAGGTCGTCATCGCGCTCAGCGTAGCCGATGGCCCGGACCTGCCGCGGGATGAGCGCGAGCCGCCAGAGGGCCAGCACCAGCATGACCGCCGGAACCGTAACGGCCAGCCAGAGCGGCGGCCACGTCCACCAGCCCAGCAAGGTGAAAACCAGAGGCAGCGAAAACAGCGCCACGGCAATCAGGTTTCCGGCCGCCCACCCGACCAGTCGGACGGTCACGTACTTTGGCGAAACGCGGAGCCAGGCGATGCCCGGCGGGTCAATCGCCTCGGTAGGCATATTCGCCCTCCCCCTTGGGTTTGCGGGCGCCCCGTCCGGGCAGCCCCGGGGTGCCTTCGGCATCGCCGTCCTCCGGCGGGATCCGGCAGAAGCGTTCCACTACCAGTCCCACAATGATCATGGCCAGGCCGCCGCCGGCCATGGAGAGCGTAAGCCAGGTGATCCCCTGGTCGCTGCGCAGGTTCCACAGCCGCAGCAGGTCCAGGAAAATCCCCGCATGCCAGCCCAGCAGCACCGTTCCGGTGTACGCACAGGCCTGGGCGAGGACCAGGGTCCAGGCAGCCAGGATGGGGTTCAGCATTTTCTTCTTCTTGCCGTTCCGCCAGCGCAGCACACGGATCCCCAAAACCAGGGTGAGCGCAACGATCACCCCCATGGTCACCAGGGCAGTCTGGGGCAGCACCGGGGTGGCCATGCTGTAGCGGGTGGCCATGACCGTTGCGAACCATCCGGCAATGGCCAGGATCAGCCCCACCACGGTCAGCAGGAACGGGTTGATGGGTTTCACGGGCTACTCCACCGCACCGGCGGTGGGCAGGCCGTCGAAGTCGCCAAAACCGTCAAACATGGCGAGGTCCGGGAAATCGGTGGCCCGGAGGGCCAGTTCGCCCACGCGCACGCCATTAAGCTCGGCCGCCGGGTCGACGAGCGACCACGGATACAGCACAAACGCCCGTTCCGCGGCACGGGGATGGGGCAGCGTCAGGACGGGGTCGGAGCTCACAACGTCCCCGTAGGCGATGATGTCCACGTCCAGGGTCCGGGGGCCCCACCGCACCTCGCGCACCCTGAGGTGCTTGTTTTCAACCGCCTGGCAGTGGCGCAGCAGCTCGAGAGGCGGCAGCGATGTCTCCACCGTGATCACCATGTTCAGGAAGTCCGGCTGGCCTTCGGGGCCGCCCACGGCCTTCGTCTGGACCACCGGGGACACGGCGGTCAGCCGCACCTCGGGCCGGTCCACAAGGTCCGCGACGGCGCTGGAGAGAGTGTCGTTCCGCTCCCCCAGGTTGCTGCCCAGGGCAAGCACAGCGCGGATGTACGGGTTGTTCGACTGTGGCGGGTTCATGACCGCTTCCGATGGACGCTGACGGAGACGTCGCCGAACTCAACCTCTATGGGTGCCTTGGGTTTGTGGACGGTGATGTCCACGGCGGCGAGCGGAAATTCCTGCAGGAGGTCTTCCGCGATACGCACGGCGAGGGCCTCGATCAGGTTCAGGGGCTCGCCAATAATCCAGTGCTTGATGCGTTCGGCCACCTCACCGTAGTGGGCGGTGTCGAGGACATCGTCGGATGCCGCGGCTTTGCTGAAGTCCAGGTGCAGCACGGCATCAACGATGAACGGCTGGCCGTTGCGGCGTTCGAAATCGAACACCCCGTGATGGCCGACGGCGGTAACACCGCTCAGCGTTATTTTGTCCATCGTGGCTGCCTGCCTAGTTGGTGGTGCCGGTGTCGCCGAGCGGCCCGGGAGTCATCCGGGCAGCCACCTTGACGGCGTCAAGGCTGGGTCCGACGTCGTGCACCCGTACCGCCCACGTGCCGCGTGTGGCACTGATGGCAGTGATGGCGGCAGTCGCGTGGTCCCGTTCCTCAGGGGCGGCAGTCTTGCCCGCCACGGCCAGGAGGGTGCCGAGGAAGCGCTTGCGCGAAGCCCCCACCAGGATCCGGTGGCCAAGGAACTCCAGCGGGCCCATGTTCCGCAGGAGTTCCCAGTTCTGCTCATCGTTCTTGGAGAAGCCCAGGCCCGGGTCCACGATGATCTGTTCCGGCGCCACGCCGGCCGCGTACAGCTTGTCCCGGACGCCCACCAGTTCGGCCGCGACTTCCTCCGCCACATTGCCGTATTCGGTCAGGGAGTTCATGGTCTTGGCGTCGCCACGGCGGTGCGTGAGCACGTACGGAGCGCCGGTGCGTGCGGCGAGATCGGCCATTTCGGGTTCCATCGTCAGCCCGGACACATCGTTGATGATGGCGGCACCGGACTTCAGGGCGGCGGCCGCGGTCGAGGCGTGCGTGGTGTCGATGCTTACCAGGGCGCCGGCCTTGACCATTGCCTCGACGACGGGCAGGACGCGCCGCTGTTCCTCTTCGGGGCTGACTTCCTCCGCCCCGGGCCGGGTGGATTCACCGCCGACGTCGATGATGTCGGCGCCGGCATAAAACATCCGGAGGCCGGCGGCGATGGCAGTGTCCGGCGTCGGGTGCTTGCCGCCGTCGCTGAAGGAATCCGGGGTGACGTTCAGTATGCCCATCACCAGCGTGCGGTCCGTGGGGAGATCTTCAAACTTGGCTGCCGGCCGCGCTTTGCGCAGGATTGGCAAGGGGCTTGTTGCGGGTCCGGTTCCAGGGGCTGCAGCTAGGGAGTCCATAGTCTGTTTATTACCTTCCGAGTATGAGGCTCATGGCTTCGGCGCGGGTGGCCGGGTCATGCAGTTGACCGCGTACGGCACTGGTGACGGTCTTCGCACCGGGCTTGCGGATGCCGCGCATGGACATGCACAGGTGTTCGCATTCGATCACCACGATTGCGCCGCGCGGCTTGAGGTGCGTTACGAGTGCTTCGACGATCTGGGTAGTGAGGCGTTCCTGCACCTGCGGCCGCTTGGCGAACATGTCCACCAGCCTGGCGAGTTTGCTCAGTCCGGTGACCTTGCCGTCATGGGACGGGATGTAGCCCACATGCGCCACTCCGTGGAACGGCACCAGGTGGTGCTCGCACGTGGAGTAGAACGGAATGTCCTTGACCAGGACCAGTTCCTCGTGGTCCAGGTCAAAGGTGGTGGACAGGATCTCCGCGGGATCGTGGTGCAGGCCCGCGAACACCTCCGAGTAGGCCTTGGCTACCCTCTTGGGGGTGTCCAGGAGCCCGCTGCGGTCCGGGTCCTCGCCGATGGCCAGCAAGATCTCCCGCACGGCCGCCTCGATCCGGCGGCGGTCAACCTTGTGGTCGGAGCGGCTCCCGGAGCCATGTGAGGAGCGGCCCGTCGAGGGATCGGCGGAGGCGGAAACGTCGTCGTCGTCGAAATGATTCACAGCAGAAGCTTAGCCGTGCTGCGGTCCGTCGGTGCCGACGTCCGTAACACCGCCCCCGAAGGTCTCGTGCCCGGCCACACCCTGCGGGTGCGGCGGCCGCGCGTCGAGCGGCTCCTCCAGCCGGGCTTCCGTGGCTTCTTCCTGGGCTTCACGTTCCGCCTTTTCCAGGCGGGATTCCACGGGACCGGAGGACTGCACGGGACGGGTTTCCTTGGAGAGCCACACTTCACGGAAGTCGCGCTTGCGGATGTCCCGGAAGACGTACGCAATTTCGGTCTGGTTCAGGGTTTCACGCTCAAGGAGCTCGAGGGCCAGCGAATCCAGGATGTCGCGGTTTTCGGTCAGGATCGCGTAGGCCTCGTCATGGGCCTGGTCGATCAGGCGGCGCACTTCCTCGTCCACGATGTAGGCGATCTGGTCCGAGTAGTTGCGCTCATGGCCGGCATCGCGGCCCAGGAACGGTTCGCCGCCGCCCTGGCCGAGGCGGACGGCACCGACGCGTTCGCTCATGCCGAATTCCGTGACCATCTTGCGGGCCGTTGAGGTGGCCTTTTCGATGTCGTTGGATGCTCCGGTGGAAGGATCGTGGAAGACGATTTCCTCTGCCACTCGGCCGCCCATGGCGTAGGCCATCTGGTCCAGGAGTTCGTTGCGGGTGATGGAGTACTTGTCGTTCTCCGGGACCACCATGGTGTAGCCCAGGGCGCGGCCGCGGGGCAGGATGGTGATCTTGGTGACCGGGGCCGAATTGCGCAGCGCCGCCGCCACCAGGGCGTGCCCGCCTTCGTGGTAGGCCGTGATCTTGCGCTCGTGTTCCTTCATGACGCGGCTGCGCTTCTGCGGGCCGGCCATGACGCGGTCGATCGCCTCATCGAGGGCGCGGTCGTCAATCAGGTTGGCGTTGGAGCGGGCCGTCAGCAGGGCGGCCTCGTTCAGGACGTTCGCCAGGTCAGCACCGGTGTAGCCGGGCGTCTTCTTGGCAACAGCCTTCAGGTCGACGCCGGGAGCCATCGGCTTGCCCTTGGCGTGGACCTGCAGGATCTGGTCGCGGCCCACGAGGTCCGGGGCTTCCACGGTGATCTGGCGGTCGAAGCGGCCCGGGCGGAGCAGGGCCGGGTCCAGGACGTCGGGACGGTTGGTGGCGGCGATCAGGATGACGTTGGTCTTGACGTCGAAGCCGTCCATCTCAACCAGCAGCTGGTTGAGGGTCTGTTCGCGTTCGTCGTTGCCGCCGCCGATGCCGGCGCCGCGATGGCGGCCGACGGCGTCGATCTCGTCCACGAAGATGATGGCCGGCGCACTGGCCTTGGCCTGCTCGAAGAGGTCTCGGACACGGGACGCACCCACACCGACGAACATTTCGACGAAGTCGGAACCCGAGATGGAAAAGAACGGCACGCCCGCTTCACCGGCGACGGCGCGCGCCAGCAGGGTCTTGCCGGTGCCCGGAGGGCCGTAGAGCAGCACACCCTTGGGGATCTTGGCCCCCACGGCCTGGAATTTTGCCGGTTCCGCGAGGAATTCCTTGATTTCCTGGAGCTCTTCCACGGCCTCGTCCGCGCCGGCGACATCGTTGAAGGTCACCTGGGGCATGTCCTTGTTGACCAGCTTGGCCTTGGACTTGCCGAACTGCATGATCTTGGAGCCGCCGCCCTGCATCCGGGACAGCAGGAACCAGAAGAGGACACCAAGCAGCAGCACCGGGACCATCAGGGAGAACAGCCCGGAGAACCAGTTGCTTTCGATCGGCTGGTCCGTGTAGCCGCTGGGAGGGTTCGCGTCGGTGACGGCTTTGACCACATCCGCGGCGCGGGCGTTGACGAAGAAGAACTGGACGTTTTTGCCCTTGTCCTGCCCGTCAATGACCAGGTTGTCCTTGAGCACCAGGTCCACGCGGTTCTCCGCGTCGAAGATCTTGGCTTGCTCCACCTTGCCGTTGTCCGCGAGGAGCTCGAGGCCCGGCTTCGTGTCAATCCGGGTTGATCCGCCCGGAGCCAGCATGGCAAAGGCCAGTAGAAGCATTCCGACCACAACTACGATCCAGATGCCCGGGCCCTTGAAGAAACTCTTAGCTTTCATCTGATCGGGGGCTGGCCCCGTCCCTCCTGGTAGTGCTGCACGGCGACTGGTCTGCGCGCGTGTGGTGCTGCGTCAGCTACTAGCTATACACCGTTCGGAATGATTCACGCACGATCAGGGGCAAAAGTTCCCTCTAGGCGTAGCGGCACCGGCCGTGGCCCGCGACGGGCCCGGCAAGGCCAGGAGGGAGCCCGGCGGATTCGACTACTCGTAAACGTGCGGGGCCAGCGTGCCCACGAAGTCCAGGTTGCGGTATTTCTCGGCGTAGTCCAGGCCGTAGCCCACAACGAATTCGTTCGGGATGTCGTAGCCGACGTACTTGACGTCGATCTGGACCTTGGCGGCCGTGGGCTTTCGGAACGCGGTGCAGATTTCCACGGACGCGGTGCCGCGGGATTCCAGGTTGGTCTTGAGCCAGGAAAGCGTCAGGCCGGAATCGATGATGTCCTCAACGATGAGCACGTCCTTGCCCATGAGGTCCGTGTCGAGGTCCTTGAGGATCCGCACAACACCGGAAGACTGCGTGCCGGAGCCGTAGGAAGAAACTGCCATCCAGTCCATGGAAACGTGGCTGTGAAGTGCCCGGGCCAGGTCTGCCATGACCATGACTGCGCCCTTGAGGACGCCGACGATCAGGAGCTCCCGCCCTTCATAGTCCTTGTCGATCTGGGCAGCGAGTTCGGTAATCCGCTGCTGGATCTGATCCTTGGTGTAGAGAACGTGCTTGAGGTCTGCCTGGACGTCGTTTGAATCCACCAATGGCTCCTGTGTAGATGCGGGTGCGACTATTTTTGGGGTGGCTTTTGAAGCCGGAATACTAGCTTCCCACAGCGGGCGCCTTCGCGGGGACCGGCGTCGGCACCATCCCGCGCCGATCCGGGCTGATTCCGCCCTTCGCCGGCGAGGATCTGCGCCAGCGAAAGCCGGTAGGCGCTGACGCCGCCGGGCAGTTCAACAGGGCCGGCGGAACCCTGCCGGCGCAGGAGCCCCTCCGCGGCGAGCAGCCGCTGGTAGCTGGGTTGCTGGCCCCCGACGGCGGCGGACGCCTTGGCGATGACACGGAACCGGATGGCCGGCGGCAGCTCGCGCAGGGCAGCCTCGGGGAGGCTGATTTCGGTGCCGGAATGCTCCGCCAGCTGCCCATAAGTGCTGTTCGCCACGTCGTCGAGGTAGTCGGCGTCCAACTGCAGGATCGCTGCCGTCCGGGCCAGGGATTCAGCGACGCCCGGACCGAGCTTTTCCTCCAGCATCGGCAGGACCTCCACCCTGGTCCGCGAGCGGGCAAAGGAGGGGTCGGAGTTGCTGGGATCATGCCATGGGTCAAGGCCCTCGACGGCGCAGATTTCGAGGGTGTCAGCGCGGCGCAGGCCCAGGAATGGCCGCAGGAGAAGCCCGCGGGCCGGCCGCATTCCCGCAAGGGAACGCGTTCCGGAGCCGCGGGCCAGGCCAAGAAGCACCTGCTCCGCCTGGTCATCCAGCGTGTGCCCGAGGAGGATCGCACCGGCACCGGCCCGGGCTGCGGCGTTCTCCAGGGCAGCGTGCCTGGCGTCCCGTGCCGCGGCTTCGGGGCCGATGCCGGTCGATGCGACGTCCACCTGCTGCACTTCCACCGGGGAGAGCCCCAGCTCCCTGAGGGTGTCGGCGGTTTGGGCGGCGACGCCGGCGGAGCCGGGCTGCAGCTGATGGTCGACGACGACGGCCCCCACCGAAACGGGGTGGCCGTCCACATGGCCGCGGCGGCCGAAGTAGGACGCGATGGCCGCGAGGGCCAGGGAATCCGGACCGCCGCTGCAGGCGACGAGCACCCGTTGGGGGTAACCGGCGTCGGCCAGTGCGTTCTGCAGCATCTTGCGTGCCTTGCCGACGACCGGCGACAGCCGGCCGGGCCGCCGTCGTCCGGTTTTGGGTTGGGACAACTAAAGACCCATCCGCTCGAGCCAGAGCTTTGCGTCATGGATTTCCGGCTCGGTGGGCAGGTTTCCGGCGGATTCCCAAACCCGGTTGAAGCCTTCCATTCCCGCAACATCCACCACGGCCCGGACAAACTTGGCGCCGTCCGTGTACTGGCGCATCTTGGCATCGAGGCCCAGCAGGCTGCGGATGAATTTCTCCACGACGCCGCGGTCCTTGCCCCGGGCGTTGAAGCGCTGCCTGATTGTCCTGACCGAGGGAACGATGCTCGAGTCCACGGCATCCATCACCACGTTGGCGTGGCCTTCCAGCAGGCTCATCACGGCGGTCAGGTGGGACAGTGAAGCCTTTTCCTCCGGGTCCTGCAGCAGGTCCAGGATGGCGCCGCGGCCCGGGGCTGATCCGGTCGCAGTGCGGTCCCTGAGCGACTTGGCAGCGGCTGAGGCCCGTTCCAGGAGGGAGTCGACGTTGCCCAGCAAATGCTCACTGAGGTTGTCGATTTCATTCAGCATGTGGTGGCGGAGCCAGGGTGCCGCGGCGAACTGCACCCGGTGGGTCTGTTCGTGGAGGCAGACCCACAGCCGGAAGTCCTCAGGCGCAACGTTGAGTTCACGCTCCACCTGGACGATGTTCGGCGCCACAAGCAGGAGGCGCCCCGCCGCCGGCGCGGTGGAGTCTTCGGCAAGCGCGGAGAAGGGGTCGTACTGTCCCAGGACCTTGCTGGAGAGGAAGGCCAGCACCGCGCCCAGCTGGCTTCCGGTGATGGCTCCGCCGACGGCCGCCGCACCCGGGCTGAGGGTGCCGTGCCGGCTTTCGAGCATCTTTTCCATGGCCGGTTTCAGCATGACGGCAAAGCTTTGGGTGTTGGCCTTGGCCCACGAGGCCCGGTCCACCACCAGGACTGAGGAATCACGAAGGTCCCGTGCCGCCTCCAGCCCGGTGATGTCGTGGACGTGCGGCACCGAGATGTCCGCCATGAGGCGCAGGTTGTCAACGGCCGTGCCGATTTCGGCGGACCCCAGCGACGGGCCGGGCGGAGCCAGACGGGCTGCCGTTGATGCTGCGAGTTCCCAGTTGATGAGTGCCTGGGCCGGTGCTGATGAATCGCCTGCAGTTGACTCCATAGCGTCCATCACATCACAGCACACCGCGGTTGCGCCTTAAGTTCGCTGTGCGACGAACGGCCTGTGCCCCGGCCGCAACGCCGCCTGCAAAGCACAGGCGAGCCACAGGATTGAAACAGAAGAACGCAATTGTCCGGGGCCAGACTTGATGCAGAAGCCAGCCCTACAGAGGAGAGTCCGATGATTGCGTACCGTCCCGTTCCGCCGCTGACCCTGGGTAAGAGCACCGGCTGGCGGTCAGTCCTGGCGTCCGTGGTGATGGCGGGCCTGCTGGGCACCGCCGCGTTCGGCGCCGCCCCGGCGGCTGCCCCGGCCACCGGTCTTCAGCTCAGTTCGGCTGCTGGCACTGCGGACGCCGGCCCGGCGGGCGAAGGCGCAGGCGACGCGGCCGAGGTGGCGGCGAGCTAGCGGCAGCCGCAGGAGGCAAGGGCCGACGCCGAGCGGTCCAGCGCCGTCTTGTTTCCGGCCGCGCCCGGGTCAAGTCCGTTTCCAATGAACGAGAACACCAGGAGCCGTCCGTCCGCGTCGACTACATACCCGCTGAGGGCGATGACGGAGTTCAGGGTCCCGGTCTTGGCCCGCACCAGCCCCGCGCCCCGTTCGGTGGAGGGGTCCGTATACCTGTTGCCCAGCGTTCCGGTCAGGCCTGCCACCGGGAAGCCGCCGATGGCTGCCCGCAGGCTCGGTTCAGTGCCCGATGTAATTGCACGGACAATCTCGGACAGCTGCCCGGCCGAGACCTGGTTTCCCAGCGACAGCCCGGACACATCCGCCAGGCGCAGACCGTCAGTGGGGATGCCCAGGTCCTGGACCTGCTTGTACACGGTGGCAGTGGCGCCGTCGTTGCTGCCGGGCTGTCCCGCGGCCAGAGCAGCCATCCTGCCCACCACTTCGGCCAGATAGTTGTCCGAGGTCTGCAGCATCAGGTCCACCTGCTGCCGGAGGGTCGCCGACTGAACTTCCGCCAGCACTTTGCCGGGGCTGCTTGCCGCGGCGGCGCCCGGCGGGGCATTTCCGGATGGCGCGGCACTGCCGTCAGGTTCCCCGCCCGCCGGCTTTTCGGTTGGCACCCCAGTCGCCGCCGGAGCCTGGCCCCGCACGACGCCGGGTGTGACAGTCAGTCCTGCAGCGGCACCCGCCGCGGTGAGTTGGGCCGAGAACGCCTCGGCCGCCGTCATGGCGGCGTCCTGCGGACGCGGTCCCGTGGTGACGGCGGGATCGTAGCGGGCCGAGTTGAGGGCCATCGGGAACAGCGGGGCGGTCTCACCGGCCGCCACGTCCTCCGGGCTCCAGCTCGGGTTCAGGGCGGGGCCGCTGAAAAGAGTGTCGTCCAGCTGTATGCGGACCGGCCCCTTGACTCCGCTTTCCTGGAGGGACTTGACCGTGAGCTGCGCCAGGGTGGCGAGCCCGGCGTGGCCCATCACGGCGTCCCGGGATGACTCCCCCGCACCGAGCAGGACGTCGCCACCGCCTTTCAGGACCACCTGGTCCGGCGTGGCGCCCGCAATGGCCTTGGTGCTGAAGCGCTGGTCCGGGCCCATGGCGCGGACGGCGGCGGCGGCGGTCAGGAGCTTCATGTTGGAGGCCGGCACCCGGCTTTCCGCCCCGCCCCGGTCGAAGAGCACCTGGCCGGTGGCGGCATCCTTCACAACGCCGGTAAATGTTCCGCCGCCGTCGGTCTTCAGTGTGGCGTTGAGCTGGGCGGCGAGCGTGTCCGGCCACGGGACAGGCGCCGAGCCCTTGAGGGGCGCAATGCCCTGCGGGAGCGAAAGATCGCGCGGAACCTGCTGCCAGGCAGGAACTGTGGCGGCAGGGGCTTCCGGCCCGGTGCCGCGGCCGGTAAAGGCGGGAGCCAGCACCGTGGCCGCGGGGACGGCGAGCGCCACGACCAGGATGGTCAGCAGAACCAGTGGGAGCTGGCGCCCGATGATGGCGAACCAGGGATGGCTGGCCGCGCGGCTCATCATGCGTTTCATGCTGCTGTTGGTCCTTTAGTCCTGAAATGTCCCCACTAGTTCATGAAACCTGGGCCTATCGCTATATCCTCAATAGTAGTCGGCGGCACCGACACTTCTTTCGTCGAACGTCAAGTGTGCCGCGAACACCCCTGAAGTCGAGGAGCATTCCATGAAGCATGACGTGACCATCGAGATCCCCAAGGGATCACGCGTCAAGTACGAAGTCGATCACGAGACCGGCCGCGTCCGCCTGGACCGCGTCCTGTTTACGTCCATGCAGTACCCCACCCACTACGGTTTCTTCGAGAACACCCTCGGCGAAGACGGCGACCCGCTGGACGCGCTGGTGCTCCTGCAGGACTTCGATCTGCACCCTGGTGTCATCGTTGAAGCCCGCCCCATCGGCGTATTCAACATGACGGACGACGGCGGCGGCGATGCCAAGGTCCTCTGCGTGCCCACCGACGCCCGCTTCGACCACATCAAAGAGGTCAGCGACGTCAGCGAATACCTGATCAAGGAAATCGAGCACTTCTTCACCCGTTACAAGGACCTGGAGCCGGGCAAGTGGGTCAGGGCCGAGGGTTGGGGCGACCGCGCCGCCGCCGAGGCCGAACTCGAAGCTTCCATCAAGCGCTACGTTCCGGCAGCGCACTAGCAAGCAGTTCGACGGCGGGTGCCGGGTTCACGCGAACCGGCACCCGCCGTCGTCGTTTTCAGCGGCGGGTCAGGAACCTGTGGAATCGTTGCCCTGTGACTTCCGAGCCTTCCTTCAATCCGCCCTGCGGTCCCGTCACCGGATGGCGGGACGGTGCCGTGCTGCGGGCAACGGGGATCCCCTATGCCACAGCAGGCCGGTTCCGGCCGCCGGTGGCCGCGGCCGACTGGACCGGGGCCCTGGCGGCCACCTCGCTGTCCCCGGCCTGCCCGCAGGGTCCGGTGCCTTTCCTGGACGATATCCTCGGCACCCGCTACGGGGAGCTTCCCGGCAGTGAGGCGTGCCAGAATCTCTCGATCACGGTACCGGCCGACCTCAGCGACGATGAACGGGTGCCGGTCATGGTCTGGTTGCACGGCGGTTCCTATACGTCAGGTTCCGGGGATCTGGCCATCTTCGACCCCAAGGCTTTGGTGGCCGAGAACCGCGTCATCGTCGTCTCCGTGACGTACCGCCTGGGCCTGTTCGGCTACCTTGCAACCGGAACGGGCCGGCCTGCGAACCTTGGCCTGCTGGACCAGCTTGAGGCGTTCCGGTGGGTGCAGCGCAACATCGGCGCCTTTGGCGGCGATCCTGGACGCGTCACCGCCTTCGGGCAGTCAGCAGGGGGCGACGCCGTCGCCCACCTCATGGCGACGCCGGAGGCGCCGACACTGTTCCAGCGCGCCATCATCCAGAGTGCACCCTTAGGAATTGCGAGGGGCCGGGCGAAAATGAACGCCGCCATGGGCGTCGCAGCGGAAGCCGTCACCGAGGACACCCCGGCCATGGACGTCGTCGCCATCGAGGACCATGTCTCCCAGGTGGCCCGGAAGTACGGGCTGATGGCCGCCATGCCGTTCGGCACCCAATACGGGCATGCCCCGCTACCGCCGGAATACGGCATCGAAGCCGCGTGGAACACCACCGCGCCGAACATCGAGGTGCTGATCGGCCACACCTCCGAGGAAACGCGCCTGTTCCTGCCAAGCAGCCCCCTGGCAAGGCGGCTGGCAAAGATCCCGGTCCTTGGCAATGCGGTGGTTAACGGCATTAGCTGGGTTGTGACCGAAGCGGTATACGGCAGGTCAGCCCGCAGGTTTGCCCGCCGGCACGCCCGCGCCGGAGGCAAGGCATACAACTACGTGCTGTCCTGGGCCGCGCCGGGCAACTACTACGGCGCCGCCCACACCGTGGATCTGCCGCTGCTGTTCGGAAACCAGCGGACCTGGGAAGGCGCCGGACTCCTGGAGGGTGCCACTTGGAACGAGATCGACGCCGTTGGCAGGAGTGTGCGCGGTCTGTGGGCCGCTTTTGCCCGCGGTGACGGCCTCGGCGCAGCGGGCGGCGTCGATGATGCCCTCGAATACTGCTTGGTCTGACCGCTACCCCGCGTTCAGTGACCAGTTCCGGATCTCCTCCAGGTCCTCGCCGTGGCTCCGCGTGTGGTTGTGGGC
This sequence comes from Arthrobacter sp. 24S4-2, assembly GCF_005280255.1. Classification (NCBI taxonomy): domain Bacteria; kingdom Bacillati; phylum Actinomycetota; class Actinomycetes; order Micrococcales; family Micrococcaceae; genus Arthrobacter; species Arthrobacter sp. 24S4-2. The sequence continues at coordinate 155,513 of NZ_CP040018.1, read as the reverse complement.
CCGCATGCGGCGGTCCTGCAGGGACTGACGTAGCAGGGAGTGCCGCTCCGCCAGGCCCGGGACACGGTCTATGGCGTCGATGGCCAGCTGGAAGCGGTCGATTCCGTTGAGCATGGCCATGTCGAACGGCGTGGTGGTGGTCCCCTCTTCCTTGTAGCCGCGGACGTGCATGCCCTCCTGGTTGGTGCGCCGGTAGGCCAGCCGGTGTATTAGGGACGGGTAGCCGTGGTAGGCGAAAATGATCGGCTTGTCCGCGGTGAAAATGCCGTCGAAGTCCCTCGATGTCAGGCCGTGGGGGTGCTCGCTGGCGTCCTGCAGCCGCATCAGGTCCACCACGTTGACCACCCGGATCTTCAGCCCCGGCGCGCCCTCCTTGAGCAGTTCGGCGGCTGCGACCGTCTCCACGGTGGGCACGTCCCCGGCGCAGGCCAGCACCACGTCCGGTTCTTCTCCGGGAACTTCGGAGCCGGCGAATTCCCAGATCCCCAGTCCGCGCTGGCAGTGATGGGCGGCATCTGCCGGCCCCAGCCAGGCGGGTGAGGGCTGCTTGCCGCTGACCACGATGTTGACGTAGTCCCGGGAATCCAGGCAGTGCTCCATTACGGACAGCAGGGTGTTGGCATCCGGCGGCAGGTACACGCGGATGACCTCGGCTTTCTTGTTCACCGCGTGGTCGATGAAGCCCGGGTGCTGGTGCGAAAAGCCGTTATGGTCCTGCTGCCAGACGTGCGAGGAAAGGACGTAGTTAAGCGACGCAACGGGTCGGCGCCAGGCGAGCTGCCGGTGGACCTTGAGCCACTTCGCATGCTGGTTGAACATCGAGTCGACAATATGGATAAAGGCCTCGTAGCAGCTGAAAACACCGTGCCGGCCGGTGAGGAGGTAGCCTTCCAGCCAACCCTGGCACAGGTGCTCACTGAGCACCTCCATTACCCGGCCGGCGCGCGCGAGGTGCTCGTCGACGTCGTCGATCCGGTACTGCCACACCTTGTCCGTGACGTCGTAGACGTCCTGGAGGCGGTTGGAGGCGGTCTCGTCCGGGCCGAAGAGCCGGAACGTTTCCGGGTTGAGCGCAATGACGTCCCGCATCCAGGCGCCCAGCGTGGCCATGGCGCTGACCCGCTCCGCCCCGGGCCGGGGAACTTCGACGGCGTGTTTGCGGTAGTCCGGCAGTTTCAGGTCGCGTAGCAGGATGCCGCCATTGGCATGCGGCGTGGCACTCATGCGCAGCTCCCCCGCGGGTGCGTTTTCCGCGACCTCGGCACGGAGCCGGCCGTGATCGTCGAAGAGCTCACGGGGCCGGTAGGACTCGAGCCACTGTTCCAGCTGTGCAAGGTGCTCCGGGTTGGTGCGGACCTCTGCCAGCGGCACCTGATGGCTGCGCCAGGTCCCCTCCACCTGTTTGCCGTCCACCCGCCTGGGACCGGTCCAGCCCTTGGGTGAACGCAGCACAATCATGGGCCACCGGGCCGCGGCGCCGTCCGCGTTCGGAGCCGCCCGGCGCTCTGCCTGGATGCCACGGATCTCCGCAAGGCAGCTTTCCAGGGCAGCGGCGAAGTCCCGGTGTGCGGCCGTCGTATCGCTGGGGTCCGCCACGGTGACGAAATGCGGATTGTGGCCGTAGCCCCGGAGCAGCTGTTCCAGCTGGGCTTCCGGCATCCGGGCCAGGACCGTGGGGTTGGCGATCTTGTAGCCGTTCAGGTGCAGGACGGGCAGCACTGCCCCGTCAGCCACCGGGTCCAGGAAGTTGTGCGAGTGCCAGCTGGCGGCCAGCGGACCGGTTTCGGCCTCGCCGTCGCCGATCACGACGGCGGTGATCAGCTCAGGATTGTCGAAGACGGATCCGTATGCGTGCGCCAGCGAGTACCCGAGTTCGCCGCCTTCGCTGATGGACCCGGGAGTCTCGGGGGCCGCGTGGCTCGGGATGCCGCCGGGATAGGAAAACTGGCGGAAGAGCTCTGCCAACCCGGTCTCGTCGTCGCCCACATTACTGAAGATCCCGGAGTACGTGCCCTCCAGCCAGGCGTTGGCCACCACCGCGGGTCCGCCGTGGCCGGGACCCGCGATGAACAGCATCTGCTGCCCGTCCCTGCGGATGACCCGGTTGAGGTGGGCGTAGATGAAGTTGAGCCCGGGCGTGGTGCCCCAGTGGCCCAGGAGCCTGGATTTGGTATCTTCGGCACCGAGCGGCTCCCGCAGCAACGGGTTGGAGCGGAGGTATATCTGGCCCACGGACAGATAGTTGGCCGCCCGCCACCAGCGGTCCACCAGCTCAAGTTCGGTGTCACCAAGCAGGGCATCATTCACGTCACTGGTCACTGCAGTCCTCGCTTCACTCGGGCTCCGTCGGTGGCACAACTCCCATCGCAACATCTCCGGGCGGCTGAAACAACCCCGGACAGTTCGATGGGCCCCTTCACAGCGATGGGTAGGTCTCTCCATCGCGCCAGACCGTGGGAACGTCTAGGCTGGCTTGGAAACTTGAGAGCGAAGCACCACGGGGGACTCCAGATGGCCGGATTATACGGGGCAGACATTGCCCAGCTGCGGACGCTTGCAGGCACCATGAGCAAAGCTGCGGACAGCATCAACCTGCAAAGCCTGCAGCTAAGCAAAGTCATCAACGCAGACACCTCCTGGCGAGGCCAGGATGCCGTTCGCTTCACGGCCGACTGGAACGGCCAGCACCGGCAAACCCTCATAAAGGCTGTCAGCCTGCTGCAGGCCAGCGCCAAAGAACTCAAGGCGCAAGCTGAGCAGCAGGAGTTCGCCAGCCACAAAGGCGGCGAAAGCTCGGTGGGCGTCATCAAGGACGTGTACGACACAGGGATGGCGGCCAAGGACCTCGGATCACAGCTCTGGGCTGCCTACAAGCTCGGAACACTGGGCTGGGAGGACTTCGCCAAGACACGGGAAGTCCTGACCAACTGGCGGGCCGGCGGCACTGTGCTCAACGAGGCCCTTGACTCCCTGCGGAGCGGCGGCAAGATCACTGACGTCATCGCCGACCTCAAGGCCAACATTCCCTACAGCCAAGCCTTCCAGGACGCCACCAAGTTTTCCAAGGGACTCCGCGTTGCGGGGGCGTTAACCGCGCCCCTTAATATTGTGGGCGGCATCAGCGACATCGTGAATCCGCAGCACGAAGGCTGGCGCGGCACCGGTGACCAGGTGGCCGGCGGGCTCTCAGTGGTAGGCGGCGTGGGAAGCATCATGCTCATGACAGCCGGCGGTGCGGCACTACTGGGGCCGATCGGCGCCCCCATCATCGTTGGTGCGGGCATCGTGGCCGGCGCGTGGGCCCTTGGAAACCTGGTGGCCGACAACTGGGATTCCATCAGCAATTTCGCACGGAACCCCGGTAGCTACATCGCGGACGGCGCCGGTGAGGTTGTCGATTTCGCAAAAGATGCAGGCAGTAAGGTGGCAGATGGGGTCGGCGATGCGGCCAAATCAGTCGGTAAATTTGTCGGAGGAATATTCGGATGACCACAAACACCATGAAATGGACGGAACGCGACGTTCAGTGTGCGGCCAAAGTCCTGCAATCGGCTACTGCTGACGGGGCGGTCCTGCCAACGCTTACGGACGAGGAAGTTGTCGCCCTCGATGGCGTCCAGCATGACCAGGTTGTCGCCCTGCCCTGGCTCTCGGCCCAGCCCACCGAAAAAGCAGTCCTGTGCGCCGTTGCCTTGCGTGGCCTCCTGGCCAAGGAGATCGTGTACCCGGTGATTTTCCAAGGCGAGAGCGAGCCGAGCAGGCTGCACGCCGTGGAGGAAATCACCGGAGCGCTGACCCTTCGTCGCAGTGGCGACAGCGTCGTCTCCATTGAACGGACGGTCTCCACCGGGAAACGCTGGCTCTATGCCTACGTCCATGTGGAAGGCGTGCTACTGGAGGAAGTGGACGACGGCGGGCTGCACGGCTTCACCGTCATCACGCCCGAACGTTTGCCGGCCCGCCTGGCGGAATTCGTCGACCCCGAAGGGGCCGCTGCCCGGGACTCGGAACCGTCCAGCTATTCCGAATCCGATTTCGAAGCCCACGCCTCCACCGCTCTCGCCGACACGCTCGCGGCCAGCAATGTCGTCGCCTTCAGCACCGGCTCGGACGATTTTCCCACGGTGACCGTTTACACCGGTCCCTCCGGCGTACACCTCCTGACGCCTAAAGTATCGCGCGCGGCGACTCCAGGGCTTTCCGGGGACTCGGTCCGTCTCGAATTGCGGGAAGCTTCCACGGTCACCCTTGAATCCGCCCTCGCTTCGCTGGTCCGCACCGCATGAGCCGCGCCCCGAAAAGCAGCACGGGGCTGCTGGACACAGTCACGGGACGCCCCGTGCTGGCCTACACCCGCACGGGTGAGCGCTACGTCCGCAAGGCCGGTTGGCCCCATTTCTGGGGACGTGCGCTGGATGCCGTCGTAGTGTTTGCTGTTGCTGGAATCCTTATGGCGGTGCTGAACTCCCTGATCCAGAACCTCGTCTTGGGCTCGGCCTCCCTTGCACTTCTTGCCAGCAACGGGCTGTTCCTCGCGACCCTCGCAGCCGTCTGGTTCCTGGTGCTTTTTGCCTACGGCATGATCATGGGGTCTACCGGCAGCCTGGGCGACGCAGCCGCCGGTATGCGTTCTGTCAGAATCGCGGACGGCACGACGTCGGGAGCCTGGCTGGGCGGCTGGAGGGCCATCTGCTGGTCCTTCGCACCGCTCTATTACCTGGTGGCCTTCGCTTCCGCCCTCAGTGGAGGAGGCGGGGACACCTTCGACGCGAAGTTCACTGCCGTAGACCTCCGGTCAGGCGTCTCCCAGGGGGCTGCACCCGTACGAGATCCCCAGCTGGCTGCCGCTGACCAGGCCGCCGCTGAACAGCACCATCAGCTGCCCAATCTCTACAACAATGGCAACCGGCGTGGCTGAACCCGGAAGGACCTGGCTGGTACGCCAGGCTGAGCGACAGTACGGTCAGGAACTGGGCCCCTTGCGGCACTCGGAGCTGTCATGGCACATCAGTTGGAAGCTGATGCCGTGGTTCATCGGCGCAGGCTTCGTCTTCGCCGCCGTAGCCGAGTTCACGGGCCAACCGACGTCCTCCCGAAGTCCCGGACTATTCTCCAACCTTCCGCTGTACGTTGTGGCGAGCATTCTCACTGGCCTGGCCCTGTGGTCGCTAACGCTCCTGTGGAGCTTCCGGCGGCTCCTCGTTTTCGACCGCGGCCTTCTTTACCGCTACAGCCAGAAGCACGCCGCCAGGGCAGTCCTCTGGGAGGACATCGACGCCGGAACCCTCCGCGCCGTTGTGGCTCCGGCAGGAACCGACGCGGACCGGCTGCTGAGGACACTGAATCCTGAGGACAAGATTTCCCTCGGCGTGCGGGGACAGTTTGCGGTAGTGTTCCGCGCAAGGGAATCACGGGTAACGGCTACAGCACTGCCCGCACGAGGTCCGGACGGCGCAGGGAGGCCTCTCCGTTTCTTCACCTTCACCACACGGAATAGCCCTGAACAGCTGGTGGGCATGATCCAGGAGGGTCTTAGAAATACTGGTGTCCCGGAAGCCGCAGCAGCATTCCAAGCCCTGCCGCCCGCCGTCGTCCATTCCGCGGTGTCTTTGGATTAGGTGATGGATGGTCAGGAGCCCGCCGCCTCCAAGGTGGGCGGCAACAGCGCGGGGATGCCCGCCTGACACATTGCCGCTGAACCCGGGGCCGCCACCGGGTATTCTGTGATCCACAATGTTCACGCTGACCATCAATCAAACGGACAGCCGGCGCGATGGCGACCGGGTGCCGCAGTTGCTCAAGGACCTGCGGCACATCCCCGCGCGCCTTGATTTCGACCGCTCCGTGGAAGACGAAGTCCAGGGCATCGTGGACTGCCCGCACCAGGCGGTGGAGGCGGCCTTGATCGCCCTTCGCTGCGGGAGCTGGTTTGTGGGGATTGGTGTGGGGCCGGTGAATGAGCCGCTGCCCAACCAGATCAAGGACGCCACCGGGCACGGCCTGATCTACGCCCGCCGGGCGGTGGACCGGCTCCGGAACGGCAAGGAACGCATCCCGGTCGCGGTTGACGGCCCGCTTGCCGATCTCGCCGCGGAATCCGAGGCCGTACTGAAGCTTCTCGGCCACATCGTGCATGACCGCAGCGCCGCCGAGTGGCGCGTCCTGGACCTGCTGACGCCCGGAGTACGCGGCCAGCAGAAAGCTGTGGCCCAGGAGCTTGGCATCACCACGCAGGCGGTCAGCAAGGCCGTTGCCAGGGCACAGTGGAACGAGGAACATGCGGCCCGCCCGGCCGCTGCCCGGCTGCTCCAGCTGATCCTCGAAGTCCGCTAGGTCCGCTGGCCCCGCTTCCGCCAGGACGCCGGCTCCGCTCTGCACGGCCGAACCCGAAGCAGCCCCGCGCTAGAGGAGGCTGCGGAGAACGTGCGCGGCGCCGTCGTCGTGGACGGACATGGTGACCTCGTCCGCCGCGGCGATCACTTCGTCCGGAGCCTGGCCCATGGCAACGCCCCGGCCAGCCCACGTGAGCATCTCAATGTCATTGCGGCCGTCGCCGATCGCCACCGTGAGATGCGACTCGATGCTCAGGTGCCCGCGGAGGTGTTCCAGGGCGCTGGCCTTGGTGACCCCTTCGGCTGCGATGTCCAGCCAGGCGGTCCAGCCCACGGAGTAGGTCACGCCCGCCAGGCCGATGTGCTTGATGGCCTCGTTGAAGTCCTCGGAGGTGTTCTCCGAGCTGAACACCACCACGCGCACTGCGGTGGCGTCGAGCATGGTCTGGAAGTCCACGCCGATTGCCTCCACACCGAAGCTGGCGTCCTGGAAGCGCTCGGTGGACAGGAAGTTGCCGTCCTCGTCCTCCAGCGCGTACTTGGCCATCGGAAGCCGCTTGCGGAGGGCCCGGAGCGCGGGACCCGGGTCGAACGTGGCCTTGCGGATCACCTCGTAGCCCTCGGGGTGTGCCGGATCGAGCCTGAGTGTCACGCCGCCGTTGCAGCACACTGCGTAGCCCGTCTCGATCCCGATCTGCTCGATGATGGGCAGGGTGGCGTTCAGGGAACGGCCGGTGGCGATCAGGACTTCGTGGCCCGCGGCTACCACCGCCTGGGCGGCCTCGCGGACGGGGCCGACATGTGGCCGTCGTGGTTGACCAGGGTGCCGTCGACATCCAGTGCCACCATGAGCTTCCGGGTTGAGTTGTTCTTGCCGTTGTTTCGCTGGTCATCGTTGCCAGCGACTGAGGTTTCAGTCAGTGTTGTCATTCAACTAGTACAGCAGACACCCCGGGCACCCGCTAGGACGCAGGCCACAGCCCGCTGTGAACTCGCGGTAAACACTCACAGCGTTGTCCACACTGTGAATGTTTACCCCCACTTAATGCCGCAGCCCGCGCGGCCTCAAATCCCCGCCTCGCAGCCCGGGTTCCGAGGCTTGTTCGCAGTTCCGGCCCTTGAGCCTTCGGAGGCGCCGACTAGTGCGGGTTCCGTGGGCGAAGCCCTGCGGCCAGGAGCTTGCCCCGCAGGCGGTCTGGGTTATCCACATCCGCCCAGCTCCAGCGCACGAAGCCATAACCCAGGCAACGGATCCGGTCTTCGCGAAGTTTCTCGAGGTACACGGCTTCCTCCGCCGTGATACCGACGCGGAGCGCTGCGTCCACGTACTTCGCATTCCCGTCGAACTCCCCCACAACACCCTGCCCTGGCCACCAGCAGTCGCTCCTCCCGATGAATCCATCGTCATCGCTGAAGACGTGCTGAAGCACGGGTTGCTCGAAGCCAAGATACTCAAAGGCGGCACGGCTGTAGGACTCGCCAACGGACTCAGCTAAGGGGCTGGCGAGGGCAGCCGCCAGTTCCGCGCGGCGCCGCGCAGCTCCAAACGGGTGGGCGGCGATGCGGTCTGCAATTCCAATTCCGGGCACGCTGAGGAGGCTGGAGTCAGCGGCCAGCACACCGTCACTGTGAAGCCTTCGCGCCACGCCATCAGCAACCACTAATTCATTGCTCAGCCTTCCGGACACCATCACGTCCACCGCGGTCTGCATCAGCCCCGTGCACCGAAACTCGCCGTGCTGCACGGGCTCCACTGCTGCCTTGAGGCAATATCGAAGAGGGTATGAACGAATGTCCCGAACTTCCTTGGCGGTGCGGTCTTCTCCCAATACCAGAAGCGCCGAACTCCTTCTCCCGCTGCGTCCGGGCAGGGTTGTTGCGAGCTCAACGCATGCAGACGTCTTGAGCGTAGGCAAACCGTCTAGCCAGGGCGGCAGTCTCGCCGCACAGCACGGCGCCTTTCACCGATCTGGCAACCGCCGCCGTCCTCCATGCGAAGCGGTGCGAACGATGAGCGCGGATCCATTCAGTTGTGCCCACGTAGAACCCGCGGCGGATCCGCACGAGCTTTCCCGCCCGGAACTCGCGATGGGTAAGATCGGTGCCGGCCCGCGTTCGCAGAACGGCGGCGGAGTCGATTAGTCCAGGCGGGATTTCCATATCAACAGGATGAAGCGCCGGGCCGCGGATGTCGCCGGGCCTGGCGCGTCATGTGGACAGGGCTGCGTGTGGAGGAACAGTTAAGCTGTGCAGCCCACAGAATCCGTGGCTTGTCCGCGTATATGCCCTGTGAAGGGCAGCAACCGCGGACAAGCCTAGGAAAACTGAATGCTAGAGGACCGGCAGTACTTCCAGGCCGCCGAGGTACTTCTGCAGCGCCCGGGGGACGTTCACCGAGCCGTCCTCGTTCTGGTGGTGCTCAAGGATGGCCACGATCCACCGGGTGGTGGCCAGCGTGCCGTTCAGGGTGGCGACGGCGCGGGTACCCTTGGGCGCGCCATCCTCGTTCAGGACGCGCTCACGGATGTTCAGGCGGCGCGCCTGGAAGGTGGTGCAGTTCGAGGTGGACGTCAGTTCGCGGTACGCGCCCTGCGTGGGCACCCAGGCTTCACAGTCGAACTTGCGGGCGGCCGAGTTGCCGAGGTCGCCGGCAGCCGTATCGATCACCCGGTACGGGAGCTCACACTTGGCCAGCATCTCCTCTTCCCAGGCCAGCAACCGCTCGTGTTCGGCGGCAGCCTCTTCCACCGTGGTGTAAATGAACATTTCCACCTTGTTGAACTGGTGGACCCGGATGATCCCGCGGGTGTCCTTGCCGTGCGAACCTGCCTCGCGGCGGTAGCAGGAGCTCTGGCCGGCGTAGCGGATGGGGCCGGCGGAGAGGTCCAGGATCTCGTCTGCGTGGTACCCGGCGAGGGCCACTTCGGAGGTGCCCACCAGGTAAAGGTCGTCTTCGGCGAGGCGGTAGATCTCGGCGTCGTGCTTCACGTCGAAGCCTGTACCCTGCATCGTTTCCGGGCGCACCAGCGTAGGGGTGATCATCGGGACGAAGCCGGCGTCGATGGCCTGCTCCATGGCCATCTGCAGGAGCGCCATTTCCAGCCGGGCCCCCACGCCGCGGAGGAAGTAGAAGCGTGAACCGGACACCTTGGCGCCGCGCTCCATGTCAATGGCACCGATCAGCTCGCCGATCTCCAGGTGGTCCTTCGGCTCGAAATCGGGGAACTCCCGCGGTTCGCCGACGGTTTTGACCACAATGAAGTCGTCCTCGCCGCCTTCCGGCACGCCGTCCACGATCAGGTTCGGGATGGCGCGGAGCAGTTCCTCCTGCTGGGCCTGGGCAACGTCGGCCTCGGCGGAGGCTGCCTTGACTGATGCCGCGAGAACCTTGACCTCTGCCAGCAGGGCCTGCTTTTCCTCGCCCTTGGCCTGTGCCACCTTTTTGCCGAAGACATTCTGTTCGGCGCGCAGGTTTTCGAAGCGGATCAGGGCCGCCCGCCTGGCCGCGTCCGCCGAGATGATCGCGTCCACCACTGACTCGTCGGCGCCGCGGGCGCGCTGGCTTGCACGGAACTTGTCCGGATTTTCGCTGAGGTCTTTTACGTCGATCACCAGACAAGAGTATCGAATCGGCCCGCCATTACATGGTGGGCCGGGCGGGTGCCCGCGCGGGATAGTGTTGGAGCACCATGAACGACTGGCTGCTATACCTCATCATCGCTGCGGCCTTGGCTTTCGCGGTCTCCAGCTGGTGGGGCGTGCGGAGCCTCAAGGCACTCCATACACGCAGCGCCGTCCAGGAGGATACGTACCACCCGGGCATGTCCCGGCAGAAGGTGGCCGTGGTGATGAACCCGGTCAAGGCAAAGTCCGCCGAAGCCCGCGCCCTGATCAGGCGCGCCTGCCTGTCCGCGGGGTGGGAAGCTCCCGTCTTCTTCGAAACCACCGCCGCGGATCCCGGATTCTCCCAGGCCGAGGCAGCGCTCAAGAGCGGGGCCGACGTTGTCCTGGTGGGCGGCGGTGACGGGACGGTACGCGTGGTGGCCGAGAAGCTGGCCCATACGGACGTGGCCATGGGCCTGATCCCGCTGGGCACTGGAAACCTGCTGGCCAGGAACCTTCACCTCGACGTCTACGACCTCCACGGCAGCATCCAGACGGCCCTGTTCGGGCACCAGCGCCACATCGACACCGCGCGCATGGGCATCCGGAACTCGCGGACGGGCCACTCTTCAGAGCACGTCTTCCTGGTGATTGCGGGCATGGGTATGGACGCAGAAGTAGTGGGCGACACCAACGACGGGCTGAAGAAGGCCGTGGGCTGGCTGGCCTACACCGAGGCCGGAGTGCGGCACCTTCCCGGCCGGCGCAAAAAAGTGTCGATCGCCCTGGATGACCAGCCGGAACAGTCACGGAAGATCCGCAGCGTTTTGTTCGCCAACTGCGGCCTCATCCCGGGCGGCATCGACTTCATCCCGCAGGCAATGATCGACGACGGGATGCTGGACGTTGTGGTGATGAGCCCTCGCAGTGCAATCGGGTGGATAGCCATGTACGCCAAGATCATGTTCAAGCACAAGCGGAACCTGCCGGTGATGAGCTATTACCGGTCAGGCAAGATTGTCATCAGGTGTGCTGAGCCGGTGGCCACGCAGATCGACGGCGACCCCTCCGGGGAGGCGACCGACGTCACCGTCCAGATTGAGCCGGGATCGCTGTTGGTCCGGGTCGCCGAAAGCATGGGCAGCGAAGCGGCAGCAGGGGAAAGTACCGCCCCGAAGTAGGCCTCCGGGAAGCACGGCTCCCCGGAGGACCGACGCTCAGGCGCTGGCCTTCTTCTGTTCCGCCTCGGCGGCGGCCTTCGCCGCGGCCCGGGCTTCGGACTGCTCCCGGATCATGGCTTGCTCCTCCTCGAAGCGCAGGCGATCCGCCCTGTCCGCATCGTCGCCGTCCCAGTCCTGGTTGTCGGCGGTCGGCTTGGGATTGACAATCATTCCCTGGCCGTCGTTGTCTGTGCTGGTTCCTGACATGACCTGCTCCTTCCGCTAGAGGCCTTCCCCAATGGATCAGGCAAGCATACGCACTGCGGTGCAGGCGGGGAAGTACCCGGAAGGGCATTTGCCTAAGCTGTGGGCGAACCCTGCGGGGCATGCACGGGCTCGACTGATGCCCCCTGCAGTATGCCTGCCACCCATTCATGTGCCGCCTGGAATGCGTGGTCCGAGGTGTGCGGTTCCACCTGGGGCCTCTGGGCGTCGGCACGCGGGTAGGACCCCAGGAAGCGCGTGGCCGGGCTGATCCGGTGCAGCCCCGCCAGGGCATCGGCCACGCGGGCATCCTCCACATGACCGTCAGCGTCGATGCTGAAGAAGTAGTGCCCAAGGTACTGCCCCGTGGGCCGTGATTCGATGCGGCTCAGGTTCACGCCGCGGGTAGCGAACTGGTCCAGGATTTCCATCAGCGCACCCGGACGGTCCTCGGGCAGCGGAACCACCACCGTGGTCTTGTCCGCGCCGGTGCGGTGCGGCAGCGCTCCCGGCCGGCTGACGAGGACAAAGCGGGTAACCGCCCCCGGGTTGTCGCCGATGTTCTCGGCCAGCACGCGCAGCGCGGGCTGCTCTGTGGCCACGATCGGCGCGCAGATCGCGGCGTCGTAGTGGACGCCATCCTCTTCCAGCAGGCCCATGGCTCCCGCCGCGGTGGAGGAGGCCGGGATGTATTCCACATCAGGCATATTGGCTTCGACCCAGAGCCTGCACTGGGCCCAGGCGTGGCCGTGCGTCGAGATCTTGTGGATATCCGCGATCTCCACGCCAGGGCGGGCAACAAGCACGAAGCTGATAGGCACCAGCGCCTCCCGGACGATCCTCAGCTCCTGGCCGGAGGCGATGGCGTCCAACGTGGCGGTCACGCCGCCCTCCACGGAATTCTCGATCGGCACCATGGCGGCGTCGGCAGAGCCGTTGCGGACCTTGTCCAGGGCTGTGTTCACGTTGGAGGAAGGGATGCGGATGGCTTCTACGGCGCCCGGCACCTGCATCAGCGCAGCCTCAGTGAACGTGCCCTCCGGGCCGAGGAAGGTGTAGGTGACGGGCGAAGCGGGCATGGACGGTCCTTGTCTTTATTTCAGGGGCGCCCGGCGGGCGGCAGGCGCAGCGGGCTGTCGGGCACCGAAGGACGGCACCGGCCGCAAAGGTTAGAGGATGACCGGCTTGAGGCCGTTGTCCGAGACGAGCGGCAGGCCTGACTCGAGCCACTGGTCCATTCCGCCGCCCACGTTGAATGCGGAGTAGCCCTGGCCCACCAGCCACTTGGCCGCGCGGAAGGAACGTCCGCCCGTCCGGCAGATGACGTACAGGTCCTCGTCCGGGTCCAGCTCACCGAGCCGGGCCGGCAGCTGGTCCAGCGGAATGTGGAGTGCACGTTCGGCGTGCCCGGCTGACCATTCGTAGTCCTCCCGCACGTCGAGGATCCTGGCGTCGCCGGGAATGTCGGTCACGGTCACGGTTTCGAACTCGCCCATACTAGTCCTCTCCAGGGAATGAAGGTCTGTCTCCAGCGTATCCCCGCCGGAGACGGCGCCGCGATTCAGGTGGCACGTTACGCTTCAAGGGGATCGCAAAGGAGAGTCTTCGATGGCAGCCCAACAGCCCACCATTCTGGCAACGTCCGGCGGCTACAAAGCCGGCCGGCGTTCACGGCTGGAGTTTGATGCCCTGCTGCACCACGCCGTCGAACTTTCCGGCGTTACGGGACGCACCCCGCGCGTCACCCACATCGGCACGGCGGCGGGAGACCAGCGATGGTTCAACGCGGAAATGGACCAGGCCGCGAGGACCGCAGGCTTCGATTTCAGCCACCTGAACCTGTTCACCATGCCCAGCATCGAGGATCCGGAAGCGCACCTCATGGAGCAGGACGTGGTGTGGGTCAACGGCGGATCGGTAGTGAACCTGCTGGCCGTGTGGCGGGCCCATGGCCTCGACGGAATCCTTCGGCGGGTATGGGAACGCGGCGTGGTCCTGGCCGGCGTGTCGGCGGGGTCCATCTGCTGGTACCAGGGCGGCACCACGGACTCGTTCGGCCCGCAGCTGCGTCCGGTGACGAACGCGCTGGGCTTCCTGCCGTACGCGAACGGCGTGCATTACGACTCCGAGGAGCAGCGCCGCCCGCTGGTCCACCGGCTGGTGGCTGACGGCACGCTCGGCGAAACCCACTGCACGGACGACGGCGTGGGTCTGGTCTATTTCGGCACTGACCTTGTGGAGGCGGTCAGCGAAGTGCGTGGCAAGGCTGCGTACCGGGTCACCAGGGAGGCAGGGCACGGCGCTGCTCCCGCGGCGGCCGAAGAGCGCCTGGAGCCACGTTTCCTTGGCTGACATCCACGAGTTGTCCGCCGTCAGGCTCCGTGATGCCCTGCGATCCGGCGAGCTCTCCGCCAGGGAAGTGACTGGGCATTTCCTGTCCCGGATCGAGGCGCGGAATCCCGGCCTTGGCGCGTTCATCACGGTGACCGGGGAGCGGGCCCTGGCCGAAGCTGCGAGCGCCGATGCACTGTACGCCCGTTCTCCGCACTCCCGTTCGCCGGGGGAGCTGCCGCTGCTGCATGGGATGCCGGTGGCGTTCAAGGACCTAACGGACGTTGCCGGCGTGGTGACCACGCATGGCAGCGCAGCTCTGGAACATAAGCCTGCTCCCGTGGACGGCGCCCTCGCGGCTGCGTTGAAGAGTGCAGGAGTTATCTCGCTGGGCAAAACCCAGGTTCCGGAGTTCGGGCTGACGGCCTACAGCGAGAACCTGATCGCCCCGCCGTCGCGCAATCCCTATGCCCTGAGCCGGAGTTCCGGGGGATCATCGGGCGGGAGCGCCGCCGCAGTGGCCGCAGGCCTTGTTCCGTTTGCGCCGGGGTCCGACGGCGGCGGCTCGGTGCGGATTCCCGCGGCCGCCTGCGGTCTGGTGGGGCTGAAGCCGGGGCGCGGGCTGGTTCCCGCCGGCGAAAGCACGGGCGATCCCGCCCGCCTGGTGGTGGCCGGCCCGTTGGCCCGCTCCGCCGAGGACGCCGCGCTGATGTTGGACGCCCTGGTGGCCTCGCCGGAAGCGGGAACGGGCGCGCCGCCAGCTGAGACTGCGGTCCACGGTAGTTCAGGACGCGCCGGCACCTACCTCGCGTCCCTGTCCGGACAGCCGCGCAAACTGCGGATCGGGGTGAGCCTGGACAGCCCCTGGCAGGGCATCTTCCCCTTTACCCCGGAGCCGGAAGCAATGGACGCCCTGAACGAGGGAATCCGGCTGCTTGAGGCGGCCGGCCATGCCACCGCGGAAGCCGCCGTCAGATATGACAACCGGTATCCCGATGCGTTCACCACCGCGTGGACATCCGGGGTGGGCAGCGCGCGGATTGCGCCGCAACGGGAAGCACTCCTGACCCCGCTCACGCGCACGTTCCGCCGGCGCGCACAGCAACGGAGCGCGTCAAAACTGAACGAGGCGCTGGGTTTCCTGCGGCAGTTTGAGCGGGACACCATCGCGCAGTACGCCCGCTGGGACCTCATCCTGATGCCGGCGCTGGCCCAGACACCGCGACCCGTGGGCTGGTTTACGGGGGCCTCGCACGGGGGCGGATACTGGCCCGCCTCCGAGTGGGCCGGGGACGCCGACGGCGACTACCGGAAACAGTGCGAATATGCGCCCTGGTCCTCGATGGTCAATGTGTGCGGCCTGCCCGCCATCAGTATTCCCGTGCACTGGACGGGAGGCGCGCGCGGCGCCGGCCTGCCGATGGGGATCCAGCTCGTGGGGCCCATGGGATCCGAGGCCCTCCTGTTGCAGCTCGCAGCACAGATCGGGTTCTAGCTGCCCGGGTTCCAGCCGCCTGGGCAGCTAGAACCAACCGGGTCACAGCTTCCGGGTCCGATCACGGGCTCGGGGGAGACCGGGTGCCGCGTGTCGGCCTTGCGTCCGGCCCGCGGGAATGTGACAATCGCGCGATCCGGTGTCACCCTTAAGTAAATGAGCACAACTCATTTATCCGATCGCCCCGCTACAACGCCGGGCGATACGTCATTTTTTGGCCACCCAAAGATGCTGGCCAGCCTCTTCTCCGTAGAAATGTGGGAGCGATTCTCCTTCTACGGCATGCAGGGCATCCTCCTCTACTACATGTACTTCACTGCTGCGCAGGGCGGCCTGGAAATCGACCAGGGCCTCGCCGCCGGCCTGGTGGGCGCCTACGGCGGCGGAGTGTATCTCTCCACCATTCTGGGCGCCTGGCTGGCTGACCGGCTCTTCGGCTCCGAGCGGGTCCTGTTCGGCTCGGCCGTCCTGATCATGGCCGGCCATATCGCCTTGGCTCTGGTGCCCGGCATTCCCGGCCTCATCGCTGGTCTGGTACTCGTGGGCGTCGGCTCGGGCGGCCTGAAGGCCAACGCCACCGCACTCGTAGGCACCCTGTACGGCGAGAAGGACGAACGCCGCGACGCAGGCTTTTCCATCTTCTACATGGGCATCAACGCCGGCGCCCTGATCGGCCCGCTGGTCACCGGCTGGCTGCAGGAAAGCCAGGGGTTCCACTGGGGCTTCGGCGCCGCCGCCGTCGGCATGGCACTGGGCCTGGCCATCTACGCACTGGGGCGCAAGAAGCTCCCTGAAGGGGCACACCATGTGCCCAACCCGCTCCCGGCGGCCCAACGCACCAGGTACGGCCTGATCTTCCTGGGTATCGCCGCCGTGGTGGCCGTCCTCCTGGCCACCGGTGCCGTGAACGCCGAAAACCTGGCCATGTCCATGGCCTACGCAGCTATTGGAGCCTCCGTGCTGTACTTCGGCCTGATCTTCTCCAGCAAGAAGGTGACCGGCACGGAGCGCAAGCGCGTTGTGGCCTTTATCCCGCTGTACGTCGCGTCCGCGGCGTTCTGGGCATTGTTCCAGCAGCAGTTCACGTTTATCGCCGTTTACTCGGAAGAGAAGCTGGACCGCAACCTGTTCGGCTGGGAAATGCCTGCCGCGTGGGTGCAGTCCATCAACCCGGTGTTCATCATCATCTTCGCCGGTGTCATGGCGGCGCTGTGGACCAGGCTTGGCCAGAAGCAGCCCGGCTCGGCAGTGAAATTCTCCATCGGCCTGTTCGTGATGGGCCTGGCTTTCCTGGCCTTCATTCCGCTGGCCGGCGGCGACAAGACGCCGCTCCTGGCACTCGTGGGCATCCTGTTCCTCTTCACCCTGGCGGAACTGTTCCTGTCCCCCATCGGCCTGTCCGTGACCACCAAGCTCGCGCCGCAGGCCTTCCACACCCAGATGGTGGCGCTGTTCTTCCTGTCCGTGTCCCTGGGCACGACGCTGGCCGGCATCCTGTCCGGCCTGTACAACCCGAAGGACGAACTGCCCTACTTCATCGGCATCGGCGGTACGGCCATGGTGCTGGCCGTTGGCCTGGCGGCTGCCTCGCCCGCGATCAGGAAACTCATGGGCGGCGTACGCTAGCCGGATGAGCACCAACCGCCGCGTTCCACTTGACCGGGCACCGGCCGAGCGGTCACCGGTTAGCCGGCGCCTCTACCGCGCCGCTCCGGGTGAGGCGCCCGACGTCGAACTCATGCCGGCGGGCGACGTCACCGAAGGTGTGGTGCGGGTGGGCGGAACGATCCGCCGCCCGCACCAGTCTCAGAGTTACGCCGTGGCTGACTACCTTGACTGGCTGGAAGACGCCGGCTTCGAAGGCTCCCCCCGGTTCCTGGGCCGCGACGCCGAAGGCCGCGATGTCCTGACGTTCGTGCCCGGGGACTGTGCGGGCGCGCTGCCTGAGCGCTGGGCGCAGTCGGAGGAGCTCCTGGCGTCCGTGGGACGCCTGCTCCGCCGGCTGCACTTGGCCTCCGCCGGATTCGTGCCCAAGGACCACCCCTTCCCGCCGCGGCCGGTCCGGCAGGACACCCTCACGGGCGACCCTGCCCGGCTGGTCTGCCACCTCGATGTGACCCCGCAGAACGTGGTGGTCCGGGACGGGCGGGCAGCCGGGTTGGTGGATTTCGACCTCGCGGGGCCGAGTACTGCCCTCAAGGACTCCTTTAACACCGCGATGCACTGGGTGGCCCTCCGGGACCCGGCCGACGCGTGGCCCGGCTGGGAGGAACTGGATCCGCTCCGGCGGCTCCGAATCTTCGCCGATGCGTATGGCTGGACAGACCACGAACGACGGCGG
Organism: Arthrobacter sp. 24S4-2; assembly: GCF_005280255.1. Taxonomy (NCBI): domain Bacteria; kingdom Bacillati; phylum Actinomycetota; class Actinomycetes; order Micrococcales; family Micrococcaceae; genus Arthrobacter; species Arthrobacter sp. 24S4-2. Next base: position 137,987 of record NZ_CP040018.1, on the reverse strand, counting down.
CTTCCGCACTTCGGCGCGGACGCCGTCCGCCTGTCCTACGACCGCATGGAATACAATGCCCGGACCCTCGGCGGCGGCTGGGCGCGGATGTGGGACGAAGGCGTGGGCGGACTCATTGAGCGCAGGGCCGCATGGCTGGAGGCGAACGCCGCCCGCCTGGTGCGGGCACTGACGACTGACTTTGCCGACTGACTTTGCCGACTGACCTCGCGGACTGACCGGCTTGCTGGCCGGGCCCGACGGGCCGGCTAGTAGCTGTAGCCGGAGTTGGCTGCCGCGAAAATCGCCACAACGATAAACGTCAGCACGATGGCCGTCAATGCAAGGCCCAGATAGCCCAGGACCAGGCCGGCGATGGCCAGTCCCCGGCCCGCAGGTTCCCGGAACAAGGCCAAGTGGCCCAGGACCACGGCAGCAATCTGGGGAAGGATGAAAATCCCCAGGCCCAGGAATACAGCTATGCCGCAACACAGGCTGGCAATGCTCAGGCCTTTGGGTTCAGGCGGAAAACCGTAGTAGGAAGGCTGCCCGTAGGCTGTGCCGTACGCCCCCGCGGACGGCTGGCCGTACCCGTTGGACTGCGGCGGGATCCAGGATCCCTGCGGCGGAATATTCGACGGCGGCTGGTAGCCATTTGGCGTCCCTTCGTCGCCGGGAGCAGGCTGGTTAGTCATGGGAATTCCCCTTTTGAGCGGCTTTATCCAAGCCTATCAACGCGCCATGACGACGCCGTCCAGGGAATGCTGCCGGCTGTGAAAATAACTACCGGATCCAGAGCGGGGCCGTCACTGCAAACACCACGATCCCGAGGAGCAACAGGCTCCACAGGCCGCCTGTCACCTGGCGGCTGCTGATGGGCCTGGCCCGGGATTTGGAACCAGCGGACCTGGAACCGGCGGACCTGGGGGAAGCTGCGGACGGGGATGCGGCGGCCGGCCAGCCGGTGCTGCGTGCGGAAACAGGGGACGGGTACACGGATCCGTGGTGGGGTCGTGGCGCCGGATATCGGGCCGTGTTGGCGCGATAGTGCGGCGCTGAGGCTGCCTGGGGCTGGGTCAGCTGCCGGCCCAGGTGCGAGTAGAGGCCCACGACTGTCTGCTGTTCCAGCACCGCAGGCAGCGCCGCCACCCGGGCAACAACCTTGTTGATGCCCAGGACCTCGACTCCGGAACCGGTCGTCCCGGCAAAGTCCGGCTGCCCGGCCATGCAGATGATGGACCGGACCAGGTGCCGGTGCGGGGCCTCCAGCAGCGCAGCCACGGCCGCTGCCTGGCCCAAGGCACCTTCCACGGCGGGGCTCCTGCTGTAGCCGTTTTGCCTCAGGACACCGGCCCTGATCTCCACATTGCCGGTCCAGTTCTTGGCATCCACCACCACCACGCCGCCCGGACCCACCAGGACGTGGTCCAGGTTGGCCAGCGGGCGGCCAGGCCAGTGGACATCATGCAGGAGGAACCAGCCGCGCGGGGTCAGCTCGCTGAGCCGCCGGGCGGTACGCCGCTCACCTTCGGCGCCCGCGCCCCACGTTTCGGCTGCGCGCTCGGCATGGTCCAGCTGGCGCTTGAGGCGGGCGATGCGCTCCGCAGCCAGCCGCGACTGTTCGGACGCACCGTCCCCTGCCGCCATTGAACGTCCCCTTTGACTAAGCGCAAACCTGCTGCCGGCGGAGAGCCGCCGTCGTAATTGTTTAGAAATTAGCAGCCGGCGGGATGTGCGGTATATAGGTAGTTTTCGCCCGGCTACTCGCTTTTCCACGGCCAAATACTGACCCGGATAAATGCGAATGGGAATGAATTGGTAAATGCCGGATGAAATTCGGCGTCATAGGGGCCGGATTCCGGGCAAACCGTCTTGCGGTGCCGCCAGCGTCTGGCATGCTGGAGCCATGGCTAGCCGCGCGGGCACAGTTGCCCAACCCCAAGACCTTGTTGACCTCACTGCGCTCCTGGATGCGTACTACGATGTTTCCCCGGACCTGAGTGACCCCGGCCAGCGCGTTGCGTTCGGCACCTCCGGTCACCGCGGGTCCAGCCTGAAGGCTTCGTTCAACGAGCCGCACATCGTGGCCATCACCCAGGCAATCGTGGAATACCGTGCCGGCCAGGGCATCACCGGGCCCCTGTACATGGCCAAGGACACGCACGCGCTCAGCGAGCCGGCCCAGAATTCCGCGCTGGAGGTGCTGGCAGCCAACGGCGTAAACGTCCTCATCGACGCGCGGCACGGCTACACGCCCACTCCCGCGCTGAGCCACGCCATCCTCACGCACAACAACAACGCCCCGGCCGGCGCCCCGCAGGCGGACGGCATTGTGGTCACCCCCAGCCACAACCCGCCCGGCGACGGCGGCTTCAAGTACAACCCGCCCCACGGCGGACCCGCCGACACCGACGCCACCGGCTGGATCGCCAACCGCGCCAACGAACTCCTCGAAAACGGCCTCCGCGGCGTCAAGCGCATCCCCGTGGCGGACGCCCTGGCGGCGGACACCACGGGCAAGTTCGACTTCCTCAGCAGCTACGTGGACGACCTCCCCTCCGTCCTGGACCTGAACGCCATCCGCGAAGCCGGCGTCCGGATCGGCGCCGACCCCATGGGTGGGGCGTCCGTTGATTACTGGGGCGAGATCGGCGAACGGCACCATCTGAACCTCACCGTGGTCAACCCCACCGTGGACCCGCAGTGGGCCTTCATGACGCTGGACTGGGACGAGAAGATCCGGATGGACTGCTCCTCGCCGTTCGCCATGGCCTCGCTGATCAACCGAATGGCCGACGGCGCCAGCTACGACGTCGCCACGGGCAACGACGCTGACGCCGACCGCCACGGCATCGTTACGCCGGACGGCGGGCTGATGAACCCGAACCACTACCTCGCCGTGGCGATCGACTACCTCTATCGCCACCGCACCGGCTGGAACCCGCAGTCGGTGATCGGCAAGACGCTCGTCTCCTCCTCGATCATCGACCGGGTGGCCGGGAGCCTGGGCCGCAAGCTGGTGGAGGTCCCCGTGGGCTTTAAGTGGTTTGTCCCCGGATTGCTGTCCGGCGAGGGCGCGTTCGGCGGCGAGGAATCCGCCGGCGCTTCGTTCAACAAGATGGACGGCAGCGTCTGGACCACGGACAAGGACGGCATCCTGCTGGCGCTGCTGGCCTCGGAGATCACCGCCGTAACGGGCAAGTCGCCGTCGCAGCTGTACAAGGGCCTCACGGACCAGTTCGGCGATCCCGTCTATGCCCGGATCGACGCCGCGGCCACGCGCGAACAGAAGGCGGCGCTCGGAAAGCTGTCGCCGTCCGATGTCACCGCCACCGAGCTCGCCGGCGAAACGATCACGGCCAAGCTCACTGAGGCACCCGGCAACGGTGCCTCGATCGGCGGCCTCAAGGTTGTCACCGACAACGCCTGGTTCGCTGCACGGCCGTCCGGCACCGAGGACGTCTACAAGATCTACGCCGAGTCCTTTAAGGGCGCCGACCACCTCAAGCAGGTCCAGGCCGAAGCCAAGGCACTGGTTGACGGGGTCATTTCGTAAGTTCCCACAACTGGAGGACGCGCCGGACGGCATGGTTGCCGTCCGGCGCCATGTCCACCAGGGCGACGCGGTCCAGCACGACGGCGTCCCCCGGCTGTGCGCGCTTGTCACCGTGGTGCGACACATGGGGACGGTAGTTCTCCATTGTGTAGAGCGGCGTGGGCACCCGGCCCTGCAGTTCCACAACGGAGCCCATCAGTGCCTCGTGCAGTTCCTGCAGGGGGCCGCTGGGCTCAACGAGGCTGACGGGGATGGACTCCAGCCGGCCGAAGCAGGCGTCCGCCCCGATGGTGAGGGCGGTGCCCAGAGCCGCGCGGACCGGCTGGTCGATGAGTTCTGCAATGCGATCGGCGAGCCCGGCGCCCGGGCCACCCCCGGCATCGGATGTCACGTCAACATCGAACTTCACAAGGGTGATGTGCAGGGGCCAGTCGTCGCGGGGAAAGACCAGGCCGTCCGCGACGGGCTCGATGAAGGCCACCAGGATCAGGTTCCGCATAGGGCCAGTGTGCCACCGTGCCCGCCCGCACGGGAACGGCGGCGGACAGCCCGGCACAGTAGCCAGAGTGCCGAATTCGACTAAAATGGGAAGTGGCCCCGGATACATGCCTTGCACTTAACTGCAGAAATGTTGCCCAGAGTGCCTCCGGCGTGTCCCCCATCGTGCCGGGGGCTTCTCTGTGGGAGAGGGCGCCCTTTGGTGCCGATTTCAGACGGTGCGGACCACGTCGTCGTAAGCGAACTTGGGCTTGGCCGCGCCCCAGGCATCGGGACCGGGCTGGCCGATGTTGACCACCAGGAAGCTCTTCTGGTCTCCGGCCGGGAAGAACTCTGCGTCGATGGCAGCGAAGTCCGCGCCGGTCATGGGCCCGGCCGCAAAGCCGAGCGAGCGGACTGCAAGGATGAAGTAGCCGGCCTGCAGGTGGGCGTTGTTGTTGCCCGTTGCGGCGGCGAGCTCCGGGGCGGAGTCGTACATGGCCTTCGGCGCGTTGTAGCCGGGCAGGAAGTTGTCCCACTGTTCCTGCCACGCGGTGTCGTAACTAAGCACGGCAACGAGGGGCGCCGACGCCGTCTTGGCCCGGTTGCCGGCCGACAGGGTCTCAACGAGCGTCGCGCGGGCCTCGTCGGAGCGCACATACGTCACGCGGAGCGGCTGGGAGTTGAAGGCCGTGGGGCCGAACTTGGTCAGTTCGTAGATGGCGCGGGCCTGCTCGTCCGTCACTTCGCCGGTAAAGGCGTTGGCAGTCCGGGCTTCAGCGAAAATCGCATCCACTGCGGCTGCGTCGATCACTGCTTCTTCATGGGCGATTGTCATCTGCATACCTTTCGCTGGGCCCGCGCACCGGGAAGGGTGGCCGGCGGTTCTGCTTTCCATAGTTGCAACTTCAACCGAATCTTTCCTCTTCCCGTGACGGCGCGTGACCTTGGGCACAGTTCCTGAAGGGTTGAGGCGGCCTCCAGCCGCGGCGTCCTGCGCGGTAATGTTGCACCCGGAAGATTCCTTCCCCGTCCCGCCACACATTTCTTTGAAAGGCTCCCGGCAATGAGCATGCTCGGTACCAAATGGAAGCTTCACGGCAACGGCAAGTCGGTCCGGCCCGGCGAGGTGGTGGCCCCGGGTGAGCGGCTCACCTGGCCGCTGACCATCGGGGTGGGAATGCAGCACGTGGTGGCCATGTTCGGCGCCACATTCCTGGTGCCCATCATCACGGGCATGCCGCCGGCCACTACGCTGTTCTTCTCAGGAATCGGCACGCTGCTGTTCCTGGTGATCACCCGGGGCAAAGTACCCAGCTATCTCGGCTCGAGCTTTGCGTTCATTGCTCCGATCATGGCGTCCCAGCAGCAGTTCGGGATTCCCGGAGCCCTCGGTGGGGTGGTTCTTGCCGGGGCCGGTTTGGCCGTCATCGGCGCCGTGGTGCAGAAGTTCGGGGCCGGCTGGATTAACCGGCTGATGCCTCCCATCGTCACCGGCGCCATCGTGGCGTTGATCGGGCTGAACCTCGCCCCGGCTGCGAAAAACAACTTCGACGCCGCCCCTGTCACGGCGGTGGTCACCCTGGCCACCATCATCCTTGTCAGTGTGCTGTTCAAAGGCATCCTGGGCCGCCTGAGCATCCTGGTGGGGGTTGTGGTGGGCTATCTGGTGGCCATGATCCGCGGCGAAGTGGACTACGCCAAGATGGACGCAGCCGCCTGGCTTGGCTTCCCGCACTTCCAGACGCCCGAGTTCCACCTGGGCGTTGTGGGCCTGTTCGTCCCCGTAGTGCTGGTGCTGGTCGCCGAGAACATCGGCCACGTGAAATCCGTGTCCGCCATGACGGGCCAGAATCTCGACGGCGTCTCCGGCCGGGCGCTTCTGGCCGATGGTGCCGCCACCGTGCTGGCCGGCTTCGGCGGCGGTTCCGGAACCACTACCTATGCCGAAAACATCGGCGTCATGGCCGCAACCAAGGTGTACTCGACAGCGGCCTACTGGGTAGCGGGCATGTTCGCCATAGTGCTGAGCTTCTCCCCCAAGTTCGGCGAATTGATCGCCACAGTTCCGCCGGGAGTGCTGGGCGGCGCCGCCACCATGCTCTACGGCATGATCGGCATCCTGGGCGTGAAAATCTGGGTCCAGAACAAGGTCAACTTCTCCAACCCGGTCAACCTGACCACCGCCGCGGTGGCCCTGATCATCGGCATCGCCGACTACACCTGGACCATCGGCGAACTGAAGTTCACGGGCATCGCCCTGGGGTCAGCCGCCGCACTGGTGATCTACCACGGCATGAAGGCGATCGCGAAGGCCCGCGGCAGCGTTGCGGAGCCTGAGACCGAGCAGGCCGGCCTCCCGCCGGCCGTCAAGGCGGCGATCAACGCGGCAGCCAAACGGACACCCAAAAGGCGGCCGTAACAGCCACGGGCGGGACAGCCGCTTCGGCCGTCCCGCCCGTCACGAGCAACAGGCCCAAGGCTTACCCGGCGTCGAACGTGTCGTCGTCGCGGTCCTTCGGGGACTTGCTGTCCGGCAGGTCCGTGCCGCTGCCGTCGGGGATTCCTGTGGCGTCGGGGGCCGGTTCCGAGGAGAACGGGCGCCCGGCGTCGGGATCCTCGGTGTTCGACTCATCCATCTCCGCTTCCGCCGACGGCACCGCAACGTCGGCACTTTCCGCCCCAGAATCATTGCCCGGCCCTGAATTGTCCGTCGCTGAATTGTCCGGCTTGAGGCCAGCGTCTGTGCTTTCGTTTTCCGCGTTCATCTGATCCTCTGTTCCTCCGAAGCGTCCGGCTCCGGGCTCTCCTGCACTGTCTTGGTCCTCGGCGCCAAACTGGCTAAGGTCCGGCACTCCGGCCGGAAAGGTCTCGCCGTCGGGGCTGTCCTGGCTCAGGCCCGCGGCATCGAATGCCTCTTCCTCCCTGGGCTGGGCAAACTTCTTCGCGTCCGCGCCGCCCAATTCCTGCTCCACTGTGGGCGTGCCGTATCCACCTTCGTCCTCGATGGGCGTTCCTTGGCTGTCCTTCGTCATTTCATTCCTCCTGATGACCGGGTCTGAATGGAAAATCGGTGTGGCACCCGTCGTCAGAGGCCTTTACCGCCCGTCACGGGGAGCACTGCGCCGGAGATGTACGAGCCATGATCCGAGGCGAGCAGGACGTAGGCCGCCGCAAGCTCGGCGGGCTGCCCGGCCCGCCCCAACGGCGTGTCCTGGCCGAACTTTGGCAGCTTTTCCGGCCATTCCGTGGCGGGAATCAGGGGCGTCCAGATGGGGCCGGGCGCAACAGCGTTGACACGGATGCCCCTGGGGCCAAGCTCCTGGGCCAGGGCCTTCGTGAACGCCACCTGCGCACCCTTGGTCATGGCATAGTCGATGAGGCCCGGCGACGGATTGAACGCCTGGATGGATGCGGTGGTGATGATGGATGCACCCGCCTTGAGGTGCGGCACGGCGGCCCGTGCCGTCCACAGCAGGGAGTACAGATTCGTCTTGAAAACCCGGTCGAACTCTCCTGTGGACAGGGTTTCGAAGCTGTCCCGGTTCTTTTGGTAAGCCGCGTTGAGCACCACCACGTCCAGGCGTCCGAATTCCGCCAAAGCATCGTTGACGATACTGGTGCTGAATTCCTCGCTTCGGCCATCACCGGGCAACAGCAATACCCGTTGGCCGGTCTTGCGGACCCACGCCGCAGTGTCCTGGGCGTCAGCTTCCTCCTCGGGGAGGTAGGAGATGGCGACATCTGCGCCTTCGCGGGCGAAGGCGATGGCCACCGCCTTGCCGATGCCGGAGTCCCCGCCGGTGATCAGCGCCGCTTTGCCGGCGAGCGCGTTGCTTCCCTCGTAGCTTTCCTCGCCGTGGTCCGGTTTGGGTTCCATGGGCGCGGTAAGCCCCGGCTGTTCCTGCACCTGTTCGGGAAATCCGCCCGAGTGGTAGCTGTCCCGGGGGTCCTTTGGCTGGTCTGGCCGCTTGTCAGAATCGGTCATAGTCCACCTCGCTCAAGTATCGGTTTTCTATCGGCTCGGGTGTGCAACCGGCCCTTCGAAACTATCCCAGCGTCATGGCCAAGTCCACCGTTTCGCGCAAATTAGTCAGTGAGCTTAGTATTGGTTGTAATTGTTAGGCCTCAAGCTTAGGTTGAGAGATAGTTGCGGCTATGGACAGCCGCCCGCGGCACCGGAGGTGAGCCAATGACCGATCCTGAGGTGACGCCGGGCAACGGAAGAGACGAAACGGTCGAGCAGCAGATGGACCGCAACTGGATGGAACTTATCCAGGAGCTCCGGGTGCTCCAGACCGGCGTCCAGATCCTCGCCGGCTTCCTGCTAACGCTTCCCTTCCAGTCCAGGTTTGAGGAACTCGATACCTTCCAGGTGCGCCTCTACCTCACCAACGTTGTCCTTGCCGCGCTGACCACTGCCCTGATCCTGCTGCCCGTCAGCGTGCACCGCAGGCTTTTCCGCCAGCGGCTGAAAGCCACCCTGGTTTCGAGTGCGGACAGGATCACAAAGATTGCCCTTGGCGGCGTCGCCCTCTTGAGCGTGGGAACGTCAGCGCTCGTCTTCGATGTCACCGCCGGACGCGACGCTGGCCTCACGGCAGGAGGGGCGCTGCTGGCCGTGCTGCTGATCCTGCTGGTAGTCGTTCCGGTCCAGCTCAACAGACGTGCCACGAGAGGCTAGGGCAATGGGTGCCATCAAGGATGTTCGCCAGACAAATAGGGGAGGCCCCATGGGCAAGTGGATCAAGGAACACGGGCTGCTTCTGGCCAACATCGGACTTTTCGCGCTGTTCTTTTGCGGCATGATCATCAGCGGGGCAAACGACTACAGCGACGACCAGCTTGCCCATGGCCAGCCCGCCGTGACTGTCGCAGGCTACCTCACCACCGGAGCGTTCCTGGAAGCGACGTTCGAGAACTGGGAATCCGAATTCCTGCAGATGGGAATGTACGTCGTCCTGACCGTATTCCTTTTCCAGAAGGGCTCCTCAGAGTCCAAGCCAATGGACCGGCCGGCACCGCAGGACCAGGATCCGCGCGATGCCACCGTGAAGGCGGCCACTCCCTGGCCGGTACGCCGTGGAGGCTTGGTGCTCAAGCTCTACGAGCACTCCCTGTCCATCCTGTTCCTGCTCCTTTTCCTGGCATCCTTCATACTCCATGCCGTCGGCGGCAGTCAGGAATACAGCGACGAACAGCTAAGCCATGGCCAGCCGGCTGTCACACTGCTCGGCTATTTCGCCACCAGCCGCTTCTGGTTCGAGTCCTTCCAGAACTGGCAAAGTGAGTTCCTGGCCGTGGCCGTCCTGGTTGGCGCATCCGTCTACCTGCGCGAAAAAGGCTCACCCGAGTCCAAGCCCGTGGCCGAGCCGCACTACGAGACCGGCGCCTAGCCGTGCTGCCATACGGCAGCCCCGGAAGCCCCCTTAGCTCCTGCGGCTGCCTTTAGGCGCCTTCGAGCACCTGGCTGGTGGCCCAGGCGAGATACTTTGCGGCGTTGGCGACGGCGTCTTCCGGACTGGCCGCGACGTCCAGCAGCTGCGCGGCGGCCACGACGCCGTGGTGCGCCAGTTCCTCGGGGGTGACAAGGATGCGGCCGGCCACCACAATGACCGGGATCCCGCGTTCGCGTGCCGCGTCCGCCAGGGCAATGGGAGCCTTGCCCGTCAGCGACTGCGCGTCCATGGAGCCCTCGCCGGTGATGACCAGGTCAGCCTCCGCCAGCTGGGCCGCCAGGCCTGTCAGACCGGCCACCAGGGCAAATCCGCCTTCCAGCGTGGCACCGCTGAAGGCAAGGAACGACGCCGGGAATCCGCCCGCCGCTCCGGCGCCGGGCACGTTGACATCGCGTCCGGTTGCCTGGCGGAGCACGGATGCCCAGTTGCGGAGCCCGGCGTCGAGCAGTTCAACAGTGTCGGCGTCGGCTCCTTTCTGCGGGCCGAAGACGTGCGCCGCGCCGTCGGTTCCGAACAGCGGGTTCTGCACATCCACGGCAATCCGGATTCTTGCGGTTGCCAACCGGGGGTCGAGGCCAGAGTGGTCGATGTTTGCAACGTCCGCCAGGGAACCTCCGCCCAGGGGGACAACATTCCCGGCCCCATCCATCGGCTTCAGACCCAGGGCGCGGAGGGCCCCACTGCCGCCGTCGGTCATGGCCGATCCGCCGACACCCAGCACGATCTCGGTGGCGCCGGCGTCCAGCGCGGCCGCGATCAGCTGGCCGCAGCCGTAGCTGTGGGCCCGCAGGGCGTTTTCGGGCGTCGGATCCATGAGCGCAAGGCCGGACGCCTGGGCCGTTTCGATCACCGCGGTGGCCCCGCCGAAGGAATCCTTGTGGATGGCCCAGGCCGCGCCGGTGGGTGCCAGGATGGGACCGACGACGGCGTTGAGCCGTTCCTCGTAGCCGGCGGCGACGGCCGCCTCAAGGGTGCCTTCGCCGCCGTCGGCTACAGGGAACTGGGTGGCCACTGCATCCGGGTAGACGCGGAGCGCCCCCTCGGCGATGGCGCTGGCTGCCTGGGCGGCGGTCAGGGATCCTTTGAACTTGTCCGGGGCGATGAGAATGCGCATGGGTCTATCCTGCCAGTAACTCCCGGAAAGCGCTTGCCGTATCGTAATGAAACCCGCAGGGCATATGAAGCCCGGTCCGTAATGAAAGGGCGGGCGGCGGGGTCAGTTCCGGGGCTTCAGCACCGCGAAATATCCGGGGATCTGGTCCGCCCGCGTTGGATCGGACAACGGCACCGTCTCGATCACGGTGGGGCCGTCCTCGATCAGCTCCCAGCGGTCGGACGGGAAGGCCAGCTTCCGCTCCTTCGGGCCGAAGTGCCCGGGCATCGGCAGCCCGCGGATGGCACCTTCGAGGGGAGCGGGGATGGAGCGGGGCGTCGCGCCAAGATGCGACACATATTCGATTGCGTTTCCGCGGAAGTCGGTCTCGGCGAGGAATACCCGGCCCCGCAGCCCCGCGATGCTGCGGACGTTTTCGGCCAGCGCGCCGCGGTCCCGTTCGTTCAGGACATGGAGGACGCCACGGATGAAGACGTTGGCCCCGTCTGTTCCGCCCAGCTCTTCAAACTCTTCCGCCAGTCGGCTCCCGGCCCCCGGCTCCGTCATGTCGCGGACAGCGAAGGTGACGTCCGGCGTTCCGGCGGACTCGGCGGTGGCACGTTGGACGGCATGGGCGGAAACGTCCACTCCCACGGCGCACGGGAAGTGCGCGGCGAGCCGGCGGGTGAAGCTGCCGTTGCCGCAGCCCACATCCACTACGGGGAGTGCGGCGTCCAGGTGCCGGGTCAGCCTTTCCACGTAGCCCTGCATCTCGCTGTCGGTGCCGGCGTCCCACAGAACGTCGCCAGCCGCCCCCGTGGTTTTCACTTTGGACCAGAAGAGGTCCCACGCCACATGGTGGTCCGTGGGCGCCCCCGCGGACAGCCGCATGAGCTTGGGGACCATCAGATACTTCTTCAGGGCGGACAGCATGGTCCCAATATAAGTGCAGCAGCCGTCCCGGCTCATAATGCACTGTCTCTTTGTGCAGGGCCCCCTTAATGCAGGAACTCCTAGTGCCGTCAGCTCACGGCAAGCCAGGCGATGGCTTGCTGCTCGGACGTGAAGAACCTGGTAGGGCACGGCACTGCATTGATTCCCAGGAAGAAGTTGGCAAGGACCCGATCAACCGGCGAGGACCCAAGCAACGCGATCCGGGACGCCTGGCACGGGCGTCCGAACACCGACCGGGCGCCCCGGCTGACGTCGGCGGTCGTAGCCATGTCCACCAACATGGGATGCCGGTTTTCGCCGCACAGCTGGTTGACCTTCAGCATGGCGCGCTCGGCATCAGCTTCGGTATTCACGGCACCCCTGGGCCACTTCAGCCGGAGCATTCCGTCGGCCCCCAGCGTCAGGCCTGCCTCCGTACCTTCCTCGCGATATCCGGACATTTCCACCCTTTCTCCAGCCAGGGTTAGCCCGCACTGGATGCGTGCGACTCATGTCACCCTACAATGTACTCAACCGCGACCGAAGGGGGCAGTGTGGTAACACAATCGGCGGAGAAGTCACTTGTACCACGCACGGCCATCGTGGCGGACCCGGATGCCGGGCGCCTCGCCGCGACCTCGGCAGCCCTGGGCGCCGCGGGCTTTGCCGTTTCACAGGCGTCCAGCCGGGACAGCCTCGCTGCCCTGCTGGACCAGCGCGACCCAAGTATCGTCGTCGTGGATCAATCCCTTGCGGGACTTCCCGTGGAAGCCCCGCTGCTTCTCCTGATCGATCTGGAAGACGAAGCAGCGGAGGCTGACAGCGTCCGGAGTCTCGGCATGGCGGACTACATCGCCAAGCCAGCCTCACCGGCCGAGCTCATCCACCGGGCGGACGTCCTGATCAGCCGGGCTGCCCAGCGATCCGATGCGCGGCAAAGCGCCGAGCGGCTGCGCGAACAGCTCCGCAACGTTTCAGCCGCTGTCCGGGCAACGCACGATCCCCACCTCATTTCCAACTACCTCGTCCGGGGATTCGGCGAGACTTTCGGCGCCGACCGCGTCATCTTTACGACCTTCGACGACCACCGCGTGCCCCGAATCTCGGCCCAGTGGCACCGTGCGGACCTGATGCCGCTGACGTCCGGCCTCGGAATCCACGAAGACTCCGCCCGCCGCGTGGCCGACCACCTCTGGTCCGATGCGGAAGTCCTTGCCGTGAATGACCACCATCTCGACTGGTCCGCCGGGGACAAGGAACTGGAGGCGTGGGCACAGCAGATGAGCCCACGGGCCTCCGCCTTTGTTCCGGTGGGGGAAGGAAAGTCCTCCCTTGGTGTCATCTGGATTGCTCAGCTTGACGAGCCGAGGGAGTGGACACGCACCGAAATCTCGCTGATCCAGCACGTTGCCGGGAACGTTGCCTACGGGCTGATCCAAAGCCATCTGATGAGCGCCCAGCAGCAGGTAGTAAAACAGCTCAGGCAGCTCGACCAGGCAAAGACCGACTTCCTGGCCACGGTGAATCATGAGCTGCGGACTCCGCTGACCTCCATCTCCGCCTACCTGGACATGATCCAGGACGGGGTGGGCGGCCCGGTACCCGCCGACGTTGACCGCATGCTGGACATCATCGTGCGGAACTCCGAACGGCTGCGCCGGCTGATCGAGGACATGCTCACCGTTTCGCGGCAGGACTACGAAGGCGCCAGCCTGCACCTGGCACCCGTGCGGCTGGGACACACCCTGCAGATCGTCACGGTGGCGCTGCGGCCCCTCGCGGAGCTGGGAGACGTCTCCATAACCCTGGATCTCGACGGCGGTGATCCCACCATTACGGCCGACGAAGTGCAACTTGAACAGGTATTTACAAACTTGGTTTCAAATGCCATCAAATTCACGCCACGCGGCGGAAGCATCGTTGTCGGCTGTCGCATTGAGACAATGACCGACGGGACTCCGGGAGTTAATGTTGACGTCAGGGACACAGGAGTGGGTATCCCGGAGGAAGAAATTCCGCATCTGTTTACCCGCTTTTTCCGTGCTTCCAATGCAACGTCCACTGCGGTCCCCGGAAGCGGTCTGGGGCTTGCCATTGCACACGACATTGTGAAGGCACACCGCGGGCACATGGAGGTGGCGTCCGAGCTCGGTCACGGCACCACTATTTCGGTGCAGCTACCCGTTTCCGGGCCGTAATACGGCCGTTAAAAGTAACTGCCCCCGGATCAGAAATCCGGGGGCAGCCTGGAAGGTCGAGCTAGTTGGGCCACCAACCGATTGAGGACTGCGTTACCGTCGTCTTGCTGGAACTGCTGACGGTAGTGTCCGACTTCGGGTCAGCCGTAGCGGGCGCAGCAAATCCTGCTACTGCCAGGAGGCCGGTGAGCAGGAATGTCGCGGCAAACTTTTTCATCCGTTGGTCCTTTCAATCAATTGAGCGTGGTTTAGCATTACGCTTGACAGTATACGGTCAAATGCTCAATAAGAAGGGTCGTAATAGGACTGGAATATTGCGTTGGTGACTGTGGAAGATGCCGTGCGGGTGGATAATTGACGAATGCCGAGTCCCCGGAAATTGTCACCCTACGTAGTGGCTGAGCTGCAGGCGCGCGAAAGCTGGAAAAACCGCGACTACACCACCGCGAAGGCGAGGGCGTCAGAAGCCGCAGCACTGGCGCTGGAAGCCGGCGACCGGTCCGGAGCCTGGACCATGAACTACCTTCGGGCGGAGTGCCTCCGGGACGAGGGATCGATCCCCGAGTGCCTGGAACTGGCAAAGCTCCTCGCGGATGATCCGCTGTCGTCGGAGTATCCGTCCATGGCAGCCCGCGCCTACACCCTGCTTGCCGTGGCGCAGCAGGGGCTTGGCCACCTTCCGGAAGCCGTCGCCGCAGCTACCAGTGCTGCCCGGCTGGTGGCTGGCGAGCCGGAGGACATCTACCTTTACATCGAGGCGCAGCGCGCCCTCATTGCGGGCCTGGCCGAAAGCCGCCGCCTGGATGAGGCCTGGACCCAGTGCCTGCTCCTCGAGTCGCTGCTCACGGATTTGGTTGATGAGGATACTGCGGGCAAGGCCTACTGGGTCATTGGGAACGTGGCGTTCCTCATTGGCAGGCTGACTGACGGCGGCCGCTACCACGACATGGCCGCCGAGTGGCTGTCGCCCTCGAAGGACGTTGATCTCTGGGCGCGGTTCAACCGCGCATCCGCCGTTATGCGCCTTGAGGCGGAACTCATCGAACCCGCCACCCTGCGCTGCATCGAGCGGGCAGAACTGGCCACGGAGGTTGTGGGCGGCAGCGGCCGCGACTTGCTCGAGATGTCTTTTGCGAGGGCACACTGGCACTTCCTGACCGGCGATATGGATACGGCCATCAGCCTGCTCAGGCCGCTGTGCACCAAGGCCGGGATCCTGGCGGCCCAGACAGCAGGGGAAGCGTCATTCCTGCTGGGAAAGGCCCTTCTGGCCAGCGGGGAACACGCGGAGGGGATGCAAAGGCTCGAGGACGCTGCCGCGCTCTTTGATGACGCGGCAGCCTCCGAACGGAGCGCCCAGGTCCGTGCGTTTGCGGGTGGCGAGGGCTGACAGGTCCCCACCGGCGGCTGGAGCGTGTATTTTTAGTCTCAGCATCACCGGACGCCGGGTGGCGCCAAGAGAGGCCAAAAGCCTTGTCTCTTAGAGTCGGGGGAAGAATGTCTCAGCCGCTGGGATTGATCCAGGATCAAATCGGCAATGTCACTGCAGTGGCGGCACGGACGCTGCTGGGCCAGACACCCGTGGACCGCATCCTGGCCCACTTCATCCTCGGCGGCGACTTCAAGTCGTGTCCGGCCCGCTACTTCAATTCCGAGGCCGGGGCCGTCAACTGGTTGCAGGAGCATGCATATGTTCACTGACGGCGACCCGCGCCTGGGCAAGCTGCTGGACGGCATAGTCCGCCTTGCTGCCGGGGAACTCCATTCCAGGATCGAGGTGTCCCCCGCCAGGGATGAACTGGATGCGGTCATCATGGGCACCAACCTCCTTGCCGAGGACCTGCAGATCATGTACCAGGAGCTTGAACAGCGGGTGGAACTCCGCACCCGGTTGCTCAACGAAGCGCATTTGGAAATGCGGGAGATGGCATTGACGGACTCGCTGACAGGCCTGTCGAACCGTGTTGCCCTGGTCAGCGCCCTGAACGAAGCCCTGGCCGGGACGGAAGATGGCGGACTGCCGCCTGCGGTCCTGCTGCTGGACCTGGATGCGTTCAAGGGGATCAATGACACCTTAGGCCACGCCGCCGGAGACCAGGTGCTGACCGCCGTCGGGGAGCGAATCAGGGAATCAGTCCGGGACACGGACACCGTGGCGCGCTTGGGCGGCGATGAATTCGCCGTGCTCATGCCGGCCACCACCTTGGCCCGTGCCGCGAGCGTGGGTAACCGGATCCTCGCGGCCATGGAAGACCAGGTGGAGCTCGAGAACGATGCCGTCCACTGCGGCGCCAGCATGGGGCTGTGCATCGGCGGAGCCGGCCAAAGCGCGGAACAGCTGCTTATGGAAGCCGACGTGGCCATGTACGCGTCCAAAGCCGGCGGCCGGAACAGGCTTAAGGTCTTCGAACCGGCCATGCTGCACGCCCGCCAGCTGAGGAGCCAGCTGATAGAGGACCTGCGAACGGCAATCACGGAATCGCAGCTGGTGCTCTTCTACCAGCCCGTGGTTGAACTAGCTTCGGGGAGGATCGAAGGCGCGGAAGCCCTGGTCCGCTGGAAGCATCCTGCCCGTGGAATGGTGATGCCGGATGAGTTCATCCCGCTCGCGGAAGACGCCGGGCTGATTTCCGAGCTGGGCGGCTGGGTCCTTCGCACCGCCGTCGAACAGCTCCGGATCTGGCGCGCAGAGGCCAGGGTGGGCGACGAATTCTCCATGCGAATCAACATTTCGCCCACGGACCTGCAGCGCCTCGAATTCATTGAGGAGGTGCGGGAGGCACTCAGCGGTGCGGAGCTCAGCCCGGATCTGCTGGTCCTGGAGCTGACGGAGGGGGCAATCGTCAGCGGCAACGAGCTGGACCGGTACTCCCTGAACAGCCTGCGGAAGCTGGGCGTGGGGCTGGAAATCGACGACTTCGGCACCGGCTACTCCTCCATCAGTTACCTTCGCCGGCTTCCCGTGGACAAGGTGAAGGTGGACCGCTCCCTGCTCAAGGACCTGGGGACGGACCCGGCCCAGCCGGCCCTGATTGCCGCGATTCTCCAGCTGATCCGCGCCTGCGGCCTCGAAGCCGTATGGGAAGGGGTGGAAACCGCGGAGCAGGCGGAGCACCTGACCAGCATCGGCTGCATCAGCGCCCAGGGATACTACTTTGGCCGACCGGTCTCTGCCGACGACTTCGCGGCAGTGCTGGACGCGCAGCGCGCCTCACACGGCAGCAGCTAGTCCCACTCCCCCGGGACTGGAGCACGGCCTTGAGGAGGTCCGCCCGGTCGGTGACGATGCCGTCCACGCCGAGATCAAGGAGCCGGTTCATTTCCGCGGGATCGTTGATGGTCCACACATGGACCTGCAGTCCGTGCCGGTGGGCGCGGCGGACAAAGCCAGGGGTCACCACCGTCACGGCACCGTAGCGGACCGGCACCTGGAGCGCGTGCACGCCCTGCAGCACTCGCCGCAAAACCGCAGCCGGAAGCACCGGGCCCAGTACGGTGAACAGCGCGTTGGCAACGATTCCCGCCGACCCCGCCACCGGGCGGCTCAGGAGCCTGAGGACAGCCCGGCGCCGCCGGTCCGAGAAACTGGCAATCAGCACCTGGTCGTGGACACCGTACTGCTCAATGGCGGCCGCGAGGCTGGGCACGGAACCCCAGTCCTTGACGTCGAGGTTCAGCCGGACGCCGGGGAAGGCCGCCGCCAGCTCCGCAAAGAGCGGGACGGGCTCCAGGCCGCCGATCCTGGCCCGGGCCACCGCAGCTGCCGGGAGCCGAGCGATCCGGCCTTGCCCGTCCGTGACCCGGTCCAGCGAGGGGTCGTGGAAAACCAGCAGGACGCCGTCGGCGGTGGTGTGGACATCTGTCTCAAGGTACCGGTACCCAAGTTCGACGGCGGCCCGGAACGCGGCCATGGAGTTTTCCAGTCCGTCCGGCGAATATCCGCGGTGCGCCATGGCAATGCGTGCCGCTGGACCGCCGGCGGCGAAGAACGGCAGCGGCTCGGTCACTCCCGGGCGCCCATCTAGGCGGGCTTCACGCCACGTTCGGCGAGTTTGGCTTCGAGGATCTGGGCCACGCCGTCGTCGTCGAAGTGCGGTGCCTGCTGGCCCGCGGCGCGGATGGCTTCCGGATGGCCGCTGGCCATGGCATAGCCGTCGCCTGCCCAGCGCAGCATCTCGATGTCGTTGGGCATGTCACCGAAGGCAACCACGTCCGCCGCGTCGATCCCCAGCGAGGCGGCATATTCGGCCAGGGTGACGGCCTTGTTGACGCCGGGCAGTGCAAGCTCCAGCATTGCCACGGTAGGTGCCGAGTGCGTGGCGGATGCGATGTGCGCCACCGACTGTGAGACTTCGGCGAGGAATTCGTCGGCGGTGCCTTCGCGGACAATTGCCAGGAACTTGACCACGGCGTCGTCCGCCGTGAGCGTGCTGGCCAGCGGGGCCGGGGTGAACTCGGACAGCAGTTCGCTGGAGTCGTTTTCGATGAAGCCGGGTTCTAGGTGGAATCCGGTAAGGGTTTCCGCGGCGAACAGTGCCGAAGGCCGCAGCTGCTTGATGATGCGGCGCGCTTCGAAGACCGCGTCCAGGCTGAGGGCGCGGGCCGAGACCAGGCGGCCGTCCTCAAGGTCCCACACTACGGCGCCGTTGGAGCAGATCACCGTTCCGGAATGCCCCAGCTGGTCCTCCAGCGGGTGCAGCCAGCGGGGCGGGCGACCGGTCACGAACACCAGTTCGACGCCTGCGTCGCGGCACGCGTGGAAGGCGCGGATGGTGCGATCACTGATCTTGCCGTCATGCCCGAGGATCGTACCGTCAATGTCACTTGCTACCAGCCGCATACAGCCAGTCTACGTGGGGGCCGCGGCGGGTGTGCCCTTGAGCCCGGCGGCGCGAGTTTGGCCTCAGCGCTCGAAGATACCCGTGATCGTCCCGTGCCCCAGGGAGTGTGCGGACAGCTTCGGCTCAAGCTTGGCGGGACTGAATCCGGCGTCGAGCCCGAGGTGCTCCACGTCCAGGGCGTAGACCGTGAAGACGTACCGGTGGGGCCCGTGTCCGGGTGGCGGCGCGGCGCCCACGTAGCCGTGGAAACCGGCGTCGTTCTTCAGCTGAAGCGCGCCCGACGGCAGCTGGCGTACGCCTTCGGCGCCTGCTCCGGCGGGCAGCGACGTGACGTCGGCGGGGATGTCCAGCATGGCCCAGTGCCAGAATCCGCCACGGCCCGGGGCGTCCGGGTCGAACAGCGTCACGGCGTAGCTCCTGGTTCCGGCCGGCGCCCCGCTCCAGCTCAATTGCGGCGATTCGTCCTTGCCGCCGGCACGCATCTTGCCGCTGCGCTGGGCAGGGGGCAGTGTCTGGCCTTCCCGGACGGACTCGCTGCTGAGGTGCAGGGACGGAGCACTGCGGGCGGGAGGGGAATCGTGACGGGACATCTTCTGCAGCCTTTCAGTTAGTGGCGGAGCCGGCCCGGTTACTGGTCGGCCCCCATGGGCTCGTCACCGGCGGGCTCGTCACCGGCGAGCGCTGCGGCGGCGCGTTCCAGGCTTTCGAGTTCCAGGTGGTTGAGCTCTGCCCTGGTGGGCGGGTTGGCCCCCGGACGGGACACTGTCACGGCCGCAGCCCACGCTGCGTGCGCCAACAGTTCACGGAGTGTTTCAGCCGGCATTTCGTGCAGTTCCTTCCGGTTCTGCGCACCGTCCAGGCCGCGGTCCACCAGGCCGGAAATCAGCGCGGCCATGAAGGAATCCCCGGCGCCAACCGTGTCCGCCACCTCCACAGTGGGGGCGGCAAACTCGGTTTCTCCGGCTGCGGTGATGCCCCAGGGACCGGCCGCCCCGCGTGTGACCACCACCATGGCGGGTCCGGCGGAGCCGCCAAGGGTCAGCCATCGCCGGGCCGAATCCAGGACGCCCACGCCGGGGTAGAGCCACTCGAGGTCCTCGTCGGACGCCTTCACCACGTCCGCGAGCGCCACGAACTTTTCGGCCTGCACGCGTGCATAGTCCACGTCCGTGATGATACTGGGGCGGCAGTTGGGGTCGTAGCTGATGGTGGCGGACGGGTGGGCATGCTCGACGGCGGCAAGCACCTCCGCGGCACCCGGCGCCAGCATTGTGGCAATCGAACCGGTGTGCACCAGGGTGGTGCCCTGCAGCGTGAACGGCAGCCGGTCCGCGAGGCCGGGGAGCTCCCAGGCGAGGTCGAACGTATAGGTGGCCGCGCCGTCGTCGTCGATCAGGGCGGTGGCCACACTGGTGGGCAGGGCGTCCGGGGCCTGCGGGACCAGCACCGAACTGGACTTGAGGTGGGCGGCGACGGCCTCTCCGTAGGCGTCGCGGCCGAAGCGCCCGATGAACTGCACGGGGTGGTCCAGCCGGGCCAGTCCCACGGCCACGTTCAGGGGGCTGCCGCCCACGTGGGCTTCGATCCCCGAGGACCGCTGGACGACGTCAACCAGGCCTTCGCCAATAACAGTGAGCATGGTCATACTCTGCCAGAGAACGCGGTGCGGCGCTCCTCCGTTATGGCCGGAAAAAGGCAGAGGCGGGTGCTAACCGGCCGGCCGCAGGTCCGCCCCGTCCACAGGCACGCCGGCGGCTTCGGCGTCACCGAACTTCGCATCGATCTGGACCACGTCCCTGCCGGCGCGCTGCAGGAGGCTGGCGGCAACACCTGAGCGGTAGCCTGTGGCGCAGTGGATCCAAAGCTTGCCGCCGGGGACTTCGTCCAGGCGCATCAGCAGCTCATGGAGCGGCACATTGACCGCCCCCGTGATGTGGGACGCCGCGAACTCGTCGGTACGCCTGACGTCAACAACGGCCTCGCCATCGGCACGGCCGGCCAGCAGGCCGTCCCAGCCCACGCGCGGATAGGACGCGACGGCGGCCTCCGGCGCCAGCGCGTGCGGTTCCGTCCCGACGGCGGCATCCGGCGAGTCGATGCCGATGCGCGAGAGGTCGCGGATGGCTTTTTCAACGTCCTCTCGCGACCCCACCAACGTGAGTTTTGCACCCCAGGGCAGCACCCAGCCGACGTACGTGGTGAAGCTGGATCCGCTGCCGTATTCGAAGCTGACGCTGCCTTTGAGGTGGCTGCTGGCGAAGGCGATGCGGCGGCGGAGGTCAACCACCCATTCGCCCTCGTCAAGGCGGCGGGTGAGCTCGGCGGCGTCGAGCGCCTCCGGCACCGCGAGGTCTGCGGGGCCGGGCCCCTTGGCGTTTTGGGCACCCATGTGCGCGTAGTAGGAGGGGTAGGCCGTGAGGTTGGCGATGAGCTCCCGGACGAAGTGGTCCTCATCGGTGTCCGTCAGGGCGTGATTGGCGGTGAGCTGTTCGCCGACGGTGGAGGAGCCGGCGCCCGTGGCAGGGCCAACCGAGCAAAACGAGCCGAAGCCGTGCGTTGGGAAGAGGGCGGCGTCAGGCCGGGCCTCCGCAACGAGGCGGCGCACGGAAGCGTACTGGTCCCGGGTCAGGCCCACGGTGTCAGCCTCGGCAACCAGGTCGGTGCGGCCCACCGAGCCGTAGAGGAGGCTTCCGCCGGAAAAGACGGCCTGCTGTTCGCCGTCCTCCACGATGAAGGACAGATGCGTGTGCGTGTGGCCCGGGGTGGCGAGGGCCCTAACCGTCAGTGATCCAACGCTGAACGTCTGGCCGTCCGCGATGGCTTCGCGCTCGAACTGCACGGGGTCCGCCGAGTTCACCAGGTACCTGGCGCCGAGGGCCTTGGCGAGAAGAAGTCCGCCGGTGACGTAGTCGTTGTGCAGGTGGGTTTCGGCAACGTGGGTGATTTTCACGCCGGCGTCGCGGGCGGCGGCTTCCACCCGGTCCGTGTCCCGCTGCGGATCAATGACGAGTGCCACCGAACCGTCATGCACCAGGTAGCTCCGGTCCCCCAGCTGGGGGTCTCGATGACGACGACGTCCATGGCTTCCTCCAACGGCCCGGCCCCGTCGGGCCAGCGTGCCTGCTTACAGTCGGATTATACCCCTATGGGTATATGCGGACAACCGTCCGGACGTCCGCGGTTCCCGTGCTCATAGGCGGTTCCCGTGCTCATAGACGTCCGGGATGCCGTCGTGGTCCGAGTCGACCTGCTCACGCTCTTCTGCCTGGCGGTACTGGCGGTTCCTAGCCCGCAGCACCACCGTGGCCAGAATCGCGGCGAGAAGTGACGCCGCCAGGATCCCCACCTTGGCGTGGTCATCGTGCAGGCTTCCCGGGCCGAAGCTGAGTTCAGCGACGAGCAGGGACACCGTGAAGCCGATCCCGGCCAGGAGCGAGACGCCAAAGACGTCAATCCATTTGAAGGAGGCGTCCAGCCGTGCCCTGGTGGCTTTGGTGATGGCCCACGTGGTGCCCATGATGCCGAGCGGCTTGCCCAGGACCAGCGCCAGGATGATACCGAGGGCCACCGGGTCGGCCAGGGCCGAACCCAGTCCTTCCCAGCCACCTACGGCCACGCCGGCGGAGAAGAAGGCGAAGATGGGAACGGCCACTCCGGCGGAGATGGGGCGGAACCGGTGTTCGAAGATTTCCGCCAGGCCGGGACCCGCTTCAGGACCCCCGCTGGCCTTGGAGCGGAGTACCGGCACGGCGAACCCCAGCAGCACGCCGGCCACCGTGGCGTGGATGCCGGAGGCGTGCACCAGCGCCCACGTGGCTATGCCGAGCGGCAGGAGGATGGCCCAGGCGGCCATGAAGTGGGCACCGAAGAAGCGGCGGTATTTCTGGGCAAGGAAGGCGTACAGCCCCAGCGGGATCAGGGCCAGCAGCAGCGGGGCGGGCTGGATGTCGCTGGAATAGAAGAACGCGATGATGCTGATGGCAATCAGGTCATCCACCACTGCCAGGGTGAGCAGGAAGATGCGCAGGGCGCTGGGCAGGTGTGAGCCGATGATGGCAAGTACGGCCACTGCGAACGCGATGTCCGTGGCCGTGGGGATGGCCCACCCGCGCAGGGTTTCGGGGCTGTAGATGTTGACTGCGGCGTAGATCAGCGCCGGGACAACCACTCCGCCGGCCGCGGCGGCCACCGGAACCACCGATTTGCTGGGCTGCCGCAGGTCGCCGGCCACGAACTCGCGTTTCAGTTCCAGGCCCACCAGGAAGAAGAAGATGGCCAGCAGCCCGTCTGCAGCCCAGGCGCCCAGGCTCAGGTCGAGGTGCCAGGGTTCGTAGCCGATCCGGAAGTCACGCAACGCGAAGAAACTGTCGGAGGCCGGTGAATTTGCCCAGATGAGTGCGAGGACGGCGGCGGCCACCAGGAGGGCGCCGCCCACCGTTTCCTTGCGCAGGATCTCGCCGATGCGCAGCGATTCCGCGTAGCTGCCGTAGCCAAGGACGGTGAAGCGCGGCTTGGCGTCGGGGCCGGGCGTAGGTGTGTGGCTCATGAAGCGTCCTAAACGTTGAGTCGACAAAATCATGCCGACCAGACTTCCCGGCGCACCTTTATCCAGTGTAGGGGAAAGCCGGCTCAGCCCAGGAGTTCCTGCACCAGGTCCCGGCATTTCCGGTAGGCCGGCGTTTTGGGGTCGATCAGCGAGAAGTGGTCGCCGGGCACTTTCAGCAGCTGGACGGGACCCCCGCGGCCTTGGCAGCCCCGGCGTAGGCCTCGGACTGGCTGGCGGGCACATCCTCGTCGTCGCTGCCGTGGACGGCGTAAACGGGGATCCGCAGCGGGACCGCGCTCATGGGGTCGGCGTACTTGTAGCGTTTCGGGTACTTTCCGGACGAACCGCCCAGGAGATTACTGACCGCGCCGTTGCTGAGGTTGAGCTTGTCGGCAGCGGCCAGGTTCAGGAGGCCGGACTGGCTGACCACCCCGGTGAGGTGCACGGCGCCGCCGTCGTTCTTCCGGACCAGCTGGCGGTCCGCGTCAGGCGCGCCAAGCTGCGCGAGCCTGTCCCGGCCAGCCGCCCAGACGGCGAGATGGCCGCCGGCGGAGTGGCCCAGGGCCACGACCTTGTCCAGGCCCAGCCCGTGGGCGGCGGCGACGTCCCTGAGTTTGTCGATTCCGGCCAGCACGTCCTCGAAGGTGTGGGGCCAGCCGCCGCCGTTGCCTGCGCGCCGGTATTCCAGGTTCCAGGCCGCCATTCCGTGCATGGCGAGGTCCCGCGCCAGCGGTTCGCCGAGCTCTGCACCGTACTGAGAGCGCCAATAGCCGCCATGGATGACCACCACCACGCCGCGTGCCACTGCTGCCTCGGGCAGGAACAGCTCACCCCACTGGCTGGGGTCATCGCCGTACTGGTACTTGTGCCGCTTCACTGCGTCCTCCTTCGGGCCCGACGAACAGGAAGCGGACAGTGCCCCCAGTGTCACTGCTGCTGCCGCGCCGGGAAGCCCGCGGGTAAGCAGGGTCCGGCGCCGCCTATCAGCCATATGCCGAGCCTACCTTGGGCCACGGACAGAACAGCCACAGAGTGTCACCCCGCGCGGCTGTCGTAGGCCACCCGTAAGCTGGAAGCATGGCTAGCAACTGGGACCGCCTGGACGAAGGCCTGCGCGAGTCCGTGCAGGAAAACGTGGAGCTCTACGAACGGGTCCGCCCTGCCCTGAAACTGGTCACGCGCGAAGTCCTGCTCTCACTGCGGAGCATGCTGAAGGACACCGAAGTGACACCCCTGTTCGTCACCGGCCGCACTAAAACCGTGGAGTCCTTCAGGGAGAAGATCTCGCGCACGGAAGAACCGCTGGAACCCGGCGGCCCGCCCGTGCTGAAGTTCCCGGACCCGTTCCGGACCCTCAATGACATGGTGGGCGTCCGGGTCATCACCAAACTCCCGGCAGAAAACGCCGTGGTGGCCAACCTCATCAAGCGCCAGCGCCAGCTCTTTGACTGCCGCGGCGACCGCGAGAAGGACATCGGCTCCATCGAATCCGGCACCTACGGCTACTCCAGCCGCCACCTGATCCTGCGGACCATCCAGAACGAGGCCGTCAAGGACTACCAGCAGGTGTTCAACGCGGACGCCCAACCCAACGGCAGCTACTTTTTCGAATGCCAGATCCGCACCGTCTTTGCCCACGCCTGGAGCGAGATCGAGCACGACATCCGGTTCAAGGCCGAGGACCCCCGCGCCTGGACACCGCATTTCGACCGGCAGTTCACGGCCACGGCCGCCATGCTGGAAACCGTGGAGGGCGCCTTCGCGGACCTGCACGAACGCTACGAGGAAGTCCGCGGCTACTGGGACATGGACGGTGAAGGTGCCGCGCAGCTGACGCCCAACCGGATCCGCGACGTCTGGCGGACGCTCCTGCCCCACGTGGACCGTAAAGTGGACGATGACTGGGGCTGGGCAGCCGAACTGATGGCCGCCCACGGCCTCAACCAGACCGTACAGCTTGCAGGGCTGCTCAGTGCCAACCGGATCACCGAGGTCCGCAAGGCCCTGGACCACCGGTACTCCCCCGGGCCCGACCGGCTGCTGGATGACCTGCTGCTGTGGCAGTACGGCACCAAACACATCGACCTCACCGCGGAGGCGCCCGACGCCGTCCCGCACCCCCGGCGCGACAGCCTCCTGCGGCGGCTGAAGCAGATCGAGCGCTATCGCCAGACCCAACAATAGGAACGCATGAAGCCCGAACAACTCCAGTCCGTCCGGGCTACCCTCCGTTCCCCGCGCCGCCTCAAGACCGAGGCCCTCGCCGGACTGGTGGTGGCGCTCGCCCTTATCCCGGAGGCCGTTGCGTTCTCCGTGATTGCCGGCGTGGACCCCCGGATCGGGCTCTTCACGTCCTCTGCCATGGCCGTCACCATCTCCTTTGTGGGCGGCAGGCCGGCCATGATCTCTGCCGCCACGGCCCTGATGCGGGAACGGCTGGCCGGCAGGCTTAACTAGGGGAGCCGGTACAGCACCGTCCTGTTGCGGCCCTGTTTCTTGGCCTGGTAAAGGGCGCGGTCCGCCCGGTCCAGGAGCCGGGCGCGGCCAACATCGGCTAATTCACAGACGCCGGCGGAGACGGTAACCGCTCCGACGCCAGGGAAGTCCATGGCGCCAATGGCCTGCCGGGCCCGCTCAGCGGCCCGGATGGCGTCCGCGCCGCTGGTTCCGGGCAGCAGCCACACGAATTCCTCGCCGCCCAGGCGTGCCACGAGCTCCCCTTGCCGGGCAGTCCGCCGAAGCCGCGCTGCCACTTCGACCAGGACATCATCTCCAGCGGGATGTCCGAAGGTGTCATTGACGGTCTTGAAGCGGTCAACGTCCAAAACGATCGCGCTGAGCGGGGTGCCGTGGAGCCGGGCCTTCTCCAGTTCAAGGGCCAGGCCCGCCTCAAAAGCGCGGCGGTTCAGCAGTCCGGTGAGACTGTCCGTGCTGGCATTGTGCTCCAGGGCCGCCCAGGCCTCGGTGTTGCCAATCGCAATCTCCACCAGCTCGGCGAACTCGGCCAGCCGGTCAAGCATCGGTTCAGTGACCCCGTCAACGGAACGCGAGGTCAGCGCCACGGCTCCCCACAGTTCGCCGTGGACGCGGATTGGCGCAGCGGCACCGCTTCGGAAGCCTCCAGCGAGCAACTGCGCACCAACGCGGCCATCGTCGTGCCGGTAGTTCACGATGGACGGCTTCCCGGTGAGTGCCACCCGGGCCACAGCGGATGAGTCCTCCGGGCCGAAATCCTGCGCCCGCTTGATCTCAGGCGGCAGCCCCGGCGCCATGGCAACAATGTCTGCACTACCGGCACCGGTGAACCGCACAACGGCGGCGGAGTCGACGGAGAACAGGCGCTGCAGGATCGCAGCAACCCGCTCCGCAATGTCCACGGGCGCCACACTTCTGGCGACGGCTGTCGCTATCTCGTGCAGGGCCGCCCAGGTCTGTTCACGCTGCAGCCGTTCGGTGACATCCACCGCCACAACCAGGCCTGCCGTTATTCCTTCTTCCGAGTTGACCGGCCTTGCCGTGAGGCTGAATGTCCGGTGTCCGATACTTCGCTTCCACGTCACCTCGTCCCCGGCGAGCGCCGCGCGGTAGCGCGGCTCGAGCTCCGCGGCAAGTTGCGGGCTCAATGCCTCGTGAATGGTCCGCCCCTCCAGTTCCGCGGGGGTGTGGCCGAATGCGGCGAGTTCCTGGCCTTCGGCGATGATGTACCGCAGGTCGGAGTCGAAGAGCAGAACAAAAACACTCGGAATGCTGCTGGCCAATGCCCGGTAGCGGGATGCATCACGATGCTCCCTGCGTTCAGCCACGATCCTGTCGGTAATGTCAGTGATGAGGACAAAGAAACCGCTGACCTGCCCGTCCCGCAGGTCAGGCACGTAGGAAACCTGGGCGTGGCGCCTCTGGCCGGCTGCATTCACAATCGTCTTGCCGAACAGCTGCGGCCGCCCCTCGAGGACGCCCGCAATGTAGGGGAGGTCTTCGCGGTATGCGTCCTCACCCACCACATCGCGCATGTGCAGCCCGCGAATCTGCTCCGCGGTCCGGCCGATCCACCCCACGTACGCGTCATTGGCCACTTGGTTCCGCAGCTCCGGATCCCAGTAGCCGACCATGGCAGGGACCCCGTTCAGGACTGCCAAAATCCGGCTGTCCATTGCTGCCACCGCGGCGGACGGCCCACCGTCGGATTTCCCTGGTTCCCTGTTGTTCACGAACCAATAATCACAGCAGCGCCGCCCTCCGGGCACCCCCCCACGCTGGACGATGCCCAACTGACACAAACCGTTTTGTAATTCATGTGACAGCTTCTGTCATCTATGCTTGTCCCAGGAGCAGCTCTGCGGCACGTTGCAGACACGCCATCCCGGGGGAGAGAAATAGCATGGCAGGAAAATTCGAACTCGTCGCCGCTGAACAAGGCGGCGTCCGCATCCGGCTCATCAACGGTGCAGGCAACGTCCTGGCCGTCTCGGGCATCTATCGTGACCGCGCGGCAGCTGCGTGCGGCGTTACGGAGATCCGGGAGCACGCGGCCACGGCACATATCGCCGATCACAGCGACGGCCCACAGGAATAGGGCCCACACCCACCCGGGCTTCCGACCGCCCAGTCTGACATAAATGTCAGACGTTTGTTCATGAATTGGCCGGACTGGCCGCCCGGGTGTGAGCATTATTGGATGCTTGAGGCAACTAATACCCACGAGACCACAGCGGCAGGCACTGAAGCCGACGCGCCGCTCAATCCCGCGCTGGCCGCGGAAGCGAAAATCGCCCGCATTGCGGTGACGGTTTTCCCCATCCTGGTGGTGGTTGCAGGGATTGCCGGCTTCCTGCTGCCCGGCGCGTTCAAACCCATGGCGCCCAGCGTTCCCTACCTGCTCGGCATCATCATGTTCTGCATGGGCCTGACCCTCACCCCTCCCGATTTCGCCTCTGTGGTCAAGCGCCCCTGGGCCGTGGTGCTGGGCATAGTCGCCCACTACGTGATCATGCCCGGGGCCGGATGGCTGATAGCCGTTGCGCTCAACCTTCCCCCCGAACTGGCCGTGGGCCTCATTCTGGTGGGCTGCGCACCGTCAGGGACCGCCTCCAATGTGATGGCCTTCCTGGCCAAGGGCGACGTTGCACTGTCCGTGGCCGTCGCGTCCGTTTCGACGCTGATCGCCCCCGTTGTCACACCCCTGCTGGTCCTGTTCCTCGCCGGATCCTTCCTGCAGATCGACGCCGGCGCCATGGTCCTGGACATAGTCAAGACTGTCCTCCTGCCGGTGATCGCGGGACTGCTGGCACGCCTGTTCCTCAAGAAGCTCGTGGCAAAGCTTCTGCCGGCACTTCCTTGGGCGTCCGCCGTCGTAATCTCCCTAATCGTTGCGATCGTCGTAGCGGGCAGCGCCAGCAAGATTGTTGCCGCCGGCGGAATCGTCTTCCTCGCCGTGGTCCTGCACAACGGCTTTGGCCTGGGCCTCGGATACCTGGCCGGGAAAGTGGGGCGCCTCGACGACAAGGCACGCCGGGCCCTGGCCTTCGAAGTGGGCATGCAGAACTCCGGTCTCGCCGCCACCCTGGCCACAGCGCATTTCAGCCCGCTGGCCGCACTGCCTTCCGCAGTGTTCTCGCTCTGGCACAATATCTCGGGCGCGATCGTGGCCGCGTGGCTGGCCCGGCGGCCGCTGGGCGAGTCCGCGGCACAGGACGCCTAGCCACCCCTTAGCTGCGGTGGTGGTCGATGAGCCAGCCGGCCATCTGCTGCGCCCGCCTGGACGCCAGGAAGTCCCCTTCGGTGGCCGAGATGATGGAGCCCTTCATCAGGATGTGCCAGGAGCGGGCGAACTCCTCGGTGCGCTGCAGCCCGGCTTCCTCGGCCAGGGCCTGGATGTGGCCGCGGATCCGGCTCAGGTAACCGATGCTCGCCTTCCCCAGCGGATGCTCCGGGCCCATTTCCAGCAGGACATTGATGAACGTGCAGGCCTCGAAGTCGTCGCGGTGGAACCAGTCGCCGAACACGTCGAACACCGCGAGCAACTGTTCCTCGGGAGTGCTGCCGCGCCGGCGGGCCTCGGAGACAATGAGGTCTACGGTCCACACCTGGTCACGGAGCGCCAGGAAGGCCAAAACCAGGGCGTCCTTGGAGGGGAAATGCCGGTAGAACGTCGCTTTGGCCACGCCGGAGCGGCTGATGAGCTCGTTGGTTCCCACATCGCGGATGCCGCGGCGGGAAAACAGCTCATAAGCGGCGGCAAGGATCCGGTCCACGGGATCATCCCGGCCGGACAGCGCCTGGGCGGGCAACAAGGTGGAACGGTTGGCGTCTTCGGCAGTCATTGTGGAAGAAATTTTACATGCGGAACCGAGTGAGCGCGGATTAACCGGGCGCGCTGAGCTATAGGGAGCGCTGGGGCCGCCTCCCCTGATGGCGGTGCATACCGATGATCCTGGACCGGTGCCGGACAGGACCACGGTTAAGCGCCTGGACGAAGCCGTCCAACAGGGTGGGATCCTTGGAGTTGTTGGCGAGCCCCACGAGATCCGCTGCTGCCCGTGCCACCTTGATGTTGCGGTGCTGGCTGTAGTTCACCAGGAGCCGGAAGGCCTCCTCGGAACCAATATGGAGTGCTCCCATCAGGATGCCTTTGGCCTGCTCGATAGTGCTCCGGCTCGCGCTGGCCGCCACAACGGCCTCCCGGGCAAACTGCTCCGTTTCACGCTGCAGGGTCTTGGTGAGGTCAATAACGTAGGCGTCAATGTGGCTCAGGCCGCCGTCGCGGCCAAGTATGCCCTCCCCCGCCGTCAGGACCCGATGCTCACGCATGCGGGCGTCGATGAGCCTGTCGAAGCTGAAGAAGCTACCGCCCTGCGTCAGGACCTGGCTGAAGATTTCCCGGCCGCGGCTACGGTCGTCCGGATGCTTGTGCGACAGGAACAGGTCAATGGTGGGCACGATCTCCCCGCGGCCATAGCCGTGAATGAGGTAGAGCTCCTCCGACCAGTGCAGCTTGCCTGTGGCAGCGTCAAAGCGGAACGTGCCCGCGAGGCAATCCGCCGGCGCAAGGGTATTGGGGTACAGCTGAGCAGCTTTCGGTGCGGCCATGGCACTCAGCACGGACGGAAACCGGCGACGGCGGCTTCCGGCCTGAGGGACTGCCGCCACCGGACCAGGATCTGCTGCTTCCGGCTCGCCGCCCGCCCGCCCAGGGCACGGGCCGCCGAGGTGATCCGGGTCTTCGGCTGCCGGGACGGGCTGACCGATCCGGCCGGGAGGACTTTGCGCTTTTCCCCAGCTTCGCTTGGAACATCCCCTGCCACGTCCGCCAGGGGAGTCGACAGGACTGCAAACGCGCCGGCGGTGCGTTCAACCTCCGGTGCCGGAATCTCGGTGACAAAGCCCATCCCGGCATACTCGCGCACCGCGGCGATCCCAGCCACAGCGGCGGGTTTGTCCGGGAACGGCTTGGAGAGTGCCATGACTGTTCCGTCCGGAGCAGTCAGTTGAAATCTAAAGGAATCGTCCGAGTCTGTGAATAGTTCGAACATGCCTGCCATTGAACCCTCCTGAGACCTGGGATCACGCCACTCCCGGTGACGCCGTTGTCAGCGGAAGCAGCCTGAATCCATCGTTGTGGTGCCGGACGCCTGTGAACGGCCGGTTCGAATTGATGAATTCATGAAAGTCTGAACTACGCATCCCGTCTGCGCAAGGGGCGGCCGCAGATTGAAAATTACCCGCCCGCCGGGACACATCCAGGGGCTACGATGTACCTCAGCACCGCGATAAATAGGGGGCGTGCGAGACAGACCTTTCTGTCTGCCCTAGGCCTTGACCGCTGGACATCAGTCTGGCGCTGCACATTGGATGTAAGGAGGGAGGCCTGATGAAGGATGATCTGCCCGTAGCTCTGGTCCCCAGTGGCGTGAAGGCCGAACTTTTCAAATCCATGGGGCATCCTGCGCGTATTCAGGTCCTGGAGATGCTCGCAGACGGCCCCGTGGCCGTCAGCCGGCTGCGCGACGACACAGGCCTCGAACCCTCAAATCTGTCCCAGCACCTCGGCGTGCTCCGCCGCCAGCGCCTGATCACACCCTCCCGTCAGGACGGGCGGCTGTTCTACGAACTGTCCTGCCCCGAAGTGAGCAGCCTGCTCACGGCAGCCCACTCCCTGCTGGGCATTGTGCTGCAAACGACACGCCTGACCCTGAGTGCACTGGACGAATCCGCAAGGGAAACAGCGGTCCGCTAGCTGTACGGCTGGCGGCGGCGTCACGCCGGCGGCCCGCTGTAAACTCGGTGCGGGCATGGGGTGTTGCCCTAGGAAAACGACAACGGGGGAATGCGGCATGGCAGCAACGCTTCACGACGTCGCACGCCTGGCGGGAGTCTCGATCAAGACTGTCTCAAACGTCATCAACAACCATCCGCACGTGCGGGACACCACCCGGGCCAAGGTGGAAACGGCCATCGCTGCCCTGAGCTACCGCCCCAACCTGACGGCCAGAAGCCTCCGGTCCGGGCACGCCGGCGCCATCACGCTGGCGCTCCCCCAGCTGCGGCTGCCCTACTTCGCCGAGCTGGCGGATTCCGTCATCGAAGCCGCCGCCAAACAGGGCCTGGTGGTGCGGATCGAACAAACCGGGGCGGACCGCGACCGCGAACTCGAGGTGATGGCCAACCCCCGCCTGAAAATGACGGACGGGCTGATTTTCAGCCCGCTGGCACTGGGCCAGGACGATGCCGAACTCATCCGCGCCGACGTACCGCTTGTCCTGCTGGGTGAGCGGATCTTCCACAGCACTTCGGACCACGTGACCATGCAGAATGTTGCTGCGGCCCGCGCCGCGACAGAGCACCTGCTTGACCTGGGCCGCAAGCGGATAGCGGTGGTGGGCGCGCATCAGGGCGAGGTGATCGGTTCCGCCGGCCTACGCCTGCGCGGTTACCGGGAGGCGCTGGAAACCCGGAAAATCCCGTACGACGACGGCATCGTTTCCTATGTCCAGGACTGGCACCGCTCCAACGGGGCGGCGGCCATGCATGAGCTGCTGGACCGGGGGGCCACATTCGACGCTGTCTTCGGCCTCAACGATACCCTTGCCCAGGGTGCCATGCGCGTGCTCCAGGAAGCGGGTTACCGCATCCCGGATGACGTCGCCGTGATCGGCTTCGACGACCTGGACGAGACACGCTATTCCCTGCCGACCCTCAGTACCGTGGACCCTGGGCGGGACGAAATTGCCGGGACCGCCATCCGGCTGCTTATGGAGCGGATCAAGAACCCCGACGGCGGGCCTCCCCGCGAAGTCGAGTCGGCATTCCGCCTGGTGCCGCGTGAGTCCACCGTGGGCGGGCAGGCCGCGGTCGAGTCAGGCGGCTAAATTCCGGGTCACACCAGATCCCCCGGGGGCGCGTGCGGGCTGCGACGTCCTGCAGGTCCCGGACGGCCGCATTGAGCCGCTCCTCGAGCTGACGGGCGGTTGATGAGGAAAGTGAAATTATCCGTGGCGGTGCTGCGGTGAGGTCGCCGCCGTCGAGCTTGGTCGATACGTACCAGGCGGTATCGCCGCCAAAGGCGTTGCGGGTGATGGCGGGACCCGCAGCGGCCCGGCCGTCATGCTCGGGGACGACCACCTGTTCCCCGTCACGGTGGGCCTGAACGGCCTACTCAACCAGGGCGCTTCCGCCCTGGCCTGTAAAGGCCTGGCCCCGGATAGGCTTTAGCCATGTCTCAGACTCCCGCCAAAAACCGCCCCAAGATCGACGACGTCGCCAGGGAAGCGGGCGTCTCGCGTGGCACGGTTTCCCGGGTTCACAGCGGCGGGCATTGGGTCAGTCCACCGGCTTTGGCAGCCGTGAATGCCGCCATCAAGAAGACCGGGTACCGGGTCAATCCGCACGAACAGCGCCGGGCCACCGAATTCCTGACGGCCGGCCATGTGGACGGCGTCCTCCTGGTCTCCTCGCACGCCACCAGGAAGGGCATCATTTCCGGGATCGTCGGCGCCAACATACCGGAAGACGTGGCCGTCGCCGGGTTCGATGACATCAAGGTCTCCTCCACCACTGTGCCCACGCTGACCACGGTCCGGCAGCCGTTTGAACGGATCAGCGCGGAAATGGTCCGGCTCCTCCTGGCCGTCATCGACGGCGAGCGGCCCGCCGCCATCACCCTTCCCACCGAGCTGGTGGTCCGAGAATCGGCCTGATGAGGATGATCTGATGGGGACGACACCACGGGACGCGGGCATCCTCTTCGATTCGGGCCGGATGTTCTACGGCCGGCTGCCGCGCGCCATCATCGGCGGCACCTTCATCCTGCTGGCAGGAAGCCTGCTCGCCGCGTTCGCCACCGGTGCGCTGCGTACTGACCCGTCGGTCGCCGTGCTCCTTGGCGGTGCTGCAGCCTTTATCGGGATCCTCGGCTTCGGATTCTCCAGGATCCAGGTCCGCGAAAACGAAGTGCGGTTGCGCTGGTTCCCCTTCTATCGCCGCCGGATCCCCGTAACAGCGATCCGGCGGGCCACTCCCGCGGCGATTCACGGCCTGCGCTACGGATTCGGGCTGCGGTTCGGCGCCTTCGGGCTGGGAATCATCCAGGACACCGGGCCGGCGGTCCAGCTCGATTCCGGCCACGGATATCTGCTGAGCCTTGGAAATCAAGACCGCCAGGAGCGGTTCCTTTCTGCTCTGGCCGCTTCAGGCGTCGACATTCACCGGCCGTGATCCGGCGAATCCTGCCGTGACGGGCAGTGAGCCTTCCGGTGCGGCCCGGAGTCTCCCCTAGGTTTTTTCAACCCACTGTGCGCGCCATTCCGGTGCGTCGAAGGCCTCACTCCAGTAGGCCGTTTCCTTCGCAATCCGGCCGTCCCGGAACTCAAAGATGAACACCGTTTCATACTGCGGTCCGCCGTAATCCAGCAAAGCCTCGGCCACCACCAGATCCCCGCCGCTGAGGATCCGGCGCGGCGTGATGGTGGGCAGTTGGGGGAACGCGTTGTAGATGCCCCTCCGGTTTTCGGCGCCGCGCACCAGCTCACCGGACTGCGGCCAGTGCATCACTGCGTCGTCATGGAACAGCTCGTCCATGACCTCAACGCGGCGGTCATTGATGCAGGCGATCAGCCGGTCGACTACCTTTTCGTTTGCACTGGGTTCATCCACGGTTCTGGCCTGACTCCTGGAGGGCTGCTATGTTTCTGCATTGTCCTCCTGAACCCCGGCCTGCACCACAGTGTTCCTCGCCTCACGCAGCCAGCCGGGCAGCTACCCGATCAGGGCCAGCACGGCTCCGGCAGTAACCACGCCGCCGGCTTCGGTGCGGATACCCGTCACGGTACCGTCGCGGTGCGCCGTCACCTGGGTCTCCATCTTCATTGCCTCAAGCACGACGACGGCGTCCCCCGCCGAAACTTCGGCGCCCGCCTCCACGAGCCACTTCACCACAGTTCCGGCCATGTCCGCGCGCAACTCCCCCGGATCGGCGGCGCTGCCGCCGTCGGAATCTACCGAGACCCCGGCAGGAAGGGCCCCGCCCGAGCGGGCCCAGCCGTCCAGCAGGTCCGCGGGCAGGCCCACGGCGAGCCGGCGGCCGTCCACGTCGACGGTGATGGTGCGGCGTACGCCGTCGGGTACGGCGGTGCTGTAGCCGGGGTCGGCAGGGATGCGGTCCGCGAAGTCGGTTTCGATCCAGCGGGTGTGGATGCCCAGGCCGGTTTCGGACGTGAAGTCCGGTGATTCGAGCACGGCGCGGTGGAACGGCAGCACGGTGGCCACGCCGGTGATGCTGATTTCGGCAAGGGCGCGGCGGGCGCGACGAAGAGCCTGCTGGCGGTCCGCGCCGGTGACGATCAGCTTGGCCAGGAGTGAGTCGAACTGCGGCGCCACGAACGAGCCCGAGCGGACGCCGGTGTCCAGGCGGATGCCGGGGCCGGTGGGGCCCGCGAACTCTTCGATGGTTCCGGGCGAGGGCAGGAACCCGCGCCCCACATCCTCGGCGTTGAGCCGGAATTCGAAGGAGTGGCCGCGGGGCTCGGGGTCCGCGGTGATGCGCAGGGGGTCCCCGTCGGCGATCCGGAACTGCTCCTGGACCAGGTCGATCCCGGTGGTTTCCTCGGTGATGGGGTGCTCCACCTGAAGGCGCGTATTGACCTCAAGGAATGCAACCGTGCCATCTGCCGCGACCAGGAACTCCACCGTGCCGGCGCCGGAGTAGCCCGCTTCGCGGCAGACCGCCTTGGCTGCGTCGTAAATCTGCTTCCGCTGATCGTCGCTGAGGAACGGGGCGGGTGCTTCCTCCACCAGCTTCTGGTGCCGGCGCTGGAGGGAGCAGTCACGGGTTCCCACCACCACGACGTTGCCGTGCGTGTCCGCCAGGACCTGCGCCTCGACGTGCCGCGGACGGTCCAGATAGCGCTCGACGAAGCATTCGCCGCGTCCGAAGGCCGCCACGGCTTCACGGACGGCGGAATCGAAGGCTTCCTCGATCTCGTCCATGTTCCGGACCACCTTCAGCCCGCGGCCGCCGCCGCCGAAGGCTGCCTTGATGGCAATCGGCAGGCCGTGCTCCTCGGCGAAGGTGCGGGCCTCGGCAGCGGTGTCCACGGGCCCGTCGCTGCCGGCCACCAGCGGCGCACCGGCGCGGACGGCGATCTCGCGGGCAGTGATCTTGTTGCCGAGCTGCCTGATGGCCTCCGGGGTGGGGCCGATCCAGGCCAGCCCGGCATCGAGTACGGCCTGGGCAAAGTCGGCGTTCTCGGAAAGGAAGCCGTAGCCGGGGTGGACGGCGTCCGCTCCGGCCCTGGCCGCCACGTCGAGCAGCTTGGGGATGTTGAGGTAGGTGTCCGCCGGGGAGTTACCGCCCAGGCTGAAGGCTTCGCTGGCAGCGCCGACGTGCATGGCATCGGCATCTATGTCCGCATATACGGCGACGGATTCGAGCCGGGCGTCGTCACAGGCACGGGCAATCCGGACGGCGATTTCGCCTCGGTTGGCGATCAGGACCTTGCGCATCAGTTACTCACTTTTCTTGGGAAGTCTGTTCGGAGGAAGTCTGTTCGGGGGACGTCCGTTCGGGGAAAGCCTGATCCGGAAAACACCGGAAGCGGATGCTGCCGCCGATGGGCACCTGGGCGGCCAGGTCCAGCTGGTGGTCCACCACCACGCCGATCACCGGGTAGCCGCCCGTGATCGGGTGGTCGGCAAGGAAAAGGACAGGGAGGCCTTCCGGCGGAACCTGGATGGCTCCGGCCACGGTCCCTTCGCTGGGCAGTTCGCCCTGCCGGCTGCGTTCCAGCGGCGTGCCGTCCAGCCTCATGCCCACACGGTTGGACTGCGGCTTCACCACCCAGTCCTGCCCGCACAGGGACTCGAGGGCAGACGCATCGAACCAGTCGGCGCGGGGGCCCAGCACAATGTCCAGCACCGTGACGCCGGCCCCGGGAAACTCTGGCTGGAGTTCGGGATGTGCCACCACACCGGATTCGACCACGTCCCCGGATGCCAGCAGCTGGCCCGCAGCAAGCGGCACCGGCCCGATCCCGGACATGGTGTCCGTGGAACGGCTGCCCAGGACCGGCGCGGCATCCACGCCGCCGCGGACGGCGAGGTAGCTGCGGAAGCCGGCCCCGGGTGCGCCCAGGGTCAGGGTTTCACCGTCCAGCAGGGCGAACGGGGTGGCCATGGGAACGGTGCGCTGCCGCGCCGGTTCGTACTGCCCGGAGTCAGATTCAGGGTCGGATTCAGCGTCCGATACTGCGCCCGACGGCGGGTCGATAGTCAGTGCCGACGGCGCCCCGGCGACTGCCAGCACCTGGTCGCCAACGGCCTGGACCCGGAGCCCTCCGGCGACGGTTTCGATCGCCGCAGCCGAGGGGCTGTTGCCCACCAGCCGGTTGGCCCGACGCAGTGATGCCCGGTCCAACGCCCCGGCGGCGGACACACCAAGGGCGGAATGGCCCTGCCGGCCCAGGTCTTCGATGAGGCTCTGGAGTCCGGGGGAAACGATCCGCAGGCCGGAATCCGGTTCCCCGGCCGGCGCCTCGGCGGCGGATGCGGGCTCGGGCGCCATGGCCACAACGTCGCGGACGGCACGGAACTGGACACGGTGGCCCGGACTGGCCAGTGCCGGCTCGGCCCTGTTGAGGTCCCACAGGCGTGCCCCGGTGCGGCCGATCAGCTGCCAGCCGCCCGGGGATTTGCGCGGATACACGGCCGAATAGTTGCCTGCCAGTGCAACGGATCCGGTGGGCACCGCGGTGCGCGGTGAACTCCGGCGGGGAACCTCCAGCTCCTGGTTCTCCCCCACCATGTAGCCGAACCCAGGCGCGAACCCGGCGAAGGCCACTGTCCAGATCTGGCCGGTATGCGCTTCGATCACGCCGTCTGTTCCGAGGCCGGTCAGCCGCCCCACTTCGGCGAGGTCCTCGCCGTCGTACACGGTGTCGATGACCACCAGGCCGCCCTCCTGCTTCGACTGGGCCGTCAGGTCCAGCTCCAGCAGGAGGGCACCCATCCGGCGGGCAGCCGCCGGCGAATCCGCGCGGACCATCACGGTCTGCGCGGCCGCCAAGACGTCCAGCTGGCCAGGGAGCGGCGATTCCAGCAGCAGGGTCTGCAGGGCGAGCACGTCCGGCGTTCCGGACAGCTCCGCGAGCACCGCCCGCGTTCCCACGGGCCGTACCGAGAGGACCTTGTGCGCGGTCAGGGTTTCCCCCGCTGTTTCAATCATCAGCTGCCTCAAATATCCGTTCGTCAGCGTCATCAGGTGGTTGGCGCAGCGGTGGTCCGCGTGGCCGTTGGTGAGTCGGGCAATTGTTTCGTACAGCCGCTGTTCAGCCAGCCGCAGTCAGTGATGTTCAGGCGTGGGTGTCAGCCAGGAGCCGCTCTTCCTCGGCGGTCTGCGGGTTCCGGCCGAGGGCCAGGCCCACAACGGTCACTGCGGAGGCCACCAGGAGATAGGCCGCGATCAGGAACCAGTCACCGGACGCTGCATAGAGCGCAGTGAAGATGAGCGGTGCCACGGCGCCGCCGATAACGCCGGCCAGGGTGTAGGCCAGCGAGCTGCCGGCGTAGCGCAGCCGGGCCGGGAACTGCTCGGTGATGTAGGCGGCCTGCGGGCCGTACATGAAGGCGTGGAAGGCCAGGCCGATCACGACGCCGATAATGAGCATCAGCACCGACTTGCCCTCAATCATGAGGAAGAACAGCGGGATGTATGCGGCGGTGCCCACGGCGGCAATGCCGTAAACGAGGCGCCGGTTGAAGCGGTCAGTCACGGCGCCGGCCAACGGGATCAGGAACAGCTGGAAGCCTGAGCCGATCAGGATGGCGGTGAGGACATTGCCTGTGGTCATGCCGAGTTCCTTGGTGGCGTAGACGGCCACGAAGACGGTGAACAGGGCATAGAGGACGTCGGGGCAGACGCGGGACAGTGCGGCGGCCACGAGGGCGCGGGGTTCCTTGGTGAACACCTCTGTGATGGGGGCCTTGGGCTGTTCCCCATGGGCCTTGATGGCCTTGAACACGGGGGTTTCTTCAAGCTTGAGGCGGATGATCAGGCCGAAGACCACCAGCAGCGCGGAAGCCAGGAAGGCGACGCGCCAGCCCCAGGAGAGGAAGGCTTCGGTGCTGAGCGTTGCCGCCAGCACGGCCAGAACACCGTTGGCCATCAGGTTGCCGGCCGGCGGGCCGATCTGGGCCGCCGAGGACCAGAAGCCCCGCTTGCTGGCATCGCCGAATTCGCTGGAGAGCAGGACGGCACCGCCCCATTCGCCGCCGACGCCGATGCCCTGGGCCAGGCGCAGGAGCACCAGGAGGGTGGGAGCCGCCACCCCGATGACCGAGTAGTCCGGTAGCAGGCCGATCAGCACTGTGGCCGCACCGATCAGCATCAGGGTGACAACCAGGACGTGCTTGCGGCCGATCTTGTCGCCCAGCCGGCCGAAGATCACACCGCCGATGGGCCGGGCAAGGTACCCCACCGCGAAGGCTGAGAAGGAGAGCAGGAGGCCCACGAACTCGTCATTGCCCGGGAAGAAGATCTTCGGGAAGACCAGCGCTGAAGCCACCGAGTAGATGGCGAAGTCGTAGTACTCGAGCGAGGTGCCGGTGAGGCTGGCAACGTAGGCTTTGAGGGCTCCGGGCGGGATCTTGCGGGCGCTGGTGCGGGCGGCCGGGTTGTGCGTGGTCATGGTTTTCCTTCAGGAGTGCGGGGTGCTGCCTGGGTGGTGGGCGCGGTTGCTTGGCGGAATTTTTGCTCGCGAAGCGGTCGCGGGGTTAGGCGAACGCGGTTTAGGCGAACGCTCTGATAGTGATGCCGGCGTCGGAAAGCGCAGCCTTCACTGCGACAGCCATGGCAACGGCCCCGGGGGAATCGCCGTGGACGCAGATGCTGTCTGCATTGATTCTCAGGATGGAGCCGTCCACGGTGCGGATGGCGGAGTCGGCGGCCATGCGCAGGACGTGTTCGGCCACCTGGGCCGGGTCATGCAGGACAGCCCCGGGGAGCGAGCGGGAGACGAGCGTGCCGTCGGGGTTGTAGGCACGGTCGGCAAAGGCTTCGGAAACGGCGCGGAGTCCGGCTGCTTCCGCAAGGCGCAGCACCTCCGAGCCGGGAAGGCCAAGAATGGGCAGTCCGGGATCGATCGACCTGACGGCGTCGACGACGGCGCGTGCCTGGGCGGTGTGGAAGACGATTGCGTTGTACAGGCCGCCGTGCGGCTTGACGTAGCGGACGCGGGCCCCTTCGGTGGCGGCCAGCGCCTGCAGCGCACCGATCTGGTAGACGATGTCGTCAGCCAGTTCAAGGGGATCGATGTCCACGAAGCGGCGGCCGAATCCGGAGAGGTCACGGTAGCCCACATGGGCTCCGATCATCACGCCGGCTTGCACGGCTTCGCGGCAGGTACGGCGGATGACCGTGGGATCGCCGGCGTGGAAACCGCAGGCCACGTTGGCGCTGGACACGGATTGGAACATCGCCGTGTCGTCGCCCAGGGTCCAGCGACCGAAGGACTCGCCTACGTCGCTGTTCAGGTCCATGTTAACCATTGTGATCCTCGTCTCATTGATTTACTCCTACTAGGATGCACCAAATTCAGCGATTGTTCAACAATTCTTCGATTCAACAATGTGACGATCGTGTAAATTCTGGAGTATGGCCCCTTCAGAAGCAGCAGTACGAGTCAGCTCCGCCGCATCGGCATCCGCAGCAGCCCGCCTGCGCGTCACCGTACCTTCGGTGGCGGACCGGGTGGCCGACGAGCTGCGGCTGCAGCTGGCAGAG
This sequence comes from Arthrobacter sp. 24S4-2, assembly GCF_005280255.1. Classification (NCBI taxonomy): domain Bacteria; kingdom Bacillati; phylum Actinomycetota; class Actinomycetes; order Micrococcales; family Micrococcaceae; genus Arthrobacter; species Arthrobacter sp. 24S4-2. The sequence goes on along the minus strand of NZ_CP040018.1, from coordinate 97,636 downwards.
GGAATCCTCCTGCCCGGCGCCCGCCTCACTGAATCCACCATTGCCGAGGACCTGGGCGTCTCACGCAACACGGTCCGCGAAGCCTTTGCCGAGCTGGCCAGCGAGCGCCTGGTGGTGCGCCACCCGAACCGCGGCGTCTTCGTGGCCAGCCTGGGGGCCGGGGACATCCACGACGTCTACACGGTTCGCCGCGTCCTGGAAGTCAGCGCGATCCGCAGAGGTGGCAACCCGGAAGCCGTGGCCGCCGTCCGGGCGGCGGTTGAGGAGGGGAAGCTCGCGGCGGCCGCGAACGACGACGAGGCGCTGGGCAGCGCGAACCAGCACTTCCACGGCGCGATCGTGGCCCTGGCGGGGAGCCGCCGGCTAAACACCATCATGTCCCAGGTCCTGGCCGAGATGCGGCTGTTCTTCCACAAGGCCACAGTGGACGCGCACTTCTACAGCGGCTACCTCAAGGACAACGAGGAGATCTGCGCCGCGCTCGAAGCCGGTGAACTGGACCGTTCGGCCGAGCTGCTGGAGTCCTACCTGGACCGGTCCGAGGAAAAGCAGGCCGAAGTCCACGGGGACTAGAAGACGCGGTATTCATTCATGCGGAGCGGCCAGTGGCCTACCCCGGGTTTCGCGGCTTCTGACGACGCTTGCGGGTACTGCGTGACTGGTGGCCCAACGCACTTTCCCCAATGGCCGCCCATAGTGCGACTGGGGCGGCCGCGGCTACCCGCCTAATGGGGAACGCGGATGGCCTGCGTCATGTCGGAGCGGTAGGAGTGGTGGCTACGTAGTCACTTCCCGCAGGACACGAGCCTTCACCCGCCTCGGATGTTCCGGAGCTCCCGGCCCGAACGGCTTCGCCCCCGACGTCTTGAACAGCAAGCCCTGACCCGGAACCTCGCCTGGCCGCTCCGGCTGCAGGGTGTTTGCCATGCCGCTCCTCGCGCGGGCGCCAGGCCTTCGATGCCCCCATCGGGCTCACAGCAACGTTCTGTTCACCAAGATGCTCACCGCGGCGGCCCAGGCCGCCGGCAACAATGATCAGCACCAGGGCACCGGCGCTGAATCCGCCACCCACAGTGAAACGGACACTGCCCTGGCCGACGCCTTCAACAGTGTTGACGGGAGCACGAACTGGCAGCAGACGTCCAAGCTGAAGCTGAACTTCCCGACGTTCCACACTGAGGGAATCGCCTACAGCCAGGACCACATCTTCCTCTCGGCCGTTCAGATCATCGAGCCGACCACGAAGTTCCCGACCCCGCAGGACGGGTTCGACCGCACACCGGGCAAGGGTATTGGCCATCTGTTCGTCATGGACAAGGCCTGAAACCTGCAAAAGGACATCATCCTCGGCGAGGGCGACATGTACCACCCGGGAGGCATCGATTTCGACGGCACCAACGTCTGGATCCCCGTGGCCCAGTACCGGCCCAACAGCAGCGCCATCATCTACCGTGTCGACGCGGCCACGCTGGACGTGCACAAGCAGTTCGAGGTAAAGGACCACTTCGGCGGCATCGTTATGGACAAACAGACCGGCCACCTGGTCGGCAACACCTGGGGCTCGCGCCGCTTCGCGGAATGGGACCTGCAGGGCAAGCAGCTCTCGACCTCGGAGAACCCCAACTACTTCATCGACTACCAGGACTGCCAGTACGTTCCCAGCTCCAAGATGCTCTGCGACGGGATCACCAACCTCCCGCAGACCCCGGCGGCCGGCGGCGCCGGCGCCACTTACGAGCTCGGCAGCATGGCGATGATCGACCTCAAATCCCACAGCGTGATCCGCGACGTCCCGTTCCAGCAGTGGTCCACCGCCGGCCATGTGGCCACCCGCAACCCGTTCAAAATGACCGCCGACGGGAACCACCTCTCCATGAAGGTGGCCCCCGACAACGGCGACGAAGGCAACGGCACCGGCACCGGCACCGAAAAACAGGACTCCGAGAAACGCCACCCGGCCAGCCGCCGGGTGGCGTTTCATTTAGGGAATAACCACCCGGTGGCGCGAATCAGCCGGACCAAGGTCACACATAGCCCGGTAGCTAGGAGAGACTCCGTTTAGCTGTGTATGAGTTCAGGGGGCGCCCAGTGGACCCGTAGGCCAGTTCCAGGCTGACCAGTCCCTTGCGTTCAAGTGCGCCCAGGTAGCGCTGGGCTGTGGGGCGGCTGACGCCAAGCTGGTCCGCTATGTCGGCCGCGCCGATCGGCTTCTGCGAGGCACGTACAGCATCGAAAACCTTTTGCATGGTCGGCTGAAGCCGGGGCGGCGGAGCGGCCGCAGGTTCGACGGCGGCCCTGCGCAGGTTGTAGAGGCTGTCAACGGTGGCCTGATCCCCGCGCGCAGATGACTCCAGTTCGTCACGCCAGCGTCGATAGGCTTCGAGCTGGATGCGCAGTTGGTCAAAGCTGAAAGGTTTGACCAGGTAGTAGACAGCTCCGCTGCTCATCGCCGACCGGACCGTGGCCAAATCGCGTGCGGCGGTGATGATGATGCAATCAACCTGGCTGCCGGCGGCCTGCAGGGAACGCAGCAGTGAAATTCCGTCCTCGTCCGGAAGATGGACGTCCAGCAGGAGCAGTTCGGGCTCCAGCCGGACAATGGCCTCCCGGGCGGCCGCGGCTGTATATACCTCTCCCACGCACTCGAAACCATCCACTTTGGCCAACCGTGCAGCGTGGATGGCGGCTACCCGGAAATCATCATCGACTACCAGGGTTCTGATCATGGAGTGTCCTCGTCGTTTGGGGATGTGGCTTGCGAGTCGGCCGGGAGCCATACTTCAAAGTGTCCGCCAGGTCCCGGAAAAACGTCCAGGGTGCCGGCGGCACGGCGGACGATCCGGCTCACCAGCGCCAGTCCAATCCCCCGCCTCATGCCGGGCCGGGCCTCCTTGGTGGAATAGCCGTCAACCAGGACCTTCTCAAGGCTGTGGGCAGGAACACCCGGCCCGTTGTCGCGTACTGCAATAAAGACGCCGTCTGCGTCGTCGAACTGGATCGTCACAACCCGGGGCTCGGGCGTGTTGGCAAGCGCGTCGACGGCGTTGTCCAGGAGGTTGCCAACGATCGTCAGTAAGGACTGGTGGCTAGCCGTGGTCTGGTCCAGGCGGGAGTCCTCTGTCACCGTGATCTGTACGTCCTGTTCGGCCGCGACAGTGATCTTGGCCAGCAGGAGGGCAGCCAATTCCGGGGGTTCAACCCGGCCACGCAGACCCTCACCAAGGGAACGCGACGTGTCAGAAATCTTTGAGACGAAACGACGCGCCTGTTCCACATCACCCATCTCCAGCAGTCCGTCCACCACATGAAGCCGGTTAGCGTACTCGTGTTCCTGCGCCCTCAACGCTTCTATCAGACCACGAAGGGAGCGCAGGTCCCGCACCAGGGCCTCCACTTCAGTGCGGTCCCGCAGCGTCACCACGGCGCCAATGCTTCTGCCGGCGAGGTTGACGGGCATGCGGTTGACCACCAGCAGCGCGTCGTCCGTGATCACCACCTGATCCGTGCCGTCAAGCTGCCCGGTGAGGAGGTCCCTGAGCCTTCCGACCGGAAGGAGGTCCTCCAGAGGTTCGCCAAGGATGCTGCTTCCTTCCAGGCGAAGCAGCCGGCGGGCCTCCTCGTTGATCACCGTAACGCGCCCGCCGTCGTCTACGCCGATCATCGCTTCACGGATGCCATGCAACAGGGCTTCGCGTTCCTGCAGCAAGGAGGCGATCTCTGCCGGTTCGAGATCGAAAGTAACTCTCTTGATCCGGCGGCCGAGTACCAGTGAGCCGGAGGCGCTGATGAGCAGTACCACGACTGAATAACCTGCGATCACCCAAATCTGCTGGGCCACCTCCGTGTTTTCGACGGTTTCGAGGATGCCAACCGACACCTGGCCGATAACGGTGCCATCTGCCGCGCGGATAGGTGCCTTGGCGTTTACCGATGCTCCCAGGCTGCCCTGATCGGTGCCGACATGGTTCTGGCCGTCCAGTACGGCTACGGGTTCCTCCAGGGTCCGTCCAATCAGGTCGGGGTTCGGGTGAGAGTATCGGACACCGTTCCTGTCGGTAACCACGACATAGTCTGGCTGAGCCTCGGTCTGTACCCGCGTTGCTATCGCCTGGATAGAGTGGCCGGCGTCACCCGATCCCAAGGCTGTAACCACCGCAGGCATCTGGGCTACGGTGACCGCAATTCCCAGCGCCCGCAGCTGGTACTGGCGGTTCAGGGTCTGGTTGCTGATCAGTGTGAAAAGGACAGCGCCCAAGGTCACCGTGAGCACCAGTATCGACAGCATCCAGACCAGGATCTGCGCGGTTAGGGTCCTGGTCCGCCTGCGGGCCCGCAGAAAGTCCCTGATTCGGGCCCATCTCACAGCGAGCGGCCGGAGGAGCCGGCCTCCGCCGCCGCGATCCTGAACAAAACGCGCAAAACCTGCAACATCGCGGCTATTTTGCAGAACTTACAGAACTGTTTCAGCACCTGCCATCTCTTTCTAAGCTCAATACAGCTTATGTGATCCAGTTCACCCGAGCGAACGAGCACGAAGGAGAGGATTCGAGTGACAACGGTGTCGGAATCACAGTTAAACCGCCGGGCGGCGACGACGTCCCCGGCAATCGAAATGACAGCAGCCACCAAAAGATTCAGGACGCCCGACGGCTCCAGCTATACGGCCCTGAAGAATCTTGACCTGCGCGTCGAGCGTGGAGAGTTCTGCGCAATCGTCGGGCCCACAGGGTGCGGCAAGTCAACGGCCTTGACCTTGGCGGCAGGCATGGAAAGGGCATCCGAAGGATCCGTGCGCGTCTTCGGCAAGGACGTCAATGGCATAACCCCAAGGCCGGCTTCATGTTCCAGACAGACGCGATCCTGCCTTGGCAGTCCGTCCTGGAAAACGTCGCCGCGGGCCCCAGGTACCGGGGGGTATCGAAAACCACGGCCTACCGGGATGCACGCGATTGGATCCGCAGGGTCGGGCTCGCTGGATTTGAAAGCAACTTCCCGCACCAGCTCTCCGGAGGCATGCGCAAACGCGTCGCCCTGGCCCAGAACCTGATCAACGAGCCCGAGCTGCTGCTTATGGATGAACCGTTCAGCGCCCTGGATGTACAGACCAGAGCCAAGATGAGCACGGAGTTGCTGGGCCTGTGGGAACAGACCCGGCCCGCCGTGGTGTTCGTGACCCACGACCTCGAGGAAGCCATCGCCCTCGCCGACAAGGTCGTAGTCCTCACCGCCGGCCCAGCCGCCTCAATCAAGGCCACCTTCCACATCGACCTGCCCCGGCCCCGCGTGGTGCAGGAAATCCGCTTCGACAAGAAATTCAACGAGATCTACCAGAACATCTGGGAAGCCCTGCGTGAGGAAGTGGACATCGCCTACGCCCAGACGACCCGAAGCGCCGCCCCGGACGCAAAGGAAGCGGAATGACCATGACCAGCCTGGAGAATACTGTGGCCACCCAGGAGCCGAAGCCGTCCGCCCAGGCACCTACTCAGGGACGGAAGAAATCCCTCACAGGCCGCCGTTTGAAAGTCCTCGCAGTCCAGCTCGGCATCGTCGTGGTGCTTCTAGGCAGCTGGGAACTGCTGGTCCGCGGCAAAGTGCTCGATGCGCTCCTGTACGGCCAGCCCAGCCTCATCGTGAACCAGCTCTATATCTGGGTCACCCAAGGAACCGACAACGGATCCTTGGGCCAACAGATCACGGTGACCATAGAAGAAGCCCTCATCGGATTCTTCATCGGTACCGCCCTCGGCATAGTCTTTGGCGTCGCAATGGGCCGCATCCAATTCCTGTCCGAGGTCATCGGCCCCTTCCTTAAGATCGTCAACGCCGTCCCCCGCATCGTGCTGGGCTCCTCCTTTGTCGTCATGTTCGGCCTTGGCCTAATGTCCAAAGTCATGCTGGTCATCGTCCTGGTGTTCTTCGGCGTCTTCTTCAATGCCTTCCAGGGCACCCGGGAAGTGGACAAGAACTTCATCGCCAACGCCGAGATCCTCGGAGCCAGCAAATGGCAGGTCACCCGCCAGGTGGTCATCCCCTCAGCCTTCTCCTGGATCATCGCCAGCCTCCACGTGGCTTTCGGCTTCGCACTGATCGGCGCCATCGTCGGAGAGTTCCTGGGATCCCAGGAAGGCCTGGGCAACCTGATTCGGCAGGCACAGGGAAACCTCAACCAGAACGGCATCTGGGCCGCCATGCTCATTATGGCCGGCGTCGCACTCATCGCCGAGTGGCTGATCACCAAATTGGAAAACCGGCTGCTGCGCTGGCGGCCGCCACAGCACAGCGCGGCAGCCGAAGCCTGAGCACCCCCTTCACCCGCCGCCTCGGGCCAAGAGAGGGCTACGAGGCACAACCCATCTCAAAGAGGAGAACAATGTCTAGGAAAAAATGGATCGCCGGAGCAGGAATGGCAGTAGCCCTGGTAGCGGGAATGACCGGCTGCGCGAACACAGCCAGCACCGCGGGACAGGCGCCGCAGCAGGCCGGTGACGCCAACGGCCAGGAAGTGAAGCTCATGGTGGGCGGGCTGAACAAGCAGATCTACCTGCCGTTCAAGCTGGCCGACCAGCTGGGCTACTACAAGGACGCTGGCCTGAACGTCCAGCTTTCGGACGAACCGGCCGGCGTGGACGCGGAAACCAACATGATCTCAGGCCAGGTCGACGGTGTCGGCGGGTTCTACGACCACAACCAGGTCCTGCAGGCCAAAGGAAAATCAACCGAGGCTGTCGTGACCATGCTCCAGGTCCCCGGAGAAGTCGAACTCTGCCGGACCGACCTCAAAGACCAGATCAAGTCAGCCGCGGACTGGAAGGGACTCAACCTGGGCATCACCGACCTCGGATCCTCCACCGACTACCTGACCCAATACATCGGCCAGAAGAATGGTGTCGCACCGACGGAAACACACCGCATCGGTGTGCAGTCCGGAGGTACCCTCATCGCCGCAATGGACCACAAGAACATTGACTGCGCCATGACCACGGAACCCACGGTCTCCCAGTTGGTCAACACCAACAAGGCCTTCATCCTCTACGACTCACGGACTCTTGACGGTGCCAAGCAGACCTTCGGCGGTGCCTACCCGGCAACATCGCTGTACATGACAACCGCCTACGTGGAGGCACACAAGGACGTTGTCCAGAAACTGGCCAACGTCTACGTCAAGACGCTCAAATACATCCAGGACCACACGGCTGCCGAAATCACCGATAAGGTTCCCGCCGACTACTACGCCGGCGTGGGCAAGGACGCCTATATCCAGGCACTGGACTCAGAAAAGGGCATCTACAGCCCCACCGGCCTCATGCCTGCCGACGGCCCGAAGATTGTCAACGACGTCCTTCAAACCAACGCCGAAGTCAAGGGCAAAGCCATCGACCTGGCGAAAACGTTCACGAACGAATTCGTCCAAGCCGCGAAGTAATCCTCCGGCCACTCCTGGCAATACGGCGGTCACGTCTAATGACGTGACCGCCGTATTGCGTAAGCCTGGCGAAACATGGTCCTCAGCGGCCGGGTCATTGGCGGGAGCTCGACGCTAGCACCCCGCCGTTCCCGATGCATCCTGTCCTTGAAATCCTTTATTTGCGATAACGAGAGAATGTGCACGGCTCACGTTCCGCGGCACGGGAACGGGACTTTCTAACCCCGGCGGAACGTCAAGGTTCGTCTGGGACAATCCGTCCATGACTGAGCCCGTTCAAGATCAACTCCGCGACAGCGTCCAGGCGTCTTTCCAACCCGGACGTCCCGGGGCGCTCAGCAGGTTAGCGCACCCCGGCGGTCTCCGTCGCGGCGCCGGGTGTGCCGCCAGCAAGGTCCCGGAAGTCTCGGTCTACTTCTGGATCACTAAAGTGCTCACCACCGGGATGGGCGAGACGACCTCGGATTTCCTGGTGACCTGGCTCGGTCCGCTGATCGCCGTCGCGCTTGGGGCGGCAGGACTGGCAATCACGCTGTTGTTGCAGTTCGCCGTCCGCCGTTACGTTCCGTGGATCTACTGGTCTGCCGTGGTGATGGTCAGCGTTTTCGGCACCATGGCCGCCGACGTCCTCCATGTCGGCCTCGACGTGCCTTATGCGGCATCGACAGTGGTCTTCACCGTCGTCCTTGCTGTCGTCTTCATCGTCTGGCACCGCACCGAACGGACCCTGTCCATCCACAGCATCCTCACGCCGCGGAGGGAGTTCTTCTACTGGGCAGCTGTATTGACCACCTTTGCCCTCGGCACCGCAGCGGGCGACCTTACGGCGATGACGCTGAATCTTGGATATCTGCCCTCGGCAGTCTTGTTTGCGGTGATCATCGCGATTCCCGCCGTCGACTACCGGCGGCTGGGGCTGAACGCCGTCGTCGGGTTCTGGTTTGCCTACATCACGGCACGGCCCCTTGGGGCTTCCCTGGCCGACTGGATGGCCGTCTCCCCGGCGCGTGGCGGACTCGACTGGGGTTCCGGGCCCGTCAGCCTCGGATGGGCCGCCCTCATCCTCGGATTCGTCTCCTACCTCGCCATCACCGGCCGGGACATCGAACGCAAAGGCCCCCGGCCGGCCCCCGATGAATGAAGAAGGAAGCGCGGGGACGTAAAGCGGATCATGCTGCCCCGGCCGCGACATCCGCAAAATAGCTGCACCACAGCTCAGACGCGCCGCCAGAGCGGCCCGTTGTCGGCGCCACGCAGCTGGCTGGTCATCTCAGCCCCACAGCAGGAGTGCCGTGAAGTAGACGCCTCCGCCAATAACGCTGTAGACGGCGAATGGGGTCAGGCTTTTGGTTTCGAAGAACCGAAGGAGGAATTTCGTTGATAACCACGCTGCCGCGGCGGCACACACGGCGCCGACCAGGAACGATCCTCGTTCTTCTGCCATGGCGGGGTTGAACACCTCCGGAAGTTTCAGTATTGCTGCGGCACCGATGATGGGGGTTGCGAGCAGGAAGCTGAACCGCGCGGCGTGCTCATGGGACAGCCCGGAGAGCAGCCCGCCTACCATCGAGGATCCGGACCTGGAGATCCCCGGCAGCAGTGCTGCCGCCTGGGCGGAGCCGATGCCAAACGCCTGTTTCCAGGACAGTCCGGCCAGACGGGAGTCAGCCACGTCAGTGTTCTCGAGGGATGCGGTCATGCTGGAGTCGGGCGTGGAGGAGTCCTGGGCGGACGTGGCCACGCCAAGCTCCGGCTTAGCGGACCGGGAGGATACCAGGGCGGGCGTTGTCCGGCGCCGGCGCAGTGCCTCGGCGGCGAAAAGCACCAGCCCGTTCACCACTAGGAACCCAGCGGCGAGCAACGGGGACGCGAACAGGCCCCTGATGGGCTTTTCCAGGACCAGTCCCAGTATCCCTGCGGGAATGGTTCCGGCGATAAGAAGCCACCCAAGCTTCGCGTACGTGTCACCTGCGGAGATCTTACGGTCGCGGACGGACCGGCCGAGGCCTTTGAAGATCTCGATCCAGTCCTTGAGGAAGAACACGAACAGGACGATCGCCGTTGCCAGGTGGGTGGCGATGAGGAACGTCAGAAAGGACGGGTTGTTCTGGTCCAGGTCCCAGCCGAACAGCGCCGGCAGGATGACGCTGTGGCCCAGGCTTGAGATGGGGAACAGTTCGGTGACGCCCTGTATGAGACCGAGGATCGCGGCCTGGAGGATGTTGATCATGGGCGGAGACTATCAGGCGCATATGAGCGGTGCGTTACAGGGCGCCCGCGGGCAACTTCCGCGCAGGGACGTCGTCACGCGCCCTCGCCACCACCTCAGCGCGGAGCGGTAGCAAGAATCGCCGCCCCTTCCGGCCCTGCAAAACGCACGGGCCGGCCCTGTGGATCCCGCAGACACGCACCCCCTGGCCGGTGACACGGTGCGGGAATGTCATGATCAGGTGATGAGCATCCCCAGGTTCAGCAGGCCCGTCCACCGCTCCAGTCTGCGCACGACCGTCATGGTGGTCGGCGGCCTTGCCGTCGCGCTGCCCGTCGGGGTTCTTGGCTCCTGGGCCTATGCCCCGGCCATGGGATGGGCGGCCGCGTGCCTGATCTACCTCATCTGGGTGTGGTCCGTCGTCGGCCGCCTCGATGCCGCCGGCACCGCAGCCCACGCCCGCCGGGAGGATCCCGGCCGAGTCGTGTCGGATCTGCTCCTCCTGGTGGCAACCCTGGGCAGCTTCGGCGGCGTCGCACTCATCCTGCTGGAGGCAGGTTCCAGCGAGGGCGGGATGAAAGCGTCAATCACTGCCCTCGCACTAGCCAGCGTCGCCCTGTCCTGGTTCCTGGTCCACACTCTCTTCACACTCCGGTACGCCACCATCTACTACCGGGAAAACGATGGAGTGGACTTCAACAAGAAAAAGCCTCCGCAGTACGCGGACTTCGCATACCTCTCCTTCACCATCGGCATGACGTTCCAGGTTTCGGACACGGACCTGAGAACCGACGCCATCCGGTACACCGCGCTGCGCCAGGCCCTCCTCTCCTACCTCCTCGGTGCCATCGTGCTAGCCACAACCATCAACCTCGTCTCCGGCCTCGTCCGCTGAAGCGGTGCACCGCAAGGTCCCCGTTCACACCCGTGCCGTGACTCGCTCAGAAAGCGCACCGATAGGAACCGGCCGTGAGGGTCCCGGAGTCCAGCGATTTCCGTCGAAAAGCAGAGGTCAGGCCGCAACAGCTTTCGAACAGCGCATCGACCGACACGCCGGGTGAGCCTGCGGACCGCCATCGATCTCGCTCCACGGTCGGTGGCGCTTTGAAGATAAGCATGCTTATGATGTTTGCGAGGCCGGATCGAACGGCCGCCAACCAGAGGAGGAAACACCATGGGACTAGGCGACAAGATCGAGAACGCTGCCGAGAAGGCAGGAGGCAAGGGTAAGGAAGCTGCCGGCGCCGCAACGGGCGACGAAAGCCTGCGTACCGAGGGCCAGGCCGATCAGGCCAAGGGTGATTTGAAGCAGGCCGGCGAAAAGGTCAAGGACGCCTTCAAGAAGGACTGACGACCGCAAGCAAAAAGGTGCACCCCCCGGGGGGTGCACCTTTTTGCGTGTCCGGATGAGGGGCGGGGCCACACCCAGAGGGCCGACCAGTCCTCCATGGCGGCCTCGAAGGGTCCGGCGCCGACCAGCCCTGCCGGGTTGCGCGTCGTCGGCATCATACTTCCAGCCCGCCGGAGCTAAGATTCCTACAACGCCCGCATCCGGTCCACGTCCGCAACCCCGGCGTAGGCGGCCTGGGTGCCCTTTCTGGTGGCAGCCAGTGCCGCCGCCACGGAGGCAAAGGCTGCAGCCTCGGCCAGCGGATCACCGGCGGCAATCCGTGCGGCCACTGCGCCCGTGAACGCGTCCCCCGCGCCCGTGGTGTCCACAGCATTGACCTTGACCGGCGCAATCCGGGTAACGCGTCCGTCTCCGGCGGCCCGGGAATCGAGAACCACTGAACCGTTGGCGCCCAAGGTGACCAGGACCTGCTGCAGCCCGCGCTCGGCGAAACGCTGCCGCACCTGGTCCCACGCGGCGTCGTCCGCTTTAGCGCCCGGCATCTCCCCTGAACCGGCGCCCCCGGAGCCGAGAAAAAGCGACGCTTCATGGGCGTTGACCAGCAGGACATCGCTCAGGTCCGCGAGGCTCTGCGGGATCTCGCCGTAAGGCGAGAGGTTCAGCAGAACCGTCGCGCCGGCGTCGTGCCCCATCCGGGCGGCGGCTTCCACGGTTTCGAGGCCGACCTCCAGGCACAGGCAGACCACGGAGGCGCCGTCGAACGCGTCCGCGGACGCCGCGACGTCGGCGGGAGCCAGGGTTCCGTTGGCCCCGGCGGAAATGATGATGTTGTTCTCGCCGTGGGCGTCCACGGCGATGACCGCGACGCCGGTCGCGGCGGAGTGGGATGTCCGCACATGCGAGATGTCCACGCCGGCCCCTGCGGTGGAGGCCTGGAGCATCTCGCCGTTGGAGTCGTCCCCCACGGCGCCGATGAGGCTGACCGCCCCGCCCAGCAGGCTGGCCGCCACGGCCTGGTTGGCGCTCTTTCCGCCGGGGTTGACGGCGAAACCGGTGCCATGGACCGTCTCGCCCGGCAGCGGGAGCCGTTCGCAATAGATGGTCAGGTCGGCGTTCAGGGACCCGACGACGACGATCCGGCCGTGCGCTCCGGCTGTTCCGGCGCTCATTCGGCCACCTCAGCCTCGACCGGCTTGGGAATCAGGAGCGAGGCGCCAAACGCCGCGACGGTGATCACCAGGCCAACAACCACCACAGTCAGGTAAGACGCCTTGGCGTCCCCGAGGGCTGATGTTGCCACCAGCACGGCCGGCAGCACCAGGAAGCTGAGGCCCGCACCAAGGTTGAAGGCGCCTGCGTTCATGCCCGGCAGGAATCCGGGGTTTCCGGCCGGCGAGAGCACCACTCCAAGTCCGTTCAGCATGATGTTGACCGTACCCGCGTACATGATGCCCAGCAAGACCGTTCCGGCGATCATCATCGGCAGGCTGCCCAGGCCGAAGAAGGCGATCAGGGCGAGCGCGGCGATGCTGCCCAACAGGCCGATCCGCAGCACCCTGGTGTAGCCCAGCACCGGTGCCAGCCTGCCGCTGATGGGGCCCACCAGCCAGCCGAGCAGGGCGTACGGGGTCAGGATGATCAGCGACATCTCGGTGGGCCCTACGCCGAAGCCGGGTGCGGCTGCCTGCACGTAGGCGGGAACAATGCCGTTGATGACCGCGAAGATTCCGGTCATGGTCAGCGTGGTGGTCAGCAGCGGGGCCCAGGTGGAGCGCTGGCGCAGGTGGACAGTTTCCACCATGGGCTGCCTGGAGCGTTTCTCCACGGTCCAGAAAGCAAGGAAGGCGACGACGGCAATCGCCACCAGTCCGAGGGACAGCATCAGGGTGCCCGCCGAGAAGCCGCCGACGAGTTTGGAACCCTCGTTGAGGGCGGTGAGCAGCGCGCCGACGGCAACCACGATGAAGAACACCCCGAGCCAGTCCATGGTGGTGCCGGCCGCGGGCTTGCTTTCGCCGGCCAGGAGCGCGATCAGCGCGGTGGCCACCAGCGCGAGGACCACCATGAGCCAGAAGATGCTGCGGAAGCCGAAGTGCTCGGCGAAGTAGCCGCCCACGAAGGAGTCCACGCCGGCCACGCCGCCGTTGACGGCCGTGATCAGGCCCATGAGCGTGCCGTACTTGCGCGGATTGCTGACGGCGGAGCGCAGCATGATCAGGCACAGCGGCACGGTGGGGCCGCTGACGCCCTGGATGATGCGCCCGACAAAGAGCCAGGTGACGTCCGGGGCCATTGCGGCGATGACCGAGCCGACGGCCATCATCAGCATCATCCCGAGCAGGATCTTCTTGCGGCCGATGATGTCACTCAGGCGGGGCAGGAAGAGGGAAAACAGGGCGGCGGCGGTGAAGAACCAGGTCTGGGACAGGCCGATGACTGCCTGGTCGGTGTGGAGTTCGCTGCCCATGGTGACCAGGGCCGGGCTGAGCATCGAGGCGTTGAGCTGGAAGGCCACGCAGGCTGCGAGCAGGGCGACCATGAGTGCGGTGATGTTGCCGCGGGTGGTCTTGGTTTCAGTGATGGTGGCCATTTACTTGACGCCTCCGGTTGCTGCGCCGGCAGTTTCCAGGAGAGTGGGTTCGCCGATCCGGATGAGGGCATCGGTGACGAGGTCCCAGAACCGCCCGTGGTCCAGGTCGACGGCGACGGAGGTGTTGCAGTCGGCGGGCGCGGGGGCACGGAAGTCCGCCACGGTCATCCCGAGCGTCAGCTTGCCCTGCAGTTCGATGTTCACCGGAACTTTGCGGGTGGTGACGATGCTCGGGTCGATCACATAGGCGACGGCGCAGGGGTCGTGGACCGGGGGGTAGTCGAAGCCCTGGGCGTCCTTGTAGGTCCTGGTGAAGAACTCCATCAGTTCCATCACGAACTTGGCCGGCCTGGTGCCCACCGCGGCGATCTTCTCAACGACCTCCGGGGTGGCCAGGGCCTGGTGCGTGAGGTCCAGGCCAACCATCACCACGGGCCATTTCTCGTTGAAGACGATGTGCGCGGCCTCGGGATCGATGATGATGTTGAATTCGGCCACGGCGCTCCAGTTGCCCACGTGGTAGCCGCCGCCCATGAGGACCACTTCCTTGACGCGTTCAACGATGCGCGGCTCCTTGCGGGCAGCCATGGCAATGTTGGTGAGGCCGGCGGTGGGGACCAGGGTCACCGTGCCGGGTTCGTGCGCCATGACCGTATCGATGATGAGGTCGACGGCATGGCGCGGGTCCAGCTCGATGGCGGACTCGGGCTGGGCGGGGCCGTTCATGCCGGTTTCGCCGTGGATGTCCGGCGCGGTTTCGATGGTGCGCACCAGCGGTCGGTCGCAGCCGGCGGCAAAGGGGACACCGGTGATGCCGGCGATGGTGCCGACGGACAGGGCGTTGCGGGTGACTTTTTCCAGGGTCTGGTTGCCCACCACGGTGGTAACGGCAAGCAGCTCGATGTCAGGGTTGCCGTGCGCAAGCAGCAGCGCCACGGCGTCGTCATGCCCGGGGTCACAGTCCAGGATGATCTTCTTGCGGCCAGGGGTCACGGGGTTGGGGTCCACGTCTATCTCCACGTCATTGGGGTCCCGCCTGAGGCAGGGCGCTAAAGCAATCAGAGTGATCATGGCACTTCCGCCGCCTCAACGTCAAGCGCTTAACGTAAATTGCGTCAAGCGCTTGATGCCATGCTGGGCCTGACGGGGCGGGTGTGGCGGCTGCGCCGACTACGATCGAGGTATGGAATCCGCGGAGCACGTACAGGACCAGCCGGACGCAGGGCTGAGGGCCTCAGCGCCGCAGGCCTCAACGACGCAGGGTGCAACGACGCGGGCCGCAGCGCCGCGGGTCACGGCGGCCATGGTTGCGGCGCGCGCCGGGGTATCGACGGCGACTGTTTCCCTCGTGGCCAACGGCAAGACCCGCGGCCGCGTGTCCGGGGACAACATTTCGCGCGTGCAGGAGGCCATCTCCGAGCTGGGCTACGTGGTGGACGGCATCGGCAGCTCGCTGGCCAAGGGCGTGAGCTCGATCGTCATTCTGGTGGCGCCGGACATCTCCAACCCGTTCTTCGCCAAGGTGATCGCCGGGGTGCGGGAGTCCCTTGGCGCCGACTACCAGCTGCTGTTGTCCGTCACCGACGCCGGCGAGTTTCCGCAGGCGGACGACGTCCGGAAGCTCATGGCGCTCCGGCCCGCCGGCCTGCTGGTGGATGCCCCCAACGCCGACTTCCTCGAAGAACTGTCCGCTGCCGGGCCCCTGGTGCTGCTTGATGCTCCCGGCCTGGAGACGTACGCCCCGTCGGTCAACCTGGACGTGGCGCACGGCGCACGCGAGCTGGCGGCCCACCTGGCCGAGTCGGGGCACACGCGGGCGGCATACATCGACAGCGTGACCGGCACGGCCACGTTCGATGTGCGCCGCAACGCATTCCTCGAAGAGGCGAGGTCGCGCGGGATCTCGGTGCCGCCCGGGTGCATCATCAGCACCACGATCGACGTCGGGGCGGCCGCCGAGGCGTTCGCCCGGGCGTGGCCGCAGTGGCAGCGGTCCGGAGTCACCGCCGTCGTGTGCGGTACCGATACGCACGCCTATGGCGTGCTGCAGGAGGCCCGGGTAGCGGGCGTGCGGATCCCGGAGGAGCTTGCAGTGGCGGGCTTCGACGACCTGCCGTATTCAGCGACGAGCAATCCCGGCCTGACCAGCGTGCACCTGCCGGCGACGCCGCTCGGGCTCAAGGCCGGCGAGCAGCTGCGCGGCCTCATGGAAGGCCGCCCGTTGGAGCAGCCCCAGCTGACGCTGGAAAGTTCTCTCGTGGTGCGCGGCTCCACGGCCTGAGGCGCAACTCCTGCCCCTCAGCGGGCGGCGGGACGGAACCTCATGAACCCGAAAACTGAGGAGAGCAGCAGCATCCCGCCGCCGATGGCAACTAAGCACCCGGCCACGGGAACGGCCCCGGCCTCTGCCCTGCCGGAATCCGGCGGTGCCGCTGTCAAGGTCCGGGCCGACCGGGACGGGTGCGACGCCGCGCCTGCCGGACGGGCGGCAGGGCCTGCGGCTGACGGCGATCCGGCGGACACACTGGGGCCCGGCGTTGATCCCTGGCCAGCCACCCCTTCTTGGGACGGCACGTCTTCCGGGCCGGAACCGGTGACAACAGGCTGCGGGCCCGCAGGACCTTGGCCACCCCGCCCCGGTGCGGAGCCCGCAGGTTCAGCCGGGGAAGTTGCCGACGACGTAGGGTCCGGGGAAGGCGGCCCGCCGGGAACGCAGAACCCGCCGGCGGCAGCCGGAACCTGCTTGCCCGGGCAGGGTTCCGCACCCGCAGGAACAGCAAAAGCCAAGACTCCGGCGGCGACGACGGACAGCACCGCGAGGACGCATAGAACCAGTCGACGGTTGCACATGCCATCCAACGCTACCCTCTGAAGCGGATGCCCGCCCGCTGACCGCCAGTCAGGCGCTTGCGGGGGCGGGCGGAGAAACGGCCCGGGCGGGAAGCGGTCCGGGCGGCGTGCTAACGCCGGGCGGAGAAGCGGCCCGGGGCTCTGCCGCCGTCGGCCAGGTCGGCCAGCACCCGGCCCACTGCCGGGGTGAATTTGAAGCCGTGCCCGGAAAAGCCGGCGCCGACCACCACTGGCCCAAAGCGGTCCAGCACGAAGTCCTCGTTGGCGGTGCTCGTGTAGGTACAGCTGATGGGAACCGCCGATGCCGGGTCCACTCCGGGCAGCCACTCCCGGGCGTACCGCGCCAACGCCCCGAGCTGCACCGGCTCGGGGGTAAAGCTGCGGGCGTCCGGATCGGTCATCGGCCCCACCCCGTGCCAGCCGGCCTTGATGCCCTCCCCCGGCGTGAGCATGCCGTAGACCGGGCTGTACCAGTAGGCGTCGCGGGGGTCGTCCGGGTCGGGGCTGTGGTTGAAGCTCGGCCAGACGAGCGAGTCGTCCAGCGGCGTGAAGTGGGCGGGCTGTTCCTGGGTCACCACCAGTTCGGGGAGCCGGACCAGGTTTCCGAGGAGCCTGGTGGTCCAGGCGCCGGCCGTGACCACAACCCGGCGTGCCTCGATCTCTGCTGAATCGGTCACCACAACTACCCGGTCCTCGCCGGTAACGCGGATGTCGCGGACCGGCGTCGAATACTCGAAGCGGGCGCCGTGTGATTCCGCGGCCCGGCGAAGCGCCACCAGGGCATCGGCGGCCCGGACACGTCCGGAGCCGGGGACAACCAGGACGTCGCTGCGGAAGTTCATGCCCTGCCAGCGGCTTGCCGCCTCCGACGCCGGGATGAAGTGGCTTTCGATGCCCAGCGCCGCGTGCGCGGCGCGGACGCCGTGAAGCCGGCGGACGTCGCCGTGGTTGACCAGACCCACCAGGTCGAGGAGCTGCGTGTCGGTTTCGGCGGCAAGCTCGTCCCAGAGACTCTTCGCCTCGGTCACCAGATCGAGGTAGTCCGGCTCCGCGTACGCCATGTTGAAGTTGCGCGTCGCACCGTGGGAAGCGCCGATGTGGTGCCCTTGCCCGAACTGCTCAAGGAGAGTCACCGAGTGCCCGCGGCGGGCAAGCTGCCATGCGGCCGCGGATCCCATCGCACCTCCGCCGACAACGGCGACGTCAACTTCCACCATGGATCCACCCAACTCAGTCCCGAAGCCCCTTTGAGGCCTTTTGCCGGTTTCCATTCTGCCAAGCTGAGCAAGGGTCCTTGTCCGCTGCGGCTGACGGCCCCGACGCCAATGGGCATCAGCCGGCGAACGTCACGTCCCTGGATTCCGTGACAGCGGCGGTGCGGCCGGGCGCCGTGTGGTACTTCCAGTAGAGGTTCGTGTGCGCGATGACCTTGTCCGGGGTGGGAGCGCCCCACGCGCTCTGATCCTCGGTTGTATGCGCGTCACCGACGAGCGTGACGTCGTAGCCGCGGACAAAGGCGCCGTGGATGGTGGACCGGATGCACTCATCGGTTTGCGCCCCGGCCACAACCAGGCGCCCGATCCCGGCCGCGGCCAGCACATCCTCCAGGTCCGTGTCCTCGAAGGAGTCTGCGTACGACTTATGGACCAGCGGCTCCGGCTCGCGGCGCTTCAGCTCGGGAACGTACTCCCACGCTTCGCTCCCCTTTTGCAGCTGCTCGTCCGAGTGCTGGACCCAGACGATCGGCACGCCTTCGTCGCGGGCTTTGTCGACCAGCGCGGCGATGTTGGCCACCACGGCATCACGCTCATGCACCTCGGCCACGACGCCGTTCTGGACATCAATCACCATCAAGGCGGTATTGGGCCGATCTGACAGTTTGGTCATAACGAGCTCCTCAGGTTCTGGGCGGGTACCGGGTCCGGCAGCCCGTTGCATGCATTTTACGTGGGCTTAACCTGCCCGGCCTTGTAAGGCCACACCCGCCC
Source organism: Arthrobacter sp. 24S4-2 (assembly GCF_005280255.1). Taxonomy (NCBI): domain Bacteria; kingdom Bacillati; phylum Actinomycetota; class Actinomycetes; order Micrococcales; family Micrococcaceae; genus Arthrobacter; species Arthrobacter sp. 24S4-2. Next base: position 79,222 of record NZ_CP040018.1, on the reverse strand, counting down.
GCGACAGACTTAAATCACTTGATGAACGGTTCAATTCTGATCGTTCGACCAGACCAGCGGAAGGCGATCGCAGACATGCGCTCGGGCCTGTTTAGCGGCGCAGCTGCCAGCGGACAGGAACCGCAGACCGGAAGGATAGTTATGGCCGGCAAGTTTGAAGTGTTCATTGACGCCGAGGCACATTTCCGGTTCCGGCTAATGGGGCCGGACGGAACCGAGCTGGCCGTGTCAGCCGCTTTCGAGGATAAGTCCGCGGCCGCTGCCTGCATCGCCGCGGTGCGCGAGTGCGCGGGCATGGGACTCGTTACGGACCTTTGCCCGGCGGCCAGCCAGGTAACGGCACCTGCCGGAGTGTCTCCTGCACCCGTACCGCCCGCCCCTGCACCAACCAACTGCGAACCGGCCCGCGTGCCCGGTGCCAATTTCCGCACACACGGGCCGGTACGCCGGCCCGCGCCGCACCTGACGGGCGCAGCCTAGTCACGCCGGGTGTGGTCACCAGCTGGCGGGACGCTGCCGGATAAGTCCGACGGCGGCCGAAGCCAGCAGCAGCATTCCGCCGAACGCCAGCAAGTACCCGGCCAGCGGGATCATCCGCTGCGGGGCTTGCGGCCTGGCGGGGCGGGGCGATCCGGCGGCTGTTTCCGGCTGAGCACGTTCGGACGACGGCTGCGTTGATGCCGGCGGGGCCAGCGACGCGGTCCCGCCCGGCGATTCCGAGGACGACGGCGTGACGGCGGCGCCTGGGGACCGCCCCGGCTCCGTAGTCCTGCTTCCGTGTTGCTGGCTTCCGGGATCCGTGGCCACGGGCAACGTTGCGCCCGGGACCGGCTCCCCGGAGACGGGCCCGGTTGGGGCGGGCGCAGACGGGGGCGCCGCGGTCGGTGACGCTGCCGGCGTTGTCGGTCCGGGGATCAGGGGGCCCAGCGGGACGCAGAACCCGCCTCCGCCCACCGGCACCTGCCCCGCGGGGCACGGCCCTGCCGCTGCCGTTGCCGGGAGCGTCAGCACGCTAATGAGGACAGCGGACCACACCGCCAGAATGCCCAAAACCATCCGCCCGGTGTCCACGTCGTACTACGCTACCCGCCAGCCGATGGAAACTGTCGGACCTTCGGCCCTAACTTTTGGACACTGGCGTTCACCTGACCTGCGCCGGGAAACGTGGTAGGCAGTACAAAGAAGCACATTGACCTGCCAGGAAAGGGCCACCTTGACGCAAGACCCGAACACCGGGGAACCGAAGGAGAGGAGCGGCCTCTCGTCACGGATTCTCCGCGGAGGCACCGAGCCCGATCCGCGGTTCAGCCTGGCGAATGAGCGCACTTTCCTGGCCTGGATCCGGACCTGCGCAAGACCATCGCTGTGCTCCTGCTGGTCCTGGCACTGATCATCGGCGGCGGTTCGTTCTTCCGGTGGCTGAACGCGGAACGCGCCATGAGGTCAAAATCACCCCTGCCGCTCCCCCCGATTGCCCCGGTGCTGGCCATCGGCGGAGCCCTCGTGGCCGCCATTATGGTGGTGTTTGTCATCGCCCGGCCGGCCTGAACATGACTGCCCGGCGCGATGCCGCAACGCACGGCGATTCCGGCCTCCAGCCGGAACGCACCGACCTTGCGTGGGGCCGGACCACCATGGCGATGGTGGTGGCCGCCGCGGTCTTCCTGCGGTGGCTGCCACACCACGGCTGGTTCGTCGGGACGCTCGTCGCGGCCGCCACAGTCACAGCCCATGCCATCAACTTCACCCAAAAGCGCCTGCTGCCGGAGGTGACGGTCAGAAAAGGCGCAGCTGGTGGCCCTCTGATCCGTTGGCGTCGGAGGCCGGCAACACCCACTCCGGCGAGGCCATGCCGAACATGCCGTCAATATCCGTGAGCAGCTCGTCAATGCAGGTTTGGCCGTCCAATACCTGGATTGCCGCCGTGTTTGTAGTGCCGTCGGTGCTCAAATCTGCCACTGGGTGAGTTTACGGCAGGGCACCGACGCTGGCGCTCCGACACTCTGCCAGGCGGGGTTGGAGCCCGTCTGTTGGGCACCTCGCACGCGTTCGGAGCCCTAACTACGTTCTCGTGGCCCGCGCAGCCGCCCGTCCCTGACGGCACCGGGCCAGGGCAATGTTTGCCGTATTCTGCCGGAAATTTGCACGAGAACTGCGGTTAACTGCCGGAACTCTTGATGCGTAGAACTCAGACTTGATCCAGTCGCACCGATCCAGCCGGACCAAGGGTGCGGATACTCAGCAAGGGATGCAAGAAAGCAGGGAAAGCCGTGGGTCAAGCAGCAGCTCTGGACGAAGGTACCGCCGGCGGCGTCATCACGAATGACCAAGCTAGTGACTTCCACACTTTGGGACTCGCCGGCTGCATGGACAAACTGACCATTCCCCTGCGCCAGAACGGGGTATTCGTGCGCTGGGAGACCCCGCACCATGGCGTCGAAATACCGGCAGCCTGTGCCGTGCTGCTCTACCAGGCCGCGCAGGAAACACTTACCAACGCGTTCAAATACGCCCAGGCCACCGAGCTGACCCTCCGGCTGGCAGCCGTCAACCACGGTGTCCGGCTGACCATCACGGACAACGGTGTCGGCTTCCAAAGCCAACTCCTTGGCGGCAGGAAGCATGGGTACGGCGTGTGCCTGATGACTATGGCCGTGCACGAAGCCGGCGGTACCATCGCGATTGATTCCGCCCCTGGCAAAGGCACCCTGGTGTCCATCACCCTTCCCCTGGACTAGCGGCGGCCCGGAGGAATCCGAAGCGCCAACGATAGCCCCCGGCAGGCGAAGGAGATGCCAGCCAGGTCGGTGCGGGACCTGGCTGGCGGGCAGCTCAACGGGCCGTTGTCGCCGGCTTCCGCTTACGGGACGGCGCCGCGGCAACCAGCAGGGCAGCAGAAGCCACGGCGGCGCTCAGGATCAAGCCGGGGCGGTACTGTTCCAGCATCGCGGCTGCATCCACGGCCGCACCAGCTTCGGGCGCGCTGCCGTGGCCGCTGACCATCGCCGTGGTGACGGCCAGCACCAGGGCGGCACCCACCTGTGTGCTGGTCTGGATCAGCCCGGCCGCCAGACCCTGCTCGGCATTCCGTATACCTGCCGTGGCCTGGACGTTGATGGACGGGAAGGCCAGGGCGAAACCGACACCCAGCAACAGGACAGACGGCAGAATGTCGGTCACGTAATTGGGCGAAGTACCCACACGGAGGAACAGCACGTAGCCCAGCGCCAACGCCGCCAGACCGGTCAGGATGAGCCGCGGGGCGCCGAACCTGTCGATGAGCCGGTCCGCGAAGGGTGCGCTCGAGGCAACCAGCAGGCCGGTCGGGAGCAGGGCCAGTGCCATGCCCAGTGGACTCCATCCCAGCACGGACTGCAGGTAGAGCGTCAGGATGAACTGGAAGCTCAAGTACGAGCCAAACAGTCCCACGGCGCTCAGGTTGGCACGGGCAACCCAGCCTTCCTTGAGGATGCTGAACCGGATCAAGGGATGCCTGACGCGGTTTTCGATCACGGCAAACGCTGCCAGCACCGCTGCGGAGGCCACGAATCCGGCGATGGTTGCCACAGATCCCCAGCCGTTCCCGGGCGCCGATACCAGCGTGTACACCAGCCCCAGCATGCCGGCCGCGAGTGTCACGGCGCCCCAAACGTCATGCCCGCTCGCTGGTTCCCCGCCTGCGGACTGGCCTGCGGAACTGTCCCTGGGGATGTACTTGAGGCCAAGAATCACGACGGCGACCGCCACGGGTACGGAGACCAGGAAAGTCCAGCGCCAGCTCATGGCAGTCATGAGCCCTCCGACGACAAGGCCGAGTGAGAAGCCGCTTGCGCCGAATGTGGTGAAGATGGACACCGCGCGGTTGCGTTCGCGGCCTTCCGCGAAGTTGGTGGTGATGATCGAGAAGCCGGCCGGCGCCGTAAATGCGGCAGCCAGTCCCTTGACGAAGCGGGTGGCAATGAGGAGGGCAGGGTCATCCACCAGCCCGCCGAGCAGGGATGCTGCTGCGAAGACGCTGAGCGCGATAAGGAAGATGCGGCGCCGGCCGAGGAGGTCCGCCATCCGTCCGCCCAGAAGAAGCAGGCTTCCGTAGCCGAGCACGTACGCGGAGACGATCCATTGGAGGGATTCGGTTCCCAGGTGAAGTTCGGTGCCGATCGAGGGCAGCGCCACGCCGACCATGGACACATCCAGCGCGTCGAGCGCCAGGACGGTGCACAGGACCAGGAGGAGCATCCACTGCGCACGGGTCCAGCGCACAGGTGCAAGCCGGTCGCCGGCAGCTCTTTCAAGGGTGGAAGTTGAAGTCATGACAACAACTTATATGACGCGTCATTGAATGACAAGGAATATTATGACGTGGACTTTTAATTCGTCATGAACTAGAATCGCAGCATGGCAACACCGCAGGACCAACAGCTGGTTGAGCAATGGCGCAGCATCCAGAACACGTATTTCCGCACCGCAGGCGCAATCGACCGTGCCCTGGAGGCGCGGTTCAGTATTGGCCTGACGGAATTTGAAATTCTGGACCTGGTGGCCGACAGCACGGACGCGGCATGCCGGATGAAGCAACTTGGTGAGCGGACGCCCATGACCCAGAGCGCCATGTCCAAGGTGGTGGACCGGCTCGAGAAAGCCGGCCTGATCGCCCGCCGTTCCTGCGAAGATGACCGGCGCTCCCTGTTTCTCGAACTTACCGACGCCGGCCGGGCGCTCCACGGCCAGGCCGCCGTCGAACACCGCGCGCTGCTCAAGGAAAACCTGGCCTAGGGCCGACCGCCCGGCCATGGGCCAGCGAGCAACCCGCCAGGCGTTGACCTCACCTCAGTGGACCCGCATGCCTTCGACCTCGGGCGGCGGGTCCGCGCATCCTCCCGCCGGCCCACCTGCAACAAAGTAGTCGGACAGGTCAGGAATCGAGAAGCGCCGTCCGCCCGGTCGCAACTAGCATGATTGCCATGGGCATCCTTGAAGGTGAACCAAACGTACTGATCGAAGCTGCTTAGATGAACCCAGCGACGCCAACGGAGACCGCGACGGCGGCTTCTCAACAGATGGAGACACGATGAGCATGGCCACCCAGACGGACTCGCAGTCGCCCGCGCAGCCCGTCGCCGATACCCATGACCTGATCCGCGTGCAGGGCGCACGCGAGAACAACCTCAAGGACCTCAGCATCGAGATCCCCAAGCGCCGGCTGACGGTGTTTACCGGCGTCTCCGGCTCGGGCAAGAGTTCGCTGGTGTTCAGCACCATCGCCGCGGAGTCGCAGCGGATGATCAATGAGACCTACAGCGCGTTCGTGCAGGGCTTCATGCCGAACCTGGCCCGGCCCGACGTCGACCTGCTCGAAGGCCTGACGACGGCGATCATCGTGGACCAGGAGCGGATGGGTGCCAACCCCCGCTCCACTGTTGGCACAGCCACCGACGCCAATGCGATGCTGCGCATCCTTTTCAGCCGGCTCGGGCAGCCGCACGTCGGGCCGCCCACGGCGTTTTCGTTCAACGTCCCCACCCGCAAGGCAAGCGGGGTGATGAGCACCGAGAAAGCCGGCGGCCGGGTGGAGAAGAGCGTGGTGCAGGGTGCCGTATACCTGGGCGGCATGTGTTCACGCTGCGAGGGCATGGGCTCGGTCTCTGACTTCGACCTCACGGCGCTGTACGACGACAGCAAGTCACTCGCCGGGGGTGCCCTGACGATCCCCGGCTACAGCATGGACGGCTGGTACGGCCGCATCTTTAGCGGGGCCGGCTTTGACATGGACAAGCCGATCGCGAAATTTACCAAGAAAGAGTTGAACGACCTGCTCTACAAGGAGCCGACCAAGATCAAGGTCGAGGGCATCAATCTCACGTACGAGGGCCTGATCCCGAAGATTCAAAAGTCCATGCTCTCCAAGGACGTCGACGCAATGCAGCCGCACGTCCGGGCCTTTGTGGAACGCGCCATCACGTTCCAGGCCTGCCCCGAGTGCGACGGCACGCGGCTCAGCCCGGAAGCCAGGTCCGCGAAGATCCAGGGCAAGAACATCGCTGAGCTGTGCACCATGCAGATCAGCGACCTGGCCGAGTGGATCCGTGCGCTCGATGAGCCCACGGTCGCGCCGCTCCTCAAGGGCCTGCAGCACCTGCTCGACTCGTTCGCCGAGATCGGCCTGGGGTACCTCTCGCTGGACCGGCCGGCCGGCACGCTGTCCGGAGGTGAGGCCCAGCGCACCAAGATGATCCGGCACCTGGGCTCGTCCCTCACGGATATCACGTACGTCTTTGACGAGCCGACGATCGGCCTGCACCCGCATGACATCGAGCGGATGAACCAGTTGCTGCTGCAGCTGCGCGACAAGGGCAACACCGTGCTGGTGGTCGAGCACAAGCCCGAGACCATCGCAATCGCCGACCACGTCGTTGACCTTGGGCCCGGGGCGGGCACGGCAGGCGGAACCGTGTGCTTTGAGGGCACCGTGGAGGGCCTGCGAGGGAGCGATACCATCACGGGCCGCCATCTCGACGACCGGGCACGCCTCAAGGATTCGGTGCGTTCGTCGGCCGGCGCCCTTGAGGTCCGCGGCGCGTCGACGCACAACCTCCGCGGCGTCGACGTCGACATCCCGCTCGGCATGCTCTGCGTGGTGACGGGCGTCGCCGGCTCCGGCAAGAGCTCACTGATCCACGGCTCGGTGGCCGGCCGCGACGGCGTCGTGGTGATCGACCAGGCCGCGATCAAGGGTTCGCGCCGCAGCAACCCGGCAACGTACACGGGACTGCTGGAGCCGATCCGCAAAGCATTCGCAAAGGCCAACGGCGTGAAACCTGCACTGTTCAGCTCCAACTCCGAGGGCGCCTGTCCCAGCTGCAACGGCGCGGGAGTGATCTTCACCGACCTGGGCGTCATGGCCACCGTCGAGTCCACGTGCGAGGAGTGCGAGGGCAGGCGGTTCCAGGCTCCGGTGCTGGAGTACACGCTGGGCGGCCGCAACATCGCCGAGGTGCTGGCGATGTCGATGACCGAGGCGGAGGCATTCTTCAGCGCCGGGGAGGCACGCACTCCGGCCGCCCACAGGATCCTTGACCGGCTCGTAGACGTCGGGCTCGGGTACCTCACCCTCGGCCAGCCGCTCACCACGCTTTCCGGCGGCGAGCGGCAGCGGGTCAAGCTGGCAACCCAGATGGCTGAAAAGGGTGACGTCTACGTGCTCGACGAACCGACCACCGGCCTGCACCTCGCGGACGTCGAGAACCTGCTCGGCCTGCTGGACCGGCTGGTCGACTCCGGCAAGTCGGTCATCGTGATCGAGCACCACCAGGCGGTCATGGCGCACGCCGACTGGATCATTGACCTGGGCCCCGGCGCGGGCCACGACGGCGGATCAATCGTCTTCGAGGGAACACCTGCTGACCTGGTGGCCAGCCGGTCCACCCTCACCGGCCAGCACCTGGCGGCCTACGTCCGCAACTGACGGCCGGGAACTCCCGGCTCCTTCAGCGAAGTACCCCAATAAAAGCGCAAGCGTACGACGGCGGGATCTCCCGCCGTCGTACGCTTTTTCCTGCCGGTGGATCGAAGCAGTCGGGGACCGTGAATCACGCGAAGTCCACTAATGCGCCGGCTGTTTCCGGCCAATTCCGGGGACGCCGTCGCGATAAGTCGCCTTTAAGGATTTAGGGTTCACCTATTTCCATGTCAGCCGATCAATTGGCAATAGTGGCGGCCCTAGTGCGGCGTGTTTGAAGTTGTCTTTGGCTTGGCTTTCGCGAGGATTTCTTCCGGCGACTTGGTCCAGGTGAAGGGGTGGCTGCGCTTGTTCCAACCGGTGATGAACTGCCGGATCTTGCGCATCAGGTCTGTGACCGAGGTGAACGTTCCGCGGTGGATGGCCTGGCGTTCGATGATGCCGAACCAGATTTCCACCATGTTCAGCCAGGACCCGGGCGTCGGGGTGAAATGGACGTGGATGCGCGGGTTCTCCGCCAGCCAAGTGCGCACTTCGGCCTTCTTATGCGTGGCGTAATTGTCCATCACCAGATGCAGCTCAACGCCCGAGTAGGCGCGGGCGACATGCTTGAGGAAGGACAGGAATTCCTTGTGGGTATGGGCCGGCTTGCAGAGGCCGGTGAGATTCCCGGTGGCGATGTCCAGTGCTGCGAACAAGGTCGTGGTGCCGTGGCGGACGTAGTCATGGGTGCGTTTCTCGGCGGAGCCGATCTGCATCGGCAGCAGGGGCGCGGTCCGGTCCAGGGCCTGGATCTGGGACTCGTCAATGCACACAACGACCGCGTTTTCCGGCGGGGCCAAGTACAGCCCGACGACGTCAACGACTTTTGCTTCCAGCTCCGGGTCCGTGGAGAACTTGAACGTCTCGGACTTCCACGGCTTGACCCCATACTCCCGCCAGGTCTTGGCCACAGTGGAAAAGTCCGTCTTCAAAATGCCGGGCCAGCAGCCGGGAGGACCAGTGCGTGATCCCCAGCGATGCCGGTGGCGGCGTCAATGTGGCGGCAATGATTTTCGTCCGGTCAATCTCCCGCGGCCGGCCGGCACGCTGCTCGTCCTCCAAGCCGGCCATACCCCGATCCTGGTACCTTCCACGCCACGCGAGAACCGTGGGAACCGAGACGCCAACCTCCCGGGCAATGCGTGAATTCGGCGCGCCCTCGGCCGCCATCAGAATGATCCGGGCCCGCTGAACCAGCCCCGCCCGCATCGCCGACGAACGGGACCACCGCACCAAAACGTCAAAGTCACCATCACGAATAACCAAAGCAGGAGCAGGAGGATGAGCCATGCCCAATTCTCCCAAACACCAACCATAAAATAACTTTAGACACGCCGCACTAGTGTGCAGCGGCGTAGCGCTCCATGACCTCGGAGTGGATACGGCCCCGGGCGCTGACGGGAATTCCGTTGGCAACCGCCCAGGCGCGGGCAGCCTTGGTGTCGCTGCCGCCGGTGACGGGACGGGTTGCCGAGCGGGGACGTCCGGCAGACCTGCGTGCGACAGCTGTGTATTTGTTGATTGCCTGACGGAGTTCGTGCGCATTGGCTTCATTGAGATCAATCTCATACTCAGCGCCATCAATAGAGAATCGGACTGTCTCGCTCGCTTCAGTGCCGTCGAGGTCATCTTCCAGCGTGGTTATTACTCGTTTTGCCATGCGGAAAAGATTATCATTCATGCTCCGAACTAAATCCCGCATAACTGTTACTTAATTTAATACGCAGGCGGACGGAATGAATATCTTTTATCGGCATTCGTCGGATGGACAAATCACTGGCGAAAAGAATGAACGACGAACCCGGTCACCGGCGCCGAGGTGGCAGGCGGGGCTGCGGTGGGTCGCTTTGCCCTCGGTTCATCCATGGCGGCACGCTTCCGGAGTCGATGCCATGCCCACGGCAGGAGATATCTGCGCGCCCACACAAGATCTCCTGCCCTTGCCTGTTGCCAGTTGCGCGGCGGCACGGCTCCGGGTTCCAGCGGCCGGAGCCGGTGCGGGACACCAAGCGTGTCCAGCACCATCAATGCCACGGCGTGGTGGCCCAGCGGGGAAAGATGAAGTCGGTCCTGATCCCACATCCGCGGGTTCCTGAGCTCCCGGATACCCCACAGATCGGCGATCACGGCGTCGTGCCGGGATGCGATGGCCCGGATGTTTTCATTGAAAACCGCGACCTTGGTCCGGTTACGGCCCAGGAAGGGCGTTGATCCCCAGTCGGGCCCGGTGAACAGCACCAGGGTGGCGCCGGCAGAACTCAAGAGCTCCACCCCGGCGTCGAGCCTGTCAGCCAACTTGTCCGGATCGCTGCTGTGGAAAACCATGTCGTTGCCTCCGGCCGAAAGCGTGATCAGGTCCGGCTCCAATGCCAACGCAGGCCCGATCTGCCGTTCCAGGATCTGCTCCAACAGCAGGCCGCGCACGGCGAGATTCGCGTACGCGAACTCCTCGTGGCCGATGCTCAGCTCCTCCGCTGCACGATCAGCCCAACCGCGTACTCCGCCTGGACTCCGAGGGTCGGGGTCACCCACACCCTCCGTGAACGAATCCCCCAAGGCAACGTACCGGCGCCACGGGTGGTGGCTTGCACCCTCGACGTACGCAGCACCAGCGACTGCACTGCGGGGCCGACGCCCTGACAGGTCCTTGTCATTCGTGGTCACCCTGCACCTCCTTGTGGGAAGCCCGAGCCCTTTCTGTACATAACCATCGGAGGCGCCCGCATGTTCCAAAAATTCAACGGCATTGGGCGCATTTCTGTATGGAATGCACGCCGCTGCGCTCGTGTTAAACCGAGTGTCCGGGGCGACGGGTTGCACCGGGCTGACAGGAAGGCAATGAGCAGGAAAATCGAAACAGTCGAAGACGACGCCGGGAAGGTCACCACCTACCACCGGCATCCGAATGGCGGCGGCCTCATCGGGCGCGGCGCCGACGTGGACGACACCTCGTTCATCAGCGCAACATCATACGTGGAGGCCGGCGCCTGGGTGGGATCGGGATGCCGCGTCGGCGGCGGCAGCTGGATCGACCGGAAGGCCCGTATTGGGCACAGGGCAGTCATCGGTGAGGCCGTGTACGTTGGGCCGGGCGCGGTGGTCGGCAACCGCGCACATGTCGGCAGCCACTCCCGGATCGGAGCAGGCGCCGTTATAGGCCATGGGGTCCACCTGCACGGGGACACCACGGTCTCCCCGGGAAGCCACATATTGTCCAGAAGCAAGCCGCCGGCAAGTCCTTCGTCGAGGTCCCGTTCGGACGGCAACTGTAGGGTGCGAAAGGCTGCCTGAAGCCGCTGCCTTACGCTTAGCCTCCGACGCTGTTGCGGAGGCGGAGACGAAGGGCCAAATAAGGCCGAAAGCCCCTCGTGAACCGGGACGGAGCGCGACTAATTTGGGTACTACTCACCGGCCGCGCAGCGTCGGGGAGCGCCTGTGGGGCGGCGGCCCGTGAATGATTGTGAATTCCTGAGCAGTCCGCCGCACTGGCCGATTCAGCGAAAGTGCTGGTTGGACATTGAAAGCGGGGATGCGTGATGGGCAGCGCAAGGGATCCTGTTGGCGGTCGAGGACGCGACGGAGTGGGGGATGACTTTCCCGAACCGCTGGGCCCACCGGATGCCCGCGCTTCTGACCGCAGTCCTGACGACGGCTACTACGAAGAGTCCGACGGCGTTGTCCCCGCTGGCGAGAGCGTCGGCTACGAGGACCCCGGGTATGTCGATGCCACCGGCGGCCCGGTGGAAGGCTTCTTTACGGAAGACCCGGTCGCCGCTATCCATGAAACCGTGGTTGCCCGCGAAGAGGAGCGGTTCGGCGGCATCAAGATCGGCTCGGCCTTCTTCGGCTGGCTGACCGCGACGGCAATGGCCATTCTGCTGGTAGCTGCGGTTACGGCGGCCGCCAGGGCAGGCTATCTGGCCGGCACGGACCTGATGGCAGAAGCCGGGCAGGCATCATCAGGCGGCGTGACAGGCGTGATCGTGCTCCTGTCGATCCCCTTCCTTGCCTATTTTTCGGGCGGCTACGTCGCAGGTCGGATGGCGCGCTTCAACGGCATCGGCCAGGGGCTTATGGTCTGGTTGTGGGCCGTGATAGTGGCCGCGGGCGTCGCCCTCTTGCCGATGGTTAGCGGCGGGCAACTCAATGCCCTGACCATGCTCTCTAGTTTCCTCCGTCTTCCCGCGGCCGAGGGCCAGCTGAGTACGAGCGGCATCATCGCGGTCATTGCCGTGGCCGCCACAGCCCTGGTGGGCGCGGTGCTCGGCGGCATGACCGGTGTTCACTACCACCGGAAAGTGGATCGTGTGGGTTTCACACCGACGGAGGAGTACTACCAGCCCTAATCGGAGGGACCACAAACCCGAGTTTGAGGGGCGGGGAACGGGGCGGGTCAGCCCTGGACAGCAGTCACAACCCGCTCGCCATTGAAGTATTCGAGCTGCCAGCCGTCAACGGCATGGTGGTGGGCGACGTTGAGCACCGCGTTGTCGATGCTTTGCAGGGTGCGGCCGATGGCGCGGCTGAGGCTTACGCGGATGAGGGTCCCGTGGGCGACGACCAGGACGCGGCGGCCACTGAATTCCTCGGCCAGCACTTCCAGGGCGGCCAGCCCGCGGCTGGCCGCCTCGTCCTCGCTTTCCGCGCCGCGGAAACCACCGGGCGTACGCAGGGCGTCGAGTTCGGGGCCGGCCTGCAGGCCCTCTGCTGGTCCGAAGCTACGCTCGGTGAGTTCCGGCACGCGCCGGGCAACGCTGAGCCCGAGTCCTTCGGCAATCAGGTCGGCGGTTTCTGCGGCACGGCTCAGCGGTGAGGACACGATCGTGTCCCACTCGTAGCCGGACAGGACAGCGACGGCGTCGCCCGCCTGGCCGCGTCCGACGTCGTTCAGCGGAATGTCGGTGGAACCCTGCAGCCGGCGCTGCGCATTCCAGTCTGTCTGGCCGTGGCGGACAAGGGCGAACGTCGTTTGGGTCATGCCTACCATTCTGCCCTGACACCGGGTGCGCTAAACGATCGAGACGTGTTCCACGGCCTCTGGTGACTTGGCCAGCCGGCCCGCAGCCTCCTGCTGAATCCGGGCGGCCCGCGTGGAGAAATCGGCAATCGTGCGCAACTGGTCGTCACTGTAGCCTTCCAGGAGTGCCGCCAGTCCGCCCATGAAGTCCGCAAAGTAGGGTGCCGCGGCTGCTGCCTGGTCGCCTACTAGGTCGATGAGGACCTTGCGCTTGTCCTCCCCATGGCGAACCCGGCGTGCGATGCCGTTGCCCTCCAGCCGCTGCATCAAACCGGTCACCGACGCAGGCGCGAGCCCGGAATGCTCACCAAACTCACCCGCAGTCATTGGCCCGAAGCGCATGAGGATATCGATCGCCTTGCCTTCCGTCGCGGACAGCCCGCGCAGCTCGGACAGCGCCGTGTGGAACATAACGGCCGCCGTCGACAACTCCCGGCCCGACTCGTACACCGTTCCGCCGTCCGGCCACTCATTGCGCCTTCCTCCCCGCAGCCCAGGAGCATACCGCTGCCCAATACCGGCGGGATTGTTCCGGCCGGCCTCGGTCCCGCTTTGGACGTCGAGCCCGGCCGGATGAAGATGGTCTTCGGCAAGCGCTGCTTCTACTGCTACATCCCCGACCCGGACGGCAGGATCTGGTGGTTTGCCAACCCACTGCAGCGGTCCTCCGGCAATCGTGCCGAGCTGGACGCTCCCGCATTCAAGGGCTGGCTGACGGGGTTAGTCTCCGGGGACCACACACCCATGGCCCGGATCATTGAGGCAACGGACGGAATCATCAGCCCGTACATGACCTATGACTTCCCCACCATTCCACGCTGGCACCGCGGCCGCATGGTCCTGGTCGGCGAGGCGGCCGCATACTCCCGCTACTGACCGGGTGCCCGGTAGGCAGGCGCCTTGCCCGCTGCTGCGTCGATGTCCTCAGGCGTCATGAGCGGCGTAAGGTGCAGATCCACGGCGCCGGTGGAATTGATCAGCAGGGACAGGGCCACGGCGCTGGACTGATCGGGTATGTCGAAGACCCCCAGGACGTCCGTCTCACCGAACGCGTAGTAGATGCAATCCAATGATCCCCCACGGATTCCAAGGCCTTAACCACCGCGTCCCGACGTTTGGAACCGCCCTCCTCCATCAGGCCTTTGATGCCCTGGCCCACATAATTTGCTTGGAAAAAATACTTGCTCATGGCTGACTCCCGTTCTGCTTGTGCCCAGAACACGAACCTATCCGCACGCCCAGAACATCGGATGAGTGAAGGGTCCTGGAGTTCTCCCCGACAGGGGTTGTGGGCTGAGTCTAGGCCTCTCCGCATGGGACTGACAACGGTGCGCGGACCCTTTGGTGCGCTACGCCGCGGCAGGCGGTCCGAACCAGGTGGTGAGCGCGTCGGCTAGCCCCAGCCGGGCCCGGTCTCCCACCCAGGCCACATATCCGTCGGGTCGAATCAGCACGGCGCCGGGGGCCGCCACCTCCCCGATTGCCGGAAGCTCCCAGGTACCACCGTATTGGGCGTCGATCAGCCGGACCCGGTCCGGCCGAGGAGCAGTATCGAAGCCGCCGGGCTCACCGAGGTTGACAAGGACAGGCCGTGCACCGTGCAGCAAGGTGAAAACCCGCAGCGGGCCGTCGGCGGTGACCAGATCGAGGTCGGGCATGCGGCGCCCCAACAGCGGGTGACCCTCGCCGCCGTCGTAATGCCCGACGTCGTAATGGACGTCCAAACCGGACATCATCCCGGCGAAGCGCTTGCGCGGCTCCTCCATGCTCAGCAGCTCGGCCACGGTCTCGCGCAAGGCCTCGAGGCGCGCATCGGCCGGACGCATGAGCGCGGTTTGCGCCATCGTGTTACGCAGCACGCGCGCAGCGATGGGGTGGCGTTCAGCTTGGTACGTATCCAGCAGGCTGGCTGGGGATGTCCCGTTGACAACCTGGGCCAGTTTCCATCCCAGGTTCACGGCATCCTGGACACCGATGTTGAGGCCCTGTCCACCCGCCGGGTAATGCACGTGTGCGGCGTCGCCGGCCAGCAGCACCCGTCCCTCCCGGTAAGACGCGGCCTGCCGGGTCATGTCTGTGAACCTGGTGATCCAAGTGGGACTGTGAATCCCGTAATCGGTTCCGTAGACAGTGATGAGTGCTTTGCTGAGATCGGCCAGGGTCGGTTCGCTGGTGGCTCCGGGGTCCTGTTCGGTCACCATGACCCCACCGGCCCCTCATCTGCGTAAACGACCTCGCCGTCGCGGATCTCGTACTCCACCCTGCCGAAGGAATGGGTGCCGAGGTCGTCCTGGCGGATGCCCAACTCCGGCTCCTCTGTCACCTCGACCTCGGCGAGCAGTGCGCTGGTGGTCGGATCCCACCCGGGGAAATCGATGCCGGCTGCTTTGCGGATGACGCTGCGCCCACCGTCGCACCCCACGAGATATCCCGCCCGCAGAGACTCGCCGTCGGACAGCGCGAGGTCGACACCGGTGTCGTCGTGCGCGAAGCCCGTCACCTCGCGTCCGCGATAGACCGTCACGGGCAGCTCGTCGACCCAGCCGGCCAGGATGCGCTCGATGTGCTTCTGCCACAGCCCGAGGCCATATGGGTGCCGGGTGGGAAAATCGCTGAGGTCCAGGCGGTTGAAGGCAAAACCGGCGACCTGAGCCACCTGCCCCTCCGCCAGGAACCGCTCGGCGATCCCACGCTGATCGAGGACCTCGATGGTGCGTGAGTGCAGACCGCCTGCCCGCGAGCCGGGCAGGTCCTGGGTGGGACGCCGCTCGACGATGGCAACGTCGACGCCCGCCAGCGCCAACTCGCCTGCCAACATCAGTCCTGTCGGACCTCCCCCGGCGATCACCACCGCATGCTCGTTCATGGCAACACTCCTGTCGGCATCATTTCGCTACTCCCGTTCTCTAGGTTCGGTCTTCGGCGATTATCCGGCACGGCCCGGGGCTTGCGGCAAGCCCCCTGGCGGGGGATAGATTGGAAATGGAAGGGGTAGGCATCGACAGCGCGGCTGCGGCCTGCGTCGGCCGCCGTGGTGTCGTTCAAACCGGTCATCCCGAACTATTCCCCTGTACCGCGACCCGATGCAGCTGCAGGATGACCCGGCAGGAAGGCTGCGACGGCGAGTGCTGCGAGGACTGCGGCCGCCCCGAGACCCATGACGACCTGAAACGCCGGCAGCGAGGGAATCGAGACTCCGCCGAGTTGAGTGGTCAGCTGAGCCAGGGCCAAGCGGGCACTGCGGGAGCGGACACTGCCCGCCTTCGCTGTGAGTTCCGTGGATCTTGCCTGTGGATTGTCCGGCGGGCCTTGCGCGGGGCTGGTTGCCTGCGGCAATCTGTTGATCACGTGATGAGTTGATCAACATACGAGGTTCCGACCGCGAGGGTGCCGTCCGATCCGGCGCGGCAACGTCGCCGCCAGGGCAGGAGCCCGCAGGTGAATCCCGGCACCCGGGACAGGGCACTCCCAGGGGCCGCAAGCAGATCCCGCTGGACCGGCGCCGCCTGACCGGTCGCAATTTCCGCAGGAACCGGCTTCCGGGGGTACGACACGTATCAGGCCTCCCGGAGACTGGGGTTCCTTTGAACAGGTGAAAGGTGATTGCCATGACCGAACATCAGGAACCGGCCCCGGCGCCGATGACCGCGGCGCAGGCCGTGCTCATCGGACGGCTCGCGGCGCAGCTGCGGGTGGATTCCATCCGCTGCAGCACACAGGCCGGCTCCGGCCATCCGACCTCCTCGTTGTCGGCTGCGGATCTCATGGCTGTCCTGCTCGAACGGCACCTCCGCTATGACTGGGACCAGCCGTTGCAGCCGACGAATGACCACCTCATTTTCTCCAAGGGTCATGCCTCCCCGCTGTTGTACTCCATGTACCGGGCCGTTGGTGTCGTTGGGGAGGACGAACTGATCAACACCTACCGGCAGTTCGGCAGCCGGCTCCAAGGCCACCCCACACCGGCCCTTCCCTGGGTTGACGTGGCGACAGGCTCGCTGGGCCAGGGCCTGCCGGACGCGGTCGGAGTGGCCCTGGCCGGACGGTACCTGGACCGGTTGCCGTACCGGACCTGGGTCCTGTGCGGGGACAGCGAACTGGCCGAAGGCTCCATCTGGGAAGCTCTGGACAAGGCCGCGTACTACAAGCTGGGCAACCTGACCGCCATCGTGGACGTCAACCGCCTGGGACAGAACGGTCCCACCGAACTCCAATGGGACATGGACCGATCCGCCCGGCGCGTGGAAGCTTTCGGCGCCCACCCCCTCGTCATCGACGGCCATGACCTTACCGCCATCGACGACGCGCTCACCCGCGCACGATCCCGGCCCGACCGGCCCACGGTCATTCTGGCCAGAACCATCAAAGGCAAAGGCGTTCCCGAGATCGAAGACCGGAACGGCTGGCACGGCAAGGCGCTCCCGAAGGACATGGCCGACCGCGCCGTGGCAGCGCTCGGCGGCCCCGGTAACCTGCGGGTCACCACAGCCCTCCCCGAACCGGGCGCACCTGCGCTCACCCCGAATCCGCGGGCAGCCGTCAGCCTGCCGCAATGGGAGGTGGGTGAGGAGGTGGCAACCCGGGCCGCGTTCGGCGCCACCGTGTCCGCGCTGGCCGCCCGCCCCGAAATCGTTGTCCTGGACGGCGAAGTGGGAAACTCGACCCACGCCGGCGAATTCCAAGACGCCGCCCCGGAGCGGTACTTCGAAATGTTCATCGCTGAACAGCAACTCATCGCCTCTGCGATTGGGCTCTCGGTCCGCGGCTACATCGCGTTCTCCGCGAGTTTCGCCGCTTTCCTGATAGCCCGTCCCTTTGACTTCATCCGGATGGCAGGAGTCTCCCAGGTCAGCATCCGGCTCGTCGGCACACATGCCGGTGTCGAAATAGGCCAGGACGGCCCGTCGCAAATGGCGCTGGAGGACATCGCCGCCATGCGGGCCGTGCACACCTCCACCGTGCTCTACCCGTCCGACGCCCCCTCCACCGCCCAACTCGTGAAGACGATGGCCGACACCCCCGGCATCTCCTATCTGCGCGCCACCCGCGGCGCCTATCCGGTCATCTACGGCCCGGACGAACAATTCCCGCTCGGCGGCTGCAAAGTCCACCACGCAGGACCCAACGACGCCGTGACACTCATCGGCGCCGGAGTGACCCTGCACGAGTGCCTGGCGGCCGCCGCTCACCTCGCCGAAGACCGGATAAACGCCCGCGTCATCGACCTCTACTCCATCAAACCCATCGACGCGGACACCCTCCGCCGTGCCTGCCAGGAGACCGGGGGCAGGATCGTCATCGCGGAAGACCATTACCCCGAAGGCGGCATCGGCGCAGCCGTCCTCGAAGCCCTCACCGGCCCGGACACGCCTGAACTCAACGCCGTCCTGCTCGCCGTCCAGGCACTGCCCACTTCCGGCACATCCCAGGAACTGCTGGACGCCGCCGGCATCTCCGCCCGGCACATCGTCACGGCCGCCCGCAGGCTCTTGCGTGCCGGATAACTCCAGGACGTCGGGAACGGAACGCAGCACAATCCGGAGCGCCGCTTACGGCGATTGCCCGGGGTCTGGTGGGGCTGGATAATGCCCGGTATGAAAGGTACCGGCAGGACGATCACCTGGCTGACGGCCGCCGTCGTCGTCTCGATCATTTTTGGAAGCGTTTACGTGACCTTTCAGCAGCTCGGGCGCCGGAGTGCAAACGACGCGCCCGCGGCGACCGCCGCCGCCCAGGTGGAGTTGCTTGGGGTGGAGACGGCTCCGTCCCCACGTGTGGAACTCACTCCGGAGAGCGGGATCTTCTTCATCATTTACGGCCCAGACGATCAGCCGGTGTCGGGAACTGCCGCTCTCCATGGATCCCTACCCGTGCTGCCCGCCGGAGTGCTCCAGACGGCCCGAACCGCCGGCAGCGACGCGGTCACGTGGCAGCCCGAGCCGGGACTACGCATGGCGGTGGTCGCACGCCCAGCGGGAGGAAAGGTCATCGTAGCGGGCCAATCACTGACACCCTATGAGAGTAGGGACCAGATGGTCTTGATGTTCCTGGCATCCGGATGGCTGGTCAGCATGGTTGTCCTGTCCGCAGGGTACGCCGCAACAGGGATCCTCATAAGGCGGCCCCGGGCCCGCTCCGCCAAAGAATGAGCAGCACCGCCACCACGGCCCCCAGTCTGGCACGCCGTACCCCTGCCCGCAGATGTACGGCGTGTTGAAGCTCGCCGACGAGATAAGCGCATCCGTGGTGGTCCTGGCGAGGCAGGCTACTTCCTGACATAGCTCGAGTCGTCACAGCCACGGCGTCTTTTCTGGTGAGCATCTGCACCAAGGAAGGAGGTCGTCAATTCGAACCTGGAAAGTCCGCCGCCCCCATCCGGCGGGCTTTCGTTGCCCACTATCGGCCTCTCAGTTAGCCCGATCGACGCCGCTGGCCCGGCTAAGCCGCCACTCAGGACCGGCAAGGCCGCGGCGCCTGTATCCGGTAGTGGTTCGACTCTCGTCCACTCGATAGCTATATAAGAGAGTTGTAGCATTTAGTCTCGAAGGCCCGTCTGTCCCCCATAGGCGGGCCTTCGTTGTACCTCGACGACAAGCGCCCCGTCTCGCTCCGAAGACAATTGCTGCGGGCCAAGCGTGAGCCGGAACCGGCCTCCCTTCATTGGGTCTCGCCGGCGCCGCCCACCCTGCTACGAACTGTGCGGCTACCGTCAGGCGCTGCGGGCCCGCGGACCACGCCGCGGCCGGCCCTCTGACATAACGCGCAGTTGTGAGGCAGGATAGACCGCACAGCACGGGCGCGGCCGGCCACGGTGGCCACAGGCCCGCGGCCACCCGCCAGCTGCACACCAGGAGAACGAGGGGATATGACGGTTCGCAGCGCAGGGATTCTGCTCTACCGCTGGAACACCGAATACCGGTTTGAGGTCTGGATAGCCCATATGGGCGGACCGTTCTGGGCACATAAGACCGACCGCTCCTGGTCCATTCCCAAGGGCGAATACTTGGACAGCGAGGACCCGCTGACGGCCGCCCTGCGCGAGTTTGCCGAGGAAATGGGCATGCCCGCCCCGGCCCTTGACTACATTCCGCTGGGTGCCTTCCGGCAGCCGTCAGGAAAAATCATCACCGCGTTCGCGGCGGAGTCGGACTTCCAGCCCGAACAGATCGTGAGCAACACCTTTGCGCTGGAATGGCCCAAAGGATCCGGCGTAATCCGGGACTTTCCCGAGATCGACGACGCCCGCTGGGTCGGCGAGCGGGAAGCGCGCACCAAGCTGGTGGGCGGCCAACTGCCGATCCTCGACGCCCTCATTGCCCACCTCGGCAAAGACAACCCAGCACACCAATAGGCCACACTGCCAAAGAGGGTCAAATGGCAGTCAGGCGCCCTACTGGACGTCCGGCTGCACCACTGTGTCGGCATGGCGGTGGGCCACCTTCCACTCACCGTCTTCGCGTCGGTACACCTGGGTTACGCGGAGGGTGTACGTCCTTGGTTCCCCGTTCACCGCGGTACTCGTGTGCTCGTAGCCAACGGTGTAGGCCATGTCCCCGATCACGTCGGCCGCGATGACTTCGTGTTCGTAGGCCGTGCAGTCCGAGAACGAGCTTTCAAGCTTGCGGAAGATGTCCCCCACCTCCACGGGCCCGCTGTCTGACATCCACGCGCCCAGAACCGTGACCGGTTCCCTGCACGACCAGATCGCAAACCGCGGAGCGGCATCCCCGTTGTGCAAGGCGATCTCGGCGTCCCTGAGGTAAAACACCAAGCGCACCCGGCTTCCAGTCACCAAGAAGTAAGCCATCCGGCTGCCGAGCAGTGCCCACGCCAGGCGGCCCGTCGGACCGCAGCTCAATGGCGGAAGTGATGCTCGCCCACCTGCGCGCCGACGAATACCCCTACCTCCCTGAACTCACCCCCAGCACGTCCTCACGCCCGGCTACAACTACTCCGACGAGTTCGCGTTCGGGCTGGACCGTGTCCTCGACGGCCTGGTGCGGGCACGCGACGCCGAAAACGATTCAGCCCCTCACCAATAGCGGGCACTACGGAGGACGACGGCGGCAGCGGGGCCGCCGTCGTCGGCCTCCACACCGGGGCCAACACTCAAAGCTATTGCAAATGCGAATCATTCTTATTAGAGTAATTGGTGTGCACCTTACAGTTGTCAGCTCCCTCGACGTAGTGTGCCGTTGCCCGCCGCGTGGTCAGTCCGGACCGCACCGGGCCGCAGGATCGCCATTCAAGGAGTCAGGCCCCCACCCAATCAACCAAGGAGAAACACCATGAAAGTACGCAATTCGCTGCGGGCACTGAAGAAAATACCGGGTGCGCAGATCGTGCGGCGCCGCGGCGGGACCTTCGTCATCAACAAGAAGAATCCGCGGATGAAGGCCCGCCAGGGTTAGGGACACCGCGTGCGTGTGTGACCCCTAAACACACGCCACTAAACACAGGCCCGTAAACGCAGTCCGCGCCCGGCGGCCGCCCGTCAAGGCGGCGCCGGGCGCGGGGTTACACGGTAAGTCCTAGGCCGTGAGATGCAGCGACGACGTGAGCGCCGCGTCTGCGTCCCGCAGGACCTTTGCCGCCACCTGGAGGCCTTCGATCCGGCCAAGGGAGGTGTCCTCGTGCTCGATGTTGACGAGCATGTTGGGGTCCACCTCGTACAGCGCGCGCAGGAACTCGGTCCAGTAGGCGGTGTCGTGCCCGCGGCCGAGTGCCACGAAGTCCCATGCGGAGTTCTTGGGCCATTCGTTGGCCCACTCGTCGCCGCCGAGGTTGGTGCGGTTTTCCTCCGGCGCGAGCCGGCGGAAGCTGTTGTCGAGGACACCGTAGAGAGCGGCGTTTTCCGTGTTCACGCGCACGTCCTTCGCGGCCGCCTGGAAAACCAGCGGGCCGAGTTCACGGACCACGACCACAGGATCCATCTGCTGCCAGAACAGGTGCGAGGCGTCCAGTTCGACGCCCACATGGGTCGCGCCTGTGAGCTCGATGAGCTTGTGGACATCGGCAGTGTTGAACACGATGTTCTGCGGGTGCAGCTCAGGGGCAACCTTCACGCCATGATCGGCGGCAAGGCGGTCGGTTTCTTTCCAGAAGTCGGCCGCGATGCCCCACTGGTAGTCCAGCACGTCCAGGGCGGCCGAATTCCAGGCGTTGACCACCCAGTTGACCGTGGCGGCCCCGGGTTCGCCGCCGGGCAGGCCGGACATGGTCACCACCCGGTCCTGTCCCAGCCGCTGCGCCAGCCGGATGGAGCGGCGGATGTCCTCGGCATGCTTCTCGCCGATCTCACGCTTGGGGTGCAGCGGGTTGCCGTTGCAGTTCAGGCCCGCGATCGAGACGCCGGTGCCATCGAAAATCGCGAGGTAGTCGTCCCGGGCCGCATCGCTTTCGAGGATCTGGTCCATGTTGGGGACGTGGACGGCGGGCAGGAATCCGCCCGTGTTGATTTCGATGCCGGTCAGCCCGAGGTCCGCGATGACCTTGAGTGCCTCGGGAAGGGGCCGGTCGTGCAGGATTGCGTTGTAGACGCCGAGTTTCATAGCGTGACTTTCCTTCCGTTGTTGAGCGCGGATTCCGTGACAGCACCGAGCAGCTCCATATTGCGCACGCCTTCGTCGAAGCTGGCGCAGCGGGGCAGGGATTCTGCTTCGCTGAGGCCGGCAACCTCTTCGAGGAACGCCCGTGCCTGGTAGCCGAAAGCGCCGTTCTGGCCGAAGCCGACTTCAGCGGCGTCCATGGTCAGTCCGCCTGCGACGTAGGGGTGGCCGGGGCCGAGGATGACCTGGCGGTAGCCGTTCTCGTTGCCGGAGCCATCGTTGAGGAACAGCTGGATTTCGGAGGGGCGGCGCTGGTCAAACTTGGCGGCACCGTTCTCGCAGAACACTTCGAAGTTGAGGCTGTTGGCGTGCTCCTAGACTGTCAGCCATCGATTTCTCCTTTGAAATTCGCCCAGGACGCGCCGACCGACGATCTACGACGTCGCCACCACTGCCGGCGTCTCTCCGTCCCTGGTGTCGCTCGTGCTTCAAAACCCGTCCAAGGTCAGCGAGAAGCGCCGGAAAGCGGTCCAGCGGGGCCGCGACCACCCTCGCCAGCAGCCAGACAAAAAGCATCGGACTGGTCATTGATGACTACCGGAACCTCTGGTTAGTGGACCTCCTGAGGGGCATGGAATCCGCCCTCTCACCCCACGGCTACCAGGTCACCCTTGCCGATTCACGCCCAGGCGAGAACCGCATCACGGAAGCCACTGACGGCCTGCTGGCCATGCACGTGGACGGGCTCGTCATCGCCGCCGAGCCCAGCGAATCCATGATGGCCGGAACCTGGATTCCCGCCGTCGTCGCCGGCTGGCGGAACGGCGTTCCGGCCGGCGCCGACCTCATCACAAACGACGACGACGGCGGCGGCCGTATGGCCGCCGAGCACCTGCTCAGCCTCGGCCATACCCGCATCGGACACCCCACCCTCAAACCCGGGCGCAAGCTGATCGAACCTGCCCTCATCGTCCGCGGCACAACTGCCCGCGTTTCCAGCTGAAACGCGCGGCTCGTGCCGCCACGGGGCGTCATCCCACACACCCTGCCGGCGCCGGTCCAAAGGAGGCCAGTCCAAAGGAGGCCAGTCCAAAGGAGAAGGCAAGAACGGCTCCCAACAGCCCTTGCTAGGGTGGAATTATGAAATCCCGCCTCGCCGCCCTGTCCGTTGCTGCCCTCATCGTCATACTCACCGGTTGCGGCCAGGTCCAGGATGCAGCGGAAAAAGCCGTGAACGACGGCGCGTCCAAGGTTGCCACCGCGGCCGCCGACCAGGTCAAGGGCCAGGTCTGCGCCCTCGTGCAAGACGGGCTTGTGAGCGTCAAGGACAAGGAAGCGCTGGGCGGCCTCGTTGCCGGCGCGGAACCCGCCGGTGTCCCGTCCGAGATCACCACTCCCTTGCGGCAGATCGCCGAAGCCGGCGACCAGGTTCCGGCCGAGTCAGTCACGGCCCTCAAGGACGCCTGCGCGGCCTAAGCCTTAGCGCTTTCCCTTCTTGCGCGATCCCTTGCCACGGCCCTTGTCCGGATTCGGGGCGTAGCGCTGGGCGACCTTGGGCTTCTTGACGCCGGTCCCCCGCCTGTCCGGCTTCGGCTCCTTCTTGGGCGCTTCCACCTTCGCCGACGGCTGGCGGGAGCTCTGGGCGGTGCGGCCGCGGACAATGCCGATGAACTCCTCAATCACCTCATCCGTGGCTTCGCTGGGCCAGGCCAGCGCAATCTGGGTGGTAGGGGCACCGGTGAGTTTCCGCGCCACCGTGTCCTTCACGTTGAAGTGGCGGGCAACGGACATCGGCAGGATGGCCAGGCCGGCCCCGGACGCCACCACCTGCAGGGCCATTTCCGGGCCGCCGAGTTCCGCGACATCCAGGAACGTTTCGCTGGCGAGGTCCGCTAGTGCCACCTCTTCGAACACCGAAATTTCGTGGCCCTTGGGGGCAACCACTACGGCCTGCTCCTCGTAAAGGGGAATGACGTTCAGGCCCTCGCGCTCTACCGGGAGCCGGACGAAGCTGAGGTCGGCGGCGCCGTCACGCAGGACCGAAAGCTGCGCGCCGTCGTCGGACATAAAGGAGTGCAGCGGAACGTCCGGCATCCGCTCTTCCCAGCGCCGGATCCATTTCCCCGGCGTCACGCCGGCAACGTACGCGAAGCGCAACTCACGCCCTTCCGGTTCGGAAGGTGCGGATGCTTGCGGGAATTCTTCTTCAGCGGACACACGTTCACAGTACCGCCAGAGCCGCGGGGTGGCCCCGTGCCGGCGGACGCACGGGGCCTGCGTGGTGCTGCGTTGGTGCTGCGTTGGTGCCCTGCGGGCGGTCCGCCGGATACCCTTGAAGCATGACCTCTGCAAACTCCCAGTCCATGAAGCCGGCCACCGTTGCCAAGAAGCTTGGCATCCACCTGCCCGCAACACCCCAGGAGTTCCAGGATTCGGTTATCACCCGCGCCGATTTCGCCGAGCTCCAGGCCAACCCGCCGGAGTGGCTGGCTGAACTCCGCCGCAACGGCCCGCACCCCCGCCCCGTGGTGGCGCAGAAACTGAACGTTTCCATCAGCGGCCTGGCCCGCGGCGGTGTCGAAGAGGCACTCACGACGGCGGAAATCACCGCACTGCTACAGGCGCCGCCCGCATGGCTGGTCGCCGAGCGCTCCACGCACGCTGCAGTCCGCACCGAGGCCCAGCGCGTCAAGGACGAAGCTGCGAAGAAGGACGCCAAGAAGGCCCGCGCCAAGGCCGAATAGCCTGACTCCGGTGGGTCCTTAGCGGACCGGCCGCAGTTCGTCCGGGTCGCCGCGGTGGAACATACGCCGGGGTGCAACGCCTTCGAAAAGAACCCACACTGTGGAAGCATCCTCGGTCATGGTGTCCACGATGCCCGACCCCGTGACGCGGTTGCCCCGCACGATCGACACCCTGTCTCCGGGCCGAAGCTCCGACCAGTCAGCTCCGGTGTGGACTGACTCCGCATCGGTTTCCGCCGGTTGATGACCGTGCGGAATCTGCGGCGCCGACCCGAACAGCCAGCTGGCAACGTCGCTGCGCAACACAAGGTGGGGTCCGCCGGTGGGGCTGACGCTCCCGGTGGGAACGTAGTAGCCGCGGCCGGCACCGGGCCCGCCGGCAGCCCTGTCCAGGGCATCGGTGAGGTGCCGGGGCAGGTGCCCCTGGGGGCCGAGGGCACGGAGTTCGTCGAGCTCTTCCGGGGTGAGCCGTCCAAGCACAGCAGCAATATCGGCCATGATGGATCCCTTCTTGCAAATGGTGCTTGAAGAACCACGCTAAAACGCCACCATTAACGGCGCGTGAAATCCGGACGGCCAACAGCGAACAAGTTCAACGGCCGATGGACACCCCGTTCGTCGTTGGAGTAAAAACAGTCCGAAAGAAAGAACGGGGCACGGTGCCGGGCGAGGCCCGACTGAACAGGTCCGCTGGACCGGTCCACCGAATAGACGTCCCACCCTACGAAACGAGTAACCCCTGCCGGTTGTCCTGACCGGAATTGATGGTGCCGGCAAGACGACCGCCGCCCGGGCCGCCGTTGACGCTGCCCGTCTGGCCGGCGGCGAGGCACTCCTGCTTCGAAACCATGCGGGCCGCCGAAACATGTCCCAGTGGTCGGCACGCTGCGGGGTGCCGCTCAACCCCCGCCTGGCCGATGCCCTGGAGACCCTAGTCCGCACCGTCAACGTGCTGGTCTCACATGCCCGCGCCCGCCGATTCAACGGCATGGTGGTCATGGACCGCCATCTCTACTGCCAGCTTGCCCTGCGTAGGGTCAGGCAGCTCCCGCGCGGCAGGTTCCTGCCCTGGCTCCTGCGGCTACTCCCCGCGCCTGACCTGGTGGTCAACTTCGACATCGCTCCGGAGCAGGCTTTGGAACGTATCCTCCTCCGGGCGACGGACACCGAAACACTGGAGGAGCTGGCGGCACTCAGCGACGCATACCGCTCGCTTCCGGAGTTCCCCGCGTTCGTCGGGATCGACGCGGGCGCCGCCCAGGACGACGTACTGGCCGCACTGACGAACGCGATCAACGACGCGGGCACCGATGGTGTCGCCGGTGCTGTCACCGGGGCCGGACGAATCAGCGTGAGGCAATCAAGGTGACTGCGCTGATAAACAGGGGCAAGGCCGCGACAGCCGCCAATCCGAGCAGCCCGCGGGCTGCCCAGGTCATGGCCGCCGCCCGGTGGGAGGTCCCCGGCCGCCTGGCTGCAGGTGGTCCGTCCTCTGTTCCCGGCTGCCCGGCCCCGGCACCCGGAACAAGCTTGCTCCACACCACGACCGCTAGCGCCCCGGCGCCAATCACCAGTCCCGCAGGCACGAACAGGACGGCCGCTAGGAGCGCGGGTCAGTAGTCGGCCGGGTTCTTAAAACGCCGTGTGAATTGCCGGGGTGCGGGAGGGGTGGCTGGAAGAATCGGGAGTATGAATTCCGGTTCCCAGGATGGCCTTTTTGATGAAGCTCTCGTGGAGCGGGTGGAGCGTTTTGATGACGGGATCGTTGAGGCCGGCGCTGGTGTGAAGAAGCGGTTCAAATCCTTTGAGCCGGACGCGGTGATGCTGGTCCCGCCGTCGCTGGATGAGTGGTTGCCGGGCAATCATCTGGCCCGGTTCATCGCTGATCTGGTGTCCCGGGAGCTGAATCTGTCCCGGTTCTACGGCTCGTATGGGAAGACGAAGGGCCAGCCGCCGTATGATCCGCGGTTGATGGTCCGGGTCCTGCTTTACGGCTACTGCGTCGGGGTGCGTTCCTCCCGGGAGTTGGAGCGGGCGTGCGTGGACGTGGTCGCGTTCCGTTGGCTGGCCGGGCAGCAGGCACCGGATTTCCGGTCCATCGGCCGGTTCCGCAAACGCCATCTCGCGGCGTTGGGGAACGTGTTCCTGCAGGCGCTGGAACTCTGCCGGGCCGCGGGCATGGTCTCCTTGGGCCGGGTTGCCCTGGACGGGACGAAGGTCCGGGCCAACGCGTCCCGGCGAAAGGCGATGAGCTACGGACGGCTGACCGAAAAACAGAGGATCCTCGCCGCGGAGGTCTCGGACATGCTCGCCGACGCCGAGGCCGTGGACAGGGAGGAGGATGCCCGGTTCGGGGCGGATACGCGCGGCGATGAGCTCCCGCCGGACCTGGCCGACCGGCAATCGCGGCTGGCGAAGATGGCCGCGGCCCGCAAACAGCTCGAAGAGGACGCAGCAGCCAAAGCACGCCAAGAGGCGGAGCAGAAAGCCCGGGACCGCGGCGATGACGACGGGGCGGCTGCGGCCAAGGGCGAGGAAGCCGCGGCCAAAGCGGAGGTCAGACCGAGGGCCCAGCGCAATTTCACGGACCCCGACTCCCGGATCATGAAGACCGCAGACGGCTCGTACCACTATTGCTACAACGCCCAGGCCGTGGTCGACGCGGACCATCAGGTCATCGTCGCCACCGATCTGAACAACACCGCGGTGGACGTGCAGCAACTGGTCCCGATGACCGAACGCACCGCCGAAACCCTGGGCCGGATGCCCGCCCAATGGACCATTGATGCCGGATATTGTTCAGCAGCCAACCTCGAACACGTGAAGGAAATCGAGGCCGCCGGCGGGACCGAGTTCTTCATCGCGACCGGCCGGCTCAAACACGGCGAAAAGGTTCCCGAGACGCCCCGGGGCAGGATCCCGGCCACCGCCACACTCCGGGAACGGATGGCGAGGAAACTCAAAACCAAGAAGGGCCGGGCCGTTTACGCGCGGCGCAAGGCGATCATCGAACCGGTCTTCGGGCAAATCCACACCCGCCAGGGCAAACACGCACTCCTGCGCGGCCTCGAACAGGCCAAACACGAGTGGGAACTGATGGCAGGCTGTCACAACCTGCTGAAATTGTTCACTTTCAAAGCCAAAGCCGGTCTCAACGCCCCGGCCGGAGCCTGACCCACGGGCCAAGGCGGCCACGGCTGCCCGGCCCGCGGCCGCTGCCAATCCTCGAAGGAGGCCCACCACCGCCGCGGACAGCCCGGTCATCAAGATGGCAACGTGTCACCGGTCAGTAGACAGGACCACTCCTGGATGACGGAAACCACTACCGCCCCACGCTCCTAGCAGCGGCAGGTAATGCTTCCAGTCCTGCCCTGACGGTAGCGGAAGGCGCTCACTGAAAGCGCCGGCCACCGCGGCCACCACTGCGCCGTGCAAAACGGCAAGCGCGGAGAAGAGCACTACGGACAGCCAGCCTGGACCCACGATGGCAAAGTCGATGTTGTCGGCCCGGAACGGCTCCACGGAAGCGCCGAGAACGAGCAGGAGCAGTGCCCCGAACAGCGGTCCTGCCCGGCGGCCGGCGGGGAGCCAACGGTGAATGAGCAGGTAGATGAAGGCGGCCGCGAAGCCGGCGGGAAGTCCGCCAAAGAACAGCAAGGCAATGCTGCCGTCGATCGTGGGGAATCCGACATTAGCCTGGGCTTCGGTAAGGCGCCCCTGGGCCGACGCCGGCGAGGTGACGGCCAGTACGCGCATCACCAGCCTGCCGCCGGCCCCCTGCAACGAGGATCCCGGATGCGACGGCCGCCACGGTGGCGACGTTGGCCCACCACAGGTAGCGGCGTAGGGCGGAGACCTGCGCCTCCACAACAGCATCCCGTGCGGGCACTGCCGAAGACTCTATGGTATCCGCCGAAGAAGCGGGCCTCGAAGGCGCCCTGACCGTGCGGCCTCCCCAAGCGATGACCATGGCGACGCCAGCCAGCAGCAACAGCGTGCACACAACCACGATTGCCAGCGCCACTGGTCATCACCGCCAAGGTAAAGGTGGATTCATTGTGCGCCGGCTGCGCGCCCTTGAAAAGTGGCGACAGGCCATGGGCCTTTATCGGGCCGCATGCCCGCTGGTTGTGCGGGACTCCGTTGCGGGGCCCCGCAGGTAGTTAACTGCCCAGCCGGGCAGGATCACTCCTTGGGCATGATGATCCACAGGGCGATATATACCAATTCACCCACGCCGAAAACGCCGAAGAGCACAAAGCCGATTCGGACAAGGGCTTTTGAAATACCGAACCTTGAAGCGAGGCCGGCACAGACGCCGGCGATCATCTTGCCATTCCTGGGCCGAACCAACGCTGCAGTCATGCGGTCAGACTACCAGCGTGGGTCCGGGTGCAGTCCAGAGGTATGAAGCATTGGTCCTGCCTCAATCCTGGTGCAGCTGAATGTAGTTTCCGCAGCCGTCGTCCAGCACCGCCGAGGTGCCCGTGGGGCCCTCGGACGGTTCCGCCTGGAACACGACGCCCAGGGCCCTGAGCCGCTCATACTCGGCCCGGACGTCGGGGACGCCGAACACGATGGCCGGGATCCCGGCGTCGTGCAGGCCGTTCATGTAGTCCGCCCCAATGGGATTGTCGCTGGGCTCCAGCAGCAGCCCCGCGGACCCGGCACTGCCACCCGCGGAGCCGGGATCCTTCACGATGTACAGGTTATATTCGGGCATGGCCATGAGGGTCTCAAACCCAAGGGTCTCTGTATAGAACCGGTGGGCCGCGGCCGGGTTCTTGACGTGGATGCTGCACATTTTTAGTCGCATGGTGCCTAGGCTACCCGTGGGCCCGCGGCACCGGAACGGCTATGGCCGGCAAGGCCTGGAGGCAGGTCGTGCAGAGAGGCCGTGCGGGCGAGACCGGCCACGGGGCCTGCCCATTGACGGCCGGGCCCGCCGGGATTCCAATGGAATTAGCGGAACCCAACCATCCCGGTCCGGTTCCGTTGGAGGTGGAGCGGTGTCTGTCATCACGGAATCGGTCCCCATGGGGCCCCTGCAGCTAGCAGTCTGCGCCGCCGTCGTGGTGTGTGGCGTGGCCGGCGCGGTGTTTTCCGCGCGGTATCACGTCAGGCGCGACGCCGGAGAGGTCACCGACGCCGTCTTCTGGGACGGCTTCGCCGGACTCGTGATTGTGTTCCCGGCCGTCCTCATACCTACCCTGGACTCGCCGTGGCTGGGCCTCGCTGTAGGAACCCTTGCCATTGTCACGGCTGTTGCCGCCTATCTGTGGAGTCCCCGCGTACTGGCCTGGCAGGAAGCGCGACTGCAGCGCACCGGCTTACGGGCGGAGCTCGAGGCCGCGGCGGCGCGGCACCGGATGGTGCTGGCGCGTTGGCAGCGCTATGAGCTGGACCCCGCGTGCTGCATCGATTTCCCGGACATGTCCGACGTGCGCCGGCCCGAAACGGCGGCCCTGATCAAGGCTTTGAGGGAGGCCGAGCGGCTCCGTGCCATGGAAGCAGCGGGGTACCTTCCTGCCGTCGCCCGGCTGGAAAACGCCCTGGGCAGGGCGGAGGCCGCGGCGGGTGTTCCGTCGCCCCAAACCTCGGGACATTGGCTGCCCGGACGTTAACGGGTGTGTCGGCGACATTGGAAACGCCGGCAGGTGCGGCGGTAGCATCCCATGATGGAGCCATTAGTCACAGACACACGAGACGAGCACGGCAGGTTGCGATCGGACCGGGGAGTCTGGCGGCAGGCCACCACCCTCGAAGCGGCCGGTGAACTTACTGCGCGGTGGCTTGAGTCACGGAGCGAATACCAGCCCGGAACGTTTGCGCCCAGCTTCGACGACGAGACCCGTCCCATCGCCGCCGCACTGGCGGAAATCAACAGGAACGGGCTCTTCACCAAGGAATCCCAGCCGGGTGTCCGCGACGACTCCGGCCACGCGCAGCGCCAGTATGTGACCGGCTTCTGCGGCGCCGGTGCGGCGGCCGAGCTTGTGGCGCTGTCCACCAGGTCCGAACTCATTACCGTTGCCCACGCCCCGGGGAAACGAGCCGGGCCGCCATTCCTGTCACCTTCGACGGCGATGCGGTAGTCACGGTGCTCGGCTCCAGCGAAAGCCCGGTGGAGAACGACCAGCTCCGCGACTGGTCCGACGAGACCAACGAAACGCTGGCCCTGCTGCTTGCCGATTCCTGGTATGTGGAAGTCCTGGACCCGGTCTGGGGCCGGAACGACGTCCTGCTACCGGAAGTGCTGGCAGCCCTCCGGAAGGTGCAGTAGGGACTACAGGTCCACGGTCCCGCTTTCACCCACGCTCATGCGGCTGTGCGTCACCTTGGACTTGATCCACTGAAAAACTGTTGCGGCCGTTCCGACGGGGCTGGTCCAGCATTCGGCCGAATCCGAGTCAACGCGCAAGAGGACCACCTCGGGGGTGAGTTCCCCAGCCCGATCCAGCCTATTAGTAAGTGCGCTTACTTTCAATGGGCAGGATGCCGGGCGGAAGCTCGGGGATTACATTTCCCGGATCAGATTCCGCGGGACAGGACCTGTCCCCTGAAGAATTCCGGACGGACCTTGTACATCACCAGCATGAGCACCACGCCCAGCAGGATCACGCCCATGCCAAGGACGAACACCAGCCCCACGCCGCCAACGGACGAACCCGAACCGTATTCGGGGTCCATGGAGTCGTAGGCCGTCTTGACGAACATGACCAGCAGGATGACCCCGCCCAGGAGGGGTGCGAGGAACTTGCAGAGGAACGCGCGCGCTCCGCTGAAGGCCTGGGCGCGGAAGAACCAGACGCAGGCGAGGGCGGTGATGCCGTAATAGAAGCAGATCATCATGCCCAGCGCAGTGATGGTGTCCCACAATGCATTCTCGGAAGTGGTCCGGGTGATGACGTAGAAGGCCGCGGCAGCCACGGCCGCGGCCACGGTGGCGTAGCTCGGGGACTTGTGCCGCGGGCTGATCCTGCCGAACTTCGGGTGCAGGGCCTTGTAGTGGCCCATGGCCAGCAGGGTCCGGGCCGGCGAGACAAACGTGGACTGCAGGGATGCCGCCGAACTGCTCAGGATGGCCAGGGACATCAGAATGGCGAACGGACCCATCACGGGACCGGCAAGCACAGCGAAGATACTGCCCTGGTTGTCCGGGTTCCCTGTGCCAAGTCCGCTGTCGCCGGTGCCCGCAAAGGACAGCGTGGCCAGCGCAACCGTCATGTAGATGACCACAATCACCAGGACAGTCACGGTCGCGGCCCGGCCAGGCGTCTTTTCCGGATTCCGGGTTTCCTCGTTCATGGTCAGCGTGACGTCCCAGCCCCAATAGATGAAGATCGACAGCGACACCCCGGCGGCGAAGGATGAGAAGGAGTCCACGGCGAACGGATTGAACCAGTCCGGCGACAGTGCCGTGGCATCGAAGGCAGAACCGTTGGCAACATGGCTGAACGCCGCCACCGCGAACCAGCCAAGCACCAGGAGCTGGAACGCCACCAGCACATACTGGACGCCCTTGGTGGTCTCCATGCCGCGGTAGGAAATCCAGCAGGCCAGCGCGATGAACACCAGCGTGGTGGCAATATTCACCGGAAGGTTCTTGCTCAGCCCGCCCAGCTCAGGGTTGCTGAAGAGCTGGGCGAGCATGAGGTAGAAGAAGTCCACGGCAACGGCTGCCAGGTTGGAAAGCACAATGATGGTGGCTGCTATCAGGCCCCAGCCGCCCATCCAGCCGATCCAGGGCCCGAAGGCGCGCGTTGCCCACGTGAAGGAAGTGCCGGCGTCGGGCATCGCGTTGTTGAGTTCGCGGTACCCCAGCGCCACGAGCAGCATGGGGATGAAGCCCACCAGGAAAATCGCCGGCAGGTGGACCCCCACCTCCGAGACGGTGGGGCCCAGCGCAGCCGTCAAAGTGTAGGCCGGCGCAATGCAGGAGACCCCGATGACGACGGCGCCGATCAGCCCCACCGATCCGGCCTTCAGACCTTTATCGCTGAGTGTTTTGTGGGCAGCCGGCGCCGGCTGCGTTGCGGTTGACATTCTGGGGTTGCCTCTCAGGAGGTTCATTCGACGTTGAATGGCGGGCGCCTGGCTTGACACCCGGGCGCGGCGGGGAGCTTAAGCCGGGGCGGTGACCCTGGCGACTGTGGCCACCCGGGCCGCGGTGAGCTGCCCCATCCGGACGGCCCCGTCAACATGCTGGTAGCCCTCGGCCGCCAGATCCGAGGAGCTCCAGTAGATCGGGCCCACCGGCTGGTGCTGGTCCTTGCCGTAGCGGTGCAGGCCACCAAGGTCGTAGCTCGATGCGTAGGCGCCTCGGGTCCATTCCTCGGAGCCCCAGTCGGACTCGTAGTACACCTCGGGCTCGAGGGCCTTGTCCCCAGGAACGCCGCGATGGATTCCAGGATGGCGCGGCGGCGGTCCTCGGCACTCAGCTCGAAGACGGCGTCGGCCTTCTCATCGGAGATAAAGCCCACCAGCGTGCCCCGGGGATCCCCATGGTTGGTGTTGTCGTAGACCTCCTGCACCAGCGAGCCGGCGCTGAAGCACGTGCCGGACAGCCCGTCCTCGCGCCAGAACGGCGTCTTGTACACGGCGTGCACCTTGATGACCAGGCCCAGTGACTGGTGCTGGTGCATCTGGTGCTGCCGGCGCGGCAGCGGCGGGACGAAGGAGACGCGCGAATACAGGTTGGGCGGGACGGCCATGATCACGTAGCGGGCGTTCACCGTTGCCCGCTCCGACACAACCGTCACGCGTGGGCCGCCGTCGGCCTCTTCGGTCCAGTTGATGGTGCGCACCGGGCTGCTGAGGACGACGTCGTCGCCCAGCTCCCGCGCCTGCAGCAGCGAAACCTGCTGCATCCCGCCCACTACCCGCTTGTCCAGGATGAAGTCCTCGTCCGTGAGGTGCGAAAACGATCCCGCGGATGCCGCCATCAGCACCGCCTGCAGCGCGGAGAAGGCGTGTGCCGGCTTGGTCAGCATGCCGCCGGCGATAAACAGGCCGATGTTGTTGCAGGCCTCTTCATCCGGGGAGTTCTGGCGAAGCCAGTGGTGGAAGGAGATGGTGTCCAGCTCGCGGGCCTTGGGGTGGGCCCAAGGCTCGGTGGGGCCGATTTCCGCCGCCAGCCCGTCCAGCAGCCCGATGAGCTTGTCCATTTCGGCGGCCGTGGTTTGGCTGACGGGGAAGGAGTCACCGGTGTAGCGGGTCTTCCGTCCGTCGGCGCCCACGTAGATGGATTTGCCCTCGCGGTAGCGGGAGTACGTTTCCAGGCCCAGCTCGTCCAGCAGTTCCAGCAGCGCGGTTTGGTCCGGCGAAACCCACTGGCCGCCGATTTCCAGCATGGCGCCGTCAATGGTGTCGGTCCAGGTGCGGCCCCCCACGCGGTCGCGCGCTTCCAGTACGGCGACACTGAGGCCGGCCTTCTTCAGTTCACGGGCTGCAGTGAGGCCCGAGGGGCCTGCACCTACGACGACGACGTCGCGGTCAAGTTCCAGCATGATGTCCTTTCTGTGGCCGCCAGAGTGATGCGAACCACTAAATGAATGCCATTCATTTATGAACTATAGCGGTTTCCGGATCGTCACGGAAGAGGTGAGTGGAATAATGCTGGGGACCCCGCCAGCAGAAAGGCCGACGATGCCGGCAGCCGCACGCCCGACCACCGACTCCCGCCACGCCGAAGCGCCGGTGAAACGCCGCGCAGGCAGGCCAGCCTCGGCAGTGCTGGACCAGGCAGTTATTACGTCAGCAGCACTGCTGCTGATCGGAAAGAACGGCTACGACGGCCTCACCATGGCCGCGCTGGCGCGCTCCCTGAACGTGGCGCCGTCGGCCCTTTACAACCACGTGACGTCCAAACAGGACGTACTGGTCCTGGTGGAGGACCACCTCGCGTCCCTGGTGGATGTGTCCGCCTTCGGCACGGTGCCGTGGGACGAAGCCGTGCGGCAGTGGGCCTGGAGCTACCGGGACGTGTTCTCCAAGCACACTCCGCTGATCCCGGTCATCGCTGTGCTGCCGGTGACGGATGCACCCCAGACCCTGGCCATGTACGAAACGGTCAGCCGGGGACTCCGTGAGGCGGGGTTCCCGCAGGAGCGCATCATCTCCTCGATCGTGGCGCTGGAATCCTTCATCTTCGGCTCTGCCTACGACGTAACGGCGCCGGCGGACATCTTCGATCCGGGCAGCATGGCGGAATCCACGCCCAACTTCACGGCAGCGGTGCGGAGCCTGGCGGAACAGGGCCACGAAAAGCCGGCGGACGTCGCATTCAGCCTGGGCCTGGAGGCGCTGATTTCCGGGCTTGGGGCACTGCGGCAGTAGGCTCCGCCGGCAAGGGGCGGCCGCGGACCCTGTGATAGGTCGCGTACCGCGCCTTGGGTTGGAGAATCCGGCCTAGAAGTTCGAGCCGTCGGCCTTTACGGCCAGGACCGGCCGGTCTGCCTGCATCAGGATGCGCTGGGCATGGCTGCCCAGGATGAACTTTCCCACCTGTGAACGGTGCCGCAGGCCGATGACGATCAGGGACGCATTCGCTTCGCGGGCGATGTCCAGGAATTCGTCGGCAAGGTCGTGCTGGTAGGGCGGCTGGATCACCGTTGCCTTGACGCCGGCCTCCGTGGCACGCCGGGCGGCCCGGGCCAGGACGTCCTCGGCGGCCACGGACTTGTCCACCAGCGCACCTTCACGGGCGGAGTTGACGATCACCAGGTCCTCGTTGCGGAGGGTTGCCTCGGCGATGCCTGCGGTGAGCGCCGCCTCGCCTGCAGGCGTGGAAACGAATCCGACGATGATGCTCATACCTTCTCCTTGATTCTGGTGGGTGCGGTCTCTGCCGCCGCCGGGGCCTGGCGCTTGGCCAGCATGGACTTGATGCCCGGAAGCACCGCAACCAGGACGAACACCACAAGCAGGGTGGCTGAGATGGGACGACCGAAGAAGCCGGTGGGGCCGTTGCCCCGTACGTCTGTGAACCGGATCACTGCCGGTCGGCTGTATCGAGTGTAGGAAGCCATTATGATGCATGTCTAAGCCCAAATTTGCATCCAGTGATACCCGGAAGGCATCATGTTTACGTTTGACCAGCTTGCAGGATTCATCGCCGTGGCGGAGGAACTTCACTTCGGCCGGGCCGCCGAACGCCTCAACATGACCCAGCCGCCGCTGAGCCGCCAGATTCAGAAGCTGGAAAAGTCCGTGGGCGCGGAACTGCTGGAACGCGACAACCGCAAGGTCCAGCTGACGGCCGCCGGGCGGGCCTTCCTGGACGAAGCCCGCCGTTTGATGGCACTGGCCGACCGGGCGCCCGTGACGGCCAGGCGCATCGCCTCGGGGCGTTCGGGCCTGCTGCGGATCGGCTTCACGGCAGCCAGCGGCTTCAGCATCCTTGGCCCGCTGCTGGAGGAGATCGCCGCAACACTGCCCGACGTCGACATCGACCTGCAGGAACTGGTCACCGGCGAGCAGATCGCCGGACTCCAGTCCGGCGAACTGGACCTCGGCCTGGCACGGCCGCCCTTTGACAACGAAGTCTTCGACTCGCATCTGCTCTACCGGGAAGCCATGGTGCTGGCCGTGCCGTCAGGCCACCCATTGGCCGCCCTTAAGCGGGACATCACCGAACAGGACCTCAGGGGCGAGCCGCTCATCATGCACTCATCGACCCAGGCACGGTACTTCTATGACCTCGTGGTCCGGATGATCCCCATCCAGCACGCAAACGTGGTCCACACTGTCAGCCAGATCCTCACCATGGTGTCGCTGGTTGCCGCCAAGCGCGGCGTGGCCTTCGTACCGCACTCCGCAACCTTGCTGGGCGTCCAGGGCGTCGAATTCCTGCCTCTGGAAAGCAGCGTGGATGACCCGGTGGAACTGCACGCCATCTGGAACCGCAACATCACCAACCCCGCACTCACACTGGCGCTGGGGTCCCTGGAGTTCCAGGAGAACTGAAGTCGGGCGCGGTCACTGAGGCACCGAAGCAGGCCCTGGAGAGCGATGCTCGGAGGGTATCAATGCATTCAAAAATGAACTTAGACAGGCATCACTTGGCTCCCTAGGCTGAAGGGGAAGACATCAACTGACGCGCCGATGCGGCGCCGGCATGGAGGACCCATCGTGGCCAAACACTCACCCCAGGAACTTGCCAGCGCTCTCAAAGACGGGCTGCTCTCCTTCCCGGTGACCTCGTTCGATTCGCAGCTCCAATTCGACGAGGAGAACTACCGCAAGCACCTCGCATGGCAGGCCAGCTACCCGGTGGCCGGGCTCTTCGCCGCCGGCGGGATCGGTGAAGGATTCTCCCTCACGCCCGCCGAATCGGCCCGCGTTGTCCGTGCCGCCGTCGAGGAGGTCGGGAGCACCGTTCCCGTCCTGGCCTCCGCCGGCGGGTCCACGTCACAGGCCATTGAGAACGCCCAGGCAGCGGAGGCCGCAGGAGCCGAAGGAATCCTGCTCCTGCCGCCCTACCTGACGGAAGCGGACCAGGCCGGCCTGATCGACCATGTCAGTGCGGTCTGCAGTTCCACTTCGCTCGGCGTCATCATCTACAACCGCGCCAACGCGATCTACAAGGACACCGCCGTGGCCACCCTGGCCGACCGCCACGAGAACCTGATCGGTTTCAAGGACGGTGTGGGCGACCTCGAACACGACGCGCGCGTCTACGCCAAGCTCGGCGACCGCCTGTTCTACCTTGGCGGGCTGCCCACGGCCGAGACCTTCGCCCTCCCACTGCTGCAGCTGGGCATGAGCACCTACTCCAGCGCCATGTACAACTTCGTCCCGCAGTTCGCCCTGGACTTCTACCAGGACGTGCGCAAACAGGACCGCATCGCCGTCAACAAGAAGCTCAACGACTTCGTGATCCCCTACCTGGACATCCGGGACAGGGTCAAGGGCTACTCCGTGTCCATCGTCAAGGGCGGCCTGGACGCCATTGGCCGCTCCGCCGGCGGGGTCCGCCCGCCGCTGCAGAACCTGGCACCGCAGGACCTGGCCGACCTTAAAGCACTCATCGCCACCGTTTCCTGACCAACCGTCTCCTGATCCATCCTTTCCTAGGAGCAACCACCGTGACACTCACCGGACATTCCCTGATCGCAGGGCAGGCCGTAGCAGGCGAAGGCAAAACAGCCTTTGGCTTCAACCCTGCCAGCAACGAAGCCCTTGAGCCCGCGTACACGCTGCTCACCGAAGAGCAGCTCAAGGCAGCCACCGCCGCGGCCGCCGAGGCGTATGCCTCCTTCAGCACCCTCGATCCCGAGACGCACTCCGGCTTCCTGGAAGCCATCGCCAGCAACATCGAGGCCATCGGCGACGAGCTGATCAACCGTGCAGGCCAGGAGACCGGCCTGCCCGCAGCCCGGCTGCAGGGCGAAATCGCACGCACCACCGGCCAGCTCCGGCTGTTCGCCACGGTAGTCCGCCAGGGCGACTTCCGCGGCGTCCGCATCGATCCCGCCCTGCCGGAACGCACACCGCTCCCCCGCGCCGACATCCGTCAGCGCCAGATCCCGCTGGGCCCCGTGGCCGTCTTCGGTGCCAGCAACTTTCCGCTGGCCTTCTCGACGGCGGGAGGAGACACCGCCTCGGCCCTCGCCGCCGGCTGCCCGGTGGTTTTCAAGGCCCACAACGCCCACCCCGGCACCAGCGAACTCGTCGGCCAGGCCATCGTGAAAGCCGTCCGCGACGCCGGGCTGCACCCCGGCGTCTTCTCGCTCATCTACGGCCCCGGCAGCAGCATCGGCCAGGCCCTCGTGGCGGACCCCGCCATAAAGGCCGTGGGGTTCACCGGCTCGCAGAACGCCGGCATCGCGCTGATGCGCACGGCGGCCGCGCGTCCCGAACCCATCCCGGTCTATGCGGAAATGTCCTCAATCAACCCGGTCTTCGTCTTCCCCGGCGCCCTGAACGGCTCCGCCGAACAAATTAGCGCACTGGCGCAGCAATACGTCGCAGCCGTCACCGGCAGCTCAGGGCAACTGTGCACTTCTCCCGGCCTGCTGTTCGCCCCGTCCGGTGAGGCAGGTGACAAACTTGCTGCCGCCGTCGGACGCGCAGTATCCGCCTGCGCCGGCCAGACAATGCTGACCGAAGGCATCGCCGCGTCCTGGAACGCCGGCGCCGACGCGCTTGGTTCCGCCGAAAACGTGACTGTCGTCGGGCAGGGCACGGCCGGTTCCACCGAAAACGCACCGGCACCGACCATCTTCGGCACCGACATCGCCGACTTTGTCAGCAACCACGTGCTGCACGCCGAGATCTTCGGCGCCGCCAGCCTGGTGGTCCGGTACTCCAGCACCGGGGAACTGGTCGAAGCCACCAACCGGCTCGAGGGGCAGCTCACCGCTTCCCTGCAGCTCACCGAAGAGGACTACCCGACGGCGGCCCAGCTGCTGCCCGCACTCGAACAGAAGGTGGGGCGCATCATCGTCAACGGTTGGCCCACCGGCGTCGAAGTTGGCCATGCGATGGTCCACGGCGGTCCCTTCCCCGCAACATCGGACACCAAGACCACCTCCGTGGGTACGCTGGCAATCAACCGCTTCCTGCGGCCGGTCGCCTACCAGAACCTCCCCCAGGAACTGCTTCCGGCACCGCTGCAGGACGCCAACCCGTGGCACCTGAACCGCCGGATCGACGGAACGGTTGAAGCCGCCGCCGACGCAAAGGCCGGGGTCAACGCATGAGCACCCAGCCCACGATCGCCAAAGTCGAAGTAGTTCCGGTCGCCGGGTACGACAGCATGCTGATGAACCTCAGCGGCGCGCACGGACCGTTTTTCACCCGCAACGTGGTGGTTATTACCGACCCTGAGGGCCGCTCCGGGCTGGGCGAGGTGCCCGGCGGGGAGAAGATCCGCACCACAATCGAGGAGGCCGGAGCCTTCATCGCCGGCAAGCCGGTGGCCCGTTACCGGTCCCTGCTGCGCGAGATCGCGGCGGAGCTCGCGGACCGCGACGCCGGCGGCCGCGGCGTGCAGACCTTCGACCTCCGCACCACCGTCCACGCGGTGACCGCCGTCGGACGGACCTGCCGTACCCTGTGGAGGACGCCCCGGCAGACCGCTGGGAGAGGCTGCGCCGGCAGGAAGCCATGACCCCCGCAGCGGTGGTTGCGTTGGCAGAAGCCGGGCAGGACCGTTACGGGTTCAGTGACTTCAAGCTCAAGGGCGGCGTGCTCTCCGGCGACGAGGAAGTGGACGTGGTCACGGCTCTGGCCAAGCGCTTCCCCGACGCGCGGGTCACCCTCGACCCGAACGGCGGCTGGCTTTTGGACGAGGCTATCCGGCTGGGCAAGCGGATGCAGGGCGTGGTGGCGTACGCCGAGGATCCCTGCGGCGCCGAAGGCCGATTCTCCGGGCGTGAAGTCATGGCGGAATTCCGCCGCGCCACCGGGCTCAAGACGGCCACCAACATGATTGCCACGGATTGGCGCGAAATGTCTCACGCCATCCGCAGCAACGCCGTGGACATTCCGCTGGCAGACCCGCATTTCTGGACCATGCACGGTTCCGTCCGGGTGGCGCAGCTGTGCCATGAATTCGGGCTCACCTGGGGCTCGCACTCAAACAACCACTTCGACATTTCGCTGGCCATGTTCACTCACACCGGGGCAGCCGCGCCGGGCGAGATCACGGCGCTGGACACGCACTGGATCTGGCAGGACGGGCAGGGGCTCACCAAGGACCCGCTGCAGATCCGGAACGGTGCCATCGAGGTTCCGGACGCGCCGGGGCTGGGCATCGAGCTGGACCACGATTCCCTGGACAAGGCACACCAGCTGTACCTGGAGCACGGGCTGGATGCCCGCGACGACAGCATCGGCATGCAGTATTACATCGACGGCTGGTCCTTTGATCCCAAGCGCCCCTGTCTGGTGCGCTAGGTCCCTGCTGGCGCCAGCCCCAACTTCCGCGCGGCCGGCCCTCCCTTCGCAACGGGGAGACGGCCGTGCGGAAACCCAGACTTAAATAGAAGGGCTCATTTTGGGCGGCGTTGTCTCCGGAATACTGATCGTCTCCGCCGTCATTGCCGTGGGCTATCTCGCCGCCCGCCTCCGGATACTAGGCCCGGAAGTCCAGGGCGCGCTGACCCGCACCGCCTACTACGTTACCAACCCGGCACTCCTGTTCACGGTGGTGGCCGGCAGCGATATCCGGGCCGCACTCGGAACGGACGCCCCGTTGGCGCTGCTCTCAGCAGCGATAGTGGGGCTCCTTTATTGCCTGGCAAGCTTCCTGTTCTTCCGCCGCCCGGCAGCCGAAACTGCGGTGGGCGCCATGGCGAGCAGCTATGCCAATGCAAACAACATCGGCATCCCGGTGTCCCTGTACGCCGTCGGAACGGCACAGCACGTTGCACCCGTGCTCCTGGTCCAGATCCTGGTGATGGCACCGTTCTACCTCACGGTGCTGGGCGTGGCCTCCGGCTCTAAAATTTCGTGGAAGAAGTTGCTGGTCACGCCGTTTGCCAATCCCATGATCATCGCCTCCGGACTTGGCGCCGCGGTGGCCCTGACCGGCTGGAGCGCCCCGGACCTGTTGCAGAAGCCCATCGACATGCTGGCCGGCGGTGCCGTGCCGATGGTCCTGCTCGCGTTCGGGCTGTCACTGGCCGGCCGGGCGCCGCTGCAAAAAGATAACGGCCGCACTGAGACCCTCGTGGCCACGTTCCTGAAGATTGCCGGGATGCCGCTCGTTGTGTGGGTCCTGGGCCGCTTTGTCTTCGAGCTGGAAGGGCAGCACCTGCTGGCGAGCGTCATCATGGCTGCGCTGCCCACTGCGCAGAACGTGTTCCTCTTCGCCTCCCCCTACGGCCGCGGGATGACGGTGGCCCGCGACGTCATCCTCTGCACCACGTTGTTGAGTATCGGCGCGCTGCTCGTTGTCGCCTGGCTGGTTCATTAGTTCCGGGTCGGCATTATTGTCATACCCCCACTTCAGACTTAGTCCATGGAAGCCGTGGGGGGTCTTGCAGCAGGAGAGGCATTGCGGTGGGCCAAGCTGCCCGCCGCCGGTTCTGCTGTTCGGCCCCCTTCTGTTCAATCGCATGCCGGGCGCATCCGCGGCCTGCGCAGCGTCCCGGTGGAACTCCAGCATCCGGCTGTCTTAGGAGCCGACGCCGGAGGTTCCGGTGATTTGGCGCGGTGCCTTGCGCTGCTCAAGACCTTGAGCGCGACGGCGGTCGCCGACACCGCGATGCTCGGCTTCCGCGAGTCCGCCGACTTCGCCGCCAATGTTGAGGAAATCTCCCGGGCCGTTGAATACCTGCAGGTCGTGGCAGCCGGGGCCGTGGACCGGACCCGGCGCCAGGCCGCGGCAGCCGCGCGCTCAGCCGCACTCGGCTCAGGATCAGCCGGTTCGGGCGCAGTCGGCTGGACCACTGGCTGGAGCACAGAAACTGCCGCGACCCCCAAAGCGCCACCACCCACCACTTCCGACCCTGCTGATGACGGGTCCCGGAACGCCACCGAGTTCCTCCGTGCCCTGCTGCGGATCAGCGCCGCTGAAGCACGCCGCCGGATCACTCTCGCTGCGGCGGTGCTGCCCCGGACAGGGTTCACGGGCCACACGGAGCCTGCGGAGCGGCCCGAACTCGCCGCCGCCGTTGCGGCCGGGACCATCGGCTCCCGTCCCGCGACCATCATCACCCTGGCTTTGGACCGTGTCCGGCACCACGCCCCCGAAGAGGCCACCGCCCGGATGGAACATGCACTGACCCGCACCGCGGCCGAACGCGACACCGACTTCCTGACCCGCATCGCCCGCCAGTGGACCGACGCGATCGACCAGGACGGTTCGGAGCCTTCCGAGGAAGAACTCCGCCGCCGCCAGGGTGCGTTCCTCCGCCCGGCCCGCCGCGG
Organism: Arthrobacter sp. 24S4-2; assembly: GCF_005280255.1. Lineage (NCBI taxonomy): Bacteria > Bacillati > Actinomycetota > Actinomycetes > Micrococcales > Micrococcaceae > Arthrobacter > Arthrobacter sp. 24S4-2. The sequence goes on along the minus strand of NZ_CP040018.1, from coordinate 36,535 downwards.
ACTGCACCATCTGGAAATCTTCGCCACCGCCGACCAGTACGAATCACTTCTGACGGTCATGAACACCGCCACCAACCCCCGCACCCGGGCAGGTACTACTGAGGGCAACGACGCTGGAGGCGCCCCTGACAGCGGTGGCGGGACCGGTGATGGCGCCGGGGACAGCTGCGATGAGACCGGCGGCAACAGCAGTGCACTTGATGCCGATCTGGACAGGCGGACCCGGCCGCAGCGGCTCCTCGACGGCCTGATCGGCGCGTGCAAGGCAGCCCTCGCCACCGGCACCCTCCCCGCGGCGGGCGGGCTGCGGCCCCAAGTCATGGTCACCATCGACTACCGCGACCTCCTGGACCGCCTCGAACACACCACCAACCAGGGACCCCGCTACCGCTCCCGAACCGCGGCCACCAGCTCCGGCTTCCACGGCGACGGAAGCGCTACAGCTGGGCACCACGGGTCCACCGGGATCCCGGGCACGGGGTCGTTCACCTTCACCGGCCCGGTCACCGCCGCCACCGTCCGGAAGATCGCCTGCGACGCCGACATCATCCCCGTCCTGCTCGGCAGCGAAGGCCGCATCCTGGACATCGGCCGCACCACCCGGATCTTCCCGCCCCACATCCGCAAAGTCATCACCGCCCGCGACGAGGGCTGCGCCTTCCCCGGCTGCACCATCCCCGCACCCTGGTGCGAAGCCCACCACATCACCTACTGGTCACACGGCGGACCCACCAGCACCGACAACGGAACCCTGCTCTGCTCCCATCACCACCACCTCATCCACAAAGAACTGTGGACCGTCCAGGTCAAAACCGGCATCCCCTGGTTCATCCCGCCACCCCACATCGACCCCCACCAACAACCACAACGCAATCACCGTCAAACGTGAGGCATCCACTTGTAATACAAGTTTGAAACTTATACTCTAAGCAGGAGGGCAATGTAGCCCGGCCATCATGCTTCCAAGGAGCACCCATGAGCACCGTAGACCTCATCCGCCACGTAAATCTGTCCACCGCGAGGCTTCCACTCGCTGTTCCGATCAGTGACGCCAAGGTGTTCACCGGCCGGCAGAAGCCCATGACCGAAGTGGTCTTCCTCTTTGCGGAGATCACCACCGAACAGGGACACAGCGGCGTCGGCTTCAGCTACTCCAAGCGCGCGGGTGGACCCGCGCAGTATGCCCATGCCAAGGAGGTGGCCGAGGGCATCATCGGCGAGGACCCCAACGACATCGGCAAGATCTACACCAAGCTCCTCTGGGCCGGCGCGTCCGTGGGCCGCTCCGGCGTGGCAACACAGGCTCTGGCCGCCATCGACATCGCCCTCTACGACCTCAAGGCCAAGCGTGCCGGCCTGCCGCTGGCCAAGCTCCTGGGCTCCTACCGCGATTCCGTCCAGACCTACAACACCTCCGGCGGCTTCCTCAACGCAACCCTGGATGAGGTCAAGGCACGCGCCACCCAGTCCATCGACGAGGGAATCGGCGGCATCAAAATCAAGGTCGGCCTCCCTGACAGCAAAGAGGACCTGCGCCGCGTCGCCGGAATCCGCGAACACATCGGCTGGGACGTACCGCTCATGGTGGACGCCAACCAGCAGTGGGACCGCGCCACGGCAATGCGGATGGGCCGGCAACTGGAGGAATTCAACCTCATCTGGATCGAAGAGCCATTGGACGCGTACGACTTCGAGGGCCACGCCCACCTGGCCAACGTCCTGGACACCCCCATCGCCACCGGCGAAATGCTGGCCTCCGTGGCCGAGCACAAGGGCCTGATCAACGCCAACGGCTGCGACATCATCCAGCCCGACGCTCCCCGCGTCGGCGGCATCACCCAGTTCCTGCGCCTGGCTGCACTGGCGGACGAACGGGGACTGGGACTGGCACCGCACTTCGCCATGGAGATACACCTTCACCTCGCCGCCGCCTACCCCCGCGAACCGTGGGTGGAGCACTTCGACTGGCTGGACCCGCTGTTCAACGAGCGCCTTGAAACCAAGAACGGCCGCATGCTGGTTCCGGACCGCCCGGGACTCGGCGTGACCCTCAGCGACCAGGCCCGCGCCTGGACCACCGAGTCCGTGTTGTTCGGCGCGTAACCTTGAACGCATGAGCCGGAACCTGACCACGGACCTCGCCGCAGATCTTCGCACCCGCATCGTCGACGGCGTCATCCAGCCCGGCGACAAGCTTCCGAGCGAAAACACACTGATCGGCGAGTTCGGCGTCAGCCGCACCGTGGTCCGGGCAGCCCTGACCCGGCTGCAGGCCGAGGGACTCGTGGAAACCGAACGCGGGCGGGGAAGCTTCGCGCTGACCCCGCCCCCGCACGGCGATCCGCCGGCACCCGGAGGCCGGCCGGTCTCCAGCATGGAGGACCGGCTCCACCTGCTCGAGTTCCGCATCGGCGTCGAGTCCGAGGCCGCCGCTTTGGCTGCCCGCAACCGGACGGACCGGCAACTGAAGGCCGTGCTGAACGCCTTGGCGGAGTTCACGGCCAACGGCGACCATCCGGCGCATGCCATGAAGTCCGACTACGAATTCCACAAGGCAATCGCCGCGGCGTCGGGTAATCCCTTCTACTCCGACTGCCTGGCATCGCTGGGCCAGACCATGATCGCCATGCCGCGCACCCGGCTGATGACCGGCGTCGAACACTACGCCCGGGACCACTTCGAACAAGTGGTCCACGAGCACGAATCCATCTACGCGGCGATCGCGGAAGGCGACGAACCGTCGTCGTCGGCTGCCATGCGCAGCCATCTGGCAAACTCACGACGGCGGCTCCGGGCCGGGCGGTAAACGCCCCCTTGCTGCCCTGTAGGTATCAAGTCAGGCAAGAAAATGTGCTGGGCGGCTTCGTGGCCCGTTCGGATTCGGCATCATCAAGGAACAGACCGGGAGCGTTGTTCCGGGCCTGTTCGCCCCCGGCCGCAGCTTCCAACCCTCGCCGCCGGCCTGGTGTACTTCCTGAAGGAACGGACGACGGCGGCGGAACAGTCCGCCGTCGTGCCCGCCGAAGGCGCATCCGCCACGGCAATACGGGAGCCGGCCACGACCCGCCAGGCCTTTCCCCGCGAGTCCAGTTAAAGCAGAAGAACCCCGGTCCTAAGACCGGGGTTCTTTCATTTGCGTGCGCGAGGGGGGATTTGAACCCCCACGCCCTTTCGGACACTGGCACCTGAAGCCAGCGCGTCTGCCGTTCCGCCACTCGCGCGCAACTTCTTTCACCCGGATGGAGTCCGATTTCCGGACTGCCAGCCTCGTAAAAGCAGCGAGATCAAGCATAACGGACAATCACCGGAAAACACCAATCGGGAACCGCGGCGGTCGCCTCAGCCCGAAATCTCCCCGCCGACGGACCCCTCACGCCCCGCTTCGGATGCCGCGCCACGGCTGGCCGGAACGAACTATTCCGCCCGCCCCGGCGTTGTGCATTAAGGTCATTCACAGCCCTGCCCAGTAGTATCAGATGTAGGAGTGCCCGTCCCCGGCGCGCTCCCGGCAATGTTGTGAGCTGAGTTCCGAATCGTGTGCTGCCCCGCAGCCGTAGGGAGAGGAGAGGTGCCATGGGAATGCTGGACAAAGTCGAGCGCGGCATCGAAAAGGCCGTCCGCGGTGTCTTCTCCACCGGTTCACGCGCCCAGGTTGAGCCTGTGGAAATCGCCAGCCGGCTCCGCCGGGAGGTCGACCACAAGGCCATCACCATCGCCGCCGGCCGCACGCTGGCCCCCAACGTCTTTGACGTCCGCCTCAGCGAGGAAGACTTCAAACGCGCGCAGGAATGGGGCACCCCCTTGGCCGAAGAACTTTGCGATGTGGTGATCAACCACGTCAGAAGCCAGGGCTACACACTCCAGGGCCCGGTCCGTATTTCCTTCCGGCGCGACGAAGAAATCCGCGCCGGGGATTTCGAAATCGATTCCCGGACTGAGAAGGCCTCCGGTTCCCCCGCCGCCCCGGCCGTGCCGAGGAACAACGTCCCGGCAGCGCCCAACAGGCAACCAGTGCGCCTCCAGCCCGTTCTGGACATTGACGGCCAGCGCTACTCACTCAACGCGGCGTCCATTGTGCTTGGCCGGTCTTCCGAAGCTGACATCCTGGTGGACGACACCGGGGTATCGCGCCGCCATCTCGAAATCCGCACCACCAACGGCACAACACAGGCCGTCGACCTGGGATCCACCAACGGCAGCTACGTCAACGGACACAAGGTGGTAGGCAGCGTGGACCTCACTGACGGCTCTACCATCACGATGGGACGGACCAAAATCATCTTCCGACTTTTGCCCGCCAACTCTGGTGGCCGCCCGTGAGCGAACTGACTATTACGGCCCTGCGCTTCGGCTTCCTCCTGTTGCTTTGGGTCCTTATCTTCAGCATTGTTTCGGCCATGCGCCGTGACCTGATGATCGGCCGTAAGGCTGCGATGGGCGCACCGACTGCCCGCCAGGTACGCAAGCACCCCGAGTTGGCCGAAGCCGCCCCGCCCCCAGCGAAACAGCAGGCCCGCCAACTGGTTGTGACCGAGGGCCCGCTCAAGGGCCGCACAGTCCCCCTTTCCGAAAGCCCCATCCTCCTGGGCCGCGCCCAGGAGGCCACCCTGGTTCTTGAAGACGACTACGCCTCAGGCAGGCACGCCCGGCTGTTCCCGCAGGGCAGCCGCTGGTTCATCGAGGATCTCGGCTCAACCAACGGCACGTACCTAGCCAATCAGCAGCTCACCCGCGCCTTGCCGGTGGAGCTCGGTGTCCCCGTGAGAATCGGCAAGACGGTCATCGAATTGAGGCCATAGCCGTGGCCGCCCCGGAGAATCCCGCAGAAAAGGCCCCCACCTCGACGCGGCCGCTCATCATGCGCTACGCCGCCCGCTCTGACGTGGGACGCATTCGAGCCAAGAACGATGACTCCGCGTATGTCGGCAGGCACCTTGCCGTTGTGGCCGACGGCATGGGCGGCCATGCCGGCGGTGACGTGGCCTCCGCGGCCACCGTCCTGGACATGCTCCACCTGGACCACGGTCATTACGACGGCGACGCCGGCACCGTCCTGGCGGACGAGATCCAGACCGCCAATTCCCTCCTGTCCGAACTGGTGCACATCAACCCCAAGCTTGCCGGGATGGGCACCACCGTCACGGCTCTGCTCCTGGCCGAGGGCAAACTGCACTTCGCCCACATCGGCGACTCCCGCGCCTACCGGCTGCGCAACGGTGAATTCAAACAGATCAGCGTCGACCACACTTTCGTCCAAAGGCTCATCGACGAAGGCAGACTTCGCCCCGAGGAAGCGGAAACACATCCGCACAAGAACGTACTCATGCGGGTCCTGGGCGACGTCGACGCTAGTCCCGAACTAGATCTGGCCACCCACGAGGTGGAGCCCGGCGAACGGTGGCTGCTCTGCTCGGACGGCCTTAATTACGTTGCAGGCCACGTGGTGGAGCGCACCGTCCGCGAAACCAAGGACCTGCGCGAGTGCGTCGAAAAACTGGTGGACCTCACCCTCGAAGCAGGCGCTCCGGACAACGTCACCGTTGTCCTGCTTGAGATAGTGGAACAGACGTCCGACGACGTCCGCACCGCCGCCGTCGAGATCGTGCAGCCCCCGGCAGGCACTGCCGCCGGGTCCCGCGGCCCTGAAGCCGCCCCAACTGACAGCGCCTCCCCCAAACCTGCGGATGCCCCGGCGTCGCCGGCCGCTGCGACAGCGGACAGCGCGGATGCTTCGGAGAATGCAGTTTCGGGTGCGGCCACGGAAGGCGAGGTAGGCACGCCTCCCGCGACATCCGCTGAACCCGCCACCGCCACGGACCCCCACCTCGGCGAGCACCTCTCCGCCGCTGTCCTTCGCGAGGAACTCGCCAACCGCCCGCATGAACTCGTGGGCGCGGCGGTCGCCGCGGCCGAGTCCGGCTCCATCCCCACGATCGCAGGACGGACCGTCGCGCGCCGCGCAGCAACCGTTCTCACCCACAAGTCGGATCAGGGCCGCGAGGAAACGGACGAATACAAACCCGCTGCCAAGCCGCGCCGCTGGGTCACCATCGCCACGGCGGCGGCCCTCCTGATCATCCTGAGCGTTGGCCTGTGGCTCGGCTACGCCTGGACGCAAACGCGCTACTACATCGGCGAATACGATCAACGGGTAGCTATCTTCAACGGCGTTTCCCAGCGTTTGGGACCCATCCAGCTGTCGACGCTGGAAACCGTCACCGACATCAAAATGTCAGACCTCCCTGAGTTCTCGCAGCAACGGGTCCGCCAGACGGTGCCCGCGAAGGACCTCTACGACGCCCAACGGATCGTCAAGAACCTTGACCTGACCGGTACCACCTCGCCGTCGGACGAGTGCCTGTCGCCGTCGCCCACCGCAACGGCAGCCCCGCCATCCGCTTCCGGGGCGGCGCCCGCGCCAAGCGGCACAGCCGCGCCGCCGGGAACACCCAAACCGACCGCAACACCCAGCCCGACCGCCAACCCTTGTGAGGAGGCCAAATGACACAAATCGAGGCCACTCCCAAGCCGCGCAGGAATGCCGAACTGGCCCTGTTGATCCTTGCCCTTGCCGTCGGCATCGGCGCCAATGCCCTCGTGGGCGTGGATCAGGAAAAGGCGTTTGACACCGATTTCTGGTTCCAGTCGAGCCTGCTGGCTGCCGCCGCCCTCGCTTTCCACGTCGTCCTCCGGATCCGCGCAAAATATGCCGATCCCGTAATACTTCCGCTCGTGATTGCCCTCAACGGCCTCGGGCTGGCCATGATCCACCGCCTGGACCGGGTGGGCGAGGACACCGGAAACAACCAGCTCCGCTGGACGTTGGTGGCCATGGGTGTCGCCATCGCGGTGATCTGGTTCCTCAAAGACCACCGGATCCTGCGCCGCTTCACCTACATCTCGCTGGCTGTCAGTGCCCTGCTGCTGATCTTGCCGTTGGTGCCGGGCATCTCCGCCGGCGAAGTCCTGGGCGCCAGCGTCTGGATCAAGATCGGCCCCATGACCTTCCAGCCGGGCGAAGTCGCCAAGATCACGCTGGCAATATTCTTCGCCGGGTATCTTTCGTCCAACCGCGACCTCATCCTGCTGGCCGGACGCAAGATCGGGCCGCTCCAGTTCCCGCGCTTCAAGGACATGGGGCCCATGATCACGGCCTGGCTGGTAAGCATCGGTGTGCTGATCTTCCAACGCGACCTAGGCTCTTCGGTGCTGTTCTTCGGCCTCTTCATCGTGATGATCTACGTGGCCACCAGCCGCATCAGCTGGGTCATCATCGGCGTCGCGCTGCTCCTGGGTGGCGGCTTTGTTGCCTCCAAGGTCTTCTCCCACGTGGGTCTCCGCATCGACGGATGGCTCAACGCCTTCACGGACGAAGTCTACGGACGGCAGTTCGGCGGCAGCCTGCAGATCGTCGAAGGACTCTTTGGCATGGCCAACGGCGGCCTGGTTGGTACGGGCCTGGGCCAGGGCCGGCCAAACCTGGTGCCGTTCGCCAACAGCGACATGATCATCGCGTCATTCGGCGAGGAACTTGGCCTTATCGGCCTCTTCGCGATCGTACTGATGTACCTTCTGCTGTTCACGCGTGGCTTCCGCGCGGCCTTGGGCACGCGGGATGCCTTCGGCAAGTTGCTGGCCTGCGGCCTGTCCTTTGCCATTGCCCTGCAGTGTTTTGTGGTGATCGGCGGCGTGACCCGACTGATTCCGCTGACCGGTCTCACCACGCCCTTCCTGGCGGCGGGCGGATCCTCGCTGCTGGCCAACTGGATCATCGTTGGCCTGCTGCTGATGATCTCGCACACCGCCCGCGGTCCCGTGGACACTACGCCCATGCCGCACGGCGCGCAGCCGGATGAACAGAAACCTGTTCCACCCGCGCCGCCGCGCCCGGCCAAACAGCCCGGACGGCAGCCCGCTGCCACCCACCCCGACGCCCCGACTGAAGCGGTGAAACAACTGTGAACCACGCTATTCGGAATTCATGGATTGCCGCGGTGGCCATGTTCGCGCTCATTTTCGGCGCCCTCAGCTACGTTCAGGTGATCGGTGCTGATGAGTTGCAGGCCAATGCCTGGAACAAGCGCGCCATCCTGCAGAACTACTGCAACGACCGCGGAGCGATCATCGTAGGCGGAACGGCCGTGGCGCAGTCCGTGCCCGGTTCGGAAAGCTGCAAATTCCAGCGCAGCTACACGCAGCCTGAGCTCTACGCCGGCATCACCGGATACTTCTCCCGGAGCTTCGGCGTCACCGGGCTGGAGAAGGCCATGAACGAACAGCTCGAGGGCAGCTCGGACCAGCTCTTCCTCGACCGGATCGGCCAGATGTTCCTGGGCAACCAGCCCAAGGGAGCGTCCGTTGAACTGACGATTGACCCTAAGATCCAGAAGCTTGCCTACGACCTGATTCCGGACGGCCAGCGCGGCTCCATTGTGGTGACCAACCCGAAGACCGGCGACATCCTGGCCATGGTGTCCAAGCCGTCCTACGACCCCAACCTGATCGCAACCCAGGACCCGGATGCCGAGGCAGCCAACCTGAACGAGTTGAACAAGATTCCCGGAATCAACCTGAACCAGAACGTCAGCGGCCCCACCGGCGCGCTTCTGGCACCCGGCTCGGTGTTCAAGCTCATTGATACGGCCGCGGCGCTCAGCTCGGGGAAATACAACAAGGACAGCGTGCTGCCCAACCCGGCGGAAATGCCGTTCCCGGGCATCCAGTACAAGCTGCCGAACTACGCCGGCGGTAACTGCTACACGCAAAACACGGCCAGCTTCGCCTTCGCGCTCCAGCAGTCCTGCAACACGCCGTTCGCGAGCATTGCCCTTGACCTGGGCCAAAAGGCGATAGCCGACCAGGCCGCAAAATTCGGTTTCGGCGAGGACCTTGGCGACCAGCTTAAACTGGACTACGCCAAGAAACCATTCCCGGAAGAGGAACTGGACCACGCCGGGCTCGCCCAGTCCGTCATCGGCCAGCGGGATGTCCGGGCCACGCCGCTGCAGATTGCCCTGATGACGTCGGCGATCGCCAACGGTGGAGTCCAGATGGAACCCAATTTGGTCAAGACAGTGCGGTCCCCGGACCTGCGCGTCATCAGCGAACCGAAACCCGAGGTCCTCCGGACGTCCACTACACCGGAGATCTCGCGGCAGATCACGGAGTGGATGACCAGCGTGGTCAGCGACGGCATCGCCAAGGGGGCGGCCGTACCGGGCGTCCCGGTGGCGGGCAAGACCGGCACCGCCGAGCTCGGAGACGGCTCGAACAACTCATGGTTTACCGGGTTCGCCCCGGCCAACGATCCGCAGGTGTCGGTGACCGTCGTCATGCAGGGCGTGGACATCACCACCGGTGCACAGCTAACCAGTCCGAACGCGAAGAAGATTTTTGAGGCGGTGTTGAATAAGTGAGGCCTACATCGGGAATCACCCTCGGCGGGAGATTCCAGCTGACCACGCGTATTGCGATTGGCGGGATGGGAGAAGTCTGGAAAGCCAAGGACCTTATCCTTGGCAGGATTGTCGCCATCAAGGTGCTCAAAGAGGAGTACACGGGCGATCCCGGGTTCCTCCAGCGCTTCCGTGCCGAGGCGCGCCACACGGCCCTGCTGAACCACGTGGGCATCGCCAATGTCTTTGACTACGGCGAGGAAGAGGGATCGGCCTACCTGGTGATGGAGCTGGTCCCGGGCCATCCGCTGAGCGCCATCATCGAACGCGAACAGGTGCTCTCTCCGGACCGGACGCTGTCCATGATCGCCCAGACGGCCCGGGCCCTGTCTGTTGCCCACTCACAGGGCCTGGTCCACCGCGACATCAAGCCGGGCAACCTGCTGATCACTCCGGAGGGGCGCGTCAAGGTGACCGACTTCGGTATCGCCCGGCTGGCCGACCAGGTCCCGCTGACCCAGACCGGGCAGGTCATGGGCACGGCCCAGTACCTTGCCCCGGAACAGGCCACCGGCCAGACCGCCACGGGCGCCTCGGACATCTACTCGCTCGGCGTCATCGGCTACGAGTGCCTCACCGGGCGCCGGCCGTTCTCCGGGGAGTCGCAGATCGCCATCGCGCTGGCGCAGGTGAACGACGCTCCGCCGCCGCTGCCGGAAACCCTCCCGACTCCGGTCCGGGCCCTCCTGATGTCCATGCTCGCCAAGGACCCCAAGAACCGCCCGGCCAACGCCATCAAGCTGTCCGAAGCGGCCGAGGCCATCCGCAACGGCGACATCGCAACTGCCCACGCTGCCGTTCCCGGCATGCTGCTCTTCGAGGCAACCACCGGGCCCATCACCGCCCCTGTGGACATTCCCACCGCGGCCACCGGCGTCATCGACTCAGGTCCCGAAAAGGACAAATCGACGACGGCGACATCCGCACTTCCCGTGGTCGGCGCCGCGGGCGCCGGGGCGGCCGCGGGCCTGGCCGCCGGAGCTGCTGCGGGGGCCACCGGTCCGCGCGGCACGCTTTCGCGTGCCGATGCCCTGGCAGCCGAGCGCACCTGGGAACAGGAAGAGGAACACGACCGCTATGACGAGCCGGAGGACGAACCGCAACGCCGTGGCCGCAGTCCCTGGACATGGCCGCTGATTGCCCTCATCGTGCTGGTGCTGTTCGCGCTGGTTGGTGTCATCCTCACGCAGGCCGGCATCCTCTTCCCGGCAAGCCCGGCACAGTCCTCTTCGACGTCCAGCAGCGCTAAGCCAAGCAGTGCCAGCCCGTCGGCGTCGGCCACTTCCGCCAAGCCCACTTCCGCCAGCCCCACCCCCACTCCGACCCCCACGCAAACCACTCCGGAAGCCATCAACCTGATCCCGGACGCCTACTTGGGTCAGCAGTACAATGACGTCCGCAGCCAGCTCGTCGGTATGGGACTAACCGTGAAAGGCGACCCGGTGTTCAGCGATGCGGCACAGGGAACGGTCACCAACATCGAGCCGTCCGGTCGGGTTAATCCCGGGGAGACCATCACCGTCACCTATTCCAAGGGCAAGGATCCGAGCCAAGAGATTTCCGTGCCCGCGATAGGCGTGGGCAGCACCGAAGCTCAGACGCAGAAAGCGATCGAAGACGCCGGGCTCCGCTGGGTGAAGGGATCTGCCGTGCCGGGCAGCACCGGGCAACAGGCCGGCACGTTCGTCAGTTCCGAGCCGGGCGCCGGAAGCAAGGTGCCCGCCGGATCCGTAGTGACCTACCACCTCGCCGCGGAACTCCTGCCCACGCCCAGCACCCCGACGTCGAAGTAAGACGCACCGTGCCGGACTCACCCCGTATCCCGTTGCACAGAGAGGACAGCCTCCCAGTGAATACCCAGCGCGTCCTCAACGGACGGTATGAACTCGGTGAGCTGATCGGCCGCGGCGGCATGGCTGACGTGCACCGCGGCGTTGATACCCGGCTGGGCCGGACAGTGGCCATCAAGCTGCTCCGGCCGGACCTTGCCCGGGATCCGCAGTTCCAGGCGCGGTTCAAGCGCGAGGCCCAGGCCGTGGCAGCGCTGAACCATCCCTCGATCGTTGCCATCTACGACACCGGTGACCACGCGGTTCCGGGGGGTCCGGAGGACACCGTCCGGGTGCCCTACATTGTGATGGAGTTCGTATCCGGAAAGACCCTCAGGGATCTCATCCGCGCGAAGGAAGTCACCATCGACCATGCCATCGACTTCATCCTCGGCGTACTCTCCGCCCTTGAGTACAGCCACCGGGCGGGCATCGTCCACCGGGATATCAAGCCGGCAAATGTAATGGTCTGCGAAGACTCGGTGACCATCAAGGTGATGGATTTTGGCATTGCCCGGGCCATGGCCGATTCGTCGGCCACCATGACCCAGACCCAGGCAGTAGTGGGAACAGCGCAGTACCTCTCGCCGGAACAGGCGCGGGGCGAAACTGTGGACGCCCGCAGCGACCTGTACTCCGCTGCATGCCTGCTGTACGAAATGCTGACGGGTCGTCCGCCGTTCGTCGGCGACAGTCCGGTCTCCGTGGCCTACCAGCACGTCCGTGAGATCGCGGAACCGGCCGGCAGCCTCAACCCGGACGTGTCAGAAGCCCTGGACAGCGTCCTCTCGAAAGCTTTGCAGAAAAACCGTGCCGACCGCTTCCAGGATGCGGCCGCCTTCCAGCGCGCCCTCCGGGCGGCCCGCAGCGGCGTCCCCGTCCCCGACGTGGCGGCAGGTGAAGCAGCCACGGAACCCAACAACACGGTACCTGCCACGGAGCGCACGGCCCAGGCTGCCCCCTATTCGCTCACGGGTGCAAGCTTCCTCGACGATGCACCGAGCGGCAGGCTGCGGCCCGTCCAGGACACTCTAGGCGATGACCGGGCCCTGCCCGCCCTGGTTTACGAACCCTCCGAAGCCAGCGATCTTCCCCTTGGGCTCCCGCCCGAACGTGAGCGTACACCGCGGCAGAAGTCCCGCCGCCGGACGTGGATTGCCACCCTGGTGATTTTCACGCTGCTGGTCCTCGCCGGCGGTGGCCTCTGGCTCTACAACATCATGAACCAACCGCCGCCCGCCGTGGCGAAGGTCCTGGTCCCGCCCGTGGCGTCACTGACGGAAACTGAGGCCCTGCAGAAGCTCTACAACGCCCGGCTAAGCCCACAGATCACCAGGCTGCAGCATGACACCATCGCCAAGGGAACGGCCATCGGCACGGTGCCAGCGGCAGGTACATCCATGGAAGCCGAGTCGAAGGTGACGCTGAACATCTCCGATGGGCCGAGCGCCGTCAAGATCCCGGACAACCTGCCGGGCCGCACGGAAGCGGCGGCCCGGGATGTCCTGCGGCAGATCGGCCTTGCCGGCGCCCCTGGCACCACGATGGCGAACAGCGCCAGCGTGCCGGCGGGAATCGTCATCACCACCAAACCCGCCCCAGGCGACACAGTCCCGATCGGAAGCACCGTGGAAATCGTTGTGTCAACGGGCAAGGTGGCCATGCCCGAACTCCGCGGCCTGCCGCGTGCGGAAGCTGAGGCTGCCCTCAAGAACCTCGGCCTGGGCATGTCGGTGAAAGAAGTTGAGAACTCCGAAGTGGAGCCCGGGAAGGTCACGGAGCAAAGCGACGCCGTCAACGCGCTGGTGGAGCAGGGCAAGACCATCAACGTGATCATTGCCAAGGCCCCAGCGCCCAGCCCCACCCCGACTCCCACGCCTACGGCGACCGATCCGAGCAAGGACCGCGGTTAGCCTTCGCTGCGGCGCACTGTTGGACCCTAGTGCTGGATCAGCGGACTCAGTTTCGCGGCGCGCTCGGCGGCACCTTCCATGCCGAGTGATTCCAGCCAGTTCCCGAGCATCTGGTAGCCGCCCTCTGTGAGGACTGACTCCGGGTGGAACTGCACGCCGCAGAGTGGTGCCGTCCGGTGCTGCAATCCCATGATCACGCCGTTGGCCGTCTGGGCCGTTATTTCCAGGATGTCCGGGATGGTCTCCCGGACCGCAGCCAAAGAGTGGTAGCGCGTGGCGGTGACGGGGGAGGGGAGGCCGGCGAAGACACTGGCGCCCTGGTGCTCCACGAGGGAGGTCTTTCCGTGCATCAGCTCAGGTGCGTGGGTCACGGTGGCGCCGTAGGCCTCAGCCAGGGCTTGGTGTCCCAGGCAGACGCCGAACATGGGCTTGTTGTGGCTGCCGCACCATTTGATCAGTTCGATGCAGACGCCGGCCTCCGCCGGGGTGCCGGGTCCTGGCGAGACGAGGACGCCGTCGCGCGCTTCCGTCATCTCGATCGCCTCCGCGAGGGTGACGTCGTCGTTGCGGACCACCGTTGTCTCGGCGCCCAGTTCCTGGAGGTACCCCACCAGGGTGTAAACAAAGCTGTCGTAGTTGTCTACGACCAGGATCTTGGTGCTCATTGTTGAGTTACTGAACCAATCGTTGAGTCGGTGAACTGGGTGAACTGTGACATCCAGGGGAAGAGAAACTGAACCATCAGTATTAGCGCGCAGGCCAGCAGTGCCAGCGAGGTGACAATCCTGAGCCACAGCGGGCCTGGCAAGTGGCGGAAAATCCATCCATACATGGCGTCAGCCCTTCCCAAGCGCTTTGGCCACCTGGGCCGCTATTTCCGCCGGAGGGCCTGCCGAGGCCGGCTGCCAGTGGTCCAGGATCGAGTAGGCAATGATCCGTTCCTGGGAGCCGAAGCGCGGATTGCAGCTGGTCATGGTGAGGTAGCCTTCCGTGGGCTGGGCTGCAGGCTGGGTGGGCACGGGGAGCAGCACATCGGTGGCGGATGGAAGCACGATCTGGTTGTTGCGGAACACATAGACGTAAAAGCCGTCCTTGGTCTGGACGTAGATCTTGTCTCCGGGGACCAGGGTGTGGATGTTGTCCAGGACCGCTCCGTGTGTCTGGCGGTGCCCGGCGACGGCAAAGTTGCCCGTTGCCCCCGGCATGGCCGTCTCGCTGTAGTGGCCGAGCCCCAGTGTGTCCAGGACATCCGTGGAGGTCCCCTGGACGATGGGCCGGGTGTAGTCCGCGCCGAAGCGGGGGATGTACATGATGCCGATGGTGCCGCCGTGCCCTGGCGCTTCGGCGATCTTTGGCGGACCATAGTCGGGCGGCGCGGCGGGGGTGGGATCCGGGGCCACTGGCGCGGCGGAACCGCCCAGGTCCTGGGCGAAATTCCTGATGACCTCGCTCTGCTTCGCATCGGACTCGACGTTCGTCCACCACAGCTGCCAAGCGACGAAGAGGAGCAGGATCACGCCCAGCGTGATCAGCAGCTCGCCGACGATCTGGACGAGCTTGCGGAGAACCCCGACGCCGCGGGCCGGCACAGCCGCGGTCGTCTCCTTCTCCAGCAACACCACGTGTTCTCCTCAATTGGCAGCTTGGGCGGGCACCGGTGTGTCCTGAACTACAGCTAGAATTGGCTGCTAGTAAGAATTCAGACCTGAGCAAGGGCCCCACACCGCCGGCATTTCCTTCTTGCAGGATACCAAGCCGGAGGCTCCGCCTTTGATTCAGCCCGACGAGGAGGACCCGTGCCCGAGTCAAAGCCACGAAAGAAGACTGCCGCTTCGGAAACGCCGGCTTCTGCATCGCAGGCATATAAACCCAACGCGGTGTGGTTCAAGCCCGTCATGTTCGGACTGATGATCATTGGGTTGCTATGGATCATTACGTTTTACATCAGTGAAGGCGCCCTGCCCGTGAAGGCCTGGGAATCATGGAACATCGTGGCCGGATTCGGCATTGCGATCGTAGGGTTCCTGATGACCACCCGCTGGCGCTCCTAGCCGCCGGCCTTCCACCCTGACCGCCCCCAGGGCGGGCACCCAGCTTCATACATAAGGGTCGGACCGGCACAGTGTGCCGGTCCGACCCTTCTTATATGGCTGGTGGTGTTCAGTCCTAGTCCGGGTTGATCACGTGGATGGCCAGGTCCTGGCCGGCATCCGACGTTACAGAAATCTCCACCCCGTGCCCTGCCACCTTGACGCTTCCATAGGGATTGTCGGCGCTGTAGTAGGCAAGCGGATCACTGTCCTTGAAGACTCCGATCGGTGCACTGCCCACGGCGCAGGCGTCAGCTGAGCTGATGCCCGGATTGCGCTTGGTGCCGGTCTGCACTTCCTTCGCAAGGCACAGAGGATCAGTTGTTTCCAGCCCGAACGTCGCGTCAAACGGCTGCCGGCTATTGCCGGGCATAGTGCCGTCGGCCCATTTGAAGGGTGTGGGCCGGGCATCGACCGGCAGCGCGGAGCCGGCTCCCGGGTGGGCCGAAACGTTGTTGTCCGCATAGGAATCGTCGATGTACCAGACCAGCATGCCGTTCTGGTACTTGAAGAAATCAACCCAGTTCGGGGCCGTGATGCCCTTGGTGAAGGCGTAGGGTCCTTCCGCAAGCGTGGCGTCAAAGCCCACATACTCACGGTTTTCCACGAGGTAGTACTGCTCGGTGGTGCGGGTGACCGAGCCGGTACTCAGTTGCCATTGACCGGTGGCAAGCCACTGCCCCTGGCCGGACTCGACGTCGTCGCCAAGGACTGCGGTCTTTCCGGCCGCTATCTTCACGTCGTCAACGAAGGCACCCGGGTTATGGACGCCCCCGTCGGTCTGGTACCTGAAGCGAAACAGCGATGCGAGGCCGGCGGCGTCATACGCGTAGCGCACCTGCCCCCACCCGGCTGCGCCGCTGAGCGCGCGGCCCGCAGACTTCCAGGTCTTGCCGCCGTCAGTGGAATATTCACCGTAGAGGAAGTCGTAATTCTCCTCGATGTCGTACCAGGTGTTGGCCGTTACGGTCACCCGCGACTGCGGCGGGACGGCATGGGTCAGGGATTCATTGAGGTTGTCCTCGCTGCCCGTCCACCACGCCTTCGTCCCCGAGGCGGCGGCTGTGTAGTCCGCGGTGGTTGTCTTGTCCGGAAGGTTGACCCGCACGGCCTGGTCCTTGCCCTCAACTTGAAGCTGGGACGGATTCAGGACAAAGTCTCCGGTCGAACCTGCCTCCACTGTGCTGTGTTCCAGCCAACCGAGGAAGAGCTTTTCTTCGGGTCCCATCAGGCCCGGGGTCGTGCCGATTCCGTCGTTGGCCGCAGAACCGTGGCCCAACCAGGATCCTGAGCTCATGAGGGTCCAGAACGCGGTGCTGTTGGTCGCGGCGCCCGTGGTGTCGTAGAAGTCCGGCAGTCCGAGGTCATGGCCGAACTCGTGCGCGAACACGCCGACGCCGCCATTTTCTGGTTCTGTGGTGTAGTCACCCAGCCAGTATTTGGATGATCCGATCCGGGTTCCGCCGGAAAGGTTCCCGTCAGGCCCGGCGGAGCCGAACTGGTCGCCGTAGGCGTACCAGCGGTGGGACCAGATGGCGTCCTCGCCCAGGGCGCCGCCTCCGCCTTCCTCGCCCTCGCCTGCGTGGACTGCCTGGAAGTGGTCGATGTAGCCGTCGGATTCATCGAAGTTGCCGTCGTTGTCGAAGTCATAGCGGTCCCACACATCGAACTGGGCAAGGTACGCGTCAATTTCCGCCGGGGTCTTGCCGGCTGCCAGTTGGGAATTCCACCAGGCGTTGCCGGAGTCCCGGACAAATGCCCATGAACCGCCCGTGTCCTCGGTGGCGTTGTCGCCGTAGAAGGATCCGTTGTTCGGCACCCTGACCCAGTCCGTCACGGTATTCGTTACGGAATACTTGCCATTTGAAACTGCCTCGTAGTACCCCTTCATCGATTCGCCGCCGCCGTTGAAAAGTTCTCCGTAGTAGGCCGGGCTGAAATCCTGGGTCCACAGGGTGGTGTTGTCCACCGAACGGTCAGGTGCCGCGATCGAATTGTGCAGCGGACCCGGCGCCGTTCCGAACCGGCCTGAGCCCTGGTCGCCGAACTCCGCCAGTATGGTGAAGATCTTGTCCTGTTTGGTGCTTTGGATTTCCGCGAACTTATCCTCGGCCAACTGGACTACGCCGTCGTCGTTGGCTTTGGCCTGGCCCCTGGCCACCTTGTCAATTGCCGCCTTGCGCTTTTCAACGAGTTCCTTGGTCCGCGGTCCCGGCCGGTTGTCCTGCCGTATTGCTGCTTCGGCACCCGTTGACCCGTCGTCGGCGGGTGGTGCGGCTACGGCCGGGGCCTGGATGGTGAGCATCCCGAGCACGACCCCCGCGACGGCCGCCACCGCAATTTTGGTTTTCCTCACACGCACCTCCCAGTGTTTTGTGATCAGAGCCACAGCATAATATGAGAGTCCGCCTTCGGCTATGAACTTCGCGACGTCGGAAGCATGTCCTGTCCTGGTCGCTAAATATGCTGGAGGCAGCAACACCGCGCAGGAAAGCTAAGGAACTCAGATGACCCCGGATGAACACGGCACCATTGTCGGCACCGACGGCCTTGCCCGCCCGCCATGGGCAGCCGTTGACCCCATGCTCCAGGAGTACTACGACACCGAATGGGGAATGCCGGTCCGGGACGAACAGGGGCTGTTTGAACGTATCAGTCTGGAGGCCTTCCAGGCCGGGCTCTCCTGGGCAACCATCCTGCGTAAGCGCCCGGCGTTCCGTGCGGCATTCCATGACTTCCAGCCGGATATCGTGGCCGCGTTCACCGAAGAAGACGTGGAGCGGCTGCTCCTCGACGCAGGCATTGTCCGGAACAGACTGAAGATCCGGGCTGCCATTACCAACGCCCAAGCCACCATCGCCCTGCGGCGAGAAGGCGGACTGGTGGATTTTGTCTGGAGCTTCCAGCCGCCTGCGACCCCTCAACCCCAAACGCATGCCGAGATTCCCACCACCTCGGCTGAATCCATCGCCCTGTCCAAGGCACTGCGCAGCAAGGGGTTCGCTTTCGTCGGCCCCACCACCATGTACGCGCTCATGGAAGCGATCGGCATGATCGACACCCATTTGGTGGACAGCCACCGCCGCGGTTCATCGGGCGTCTGGGTGGCACCGGCCTGAAGTTATCACCAGCACTGTGGGGAAAGTTATCCACAATGTTGAAAAGTCCGGACAGCCTGAATGTCTTGTTCGGCGGCTCAGGGCCCTTCACGGAACACCGTTCGAGCTCAATCACGTGCTTGTAAGTTATTAACACTGTGGATTGCCTGTGGATAACGCTTCTGCCACGTCGAAGTGGGCGAAGTTCCGGCCAGTTCGGGCTTTCTGCCGGACATAACGGACCCGACGTCCGCTTCTGTGGGCGCAAGGGGAAACTGGCACTGAGTTATCCACTTAAGAACAGCGCTATCCCCAGAAGTTATCCACAGGTGGGGATAAGCTGGGGGTTATTTCTGCCGAACCCGTCCTGCTGAGGCTCTGTGACAGCGAACCGCCGCGTATTCGTGCGGCGCGACGACTTATTAACACTGTGCATAACGTGTTGACGATCCGGCCGCTGTCCGCACTCTTTCCACAAATGACACCCGTCTACTGACCCAAATGGATGGATGCGGAGCCGAGCGGCTCCAGCGGGTCCGCAATTCGCGGCGTGCCCCAACCAGGGGTCGGGGGTCGCACCCGATCAATGGGTCAGACCCCGCAACCGCCGGGGCAGCAAAGTTGTCCACTTAACCACAGGCCAGCGGAATAAAGTTATCCACAGATGTGGATAGAAAACGGGAGGCAGCACCCATAATCGCCTGTTGGCACGGACAGGACATGGAAGCATTGCTGAACTACAACCATGTAAGTTACCAACAATGTGGATAACCGCTGTGGAAAACTTCCAGACGGCAACTTCCGGAAGCGGTCAGCCCCTGGTTACCGCGGTGAGTCACCGCGACTTCGGGCCGCGGCAACGTCAGTCGCGGGGATGGCTCCGGACACGCCAACGGGGAACAGGAACCGCCATGTGCCGAGTTTGGGGCCCCTGCGGAACTGATGCGGCGTCACGGCCGAGCGTCGTGGATGAGATGTCGTCGGGCGCGTTAGCGCGCCCGGGAGAGGGGTGCACGGGCTGAACGAAAGGGGGGCTTGGGCTAGCGGGGGGCCGGGCAAGAGGCCCCATCAGGGCCAGGCAAGCCTAGGTGCTGGCCATCCTGAACCAAGTGGCGGCGACCAGGAGGGCGAGGACCAGTATCAGGCCGGCCGCCTGCCAAAGCCCGCGGCGTGCGCCATGCGGGGCGTAGGCAATGGCGGCGGCGCAGGCAGCGCCGGTGACCAGGCCGCCAAGGTGCGCCTGCCAGGCGATCTGGGGAACGATGAAGCCAATGGCACCGTTGATGGCGATCAGCACCCACAGTTGCCGCGTGTCGCCGCCGCGGTGCCGCTGGACCACCAGCATCGCCCCGAAGAGGCCAAAAATGGCGCCCGAGGCACCCACGACGCCGGTCAGCGGCTGGCCAGGGACGTAGGTGGACGTCAGGAGGAGAAAGCCCACGGAGCCGCCAAACGCGGAAATCAGATACACAGCGAGGAACCGGATGCGACCGAGGAGCGGCTCCAGCGCCTGCCCGAAGATCCACAGCGTGTACATGTTCAGGACAATGTGCAGGATGAAGCCCTGCGAATGAAGGAAGGCCGAAGTCAGCATCCGCCAGGGTTCGAATACTCCGAACTCGGGGGACGCATAGACCGAGGCGAAGGCCAGGTTCTGGTAGATTCCGTCGTTGGGGATCAGCCACTGCAGCACATAGAGAAGGGCACAAACGGCGATGATCCCGAACGTCACCAGGGGCCGGCCGGCAACGGCGGTGCCGCCGTAGACGGTCTTCGCTGCCGGCGTCGTACGTTTTGTTTCGTTGACGCAGTCAATGCATTGGAACCCGACGGCGGCCGCCCGCTGGCATTCCGGGCATGCCGGGCGCCCGCAACGCTGGCACCGGACGTAGGAAGGCCTGTCCGGGTGCCGGGGGCACACCGGAATCTGCGCGGACGGCTCAGCCGCCGGAATTCCGTAGCTCATGGAGTGTTAGAGCTGTTCGATGTCGATGCTGTTGATGACAACGTCCTCAACCGGACGGTCGCCCATGCCGGTGCGGACACCTTCAATGGCGTCGACAACCTTCTTGGATTCTTCGTCCGCAACCTCGCCGAAGATGCTGTGCTTGCCCTGAAGCCAGTCGGTGGGGATGGTGGTGATGAAGAACTGCGAGCCGTTGGTGCCCTTGCCCATCTGGATGCCGGCGTTGGCCATGGCCAGCTTGTACGGCTGGTTGAAGGTCAGCTCGGGGTGGATTTCGTCGTCGAACTTGTAGCCCGGTCCGCCGACACCGCGGCCCAGGGGATCTCCGGCCTGGATCATGAAGTCCTTGATGATGCGGTGGAAGATGGTGCCGTTGTACAGGGGGGTTCCGGTCTTGTCCTCACCGCTTTCCGGGTGGGTCCAGGCCTGCTCGCCGGTGGCCAGTCCGACGAAGTTCTTGACCGTCTTGGGCGCGTGGTTGCCGAAGAGGTTGACGACGATGTCGCCCAGGCTGGTGTGGATGGTTGCTTTTGCTGTTGCGATGGCAGTCATAGGCCCATTGTTCCATGTCGGGCTATGGCGCAGGAGGCCTGCCGGGCAGTTCCGCGCTAGGTGAAATCCGGCCAAAATCCTTGTGAAGAATAGCCGGTGCGATCCAATCCACGTAGGCTAACCACAGAACCGTCACATTAATCGGGAGGTAGTTGTGAAGAAATCGGATCGTATTGCCCGTGACCTGGAGCACTCAGTCAGCAGCGCGGTAGAGAACGCCAAGGATTGGGCAACCCCCCGCGTAGAAGCAGCCGTGGACTGGGCGGTTCCCCGCCTGCAGCACGGCATTGACACCGCTTCCCCGAAGATTCAGGAAGGGCTCAAGTCCGCGGCCCACAACCTTGCCGACGGCGTCGCCATCGTTACGCCGCGGATCCAGGACGGTCTGGCTCACCTCGCACCGAAGATCCATGACGCTGTGGACAATGCCGCCCCGCGCCTCCACGAGGCATTGGACAAGGCCACCCCGGTGATTTCCCAGGCCCGCGACCGTGTTGTGGTGGAGTACCTGCCCCGGCTCTCGGACCAGATCGGCCAGGCTTCGGAGGTAGTGCACCGCACGCTCGAAAGCGCCCCGGCCCATGTGGATGCCGTCGCACAGAAGCTTGCTGATTCGGGCGTGGTGCATTCCATCCAGGATCAGGCCCAGGCCGCTGGCCACCAGCTCAAGGCTGCTGCAGCCGAAGCCACCCGCGTTGTCACCGGGGAAGTGGCCAAGCCGCAGAAGCCCAAGCACCGCGGACTGCTGATCTTCGGTGTGATCGCTGCCGCGGTTGCCGCCGGCGTGGCCGCTTGGAAGGCTTCCAAGCCCGTGGAGGATCCCTGGAAGACTCCGGCGCCTGTAACGCCGGCACCGGTTCCCGCGACCAGCGTGAATGACGTCAATGCGGTGGCCAAGGACGCTGCGGCGACCGCCGGCGAGAAGACCGTCGACGCAGCGGACGCTGCTGCTGACGCTTCCGACGCCGCCGCCGAAAAGGCCGCGGATGCTGTTGAGGACGCCAAGGACGAGGCAGCCAAGGTTGCCACGGACGCCAAGACTGCCGTGAAAAACATCGCTTCCAGCATGAACAACGGCGCCGCCAAGGCAACCGAGAAGTAGAACAGGCCGTCACAGCACGGAACTGGAACAGATGGGCTCCGCAATGCGGGGCCCATCTGTTGTTTTCCGGACCTTCACCCACCGTCCCGGGTCGCGGTGCATATCGGTGCTAAATTTGAGGTGATGTCACCCGATAGATCCCCCGAGAATGCCTCGCACAACGCTGCGCTAATGCCGGGCGTATCCATCGTCATCCCGGCATACAACGAAGAAAGCGTCATCAGGCAGTGCCTCATCGCGGCTGTTTACCAGTCGGTGCCGGCCGCGGAGATCATCGTTGTGGACAACATGTCCATAGACCGTACGGCCGAGATCGTGCGGCAGATGCAGCTTGAATACCCGGAGAGCCCAATCATCCTGCTCAGCCAGGACCGCGACCAGGGCCTCATCCCAACGCGTAATTTCGGCCTTAACCACGCCACGGGCGAAGTTCTCGGCAGAATCGATGCCGACTCAGTGGTGGAACCTGACTGGGTGGAACAGGTCCAGAAGGCCTTCTTTGACCCCTCCGTCCAGGCAGCAACAGGCCCGGTGGTGTATTACGACATGCCGATGCGCCGCTTCGGGCTCAAGGCGGACGACAAGATGCGTCAGCTGATGCTCAAGCTGGCCAAACACCAGTACCATTTCCTTTTCGGCTCCAATATGGCGCTGCGCCGCTCCGCCTGGGAAACCATCCGGGACGAGACCTGCCGGGATGAGAAGGACGAAATGCATGAGGACATCGATTTGTCCCTGCATCTGGCTGACCATGACCTCCGCGTGCAGTACTGGCCGCAGATGGTGTCGGGGATGTCGGCCCGCCGGCTTGAGGACTCGCCCCGCGACTACCGGTACTACGTCACCAGGTTTGACCGCACCTACAAGGCTCACAACGTCAAGAAGATGGCCCTCAAGGCGCCTATGGTGGTGTTCTTCTCCGTGTATTTCCCGGCCAAGCTGCTGCGAGCCATCCACACCGTAAACTCGGCCCAGCCTGCCCGCCGGGGCGGCCAGTAACTGCTGCCTGGCGTGCCTGTACCGTCGGCACTTTCCCGCCGGGCGTCAGTCCGTTCCCAGCTCCGCCAGCTTTGTCGTTCCCGGGTATCCGGGCTTTTGGCGCCGCTGGCCCGCCACCACGACGGCGAGTCCCACGAGTATCAGCCCGAGTCCGGCATACGTGCCGGCGGGAAGGGTCTCGCCCAGGAACAGCGCGGCCAGCAGCGCAGCGCCCGGGATCTCCAGGAGGATGATCATGGACACCAGCAGCGGGCTCATGGTGGCCAGCAGGTGATTGAAGGCTGTGTGTCCCACCAACTGGGCACAAACAGTGATTGCAAGGATCCCCAGCCAGCCCGCAGCCTCGAAGCCCGCCAGCGGCTGGTTGGAGCCCAGCGCCAGTACCGCCACCACCGCGGCGCACATGCCGTAGCAGAGCGTCGTGTAGGTGCCCGTGCCCATGGTTTCCCTGGCTTTGCCGCCTGCCAGCGTATAGAGGCCGGCGAGGGCGCCTCCTGCCACGGCCAGCAGGTCACCCGGCAGCGCATCCGGTGAGGTGCCCATGTCGAACCCGGTGATGGCCACCACGCCGCCGAAGGCCATGCCCAGGCCCACCAGCACCTGCCAGCGGTGGCGCACTCCGCGGAACAGCTGGAAAACCGCGATCCAGCCTGACTGAAGGCACACGAGCGCAGTGGCTGCCGCTACCGAGGTGAGCTGGAGGGAGGTGATGAAGCAGGCGAAGTGAAAGGCCAGGGCAACGGCCGCCAGCAGCGACCACCGGAAGTCCCTCGCAGTGAGCCTGCTGAACTGCCGGGGATCCCTCACCACCACCGGAGTGGCCATGACGGCCGCCCCGATCGCATTGCGCCAGAAGGCGATGGCGAGGGCACTGACAGTGGTGGCACCCAGGGTGGCGGCGATGAGGGGCCCGGACGAGGCCACGCCCAGCACGCCCAGGGTGGCGAGGAAGAAGTTCACTGACCCAACAGTAATGCTGCTCGCGGAATCGCAGCGCCATTTCTCCCGGACCATGGGCAGGCCGCCGGCACAGTGTCCTTGACGCTGGAATACGCAGTGCCAGTCTTAAGCTTCGGTCTCATGCGACGGCGAAGAAGTGGACGGTCCCGGCGGCTTCGGCATCATTCCGCCAGGGCACGACGCCTGGGTGTTGGGCGATGAGCCCTGCGTCTTAATCGACTGGCAGGGCATGGACGACTACGCCAAGCGTAAGGAATGAGTGCAAAGCAAAGGCCCCGGACTGCGTTTCCGCATTCCGGGGCCTTTCTTATGGTGGAGGCACGGGGACTCGAACCCCGAACCCCCTGCTTGCAAAGCAGGTGCGCTACCAATTGCGCCATGCCCCCATAAGAAGCAACCCGTCAATCATACCCTAGTTCCGGAACGCGTCTTACCAGCGTCCAGACCGGGAATCCGGACTATTCGACCGTGTCAGTCGATTCGCTCCAGACCGCTTTCCGGGCTTCGGACTCCTGCACCTTCTTGTAGAGCAGAGCGCCTGCGATTGCCATTGCCACAAACAGCAACTTCTTCACATGCACCCCGTTCCGGTCCGGATTACCCGGGCCATTTCCAAAACCTGTGCAGGTTCCGTGGGCGTACCAGGACTTGAACCTGGGACCTCTTCGTTATCAGCGAAGCGCTCTAACCGCCTGAGCTATACGCCCCGATGCCTCATCGGGCCGAGACATGACTTTACAGCACATCCCGGCCCGATCTCAAATCGAGGCATTTTGCGGGTGGATTTCCGGCAAAATTCTTTGTCCTAGTCGTCCGTCAGGGTCACGCCGATGCCCCCGACGAGGGTGGCGGAAATGTTGTACAGCACAGCCGACAGCATGGACAGTGCCGTCAGCAGCACAACGTTGACCACCGCGATGATGACTGCAAAGGAGGCCACCTGGCCCAGGGACGCGACCTTCTTCAGTTCGAATCCGCCGCCCTCGGAGCCGGCCAGGGTTCCGAGCAGGCTGTCCACCTGGTCAAAGATGCCCGTGAGGTCCAGGACGGTCCACAGCACGATGGCCGCCACCACGGTGACAATGCCAAGGGCCACGGACAGCAGGAACGCCATCTTCAGCACGGACCAGGGGTCCACCTTGCTGACCAGGAGCCGCGCCCGCCGGACCTTGGCCTTGGGTGCAGGCTTGACCAGTCCCGCGGCGGCCTGGCCCGGGCGCTGCCCGGGAACGCCGGGACGCTGGCCCTGGGGCGGCTGGGCAGGGCGCTGGCCCTGTGCCGGACGCTGACCGGGGACCACGGGGCGCTGGCCCGGCGCACTCGGCGTAGACGGCCTCTGCTGGGGACGTACGGGGGCGTTCACGCGCGGAGCGGACGCCGGCTGCCTGATCCCGCCGGGAGTGTTGCTGTTCGGCTTGGGATATGAGTCGGAATTACTCACTCGTTACCTCCGGTATTTTCTTCGTCCAGCTCAGGGTCGTCCAATGACTCGTCGGACTCCACGGCCGGTGCTGAATCTGCCTCTGCGGACCCGCTATGTGATCCGGCACCTTCAGCCAACGTTACGTCATCCGCGGCCGTAGCCGGGCTTTCGCTCGGGTTTTCCGGGTCGGAGGCTTCGGCCTCCTCGCCTTCCAAGCCACGTTCGCTGTTCCGTGCGACCTCGATGATGCGGTCGTTCTTGTCGGGCTTGGCGAAGATGACACCCATGGTGTCGCGGCCCTTGGCCGGCACACCGGCCACCGAGGACCGGACCACCTTGCCGCCTTCCATGACCACCAGGACTTCGTCCTCTTCCTGGACGATCAGGGCGCCCACCAGGTGGCCCCGCTCTTCCTGGTACTTGCCCACTTTGATTCCGAGTCCGCCGCGGCCCTGGAGGCGGTATTCCTCCACTGCCGTGCGCTTGGCGTACCCGCCTTCGGTGACAATGAAGACGAACGAGCCATCCTTGACCACATCCGCAGCGAGCAGTTCATCATCCTCGCGGAACTTCATGCCCGTCACACCGGACGTCGCGCGGCCCATCGGGCGCAATGCGTCGTCGGTGGCCGTGAAACGGATGGACTGGCCCATCCGCGACACCAGCATGAGGTCGTCGGTCTCCGAAACGAGCTGGGCGGAGACCAGTTCATCGCCGTCGCGCAGGTTGATGGCAATAACGCCGGCCGAACGGTTGGTGTCGTAGTCCTCCAGGCGGGTTTTCTTGACCAGGCCGCGCTTGGTGGCCAGCACCAGGTACGGGGCGTGCTGGTAGTCGCGGAGGTCCAGTACCTGGGCGATGTGCTCGTCCGGCTGGAATGCCAGCAGGTTGGCGACGTGCTGGCCCTTGGCGTCACGCCCCGCTTCCACGAGTTCGTAGGCCTTGGCACGGTAGACGCGGCCCAGGTTGGTGAAGAACAGCAGCCAATGATGCGTTGTGGTGACGAAGAAATGCTCCACGACGTCGTCCCCGCGCAGCTGGGCACCCTTGATGCCCTTGCCACCGCGCTGCTGGGAGCGGTAGTTGTCGCTCCGCGTGCGCTTGACGTAGCCGCCGCGGGTGATGGTGACCACCATTTCCTCTTCAGGAATGAGATCTTCCATGGACATGTCACCGTCGAAGCCCATCAGGATCTTCGTGCGGCGGTCATCGCCGTGCTTGGCGACGATTTCGGAAAGTTCAGTGCTGATAATCTCGCGCTGGCGCTCTTCCGAGGCCAGGATCGAGTTGTACTCGGCAATCAGGGCTTCCAGTTCCGCGTGCCGGTCCTGGATCTTCTGGCGTTCCAGGGCGGCGAGCCGGCGAAGCTGCATGTCCAGGATGGCACGCGCCTGAAGTTCATCGATATCCAGCAGCTGCATCAGGCCGTCGCGCGCCGCTTCGGTGGTGTTGGAGGCGCGGATGAGGGCAATAACCTCGTCCAGCATGTCCAAAGCCTTGAGGAGGGCGCGCAGGATGTGTGCTTCCTCTTCCGCCTTGCGCAGGCGGTAGCGGGTCCGGCGTGCAATGACGTCCATCTGGTGGGTGACCCAGTGCCGGATGAAGGCATCCAGGCTGAGGGTCCTCGGGACACCGTCAACGATCGCCAGCATGTTGGCCGCGAAGTTGTCCTGCAGCTGGGTGTGCTTGTAGAGGTTGTTAAGCACCACCTTGGCCACGGCGTCGCGCTTGAGCACAATGACCAGGCGCTGGCCGGTGCGGCCGGATGTCTCATCACGCAGGTCGGCGATGCCCGAGATCTTCCCGTCCTTGACGAGTTCGGCAATCTTGATGGCCAGGTTGTCCGGGTTGGCCTGGTACGGAAGCTCGGTAACCACCAGGCAGGTGCGGCCCTGGAGTTCCTCCACGTTGACCACCGCGCGCATGGTGATGGAACCGCGCCCGGTGCGGTAGGCGTCTTCGATGCCCTTGTGTCCCAGAATGGTCGCGCCGGTCGGGAAGTCCGGGCCCTTAATGCGGAGCAACAGTTCTTCGAGCAGCTCTTCCCGGCTGGCTGTCGGGTTGGCCAGGTACCACTGCACGCCGTCGGCTACCTCGCGGAGGTTGTGCGGCGGAATGTTGGTTGCCATGCCGACGGCGATGCCCGAGGAGCCGTTGACCAGCAGGTTGGGGAAGCGCGCCGGCAGGATGGTGGGTTCCTGGTTCTTGCCGTCGTAGTTGTCCTGGAAGTCGACGGTCTCCTCGTCGATGTCGCGGACCATTTCCATGGCAAGCGGCGCCATCTTCGTTTCGGTGTAACGCGGCGCGGCGGCGCCGTCGTTACCGGGAGAACCGAAGTTTCCCTGTCCCAGCGCCAGCGGGTAGCGCATGGTCCAGTCCTGGATCAGTCGGACCAGGGCATCGTAGATGGCCGTGTCGCCGTGCGGGTGGTACTGGCCCATGACCTCGCCCACCACGCGGGCGCACTTGTTGAACGAGCGGTCCGGGCGGTAGCCGCCGTCGAACATCGCGTAGAGCACGCGGCGGTGGACGGGCTTGAGGCCATCACGGACGTCCGGCAGCGCACGGCCGACGATAACGGCCATGGCGTAGTCCAGGTAGGAGCGCTGCATTTCCGTCTGCAGGTCCACCTGCTCCACGCGATCGACCAGTACGTCGCCCTCAAGGACGGGCTCGGCGGGACCGGCGGGCTCGCCGGGAACCTCGGGTGTTTCGTCACTCATAGTCTATATTTTCCGTTTCAGGTATATGTCGAATCAAGAATATTCGGGCTGGCCAATGGCCCTCTAGATATCCAGGAACCTGACATCCTTGGCGTTCTGCTGAATGAAATTACGGCGGGATTCAACGTCCTCGCCCATCAGCACGGTGAAGATCTGGTCCGCCGCGAGGGCATCATCCATGGTGACCTGGAGGAGGGTCCGGTGGTCCGGATCCATGGTGGTGTCCCACAGTTCCGTGTAGTCCATCTCGCCGAGACCCTTGTAGCGCTGAATGCCGTTGTCCTTGGGGATGCGGCGCCCTGCGGCCTGGCCCGCCACGAGCCTGGCGTCGCGTTCGCGGTCGCTGTAGACGTAGTCGTGCGGAGCATTGGACCACTTGATCCGGTACAGCGGCGGCTGGGCAAGGTATACGTAGCCGTTTTCAATCAGCGGGCGCATGTAACGGAACAGGAGCGTCATCAGGAGTGTGGTGATGTGCTGGCCGTCAACGTCAGCATCGGCCATCAGGACGATCTTGTGGTAGCGGAGCTTGCTGAGGTCGAAGTCCTCGCCGATGCCCGTGCCGAAAGCGGTGATCATGGACTGGACCTCGTTGTTGCCGAGGGCCTTGTCCAGCCGCGCCCGCTCCACGTTCAGGATCTTGCCGCGAAGCGGCAAAATGGCCTGCGTTTCCGGGTTGCGGCCGCGCTTGGCCGAACCGCCGGCGGAGTCACCCTCCACAATGTAGACCTCACACTTGGCGGGATCCTTCGAGGAGCAGTCAGACAGCTTGCCCGGCATGCCGAAGGACTCCAGCGGGCTCTTGCGCCGGGCGTTGTCGCGGGCCTTGCGGGCCGCCATCCTGGCCTGGGCCGCAGAAATGGCCTTGCGGATAACATCGCGTGCCGGGCCGGGGTTGCGTTCAAGCCAGTCACCCAGGCCATCCGTGACCACGCGCTGGACGAAGCCCTTGACCTCGGAGTTGCCGAGTTTGGTTTTGGTCTGGCCTTCGAACTGCGGTTCGGCCAGCTTCACGGAAATGACGGCGGTGAGGCCCTCGCGGATGTCATCACCGGTGAGGTTGTCGTCTTTTTCCTTGATGATGTTCTTTTCGCGCGCATAGCGGTTGATGAGCGAAGTCATGGCGGCGCGGAAGCCCTCTTCGTGGGTGCCGCCCTCGTGCGTGTTGATGGTGTTGGCATAGGTGTGGACGCTTTCGGAATACGCGTTGGTCCACTGCATCGCCATTTCCAGGGCGATTTTCCGTTCCGTGTCCTCGGTTTCGAAGGCGATGACGTCCTCGTGGACCACGTCAACCTTCTTGCCGGAGTTCAGGTGCTTCACGTAGTCCAGCAGGCCGTCGTCGTACTGGTACACCACGGTGCGGTATTCCGCTGCGACTTCGCCTTCGGTGGGAACGGCGTCGAGGTCCAGATCCTCGTCTTCCGAGTCTTCCTGGGCCACGCGGCGTTCGTCGGTGAGGGTGATGCGCAGCCCCTTGTTCAGGAACGCCATCTGCTGGAAGCGCGCACGGAGCGTCTCGAAGTCGAATTCAGTGGATTCGAAGATGCTGGCGTCCGGGTAGAACGTTTGGGTGGTTCCGGTCTGGTCCGTCTCATCACCCTGGACCAGGCCGCCTTGGGGCTTGCCGCCATCGGCGAAGGACATCCGCCAGACGTGGCCCTGGCGCCGGACTTCTGTGTCCACCCTGCTGGAAAGTGCGTTGACCACGGAGATGCCCACGCCGTGGAGGCCGCCGGAAACGGCATAACCGCCGCCGCCGAACTTGCCGCCGGCGTGCAGGATGGTCATTACCACCTCAACCGTGGGCTTGTGCTCGGTGGGGTGCATGTCTACCGGGATGCCGCGGCCGTCGTCAACCACTTTGACTCCGCCGTCAGCCTGGAGAACAATCTCGATGTGGGTGCAGTACCCGGCCAGGGCCTCATCGACGGAGTTGTCCACCACTTCATACACGAGGTGGTGCAGCCCGCGGGGCCCGGTGGACCCGATGTACATGCCGGGCCGTTTGCGGACGGCCTCGAGTCCTTCAAGGACAGTGATGTCACTGGCGCCGTATCCCTTGCGTTCGGCGGGCTCCGCCGGCGCATCAGTTGCACGGGCATCCCCAGCTGCGGGTTGCACTGCCAGGACATCTGCATTGTCGTTAGCCACAGGCGCTCTCGACTCCTCTGTATTCGTTTGGCCGGCCGTTACCGTCTCCGATGGAAGCGGCTCCCGCCAACAGGCACGTCGCTGATCGCGCCGACTACTTCGGTGACTGGCGGAACCGTACCCCGGCCGCAGGAAATGCGCCGAAAAACGGACTCAGTCAACGTTTCACCGGCGCCCAGTTATCTACCCCGATTCTACCGTGTGGGAGAGCGTAATCCCGCATTCCAGGCCCGCAAACGCGGACGAAAGTGGCGCTGGCTGGCCATTGGCTCTACCTGCAAGGCTCCAGCGGTCCGGTCTCCGGGTTCCTATACGGTCCCGGGGCGTTCGAGCGTCCTACACGCCGTTTGGCCATTTTTCAATAGTAGGCGAAGCCGGACGGCGGGATAGCGCCGGCCATCATCGCAAACCGCTATCCGTACGTGTCGCGGGGACCTCGGCCGTTGACGGTCCGTCCGCCCTTCCGCCAGCTAGGCGCCGCCGGGCCCAGCACCTGGATCTTGGTGACTACGCCCTCGCCCAGCTCGGTCCGGAATTTTTCGAGGAGGCTGAAACTGAGCAGCCGGAGCTGGGTGGCCCAGGCCGTGGAATCGCACCGTACATGAAGGGTGGTGTCCGTGAAGCTTTCAGGAGTGCAGTGCGCCGAGATTTCCGGACCCACCAGGGTACTCCACTCCGCCATCACGGAACCGACGGCAACCGGAGAGGTCCAGCCGCGTTCTGCGACAAGCCGTCCCACTACCTTGCCCAGGCCCAGCGGATCGCGGCCGGTGCCGTGGAACTGGGTGAAGCCGCGGGTTCCGGCGCTGCGCCCGGGCTTCTTGGCTCCGCTTGCGGGCGGCGGGTACTTGCGGCGGATTTCACCCCGGGCGGCCGCCGCTTCCCGCATCCGGTTGAGGGCTGCCTGGGGAGCATCAATGTCGTCGGGATCGCGGCCAGGCTGCAGCCCACCGCCGGTGTCCTTATTCATTGGGATTCCGACTCATCGATTCCTCCCGGGATGACCTTCACCCGCCGCCCGGTCAGTTCCTCCGGAATATCGGCGTCGACGGCGGCGGTCACCAGCACCTGTTCGGCGCCGGATACTATTGCCGCCAGTTTACGCCGACGCTGGACGTCGAGTTCGGCAAACACATCGTCAAGGATCAGAATCGGGGCGGACCCGCCGGTGCGGGCGTCGTCGAGCATTACGTAGTAGGACGCAAGCCGCAGGGAAAGGCACATGGACCACGTTTCGCCGTGGGAGGCATACCCTTTCGCCGGTGCCTCGCCGAGGATGAGTTCCACATCGTCGCGGTGCGGGCCGACCAGCGATATGCCACGCTCCAGTTCCTTGCGGCGGGACGCCGCGAAAGCCTGCACATAGCGTTCGGTCAGCTCATCGACGGACAGCATGCGGAGGTCCTCACCGCGTCCGACGGCGGAGGGGCCGGCAGCGTAACCGGCGCCGTCGCCGTCGTCGTCCAGCAGGTCCTGGAGGGTGGACCGGTAGATGGCATCCGCTTCCTTCGACCCGTCGGTCAGCTGCGCATAGGCCTTGTTCAGGTGCGGCCGCAGCCGTTCCACGAGTTCAAGCCGGGCGTGCAGCAGCTCGGCACCGGCGCGGGCCATGTGCTGGTCCCACACGTCCAGGGTTGCCTCATGCCCGGAGGTGAACTTTCCGGCGCGGCCTGATTTCAGCAGGGCATTGCGCTGCTTCAGGACGCGGTCGTAATCACTGCGGGTGGCCGAATGGCGGGGCATGAGGCTGACCAGCAGCTCGTCGAGGAAGCGCCGGCGGTTGGAAGGATCGCCCTTCACCAAGGCAAGATCCTCCGGCGCAAAGAGCACCGTCTGGCAAATTCCAAGGATGTCCCGTGCCCGTACAGGGTTGCTGCGGTTTATCCGCCCGCGGTTGGCCCGGGTGGCGTTAATTTCCAGCTCCAGCACCGTTGACTGCTCACCACGGACCAGCTTGGCCCGGATCAGGGCACGCTCGGTCCCGAACCGCAGGAGCGGGGCATCCGTGCTCACCCTGTGCGAGCTGAGCGTGGCCAGGTAACCGATGGCCTCCATGAGGTTGGTCTTACCGATGCCGTTGTATCCCACCAGCACCGTCACGCCGGGTTCGAGCGTGAGGTCCACCTGGGCATAACTGCGAAAATCGGTCAGTGAGAGCTTTTCTAGGTACACGCCGTCTTCAGGATTCCCGGACTGCTCGGATTGCCGCTACTTGGCCGGACGGGTGGCATGGCCGCCGAACTGATTCCGCAGGGCGGACACCATCTTCATGGCCGGCGAGTTGTCCTCGCGGGACGAGAACCGCGCAAACAAGGCTGCCGTGATGGCCGGGGCCGGAACCGCGTTGGCGATCGCTTCTTCAACGGTCCAACGGCCTTCGCCGGAATCTTCCACGTAGTCGTCGATCGAGGCCAGGCCCGGATCCTCGTCCAGGGCCTTGACCATGAGGTCCAGCAGCCAGGAGCGCACGACTGTGCCCTTCTGCCATGCACGGAATGTCCCGGGAAGGTCCGTGACGATGTCCTTGGCCGCGAGGAGTTCATAGCCCTCGGCGTAGGCCTGCATCAGCCCGTACTCGATGCCGTTGTGCACCATCTTGGCGTAGTGCCCCGCGCCGATTCCGCCGACATGGACAAAGCTGTCAGCCCGGTCGCCTTCGGGACGGAGCGCATCGAATGCCGGCATGGCACGTTCGATGTCGGCGGCATCGCCGCCGGCCATCAGGCCGTAGCCGTTCTGCAGTCCCCAGACACCGCCGGATACACCGCAGTCGGCGAAGCGGATGCCTTTTTCGGCCAGCGCGGCGCCGTGCTTCTGGTCCTCCGTGAAGCGGGAGTTGCCGCCGTCGATCACGAGGTCGCCGGCGTCGAGCTTGGATCCTAGTTCGGTGATCACGGCATCGGTGATGTCGCCGGCCGGGACCATGACCCAGATGACGCGCGGGGCGGGAACGGCCGCGATGAGGTCGTCAACCGTGGCGACGTCGGTGACGTCCGGATTTCGGTCAAAGCCCGTGACTTCGATTCCACCCTTGCGCAGTCTTTCGCGCATGTTGGAACCCATTTTTCCAAGGCCGATCAGTCCGATATGCACGGTAGGAACTCTTTTCTGCGCTGGTGTGGTGACGGGGCTGCGATTGGTGCCCAACTGGGTCGCAATAGATGTCGTTTTGGGTGCCCAAAACGACATCAGCTGCTACCTAGTTGGGCAGGCGCACCGGCATGACCAGGTACCGGTAGTCATCCTGGTCTTCGCCGTCGGCGTCGACCTGGGCGGTGATCATGGCGGGCTTGGGAGCGGTGGTGAAGGAGAACCGCACGTACTTCGTTTCGATGACGCTCAGGCCTTCGACAAGGTAGTGCGGGTTGAAGGCAACGGTGATCTCGTCTCCGGTCAGCTGCGCTTCAAGTTCTTCGGAGGCCTGGGCGTCCTCGCCGGTGCCGGCGTCGAGATGGAGTTGACCCTCGGTAAACGCAAGCCGCACGGGGGTGTTGCGCTCAGCAACGAGGGACACGCGCCGGACAGCCTCGACCAATTCCTGGGTCTGGACCGTGGCGTGAATCGGGGTGGCATCCGGGAACAGTGAACGGATCTTGGGGTAGTCGCCGTCTACCAGGAGCGAGGTTGTGGTGCGTCCGCCGCTCTCAAATCCGATCAGCCGGCTGTCGTCGTCTGCCAGGGCAAGGTTGATGTCACCGCTGTTGCCGAGCGTTTTGGCAACTTCGTTGAGGGTTTTGGCCTTGACCAGGGCGCTTGTGGAGATTCCCGGAGTGACTGGCTTCCAGGGCACTTCGCGCATCGCAAGGCGGTAGCGGTCCGTTGCCAGCAGGGTGATGAGGTCGTCCTCGATTTCCATGCGGACACCGGTGAGGATGGGCAGGGTGTCGTCCTTGCTGGCGGCAATGATCACCTGGGAGACGGCCTGGGCGAACGAGTCGCCCGGAACCGTGCCGCTGATGGTGGGTAGTGCGGGCAGCGGGGGGTATTCGGCCTCCGGCATGGTGGCGAGGTGGAAACTGCTGCGGCGGCAGGTAAGCGTGACTTTGTTGCCGTCGGTTTCGACTTCAACGGGAGCTGAGGGCAGGCTGCGGCAGATGTCCGCCAGGAGGCGGCCGGACACCAGGATGGTTCCTTCAACGCTGATGTCAGCCGGGATTTCGAGCCTGGCTGACGTTTCGTAGTCAAAACTCGAGAGGCTCACGGTGCCGGACTCGGCCTTGAGGAGGAGCCCGGAAAGCACCGGAACCGGCGGCCGCGGAGACAACGACCGGGCGGTCCATGTGACGGCTTCTGCCAGGACGTCCCGTTCGACTCTGAACTTCACGGAAGGGTGCCGCCTTTCATTGCTGCTGCCATTTTCTCAACGGGAACTCCCTCGGGGAGTTCAAAAAACCTTGCTCCCGGACACCGGAACCTGCATGGTCCGCGCTTGCTGAACCACAAACAGACCCAAGGATGGGAGCGCTGCTGACAGCTTAGCCGGAACATTGAGGATTTCCCCATCCCCGGGAAGGACGCTGGCCCTTCCGGGCCGAGGTCACGAGGCTGTGCGGGGTGGGGAACGAGATTGTTATTTGAGGGAATTTCAATTTTTTGGGATTAGTAGTGTTAATAACTGCTGTGGAAACTGTGGATAACCGTGTTTCACGGCACGATTCCGCGGTTAAGCCCTGTTCATCCGTTGTGGGCGAAGCAGGTTTTAAACAGGGTGTGGATGGGGACAACTTTTTTTGCCGTTTCGCTGATCCACAGATGGCTTAAGGGTTTTAAGCCCATTAAGCGCGGTTGTCCCCTTAACTGTCCACAGGCTTATCCACATGCGCCTGTTAATAAGGTAGGGAGTGGCGGCTCAGGAGTCCCGCTGCTGCTGCTTGATGCGGTTGGTCAGCTCCGTAACCTGGTTGTAGATCACACGGCGCTCGGCCATCAGTTCGCGGATCTTGCGGTCCGCGTGGATCACCGTGGTGTGGTCCCGGCCGCCGAGCTCCTGCCCGATCTTGGGAAGTGACATATCGGTCAGCTCGCGGCAGAGGTACATGGCGATCTGGCGCGCGGTCACCAGCGTGCGGGTCCTCGACTTGCTGCAGAGCTCTTCCATGCTGAGCTTGAAGTAGTCGGCCGTCTGGGTCAGGATCTGCGCGGAGGTGATTTCCTGGGCGCCGTCGTCCGTGATGAGGTCCTTGAGCACCATTTCGGCCAGGGCCACATCCACCGGCTGGCGGTTCAGGCTGGCGAAGGCAGTGACCCGGATGAGGGCGCCCTCGAGTTCGCGGATGTTGCTGGAGATCTTGGACGCGATGTACTCCAGGGCGTCGTCCGGTGCCGACAGGCCTTCGCTGAGGGCCTTCTTCCGGAGGATCGCGATCCGGGTTTCCAGTTCCGGTGGCTGGATGTCAGTCAGCAGGCCCCATTCGAAGCGCGACTTCATCCTGTCCTCGAACCCGGCCAACAGCTTGGGCGGCTGGTCGGACGTGATGACCACCTGTTTGTTGTTGTTGTGCAGCGCGTTGAAGGTGTGGAAGAACTCCTCCAGCGTCCGGTCCTTACCGGCCAGGAACTGGATGTCATCGATCAGCAGCACATCGACGTTCCGGTAGGTGGTCTTGAAGCTCGTGCCCTCGTCGTCCCGGATGGAGTTGATGAAGTCGTTGGTGAATTCTTCGGAGTTCACGTAGCGGACCCGGATTCCGCTGTAGAGGCGCCGGGCGTAGTGTCCGATCGCGTGCAGCAGGTGCGTCTTGCCCAGGCCGGAATCGCCATAGATGAACAGCGGGTTGTAGGCCTTGGCCGGTGCCTCGGCAACGGCGACGGCAGCCGCGTGCGCGAACCGGTTCGAGGAACCGATCACGAACGTGTCGAAGACGTACTTCGGGTTTAGTCGGCCAAATTCGTGGGAAGTGCTAGGCAGCATAGGCTGCGGCTTCTGTTCCACCGTGGGATCGGTGGCGAGGGAAAGTTCGACGGCGGGTTCCGGCTCCGTGTGGAGGGGCACCAGATCGGTGTCGACGTCGATGGCGCAGCGGATGTCGTCGGAGAAGACGCTGTGCAGGGCGTCATCGAGGGCTTCCTTGACCTGGGTCTGCAGGACTTCGCGGGTGAGTTCGTTGGGCACGGCCACCAAGAGGGTGGATCCGATCAGTCCCTGCGCCTGGGCGAGGATTACGAAGCCGCGCTGCCGGGGTGAAACCCGGTGGTCCTGCTCCAGGAGGCTCACAACCCGCCGCCAGGAACTTCCGACAGTATTCGCGTGGTTGGCTTCGTCTACTGTCAT